>CAVUBL010000014.1:0-33712 GCA_963739795.1 uncultured Acidobacteriota bacterium | reverse complement strand
CTGCGCAGAGAAATAGTCGGGTTCGAATCGTCCAGGCTGGCGTCTGAGCGGATTGAAAAGCGACCGGCCTGCAACCCTCTCCTTGGCGCCTACCCGCCCTGGCCGCTCCGCCGCCGGTCCGCCCACCACGCCGCGGCCAGCACCACCGGCACCAGCAGGCCGGTGAGGAGCCAGCTTCCCTCGGGTCCGTAGGCGCCGCCGGTCAGGGCCGCGGGGCCCGCCACCTGGAGATCGAAGAGGTGGCTGATCTCGAGGCCGCTTACCGGCGCCGAGAGGATGCTTCCCATCAGGAAGTTCCAGAGGCCGTGGGCGAGGGACGGAGCGATCAGGCTACCGCTCCCCTCGACCATCGCTGCCAGGGCGACGCCCAGGAGGAAGGTGTTGACCAACCCGGCGGGATCGACGTCCGGGTTGAGGGCGTGGAACAGGGCGAAGGCCAGGGAGGAGGCGCCGGCCGCCGTGGCCCAGCTCCAGCGCTCGCGCAGGGCGCGGTAGACGTAGCCCCGGAACACCCACTCCTCCACCGCGCCGCCCACCAGGAAGCCGGCCAGGGTGAGGCCCAGCACCGCGCTCCCGCCGGCCGGTCCCGGAAGCCAGGAGGGCCCGGCGGTGAAGTCGGCGGCGACCGCGGTGAGCCGGACCGTCCCGAACAGTGCCACGCCGCCGAGCCAGGCGCCCAGGAGCCCCACCACGGCGAGGGCCACCGCGCCTCCCTGCCGGAGCGCCGAGGACCAGCCGCCGGCCGGCAGGCGGGCGCCCATACTGGCGACCTCCCGGCGGTCGAAGTACCGGACGAAGAGCACGGTCAGGGGTACCAGGGCCGGCGCCAGGCAGACGTAGAAGAAGAGCAGGTAGCCGGCGGTCTCGGCGCCCTCTTGCGCGAGCTCGGCGGGCGGGGTCCCGGTGGGCAGCGACCAGAGGACCAGGGCGGCGAGGCCGATCACCACCTCCAGGACCACGAAGAGGGCGAGGTAGAGGCCGATGCGGGCCAGGGGGTGCCAGGTCGGGCCGGGCGACGAGCTTCGGGTCTCGGGCGCTTCCGTCATGTCACCGGGTCCCGGTCGCGGGCGCTCCGTAGCGAGTTTCCGACCACGACCAGGCTCGAGACCGCCATGAGGCCGGCGGCGAGGACCGGCTGGAGGAGGCCGGCGGCGGCGACGGCCAGGCCGACGGCGTTGTAGCCGAAGGCCCAGAGCAGGTTGACCCGGGTGGCGCGGGAGGCGGCGCGGGCCGCGTCGAAGAGCCGGGGCAGCGCCGAGAGGTCGGCCCCGGCCGTGACCACCTCCGCGCTGGTCCGGGCCAGCTCGCTGCCCGAGCCCAGGGCGATCCCCACCGAGGCCGCCGCCAGGACCGGCCCGTCGTTGAGGCCGTCGCCCACCATGGCCACGCCGCCCCGCCCGGCCATCAGCTCCCGTACCGCCGCGACCTTGTCTTCGGGCGAGAGGGCGGCACGCCACGCCTCGACGCCCAGCTCGGCGGCCACCCGGGCCACCGCCGGCGGCCGGTCTCCGCTGAGGATGGTCGCGCCGAGGCCCTGGGCCTCGAGGGCGGCGACCACGGCCCGCGCCTCGGGCTTCAGCTCGTCCTCGAACGCCGCCACGACCTCGACCCGCCCGTCGCGCCCCGCGAGGACGAGGCTCGCCCCCCGGGCTTCGAGCTCGGCGGCGCGCCGCGCCAGCTCCGGCGGCGCCGTCCAACCCAGCCGCTCGAACAGGCCGGCGCTGCCCAGGGCGACCTCGCCCCCGTCGAGGGTTCCGACCAGCCCCTCCCCCGGGTGGGACTCGACCCGCGACGGCCTTGGCAGGCGTGAGGAGTCGACGCCCCGCGCCGCCGCCGCGGCCACCAGGGCACGGGCCAGGGGATGGTCGTCCGCCCGGGCGAGGGCGGCGGCGGCCGCCAGGGGCTCCGGGCCGGCGCCCGGCGCGGTCTCGAGGGCGACCAGGGAGGGCGCTCCCCGGGTCAGGCTGCCGGTCTTGTCGAAGACCACGGTGCGGACCGCCGCGAGCTCCTCGAGGGCCCGCGTCGAGCGGATCACGGTGCCCCGCCGCGCCGCCGCGCCGACCGCCAGGAACGACGCCAGGTAGGCGGCCGGTCCGAGGGCGCAGGGACAGGCGACCACCAGGGTGGCGAGGGCCGCCGACAGGGCGTCCCATGGGGATCCGTGCCGGCTCCAGTAGAGGCCGGCGGCGGCGGCCAGAACCAGGACGCCGGGCAAGAACCAGGCGGCGATCCGGTCGGTGAGACTCTGGAGCCTGGAGCGCCGGTCGAGGGCCTCCCGCACCGCCCGCCCGATCTCGGCCCAGCGGGTGGCCGCGCCCGCGGCGACGGTGGCGACGATCAAGAGGCCGTCGGCATTGGTGGTGCCGGCGATCACCCGGTCGCCGACCCCCTTGTCCACCGCCCGGCTCTCCCCGGTGAGGAGGGCTTCGTCGGCCCGGGAGCGCCCCTCGACCACCTCGCCGTCCACGGGAAAGCGCTCCCCCGGGCGGACCTCCACCCGGTCCCCGGCCGCGACCTCCCCCGCCGGTCGCATCTCGACGCCCGAGTCGGTCACGACCCGCACCGGGGTCCGTTCGGCCTCGAGGAGCGGCGCCAGGTCCCGGGCGGCCCGCGCCCGGGTGGCGGCGTCGAGGTAGCGGCCGACGGTGAACAGCACCAGGAGCATGGTGGCCGTGTCGAAATAGACCCGGTCGCCCCCGGTGAGGAGCGATACCGCCGAGTACGCGTAGGCCGCCGAGGCCCCCACCGCGATCATCGCCTCGGTCGTCAGGCGCCCTTGCCGCAGTCCCTGCCAGGCGTCGACAAACACCGGCAGGCCCAGGACCGCCATCGCCGGGGTGGCGAGCACCCAGAGGAGGATCTCGATGGCGTGGCGGAGCCCGGACTCGGCGGCGCCGAATGCGTGGGTGTAGAGCAGGAGGCTCAGCACCATGATGTTCATGGCCAGGAAGGCGCCGACGCCGAGGCGGATCAACGAGAGGGCCGCCTCCGCCTCTTCCCCCCGCTCGCCGTGCACCCGATAGGCGAGGTAGCAGCCGAAGCAGCAGAACGGGAGCTCTTCGCCACCGGCGAGACCCCGGTAGGCGTGGGCGCCGGCCGGGACCAGACAGTGGCTGCAGAGGGCTCCCCCGGATGCGCTCACGGCGGCCCCGCCGGCGCCGCGGAGCCCCCGTAGGGAGCCATCATGGCCGGCATGGGCGCCATGGGGAAGAGCCCGCGAGCGAGGGTCACCAAGCTGAAAAGCAGGATCACGGTGGCCGCCACCCGGACGCCGCGCGTCCGCCACTTCGGCCCCAGGCTGAGCCCGGCGAGCCCCACCAGCAGCATGGCCGGGAAGGTGCCGAGCCCGAAGGCCGCCATGGTCAGCACGCCGCCGACCAGGCTGCCCGCGGCCACCGCCTGGGCCACGAAGGCGTAGACCAGGGGACAGGGCAGAAACCCGTTGAACACGCCGAAGGCCAGAGGCGCGGCCGCTCCCGGCGCCTTGAGCAGGCCCCGGATGCCGCGCAGCACCGGACCCAGGCCGGCGCCGACTCCGAAGCCCGCGGCGAACCGAACGCCGTAGAGCTGGAGCGCCATGACCAGCATGAGCAGGCCGGAGACGAGCGCCAGAACCCGCTGCATGGCGCTCACCGGGCCACTGCCCACGACGTACTGGCCGAGGGCTCCGGCCAGCACGCCGAGGAAGCAGTAGGTCACGACCCGGCCGCTGTTGTAGAGAAGCTGCCGCCCCACGGTGCGCCAGCGCGCCGTGGGGCTGGGAGCGAGCGACCAGGCGAAGACGCTGCACATGCCGAGGCAATGGAAGCTGCCCGCGGCGCCTGCGACGCTGATCCAGAGCAGACTGGTCACGCGAGCAGCCTCCGGGGCCTGATCCAGAGCCTCGGCCGGCAGGCGGCCTTCAACCCGTCACTTCTTGAGCCACAACCAGACCACCCAGATGAAGAAGGCCACCGTGCCCGCCAGGAACAGGCCGAACGCGATGAGCTCCTCGGGAGTCATGTCGGAAAGGTGCAGGCTCATAGGTGAATCCAGGGTCCGATGGCGTTGAGCAGCGCCGAGAGCGACAGGATGCCCAGGTTGATCCAGGCCAGGGCGAGCATCAAGCGTTGTCCCTTCATCGAGTCGCTCCTCTCAGTAGGCCAGACCGGGGCCGAGCCCGCCCCAGTACGCGAACAGGTAGTAGATCGACCAGGCGAACAGTCCCAGGTAGACGACCAGGAGCCACCGGTTGACGATCCCGTGCCGGACTTTGATCTCGCCGCCGGCGAACTCCTCCAAATCGTCGGGGCCGTGGGCGTGCTCGGGCTCGCCCGGGCGTTCGCTCCGCGGCATCTCTCGGTCACTCATGACGGCCTCCTACGGTCGTGCCGAGCTCACGCTCGAGCATCGTGTACTTGATGGCTTCGATGTCCTTCGTCTGCCCCGCGAGCACTCCCCAGATGAAGAAGAATACGGCGGCGATGCTCATGGACAGCGCCACCAGGAACTGGAGGAAGATCAGAAGCTCCATGACGTGTCTCCTCGCCCGCTCATGGGCTGTCGTCCTTCGGAACCTTCGAGGCCGGGGCATCCTTCGGGGGCTCGACCACGGGCAGTAGCTGGATCCCGTGGTTCTCCGCCCAGACGTGGCGCGGCAGCTCGCCGCCCTCGAGCAAGAAGGCGGTGTCCGACGTGTCGGCCTTGACCTCGGGGTTGTCGAGGTCCTTCTTGAGCTCATCCGAGAACGGCAACGGCTGGCCGGTGAGCGGATCCTTGTAGGCCGAGAACGACAGGATGTAGTAGGCCAGGGCCCAGCGATCGTTCTCGTCGGGAAGCACCGCCGCGAACGATGGCATCGGCGTTCCGTTGAGGCCCGTGCTGATGGTGCGGAAGATGTCCTTGACCGAGGGACCGGACTTGAACAGGCCGGTGGTGAGGTCGGCCGGCCGGATCGGGAAGCCCCAATCGTCGGTCAGCCCGACCGCCGAGGGCCCGTTCCCCTTGCCCTGGTCACCGTGGCACTGGGAGCACTTGACCTCTCCCCAGAGCTGCTTGCCCTTGGCCAGCAGGGCCGGCGTCGGCTCGGGCGGATTGCCGATGTCGATCGTCCGCTCCGGTGGCTCTTCGGCGAAGTACGGGTACGGGTTCTTCGGGTCGCTGCGATCGACCGCCAGGTCGTTCTCGATGTACTCGATGACGGCCATCCGGTCTTTCTCCGGCAGGTTGTGCCAGGTGGGCATGGGCGTACCGCGGACCCCGTCGGTGATGGTGCGCAGCAGGTCGCCGTCCGTGGGCAGCGAGCCCGACGGCGTACTGCGGAACTTGAACTCGCCGGCGGTGAAGTTGCGCGGGCGCACCTCGAAGAAGGTGGCCTCCATACCGTTGCCGTCGCCCTTGACGCCGTGGCAACCCTGGCAGCGGCGCCGATAGACCTCTTTGCCGTAGGTGATGTAGTCCTCCGAGCGCGGGAGCTCGATGTTGGACGCCGGCAGGAGCTGCGGCTCGAAGACGTCCCGCCACTTGCCGCGGTTCATCCCCAGCTTCTGGATGTAGGCGACGACCGCCCGGAGCTCCTCGGTGTTGCCGATGAGGGTGACCGTATCGCCGGTGTACTCGTTGTTGGGCGTCAGGATGACCGGGTACTTGCCTTTCTCGTGGACGAACACCAGGCCGTCCGGGTTCGGGGTCAGGTCGATCACGTCCTGGCTCGAGAAGTCGAACAGCTTCTCTGTCGCGGCAGTCTTCTCCAGCGTCGAGCGGCCCTGGTCGTCCTTCACGATCTTGACCGGGCCGTAGGGGCCGTCGTAGAGCCACGGGAACCGGGGCATGATGGAGTCCGGCGTCATGAGCCGCGGGTTCCAGTGGTGGGCGTAGTGCCAGTCGTCGGCGTACTTCAGGCCGATCCGGGTCAGGTCCGGCCCGATTCGACGGGTCGAGAACAGGTGGGGCTGGTCGAAGGCGTACTCCCCCGCCTGGGAGACGGGTCCCCAGCGGCGCTTCTCGCCCTGGACCGGCCGCACGTACTGCGAGTGGCAGTACCAGCAGCCCTCGCGGATGTAGATCCGCCGTCCCTCGGCCTCGAGGGGCGTGTAATCGGTGGCGTCCGCCATCGTCCACTTGAGCTGGCCGAGGTCGGTTCGCACCACGCGGGTGACCGTCTTGCGCTGCGACTCCGGGAGCATCGCCGGCAGGACGCCCTGGATGAAGATCGCCAGCGAGACGAAGAGAATGCCGGCGACCAGGGCCACGGTGCGGGCGTACTTCATGACGCCACCTCCGCCGCGGCCGGAACGGCCTGCTCCTTGTTCCCTCCGGTGCTCTTCATCAGGTTGAGCACGAGGAGCGTCATCCCCATGTCCATGGAGATGCCGGTAAAGGTCCGTACCAACCAGTAGGGCTTGATGGCGACCATCGAGTCGACCCACTCGGTGCCCTGCCCCAGCATCAGCCCCTGGGTGAGCCCCTGGGCCGTGAGCACGATCCCCATGGCCGAGATGCCGATGGTGATCATCCAGAACGACCAGTTGGCCAGCGTCGGCGACCACAGTGGCCCTTCATGAACCTTGGGCCAGACGTAGATCACGCCGGCCAGTGCCCAGATGACGAAGGTTCCGAAGATCGTGAGGTGGGAATGCGAGATCACGAAGTCGGTGAAGTGGGTCGGCGTGTTGATCGAGCGCAGCGCCTCGGTCGAGCCCTGGAAGCACCCGAGCAGGTACATGATCGACCCGACGATCAGGAACTTGGCGGTCAGGTTGGACGTGAAGGTATGCCACCGGCCGATCATCGTTCCGAAGAAGTTCTGGAGCACCGTCCAGACCGGGATGATCAGCAGCATGGACGAGATGATCGCCAGGGTCTCCGCCCAGTCCGCGATGGGGCTGAACAGATAGTGATGGATCCCGACGAAGGGGTAGAAGAAGGCCAGGGACCAGAACCCGATCATCGACAGCTTATGGCTGTAGATCGGGTTCTTCACCGACACGGGCAAGAAGTAATAAATCAACACATAGCCGGCCGGGGTGATCCACAGGCCGACGACGTAGTGGATGAAGAGCCCGTGCATCGCCGCGTTGTTGATCCCGGGGATCGAGTACGGGATGATGAAGTTCCCGAGGATCCAGTTCAGATCGGTCCAGACGAACGCGGCGATCAGGTACCACAGGCTGGTGTAGATCCTCTGCTCCTTACGGCGCGCGATGGTCATGAAGAACTGGTAGGTCACCGCGAGCAGGCCGATGAAGATGAGGATGTCGATCAGCAGCGGGAACTCGCCGGCCTCGATGCCCTGGTTGTAGCCCAGGGCCAGCGAGACGAAGCCGGCGGCCAGGGACAGGTTCCAGACCCAGACCAGCGAGCGCCCCATCTTCTCGGCGTACATGCGCACGCCGGTGAGCCGGGGCACGATGTAGTAGCACAGGCCGATGAACAGGGTCGAGAAGACGCCGAAGATCACCCCGTTGACGTGGATCGGGCGCAGCCGTCCGAAGGTCAGGTACGGGGAGGTCCCCAGAAAGTCCGGGTAGGTGAACTTGGTGGCGACGATCACACCGATCGTAGGCGCGAACATCACCCAGAAGAGGCCCCAGTAGAGCCACTGCCGGATGAGCGGCTTGTCGATCAGCGAGTCGAGATCGGGATAGGGGGAGGAGTCATCGTTCATGACGTGGTCCGAGTTCCCGAGCTCTACTTCTTCAAGGTGACGTCGAGGTTTGCCGTTCCGCCCGCCGTGACGGTGACGCTCTGGGTCGTCTCGCCGAGGTTCTCGTGCCAGACCTTGACCGTGTAGGTGCCCGGGGGCACATCGGTGATCTCGAAGGCGCCGGTGCTGTCGGTGACGGCGAAGTAGGGGTTCGACAGGACGTCCACCCAGCCGCTCATCCACTCGTGGGCGTCGCAGTTGACCTTGAGCAGGCCGGCGCGGCGCAGGACGCGGTGGTCCTGGATCGGGTGGTACATGGCGTCGCCCTCGTGGAAGGACAGGGCGTCGTTGAGCAGAGTCCGGTTGCCGATCCGGATGTGGGTATTGTGGAGCACCGGGTCCTTGTTCTCGAGCTCGAAGGTCTGCCCTTCCATGGCGGCCAGCACGTGCGGGTGGAAGGCGCAGCCCTTATTGGCCAGCGCATAGGAATCCTCGGGTGCCTTGCCCTGGGTCACGTCCTCGACCGAGACCACCGCCCACTCGACACCGTGGGTCTTCGGGTCGACGACCGTGGAGTCGGGGTTCGGGATGGTGGCGCCGCAGACGTCCTGATTCTTGGTGGTCTTGATGGTCCCGACCTCGGGGGCCGGTCCGTCGAAGGTCACCCGGCCGGAGATCGTCCCGCCGTTGCTGGGTGGCGAGACGGTGTAGGCGTGGGCGACGCCGGCGACGGCGACAGCCCCGGCCAGGGCCAGGCAGACCACGAGCATGCAGCGAAATGGGCCACTCTGTGTCATACGTTGCTCCATACCGTCCTCCATCGAACAGCGTTGAGAGAAAAGCCGGTCGCGGGCAGGCCTCCGCCGGCGAGGAAGGGCACGGTGGCGCACCCGGCGGGGTCCGCCGGGCACCCTTCCTTCCGGCCTTCCCGAGCGTCCGGGGGCCGCGCAATGGCCGATCAAGCCCGCCTCAAGGCGGGATGGTGGTTGGCTGCTCATGCCGGGTTACACGCAGTCTCTACCACCGCACCCGGAGGCTGTCAAGCGACGTGCGGTAACCCTCCGAGTCGCCGTATCCCCCTGACGGCACGCGGCTTGACAAAGCGGATCGACTTTGTTACTCATCCCCCGCGGACCTGTCTTCGCATACAGACTGGAGGTGAGCGATGAGAACGCTTCGCGCGTGGCTCCTGTCGGCAGTGGTGGCCGCTTGCATGGTCCCGCTGTCGACTCCCGCCGCGCAGGCCTTCCCGGCATTCGCCCGGAGAACCGGCTTGCGCTGCACGGCCTGTCACGAGCTCTGGCCCGTGTTCGACGATACGGGCAGGGCCTTCCGTGACAACGGCTACCAGATGAGGCTGGGCAAGGACAACCCCACCGAGAACCCGTTTTCCTACTGGCCGGTGGCGATCCGGATCACGCCCAACTATGAGTACGACACCGTCAACAACCAACCGACGGACCAGGGCACGAAGACCTTCAAGAACGGAGGCATCGCCGACGGCGCCATGGACCTGCTGATCGGCGGCAACCTCAACGACAACGTCTCCTACCTCGTGGTCCCCACCGGCTTCGCCTCCGATGGCGTGGTGAACCTCGAGTCCTACTGGGTCTACTTCACCCGACTCCTCGGGAACTCCGACTGGTTCAACGTCCGGATCGGCAAGCACGAGGTCGACCTGCCGGTCTCGGCCCACCGGTCGGTCAACCTCACCAACCCCTACCTCATCTACGGCTATCACCCCTTCGGTGACGCCGAGGTGGCCGGGGCGTTCGCCCTCGACGAGAACCAGCGGGGCATCGAGATCATGGGGCACGACCGCGGGTCCCTCACTCGCTACAGCGTGTCGATCTTCAACGCCAACGACTCGCCGGGAAGCAGCGGAGCGTGGGACTCCCGCGGTCTCTACGGGCATTTCCAGAAGTACTGGGTGCTCGATTCCTACACCGTCTCCGAGGTGGAGGTGGGAGCCTTCGCCTCCTCCGCGGAGTACCCGACCAGCTTCCTCACCGACGGCGGCGAACCCATCGACGGCACCGGCAGCAACCTCAAGTCGACCGAGCGCTGGGGCCTCGAGGCCCAGGCAACCTTCGGTCCCAAGTGGACGCCGGTCCATGTCTGGGCCGTCTGGGCCCAGGGCAAGGACGACAAGGGGCTCTACGACGGCGCGGGGGCCCGCGACGGCAAGTGGAACGGCGGATTCCTCCAGGCTCTCTGGGTGCCGCCCACCGATGGCCTCCACTGGGGGTTCTTCGGCCGCTACGACTACATCCGCAACACCCAGCAGCCCTTCTCCGATCTGCCCAAGGACCTGAACGACCAGGACCAGTACACGATCGGCATGAAGCACACCTTCGCCTTCTTCAACCGCGACGAGTACGCCCTGCACCTGGAGTACTCCACCGACAAGATGAAGCGCGCGGCTTTCGACGGCTCGGACCTCACGGTCTCGAGCACCTTCGTCGGAATCGACTTCGCCTTCTGAGGCCGGCTGGCAAATGAATGGAGGATCAGCCATGAAACGGATCCGAATCGCCACTCCGATCCTTGCCATCGCGGTGCTCGCCGCCACCTCGTCCGCGCTCCACGCGGAGAAGGCCGGAGATCCCGCCCACGGCAAGCTGGTCTACGAGCGGTACTGTCTCTCCTGCCACGGGGATCTCGGCAACGGCCAGGGCGAGTTCGCCCAGTGGATCAGCCCGAAGCCCCGCGACTACCGTCAGGGGACCTTCAAGTGGCGCTCGACGCCCTCGGGCTCCCTGCCCACCGTCGCCGACCTCGAGAAGACCATCGAAGACGGCGTCTACGGCACCTACATGCCCACCTGGTACACCATCGGGCATCGGGGGCGCCTCGACGTGATCGCCTACATCCAGCAGTTCTCGGACCGCTGGCAGGACGAGAAGCCCGATCCCTCGATCGAGATCCCGCCGGAGCCGCCCAACGACCAGGCCTCGATCGACAAGGGCAAGAAGCTCTTCGTGGCCTTGAAGTGCGCCCAATGTCACGGCGACAGCGGGCAGGGCGACGGGCCGTCGTCGCACGAGCTCAAGGACGACTGGGGACAGGTCATCGAGCCCGCCGACCTGACCCAGGGTCACTACAAGTGCGGGAACACGCCGAAGGACGTCTACCGGGTCTTCATGACCGGGCTCAACGGCACTCCGATGCCGAGCTTCGACAGCCAGATCAGTCCCACGGACGCCTGGGACCTGGCGCACTACATCTGGAGCCTGGGGCCGGGTGGCGTGAACCACCCCGGGCCTCCGAAGATCGCCGCCAAGTAGCCGCGACGATCGCCTGAAGTTTTCTGGACCCGGGACCGCTCCTCACGGGGCGGTCCCGTTTTCGTTGGGCCCGCCTGAGAGACGGGTTCCGATCCGCTACAACCCCAGGTCTTCCCCGCAAGGCGCTCTCCCTCGTCTTCACCTCCTCGACGGCGTGCGAGCCGGACAGCAGCGCCTCAGCCAAGATCTGGAAGCCTTCTGGCGCGGCGAGGACCTCGCGGACTGCCCCGACGCCGAGCCAGCACAAAGTCCATCTCGGGACGGTATAGTTGAGGCGGTTTCAGGCTTCAAGATCCGGTGTGGACGCCGCCAGGAGGCACGCGATACTCGGTTTCGACAGGATCACCTTCGATCCTCAAGTCATGGGGGGCGAGCCTGTATCCGGGGGATGCGGGTCACTGTCTCGCTCATGTTGAACCTCACCGCCAACGGCATGACGGCGGAGGAGATCGTCGAGGCGTATCCCTATCTCGAAACGGAGGACGTGCACCAGGCCTTGCGCTACGCCGCTTGGCTGGCCGAGGAGCAGGTGCTTCCCGCCGAGCCAATGGTTCGGAACTGATAGCGTGGATTTCGGTAGCTGCTTCGCTACTTGCATATCAACCAGAGATCTCGTAAACTCATGATAATGCGAAACAGAGTCGCGATGCTCCCTTGCACGGCGACCACCTCACCTGGGAGATCAAGATGAGATGTCCGATTCATCATGTCTCATACGACGGCATTACTGGGTGCCCGGCCTGCGCCGCAGAGGATCAGCGCCAGAAGAAGGTGCTGAGAGCGATCGAGGAGTCGAACGAGAGGGTACAGGAGGGCCAGCGCCGTCAGGCGGATTTGATCGAGAGAATGAGAGAGGACGAGGAGGAGAGGGCCTACGAGCGTTCCGCAGCACTCGATCAGATCACGAGACTCGAGGAGACTCGCCTCAACGAGGAACGCGAGTGCCGAAGGCTGGAGCAGCTTCACGCCTTCCTCCGGGCGGGTCTGGAGGAGTTTCCCGGGTTCTTCCGTCGGTACTGGAGGGATCTGAATCAGACCCTAGCCGCCACTCAGGCTCAGGAGCGGTAATTCGACCGCCAGCGTGAAGCGGCGCGCGAGGTCGCCGCCCAAAGGAGACGAGAGCTCGACGTCGTACTCAACGGCGTCCGAAGGCGAGCCCGCACGGACTTCAATGCCCTTCAGTCGGACTGCCACGACTTGGATTCCCTCGCTCACGGGAAGACTACGGGGTTCACAGGGTTTGACGCGGCCGCGCCAGTGTATGGGGACCTCGCCCGGCTGGCCGCAGGAGAGTTTGGGAGACTGGGTCTGCCAAGTACGCTCCCCGATTCGACGCTCTCCGCCGCAGAAGCGACAAGCAAGCTTGGCCAGCTAGCAAGAACTATCTGGCCCCTCCCAAAAACTGGAGCAGCTTTCTATGTTGCCTCTTACTTTGCAGCCTACATGCTAATTGGCTTCGTGCTTGGTCTGCTGTTGATGCCCTTTGGCGAGGAAGTCATGGGATATGCAATACCCTTCGCAATGGCATCCGGCGTTCCAGCAACTTATTTTCTTGGCAAGCGCCGGAAGAGAAAGTCCGCTCGGCTACGCATCGACCTCCGCACATTTCTGGCTAAATGCTGTGGCCTTGCGAACGCACTCCTCCTGGGCGAGAACGAGCTCTGGGACGACCGTAGTCGCGAGGACCAACAGGGCAGATCCACCGTCGAGATAGATCGGTTGAGAGGCCAGACAGAAGAGAAGCTCAGGCAACTTAGGAGCTGGATGCTCGACCGGCTGTTCACCGAGTATGTCTACCGGGCAGCCGAGAGAGGACCGGAAGGTCCTGAGAAGACTCGGCTCGAAGCCGGGCTCGACGCCGCTACAAGGAAGCTTGAAGCGCTCGAGGCTTCATTTGCAGCAGGGGAAGCCGCGAGGCGCAGAGTGCACGTAAAGCACTCGATCACAGAACGTTTAATTGTTGACATCGGACGCCAGATCGTGCAGGGAATCCGCGTTGCCGGGGAGGACCCCATCACCGTGAGTCAGTGCCCAACTTGTCACAGCCCTACTATCGACCAAGAGGAATCTTGCCCATACTGCGGTGCGCTCGCTGCGATTTAGCCTTGGTCGTCCCTTACCCCTCGAGGGAGTAGATTGCCCCCAGCCGTCGTCGGCGGCGTAGTTGTACCTGGCACACTTGGAATGGCTGAACTCAAGAGCCACGTCGGTTGAAGCCATCTGGCTTCGGGTTGCGCGGGGAGCACGGAGGTACTGGCCGACGAGTGGAGGATTCCAGGCGGTCTCAGCCATAAACCTACTATCCGGCCCTGAGGCGCATCAGCTCGAACAGAAGACGTTTCTGACTCTCGCCTTCACCGTGCGCGACGCGAAGTAGCCCCGCCCTCCTTCGACAACCGGAAGGTTGCCGCGGGTCCGGTCTCTTTTCTTACTTTTCTTCGGCGAAAAGCTGCACGAGATTGAGAATCGAGCACGCCGACTGGGCCAGGACGCGGGTGGAGATCCACTCGGAGGGCCCGTGGAAGTTCACGCCTCCTGCGAAGATGTTGGGAGTCGGCATCCCCATCTCGGTGAGCCTGGAGCCGTCCGTGCCTCCACGAATGGCCTCCATCCTGGGGGTGATGCCCGCTGCCTTGACCGCCTCCTCGAGCTTCTCGGCCACCTCGGGATGCTGGCTCAGCACGTCGTACATGTTGCGGTACTGCTTCGTGATCTCGACCTTGACATCGAGGTCCGGCTCTTCGGCCATGAGCCCGTCGCACATGCGCTCGAGCCTCCGGCCGCGCTCCTCCAGGACCTTCGTATCGAAGTCGCGGAGGATGAGCTGCAGCGTGCACGATGCGGCGTCGCCCGAGGCGACGACAGGGTGGTAGAAGCCCTCCCGCTCGTCGGTGCACTCCGGCGCCTCACCCATGGGCAGGCGGTCCAAGAGCTTCCCCATCCAGGTGAGCGCGTTCACCATCTTGCCCCGGGCGGTGCCTGGGTGGACGGCGACGCCGGTGAAGGTGAGGACGGCCTTGTCGGCGGAGAAGGTCTCGACGTTGATCTCGCCCGTGAAGCTTCCGTCAACGGTGAAGGCCACGGGACAGTCGAAGCGCTCCATGGGGAAACGGTCGGCGCCTCGGCCGATCTCTTCGTCGGGGTTGAAGCAGACGCGCACGGTCGGCCGCGCAAGGTCCGACTCCTCAACCAAGATCTCCAGCGCGCCCATGATGGCCGCGATGCCGGACTTGTCGTCGGCGCCCAGGAGCGTCGTCCCGTCGGTGGTGATGATCGTGTCGCCGACGCAGTCCTCGAGCTCCGGCGTGTCCGCGGGGTCCAGGACGACACCGTGGCCGACGTCGATGGTTCCACCGTCGTAGCTCTCCACCAGCTTCGGGCTCACGCCGGTGCCGCTGAACGCCGGCGCCGTGTCCATATGGGCGCAGAGGCCGACCCGTCCCGCAGCGGTGCCGGGGAGCTCCGCCAGCACGTATCCATTCTCGTCCATGCTGACCTCGGCTTCTCCCACGCCCTGGAGCCCCAGATCCTTCAATTGGTCCACCAGCCGCCTCCCGAGCTCGAGTTGCTTGGCGGTGCTGGGGCATGTGTCGCTGGTCTCCTCGGACTGCGTGTCGATGCGCGCGTACTCGAGAAAGCGCTCCACGATGCGGGTCTGGCTCAGAACGACGTGCGGATCGTCAAAGGCATGCATGGCGAGACTCCGGAATGAACTGGCGTTGGGCAGAAGCGCCACGGTGCTCGTGGCGCAATCGATGGTAGCATCCCGGCTCGCGGACTACCCATCCATTCGAGGAGATGCACATGGCGACAGAGGCGCAGACGCCTTCCCGGACGAAGGGCTTTACCACCCTCTTCCTGGTCGAGATGTGGGAGAGGTTCGGCTACTACGGCATGACGGCCGTGGTCGTCCTCTTCATGGTTCAGAAGCTCGGCTACACCGACGACCGTGCCAACCTCACGTTCGGCGCGTTCGCGGCGCTTGCCTACACCGTGCCAGCGGTCGGCGGTTGGATCGGCGACAAGCTCCTGGGCAGCCGCCGAACGATGGTGCTCGGAGCACTGGTCCTGGCCCTCGGATACATCGGCCTGGCGATTCCGAACCATCCCGGGCTTCTCTTTCCCGCGTTGGGACTGGTGGCGGTCGGAGGGGGCGTCTTCAAGGCGAACCCCGCCAACATGATCTCCCAGTTGTACGAAGGCGACTCCGCGAAGCTCGACAGCGCGTTCACCATGTACTACATGGCGGTCAACGTCGGCGCGACCGCCTCGCAGCTCGCGACGCCGCTCATCGCGATCGAAATCGGATGGCACTGGGCGTTCGCCCTCTGTGCCGCTGGGCTCATCGTCGGCATCCTCAACTACTTCGCGATGAGCCGCTACCTCCGGCACGTGGGCTCCGAGCCCGATTCCCAGCCTCTCAACGTGAGGCGCCTCGTTTGGGTCATCCTCGGAATCGCGGTTGGCGTCGTCCTCGTGACCTTCATCGTTCAAAACCTCATGGTCGCGCGGGGAACCGTCGTTCTCGGCTTCATCGCCATGCTCGTCATCTTCGGCATCATGATGCGCAAGGGAAGCGAGCGCGAGCGCAAGGGACTCACCGCGGTGCTGATCCTGACGGCGCTGGGCATGCTCTTCTTCATCTTCTATCAGCAGATGTCGACGTCGCTCACCCTCTTCTCGCTGCGCAACGTCAACCTCGACTTTTTCGGATACCACGTCCCCGCGGGGCAGGTCCAAGCGCTGAATCCAATCTGGATCTTCCTCCTGAGCCCGGGACTCGCCTGGCTCTACAACCATCTCGGCAAGGGAAAGGGCGGAGACTTCCACATCTCGACGAAGTTCGCGATGGGCTTCGCGGTCCTGAGCCTCGGCTTCTTCATCTACGGATTCAGCGGTCACTTCGCCAGCGCCGGCAAGATCTCGTTTTGGTGGATGATCACCGGCTACGGCTTCCAGTCGCTGGGAGAGCTCCTCATCAGCGGTCTCGGCCTGGCGGTCATGGCGCGCTACGTCGGCCCGTCGCTGCGCGGGTTCATCATGGGCGTCTGGTTCCTCGCCACCGGGATCTCGCAGTACCTCGGGAGCTACGTCGCGACGTTCGCGAGCGTGCCCCACAACCTGACGAACCCTGTCGACACGCTGCCCCTCTACACGAACCTCTTCACGAGGCTGGGCATCGTGGCGGTGATCGGAACCGTGATTGCCGCCGCGTTGATCCCGAAGATGAAGAAGCTGTCGGCGATGAGCGAAGGGCCGTGGGAGGAAACGGCGTAGGGAAGCCGAGGGGGCTCTCGACCCAGGTTTCTGGTCCAGGTCGACTCTAGTTGCGGTCCCTCGGCGGGGTTGGCAGTGAGGTAGAGTCACTGGCGGCCCGTCATGCCCTCTTCACCTGAAACCTCGCTGCTCCGGCCCCGGATCGGCCTGTTCGCCGGGTTCGCCCTGTTCCTGGCCTGCCTGGCCTTCGGGCCTCCGGCGGGGCTCTCCCCCGCCGGTTGGCGAACGGCCGGCGTCGGGCTCTTGATGGCCACATGGTGGATGACCGAGGCGGTGCCCATCGCGGTGACCTCCCTGGTGCCGCTCCTCGCCTTCCCGCTCCTGGGCATCGCCAAGGCCGACGCCGCCGCGGCTCCCTACGCCAACCCGCTGATCTTCCTCTTCCTGGGCGGCTTCCTGATCGCCCTGGCCATGCAGCGCTGGGACCTCCACCGGCGGATCGCCCTCGGCATCATCCGCGGCGTCGGCACCCGGCCGACCCGGATCATCGCCGGCTTCATGCTCGCCTCGGCGTTCCTCTCCATGTGGATCAGCAACACCGCCACCGCCATGATGATGCTCCCCATCGGGCTGTCGGTGGTCGAGCTGGTGGTCAAGGGGCGGGGCGGGGGCGAGGCCGAGGGCGGCGACGGGGCGCTCCCGGCGACGGAGGCGCCCGGCGGCCACTTCGCCCTGGACCTGATGCTGGGCATCGCCTACGCCTCGAGCATCGGAGGGCTGGGCACCCTGATCGGCAGCCCGCCCAACGCCCTGCTGGCGGCCTTCATGGACAAGACGTACGGCATCGAGGTGAGCTTCCTCGAGTGGATGAGCGTGGGGCTACCGCTGGCGGTCGTGGGACTCGCCGGGGCCTTCCTCCTCTTGACGCGCTTCGCCTATCCGGTGCGCCTCCGGGAGATCCCGGGGGGCGCGGCGTTCCTGCGCCGGGAAATCGAGCGCCTGGGGCCCATCTCGCGGCAGGAGAAGCTGGTGGCGGCGGTCTTCGCCCTCACCGCCGGCCTGTGGATCACCCGGCCGCTGGTGGCCCGCGTGGTGCCCGGCCTCACCGACACCGGGGTCGCCATGCTGGGCGCCCTCCTACTCTTCCTGCTGCCGGCGGACTGGTCCAAGGGCGAGGCGCTCCTCGACTGGCCCACGGCTCGCAAGGTGCCGTGGGGCGTGCTGCTTCTGTTCGGGGGGGGCCTCTCGCTGGCCGGCGCCGTCGCGGGCACCGGCCTCGCAGAGTGGATCGGCGAGCGGATGCACGGCGCCGCCGGCTGGCCCCTGGTGCTGATCGCGGCCCTCACCGTGACCGTGATCGTGCTCCTGACCGAGCTGACCAGCAACACGGCCACCGCCGCGACCTTTCTGCCGGTCGTGGGCTCGGTGGCCGTGGGCCTGGGCGAGGCGCCGCTCTTCCTGGTCCTCCCGGCCGCCTTGGCCGCGAGCTGCGCCTTCATGATGCCGGTCGCCACCCCGCCCAACGCCATCGTCTACGGCTCGGGCTACGTGACGATCCCGCAGATGGTCAAGGCCGGGATCTGGCTGGAGATCTTCTTCGTCGTGCTGCTGACGGCGGCCGCCTTCACCCTGATCCCGTGGGCGGCGAGCTGGGGTTGATCGGATCTCCCCCCTCACCCTCGTTCCCTCTCCCTCCCTCCGGGGGGCGAGGGACGCCCCCACCCCACCTGGTCAGGGTCAGCCCGGGACGTTGCGCTCGAGCTCCCGGGTCCAGACCTCGGCTTCGGAGTCGCTGGGGGCCCTCCAGTCGCCGCGGGGTGAGAGGGAGCCGCCGGAGCCCACTTTGGGGCCGTTGGGCATCGCCGAGCGCTTGAACTGGCTGGTCTTGAAGAAGCGATAGAGGAAGACCCCGAGCCACTTCTTGATGGTCGCGAGGTCGTATTCGCGGCGCTCGGCCTCGGGGAAGCCCTGGGGCCAGGAGCCGCGCGTCTTGTCCGACCAGGCGTAGTGGGCGAGGAAGGCGATCTTGCTCGGCCGGAAGCCGTAGCGGGTCACGAAGTAGAGGTGGAAGTCCTGGAGCTCGTAGGGGCCGATGATCTCCTCGGTGCGCTGGGCCGGTCCGCCGTCCTCTTCGTCGGCCGGGCCGCCCAGGGCCTCGGCGTCTGCGGGCACCAGCTCGGGAGAGATCTCGGTGTCGAGAATCGCTTGGAGCACCTCGTTCGCCTCGGGGATCTCGCCGGCATCGATCACCCAGCGGATCAGGTGCTGAATCAGGGTCTTGGGCACCGAGGCATTGACGTTGTAGTGGGACATCTGGTCGCCCACGCCGTAGGTGGTCCAGCCGAGGGCCAGCTCCGAGAGGTCGCCGGTGCCCACCACCAGGGCGTCGTGGAGGTTGGCGAGGCGGAAGAGGTGGGAGGTGCGCTCGCCTGCCTGGACGTTCTCGAAGGTCACGTCGTGGAGGTGCTCGCCCCGGGCGTGGGGGTGGCCGATGTCGGAGAGCATCTGGCGGGCCGACGGGCGGATGTCGATCTCCTCCGGGGTCACCCCCAGGGCCTCCATGAGCCGCCAGGCGTTGCCCCGGGTGCGCTCGGTGGTGGCGAAGCCGGGCATGGTGTAGCCGAGGACGTTCTCCCGCGGCAGACCCAGGCGGTCCATGGTGCGGCAGGCGACGATCAGCGCCTGGGTCGAGTCGAGCCCCCCCGAGACCCCGATGACGACGCGCTGGATGCCGGTCGCCTCGAGGCGCTTGGCAAGGCCGGTCACCTGGATGTTGTACGCCTCGTAGCATCGTTCGCCCCGAACCCCCGGATCGTCGGGAACGTACGGGAAGCGCTCGACCCGCCGGCGCAGGGGCACCGGCCCCTCGGGCACACCCACCTCGAAGGGCACCCGGCGCAGAGCCCGCACCCTCTCCCGGTGACGGCCCGCGGCGTCGTTGAAGCTGGTCATCCGCATCCGGTCCTGGCGCAGGCGTTCCAGGTCGACGTCGGCGGTGATCCAGTGCTCGTCCTTGCGGAACCGCTCCGACTCGGCGAGCAGCTCGTGGTTCTCGTAGATCAGCGCCTGGCCGTCCCAGGCCAGGTCGGTGGTCGACTCCCCTCCCCCGGCGGCCGAGTACAGGTAGGCGGCGATGCACTTGCCCGAGTGGGCGGCGCACAGGCCCTTGCGGTAGTCGGCCTTGCCGATGGTGATGTTCGAGGCCGACAGGTTGGCGAGGACCGTGGCGCCGGCCAGGGCCGCGTAGGTCGAGGGCGGGATCGGCGCCCACAGGTCCTCGCAGATCTCCACGTGGAGCACGAACCCCCGCAGGTCCTCGGCCTCGAACAGCAGGTCGTTGCCGAAGGGCACGGTCTGGCGCAGCAGACGGACTTCGCGGGAGATGGCGTCGAAGGCCGAGGTGAACTGGCGCTTCTCGTAGAACTCCCGGTAGCTCGGGAGGTAGCTCTTGGGCGCGATCCCCAGGATCCGGCCGCGGTGGACCACGACCGCACAGTTGAACAGCTTCTGCTCGAAGCGCAGCGGCGCGCCCACCAGGAGCACAGGTCCCAGGTCGCGGCTCGCCGCCACCACCCGATCCAGTGCCGCCTCCGTGGCGTCGAGGAGGGCGTCTTGCTGGAAGAGGTCGTCGTTCGAGTAGGCGGACAGGCCCATCTCGGGAAACAGGGCGAGCACCGAGCGCTCGTCGGAGGCGCGCTGGGCCAGCGCCAGGGTGCGCTCGGCGTTGACCTCGGGCGCCGCCACCTGGACCCGGGGGATGCAGACCGAGGTCCGGGCGTAGCCGTGACGGTAGATCGAGTTGAAGGGCACGGCCATGTCGGACGACGGGCGGCGGGTGGGCCTCGTTAGCGGAAGAAGAGCGGGTAGCCGGCGGGGTCCGCCTCGTGCATCAGCTCGTAGACCACCTCGAAGACCTGCTCCCGGTTGGGCTTCGAGAAGTAGTCGCCGTCGGATCCGTAGGCAGGCCGGTGAGGCGCGCAGACAGTCCGCGGCTCGGAGTCGAGCCAGACGTAGCCGCGCTGGGTCTCGAGCACCTGCTGCATCATGTAGGCGCTGGCTCCTCCGGGAACGTCCTCGTCGACGAATACCACCCGGCCGGTCTTCTCGAGAGACCGGGCGATCCGATGCCCGAGGTCGAAGGGCAAGAGGGTCTGGACGTCGATCACCTCCACGTCGATGTCGACGCCGGCCAGCATCTCCGCCGCCTCGAGGACGATCTTGCAGGCCGCGCCATAGGTGACCACCGTCACGTCCGAGCCTTCCTGGAGCACCTCCGGCACGCCCAGGGGCACCGTCATCTCGCCGATGTTGTCGGGCAGGGCCTCCTTGGCGCGGTAGCCGTTCAGCACTTCGACCACCAGCGCGGGGTCGTCCGACTGGAGCAGGGTGTTGTAGAAGCCGGCCGCCTGGGTCATGTTGCGCGGCACGCAGACGTGGAGGCCCCGGAGCAGGTGGACGATCGCGCCCATGGGCGAGCCCGAGTGCCAGATGCCCTCCAGGCGGTGGCCCCGGGTGCGCACGATGACCGGCGCCTTCTGACCGCCCCGGGTCCGGTAGCGCAGAGTCGCCAGGTCGTCCGAGAGGATCTGGAGGCAGTAGAGCAGGTAGTCGAGGTACTGAATCTCGGCGATCGGCCGCAGGCCCCGGAGCGCCATGCCGATCGCCTGACCGATGATCGTCGCCTCCCGGATCCCGGTGTCCGAGACCCGGAGCTTGCCGTACTTCTCCTGGAGGCCGGCGAAGCCCTGGTTGACGTCGCCCAGCTTGCCCACGTCCTCGCCCATGGCGATGAGGTTCGGGTAGCGGGCCAGGGCCTGGTCGAAGCAGGCGTTCACCACTTCGAAGCCGTTGACCTTGGGGCTCTCGTCGCTGTAGACCGCCGGCACCACCGGCACCTCGAGGGCCGAGCCGGCGGTCTCACAGTAGACCTCGGCGCCGTAGCGCTCGCGGTTCACGAGCTCCTGCTCCCGCTTCCAGGCGATGAGCTTCGCGCGCGCCGGCACGTCGTCGCCGGCCGCCGCCACCAGGGCGTCCTGCGCCGCTGCCATGAGGTCGCGGCGAATCGGGTTCTGCCGGTGCTCGAGGGCCGCCACCACCGCCCGGACCTCGGCCGGCGACGCGGTCTCCCCGGCCAGGTCCCGAATCAGACCGGCCGCCTCCTGAAGCTCCCGGTCGATGGGCTCGCGGTAGGCCTTCCAGGCGGCGCGCTGCTCCTCGAGCACGTGTTCCCGCGCCTCCCGGGCGATCCCCTCGAGCTCCTCGGGGTCGGCCACCTCCTCGTCCACGAGCCAGTCGGCCAACGCCTTGAGGCAGTCGTGCTCCTGCTCCCAGGCCAGGCGCTCCGGCGACTTGTAGCGCTCCTGGCTGCCGGAGGTGGAGTGCCCCTGCGGCTGGGTCAGCTCGACGACGTGGAGGATCGCCGGCACGTGCTCGCTCCGCGCCAGGTCGGCGGCCTCGCGGTAGGCCGAGACCAGCGCCGGATAGTCCCAGCCCCGCACCCGGAGGATCTGGTAGCCGCCGCGCTCGTCCCGCCGGAAGCCCTCGAGCAGGGCGCCCACGTCGGCCTTGGTCACCTGGAGCTCGTTGGGCACCGAGATGCCGTAACGATCGTCCCAGATCGAGAGGACCATGGGGCTCTTGAGCACCCCGACGGCGTTGATCGTCTCCCAGAACATGCCCTCGGCGCAGGAGGCGTTGCCGATGGTGCCGAAGGCGATCTCCCGGCCATCGTTCGAGAAGCTCTCAAAGCCCTCGCGGAGCACCTCGACCTCGCGGTAGAGGCGCGACGCGTAGGCCAGGCCCGCGAGCTTGGGCATCTGCGAGGCGGTGGGCGAGAGGTCCGCCGCCACGTTCTTGCGGTCGCTCTGGGGCAGGAACGCCCCGGAGGCGTCGAGCATGCGGGTGGCGAAGTGGGAGTTCATCTGCCGGCCGGCCGACGCCGGGTCGGCCTCGACGTCGGCGTGGGCGTAGAGCTGGGCGAAGTACTGGCGCACCGTGAGCAGCCCGGCGGCGAACATGAGGGTTTGGTCGCGGTAGTAGCCCGCACGGTAGTCGCCGTCCTCGAAGACCCGGGCCATGGCGAGCTGCGCCACCTCTTTGCCGCCGCCGAAGATCCCGAACTTGGCCTTGCCCGTGAGCACCTCCTTGCGCCCGACGAGGCTCGCCTGCCGGCTCTCGTGGGCGATCCTGAAGTCGCGCAGGACCTCGTCGCGAGACAGGCCGAGCTCGTCCAGGGAGGAAGGGCTGGGGGAAGACCAGGAAGCGTGTTCGGAACCGAGTGTCGGAGGCATTGAGTGGAGCCCTCAGATAGGAGGTGACAGGCAACCGTGCAGACCGCCGGAAAGCATACCACCCGGGGTCCGCGCTCCCGGGACCTCGCAAGGCCGGCGTCCGTACACTTCTCCGGACCCACACGACGCCCGGTTCCCGCCGCCGTCCGGACCCTTCCCTCCTGAAGAGGTAAAGCTATATGATCATGACCGAAATCATGACCCCTTCAAGTACCGAGCGCAGCTTCAAGGAGCGGCTGGACGGCTACTACGACTGGCCGTGCGGCTACCTCTTCAAGTTCATCGCCCCCCGCCAGCAGCTCGAAGCCCTGATCGCCCTGTTCGACGATCGGGCCCCGGTCCGCACCCGGGATTCGCGCCGGGGCAACTACGTGAGCGTGAGCGCCGAGCTGACCATGCCGGACAGCGAGTCGGTCCTCGAGATCTACCGGCGCGCCGCCGAGATCGAGGGAGTCCTACCCCTCTGAGCCGCCTCCGAGCCCTACCCGCTCTCGGCGGGGGCGAAGAAGACCAGCACCTCCAGGTCCTCCTCGATGGCGTGGAACCGGTGCTCGGCGCCGGCCGCCACGAACACCACCGAGCCCGGCCCGACCGGGCGGTCCTCACCCTCGACCCGCAGCACGGCCCGGCCCCGGATCACCTGGTAGACCTCGTCTTCGGCGTGGGGCGACTGGGGGTCCTCGCCCCCGGCAGGCAGCCCGTAGAGGCCCACCGACAGGGCCGGCACGCGCAGAAACTCGAGGTAGCGCCGGCCCGAGGCGCGGCGCTCGCGGGACAGGTGGTCGAGCTCGAAGGCCCTGGTGACGGGGCCGTTTCCCGCAGTGGTCATGGCAACTCCTCTCTCCGAATCTCAATACCTACGGCGCAGCTTGATCGTACGCGGCTCCACCGTGGCGCTGAACAGCTCCCTGAGCCGCTCCCGGTACGGGCTCGCCGGCGCCGGCTCGCCGTTGATCTCCTCCACCTCGACGGCGCGGCGCGGTGCGAAGTCCCGGGTGAGGGCCACCTTCAGGAACCCAAGGTATTCACCCAGGCGCGGGTCTTCGGGCGCCGCCCGGATCTCGAGCCTCCGGCCCCTCCGGGTCGAGACCACCACCAGCCGCTCGCCGTGGAACACCACGTGGTTTCCCGGGCGCCGCTCGGGCAGGACGGCCTTGAGCTCCGGCAGGTCCACCCCCGCGAGCGAGGCGGGATCGGCGGCGTCGAGCCACCAGACCACGTCCTCCTCGAGCAGCTCGTCGCGGAGGCGCCGGAAGGCGGTGTGGGAGGCGAACTGGAGCCCGGGCACGCCGCGGAAAAACTGGCCGGCCAGGATCTCGCCCGAGAGCTCCATGAGGCGGAGGGCCCGGAACAGCCGGGACCACTGGAAGACGGGCGGTTCCCGGGCCAGGAGCTCGCGGAAGACCACGCCGTAGCGATCGAGCACCAGGCGCGCCCGCTCCTTGGCCAGCTCCTCCCGCTCCAGGGGGTCGAGGGGCTGCGCGGGCTCGCCCGCCTCGTT
The DNA here is from genome assembly GCA_963739795.1 of uncultured Acidobacteriota bacterium. Taxonomy (GTDB): domain Bacteria; phylum Acidobacteriota; class Thermoanaerobaculia; order Multivoradales; family DATKCC01; genus CAVUBL01. Next base: position 9,793 of record CAVUBL010000014.1, on the reverse strand, counting down.
GTCGTCGGCAGGGAGCTCGCCAAAGGGGAGCGGTAACGGGTACCAGTGCCCGGCGAACGTCCGGCCGCTCTGCCAGCGGTCGAAGGCGCCCCGGCGGCGCGGGACGCGCCCACGCGCCGAGGGGCGCTCCACGCCATGGGCCGGAGCCGCCTGGCTGGCCGCGCTGACGGCCTCCGGAGCACGGAACTTCCGCAGCACGCCGTTTCGGACGACCTGGAACGAGTCGTTCGTCACGCGCCCCTGCCAGGCGAGCTCCCAGAGACGCGAGGTGAGCTCACCGGTGGTGCGGCCCGAGTGCTCGGCGAGCTCGCCCAGGGTGTAGCGCCCGCGGCGGTCAGGAAAGAGTGCGCCGCGGCCCGGGAGGATCGCCGCCTCGGCGGCTTCGGGCGCGACCGGCTCGGGCGGCGCCGGCAGATCGTCCGGGTCGGCCATCAGCTCCCGTTCGGCCGGGAAGACGAAGGCGATCCGCCGCTCCCCCACCCCCACCCAGCCGAGCTCGGACTCGCGCATCAACGTGTCGAGCCAGGCGGTGTGGTAGGGCGCCAGGCGCGCCGGAAGCACCTCGGTCTCCCACAGGCGCGCGGGCAGCGGGTGGCCGAGGAGGGGCTCGAGGCGCTCCTGGAGGTCCTCCAGGGAACCGCCGGGCGTCGCCACCCCCTGGTGGCTCGCCAGGAACAGGGGCAGGCGCTCGAGGGGCAGCGCCTCGAACGCCGGGCGCGCCGCGGCCCGGGTCCAGCGCAGCAGGGTTTCGAGGTTGTCGGCGTCGCAAACCTGGGTCCCGGCCGCGTCGCGGACGAGCTGGTCGACCACCACCTGCTGGTCGTCGACCAGCACCTCGAGGGCCTCGGCCAGGCGCTCCGCGACGGCGCCCCCCATCCCGTCACCGCCGAAGACCTGTCGCAGGTACCCCTCCTCCACCGGGCCGTAGAAGCGCAACCACTCCCCCACCAGGTCGGCGACCGGGTCGCCCCCGTCGTCCTCCTCGGCCCCGGCGTCAGGCGAGATGTCCGGGGCCCGCCGACGCTCGAGGAGGGCGAGGTTCTCGAGGGCGGCGGCCGGCGCCGGGCGATCGGGGTCGAGGAGCGAGGCCAGGACCAGGTCGGAGACGAGCGCCGGGGTCTCGAGGGCCGCCCGCAGGCGGGGCACGGTCTCGAGGGCCGCCACCGCCGGGAGCGCCGCCCCGGGGAGATGGACGACCACCGCCCGCTCGACGAGGGCGGCTTCTAGATCCGCTAGAGCCGCCACCCGAACGGCCTCCCCCTCGCCGCCGGCCCGCGCCCTGTCTCGGGTCTGGCCATCCCGCGCCACCGCCGCCAGGAGATCCCGCCACTCCGCGAGCGGCACGAGGAGGCGCTCCCGCAGCCAGTCCAGCAGCTCGCCGGCGTCCCGCGGCGCGTAGCCCGGCGCGGTCCGCTGGAGCTTCGCCTGGAGCTCGGCCACCAACCGCGGCGGCACCCGCGGGCGCAGGCGCGAGGCGAAGACCAGCTCCCGCAGGAGGTCCGGCGAGAGGGCCGGCCCGCGCGCACCCTCCGGCCCCGCCGGGGTGTCGTCGGCGTACATCAGGGAGTTGGTCTGCTTCCAGAGGAGGTGCGCGGCGAAGGGCGATGGCGTGTCGGTGGCCGCGTGGCGCACCTCGATCTCCCCCGCGCGGACCTCTTCGAGCAGCCGGCGCAGGGTCTCCAGGTCCAGCTCGTCCTCGAGGCAGCTCCGCCAGGTCTCCAGCACCAGGGGGAAGTCGCCGTAGCGCCCCACGGCGTCGAGGAGGCGCTTGGCCCGCTCCCGGGTCACCCAGAGCGGCATCCGGTGGCGGAAGCCGGCGCGCGGGAGCAGGAGAGCGCGGCCGGCGTTCTGCCGGAAAAGGGCGCCGAAGAAGCCGGTGGACTCCAGGCGCCGGCGCAACAGCTCCTCGACCCGCTCCGGCGGCACCAGGGCCAGGAGATCCTCGCCGGCGAGGGCCTCGGGCAGGGTGAGCATCAGGCAGTCGTCGTCCTGGAAGATCTCGGGGCGCTCGCCGAAGCGCTCCTCCCAGGCGGCGGCCAGGGCGATGGCGAGGGGGCGGTTGACCCGGCCGCCCCAGAAGGTGTGGAGCACGACCCGGCGGCGGTCGGGCTGGTCCGGGTGCGGTGCCTCGCTCCCTTCGCGCAAGCCCACGTGCTCGATCATCAGGCGATGGCGGTGCGGCAGGCGAGCGCCCAGGGCCGCCTTCTGGGAGCGCAGGTAGCGGACGAGCTCGGCGGCGGCGCCGGCCTCCATGCGGTGCTCGGAGGCGAGGGACGCCAGGAGCTCGGCGTCCGGCTTCTCGAGACGCGGCTCCATCGCCTCGAGGAAGAGCCCCACCCGCTCGGCGAGGAAGAACTCCCGGTCCCGCTCGTCGGCGCGCCAGAACGGGGCCATGGCCGCCGAGGCCCGCGCCGGCTCCACGATCACGTCGTTGTGGGTGATCCGGCGCACCCGCCAGACCTGGGTGCCCAGGGTGAAGCTGTCCCCCACCGAGCGCTCCCAGACGAACTCCTCGTCGAGCTCGCCGATCTTGGCCCCGGGCCCGTCCGCGCCGCCCTCGACCCGGAGGTGGAAGTAGCCCCGGTCGGGGATCGTGCCGCCGGAGAGGTAGACGAGGCGCGCGGCGCCGGCCCGGGCCCGGACCGTCCCCTCCACCCGGTCGACGCTCACCCGGGGCGAGAGCTCGCGCACCCGGCTGTCGGCGTAGCGGCCGGCGAGCATCTCCAGGACCAGCTCGTAGTGACGGCGCGGGAGGTTGCGGTAGGGCCAGGCGGTGCGGAGGCGGTCGTAGAGGGCGTCGATCCCCCAGGTCTCGGCGGCCACCATGGAGAGGATCACCTGGGCCAGGACGTCGAGGGGCGCCTCCACCGGGTGGACGGCCTCGATCTCCCCCTCCGCCACCGCCCGGGAGACCACGGCGGCGTCGAGGAAGTCCCGGCCGTGGGTGGGCAGCAGGAGGCCCCGGGAGACCTCGCCCACCCGGTGGCCGGCGCGGCCCACGCGCTGGAGGGTCGAGGCGATGGAGAACGGCGTCTGGACCAGCACCACCTCGTCGAGGGCGCCGATGTCGATGCCGAGCTCCAGGGAGCTGGTGGCGATGATCGCCGGCAGCTCGCCCGCCTTGAGGCGCCGCTCCACCACCTGGCGGACCTCGCGGGAGAGGGAGCCGTGGTGGGAGTACGCCAGGTCCCGGTCGGAGCGGGCGTTGACCATGCGGGTGAGGCGCTCGGTGGTGCGCCGGCTGTTGGCGAAGACCAGGGTGGAGCGGTTTTTCTGGATGACGGCCTGGAGCTCGGGGACGAGAAGATCCCAGACGGAGGTCTCGGGGTCCTCGTCCGGGCGCGGCGCGGAGGGGTCTCCGGGGCCGGGGAAGCGGACCGAGAGGTCGTAGACCTTCTCGGCCTGGGAGCGGATCGCGGTCACCGGCCGAGAGCGGTAGACCGGCTCGCCGCCGGCGCCGGTGAGGAGCTCGCGCCCCCCCACCATCTCGGCCACCAGGGGCAGGGGCCGGACGGTGGCCGAGAGGGCGATGCGCTGGAACTCGCCCGCCAGGGGGACGAGGCGCTCGACGGCGGTCAGCAGGTGGGTGCCGCGCTTGGAGCCGGCGACGGCGTGAATCTCGTCGAGGATGACGGTCGTGAGGTTGCCGAGGAGGGAGCGGCCGCCGGCCGAGGTGAGGAGGATGTTGAGGCTCTCGGGGGTGGTGATGAGGATCTCGGGCGGGCGCCGGAGCATTTTCTGGCGCTCGGACTGGGGGGTGTCGCCGCTGCGGGTGAGGGCGCGGACGGAGGGGACGGGCTCGCCGGCCGCCCGGAAGCGCTCGACGAGCTCGGCCAGGGGCTCGTCCAGGTTGCGGCGGACGTCGGTGTTGAGGGCTTTGAGGGGCGAGACGTAGAGGACGCGGACGGCGCCGCCGGGGATCTCTCCGGAGAGGAGGCGGTCGAGGGCCCAGAGGAAGGCGGTCAGGGTCTTGCCGGTGCCGGTGGGGGCGGTGACCAGGACGTGGCGGCCGGCGGCGATCTCGGGCCAGGCGCGGCGCTGGACGTCGGTGGGCGAATCGAAGCGCTCGGTGAACCACTCCCGGACCAGGGGATGGAACGGAGCGAGGGCCGCCTCGGCGGCAGGAGAGGGCACGGCCATGGGGGCCGTAGTCTACGCCGGGGGGAAGAGATGCTTCGCCGAACGGTTCGCCGAGAGCGGACCGGGCTGCTCCCTCGGCGGCGAACTGCGACCGGCGAGGGACAGCCGCGGCTCCGCTCTATATCCGGGCCGCTCGGTGCCGTATCGAGTGAAGGGGACCGAGGCCTTGCCGGGAACTGGGTGGGGGCGCCCTCTCCGCCCCGCGAGGGTGAGGAGAGGGACGGGGTGAGGAGGGCCGATCCGATCGATTCCGGGCTGCTCCCTCGGCGGCGAACTGCGACCGGCGAGGGACAGCCGCGGCTCCGCTCTTCGTGTGGGCTGCTCGGTGCCGTGGCGCACTGACGGCCTCCCGGTGGTAAGTCTCTCCAGCGGTTGAAGCGGCGAGCTCTGCGGCTTCCGGTAGAATCTGCTCGTCGTGCGAGGAGGACCGAAATGACCAGAGTCAAGACCGCCGACGAGGCACCCGAGGTCGTACTCCGCGAGGGCAAGCCGGTTGCCGTGATCCTGGAGATTGACCGATATCAGGCCATGCTTGAGCGTCTCGAAGAGATCGACGACCTGGAAGCTCTCAAGCGGGCCCGCCTCGAGACCAACACCTTCCGCTCACTCGACGACTTCCTCGAAGAGTACTCTCCGCCGGATGTATAAGGTCTTCCTCGCCCCGTCGGCGGAGAGAGACCTCAGCTTCCCACAGAGACCTTCCGGCGCGTCATCGTCGCTCTCAAGGCGCTCGCCGAAGACCCACGCCCGCCCGGTTATCGAAAGCTTCGCGGAGAAAATGACGCCGGCCGCGTGCGCCTCGGCGAGCATCGCATCCTCTACGAGATCGACGACCGAGCCCAGGAGGTTCGGGTCTTCCGAGTCCGCCATCGCAAGGACGTCTATCGGCCCTGAGACATTCCTCTTGGCCCAGCATCGGGCACGGAGAGCGAAACGCCGGGACGGTCGCTGCCACCCAGGCGTTCCGCGCATCGAGCTCTGGAGCCTTACCTCTCCACTGAGAGCCGCCGCATCCCAGGATCGGCGGCAGCTCGGGGCCGAGGGCCTCGTGGGCGAGGGCCATGGCGTCCGGGTTCGCCACCAGGCAGCGGACCGCGTGGAGGTACGGCAGGAGATCCTCCTCCGGCCGGGATAGGTGGCCCAGGTCGAGGGTGCCGTCGTGGAGCGGGAAGCCCATGCGGCGCCGGATGTCGGACGAGCGGGTGCTACTCTTCGTGCGATTCTGCATTGGAGCTGCAACCTCCTTTGCGGGGTCGGTCCCGGGCGAGCTTCCCCTCGCTCGGGCCATTCCAGGTTCCCCCAGGGGGCGGGGCGCGAGCTGTTACCGCCTTTTTGCCGCATGTGCGCGAGAAAGTCGACTCCAGCAGGCACTGGCTCCTGGCGATCGAGCCGCGCCGCCGGCGCCCGCCGACTGATAGAATTCAGCCGTGAAGATCTGGGTGCGAAAATGCTCCTCGTTCGAGGAGGAGCGCCAGGCGGATCGGGAGTTCTGGGCCCAGCTCACTCCCAACGAGCGGGTCGCGGTGGTCGAGGAGCTGCGCCAGGACTGGGCACGGATGCAGGGGGACGATGAAGAGCTCGAAGGATTTCGAAGATCTGCTCGGGTACTTCAACGCGCGGGGCGTTGAGTACCTGGTGGTCGGCGCCCACGCCTTCGCCTTCCACGCCAAGCCTCGCTTCACGAAAGATCTCGATCTGCTGGTCCGGAGCTCGCCGGAGAACGCCCGGCGAATCCTCCAGGCGCTCGACGACTTCGGCTTCGGGAGCGTGGGCCTCTCCGCGCAGGACTTCGTGGGCCCCGAGCAGATCATCCAGCTCGGCGTCGCGCCCAATCGCGTCGACCTGATCACCTCGATCGACGGGGTCTCTTTCGAGGATGCCTGGGAAGGCCGCGTCGCCGGCCGCTACGGCGCGCACCCCGCCTTCTTCCTCGGGCTTCGTGAGCTGGTCCGCAACAAGCGAGCCTCGGGCAGGCCGCAAGACCTCGCGGACCTCGCAGAGCTCCGCCGCGCCGACGACCCGCCCGCCTGACCGCCTGTCCTCGGCCCGGGTCCGCCCAGAGCGTCGGCTACCCGGAGCGGCGCCTCCCGCGCCCCCCGCCCATCCAGAGATTCAGAGGCCAGAGGCTTCAGAGAGCAGAGGAGAATGGGGACAACGACAACCGAAACCCGATGTACCCGTCCCGGACGTCCGGGTAGCCCCTGCCGCGCGCGGAGCAGCGGGCGACCCACGCACCGAAGTCGAAGGCGCCCCCGCGCAACACACGCGCGTCCTTCGAATCGAGGGCTTCCTGTGCCTCGCGTTCCGAAGCCTCTTTGGGGTAGGCGTACTCTCCCCAGAGGCTCCGGGTCCACTCCCAGACGTTGCCGGCCATCTCCTCGCAGCCGTACGGGCCGGCGCCGCGTGGAAAGCAGCCGACTGCGCTGGAGGCACCGATGCGGGTCTCTGCGATGTTGGCGAGCTCGCTCGAGAGCTCGCCGACCCACGGGAAAGAGCGCGTCGGCGCCGGGTTCTCCGCGAGCTTCGCCTTTTCCTCCCCGCTGCCCACGCATTCCCCTCCCGACCGTGGGCTCTCGATCGGCGTGGGCACCTTCAGGCCGCCCCGCGCCCCCTTTTGCCACTCGACCTCGCTCGGAAGGCGCACTTCCCAGCCCTCGGGCAGCCAGCCTCGCTCCCGCCAGCGTTCGGTGAGCCAGCGGCAGAAGGCCAAAGCCTCGTACCAGGTGACGCCGACGACCGGGTGGTTCGCGAGGGTGAACGGCTCCGGGTAGGCCTCGGGCCCCGCGGTGGGCTCGCCTTCTCTCCAGTCCGAGATCCGGCCGCCCCGCCACACGCCGTGGGCCGCCGCCTCGTTCCAGAAACGCTCCTCGCCGTAGCCGCCGGCGTCGATGAACTCCCGGAACTGCGCTTGGGTCACCGGGTAGCGCCCCAGCCAGTACTCGTACGGGAGGTCCAGCTCGCGCTGCGAGCGCTCGTCGTCCCAGCCGTCCTCGTCGTCCTCCCGGCTCCCCATCACAAACGGCCCCGTCGGCACCCGGCAGAGCTCCATGGCGTCGACGGTGAGGACTTCCACTCTCCGGTCGCCCAGCTTGCCCAGAGCCCTCCCGGCCTCGGCCCGCTCGATCGCCGGGAGGTCGCTGCCGAGAAGGCCCACAAGCTTGGGGCGCAGCTCCTCGAGGAAGATCACACCCTTGACCGGTCCGTCGTGCTCCTTTTCCAGGGCCGACCTTCCGAGGAGTGCCGCCATTTTGGCCGCCCAGAGGACCGCCCTCCGCCAGCGGACCGAGTCCTCCACGTCGGCCCGACCGAGACCGTAGGTGATCTTGAGAAGCGCCGTGGGGTTCCGGTCCACGTAAAGAAGCGCCTCGGCTCCAAGCTCCACGGCAAGCCCCCAGAGGTCGGCCTCGCCTGCCCTTTCGTAGAGCTCGGCCACCGGGTCCCAGACCGTGGTTGTCAGGTAGCGGCCCGCCAGGTATTCCTGGAAGGTGCGGTGGACGAACCCGAAGGCGGCGGGCCGTCCGGGCTTGCCGCCGAGCCCCACCAGCAGGCCGGCCTCCTGGTCCGCGTAGGTCAGAAACTCATCGGCCAGGGCGGCCGAGCCGAGGTGCTCGGGAGCGCTCAGGAGAGTCCAGAGGTCGCCCTTCGGGAGCCCGGCCGCCTCCTCCTTGGTCGTTCCGCCGATTCGGTGGGCCTCGTAGGCGACGCGCTGGAGCAAGGGCCAGAGGCGGGAATCGTCCAGCAGGAGCTCGCGTAGCTCATCGGATTCCACCAGCCGCTCGCCCGCGCGCTCTCGTTGCCAGTCGCGGACGAGGAGTTGGATCGACTCCTCGTAGACCCGGGCGCGTTCCCGCGGAAGGGCGGCCTTGCGGGTGTGGAGGATTGCGGTCGTGGTGAGGAGCAGCGGGTTCTCGGCGAGATCCCGAAGCGCCGGCTCGAGGACGGCTCGTGCCAAGTCGTCGGCCGCGGGATCGGCCTGGCCTTCGGCGAGGCGCCCGAGGTCGCTCTGGGCTCGGTACCAGGCCGCGCAGAAGCTCCGAATCCGCTCCTCATCGAAAGGGGCGAGCTCGTGGTCGGTGAACCCTGAGAGGGTGAAGTCCTCACCGTAGGAGCGGGCGCGGCAGGTGACCAGGAGCTTGGCCGGGCCGAAGTGTTCTTGCACCGCGAGAACCGCCTCCGCCACCCGGCCGCGGAGGCTCTCGGGCACCTCGTCGAGGCCGTCCAGGGCCAGCAGGCAGCGCCCCTGACCGATGGCCTCTCCGAGCCTGTCGGCGAAAGCTCCCGCCTTGTACACCTCGGACAGGTCGTCGAGGGCCTGCTCCAGGACGGCCTCGGCGAGCCTTCGGGAGCGCTTCTCGCCCGGCAGCCCGTCGAGCTCCAAGCCCTGGAGACGGCCGCCCAGCTCCCGCAGGACGATGAGGACCGGAACGAGGTCCCGGGAGAGGCCGGCCGGCGGATCGATCGTAGGGTCGAGCGCCGCGGCGGCGAGCTGTGCGAGGACCGCCCGGGCGAAGGTGCTCTTGCCCGAGCCCGCATCCCCCAGGAGGACGACGCGGTTCTCGGCGACGAGGGCTTCGAGGGCGCTCAGCCGCTCCTCCTGTTCCGGCCTGAAGCCCGTGGGCCCACCATCCGGCCGGGGTTCGGGCCGCTCCCGCGGGCGTTCCTTGGGCGTCTTCGTGTCCAGCGCCACATAGAGCCGGTCCAGGGTCACGGGACGTTTCAGCCCCTCGTCGCCCAGGAGGCGGGCAACCGGGAGTCTGAGGCAGCGGCGGCGGAGCTCCCGCAGGTAGTTCGCTCTGGCCTCCTCCCTCTGCTCCCGAGGATCGGTCAATCGGTCGCGGATCTCCTTCTGGACTTCCAGTTGCTCCCGGGAGACTTCTGCTTGGTCGCGGAGGTAGGCCGTCTGAGCTCGGAGCTGCCCGGTCTGAATCACTCCCTGGAGCGCTGGTTCCTCGACTGCCTGGTCCACGAAGGCGGTGACGAAGCCGGCGATTCCCAACTCGGCGTTGAAGCCGGGGAGCACTTCTGGAGGATGCTCCTCCCGGAACGCCTCCCGGAGCGCAGCCGCCTCGTCCCGGGGAAGGTCGTCCCCCCGTAGCGCCTGCGCCATGACGTCGTGAACGGTCTCGTGGTTCACGAAGCTCTTCAGCGCATGTTCCAGGTCGTCACGGCGGATCTCCGAGCCCCCGGGAAGGCCCGCCTGCACCAGCGCCTCGATGGCCGCCTTCCCGCAACGCTCGAGGGCCTTCTCCACCTCCGGCGCGGCGAGCTTCTTGCCAAACCGCGTTCCTGCGGCCTTGATGGTCCCCGCGGTCAGGGAAGCCGCGACCTTCATCGCGAATCCAGCGAGCCACTCGATCGGCATGTTGCCTTGTATTCAATCACGACATTCGCTCAAGATCGCCTTCCGCAACCCCACGGTGTTGCCGTACCGCACGTGCCCCACCCAGCCGGCGACGGAGGCCCGGACCTGCTCGGCAGGCAAGCTCGCCCGCGGCCTCCAGCTCCTGCAGGCGCTTCAGCCGCCTCCGAAAGGCGATGCCCTTGCGCCGCTTGAGGCGGCGCCGATCCGGGAAGGTGACGAAGCCCAGGAAGGGGATGGCCTCGGTTACGGGCCTGGGGTGAGCGCCCGGGTGGATCGTCAACCTGGGAGCTT
>CAVUBL010000013.1:0-214914 GCA_963739795.1 uncultured Acidobacteriota bacterium | reverse complement strand
CGAGAAGGACGCGGCCCTGGAGCGCCGGTTCCAACCGGTGATGGTGGACCCGTCGACGGTCGAGGACACGATCTCGATCCTCCGGGGCCTCAAGGAGCGCTTTGAGGTGCACCACGGCGTGCGCATCCAGGACAACGCGATCGTCGCCGCGGCGGTGCTCTCGAACCGCTACATCACCGACCGCTTCCTGCCCGACAAGGCGATCGACCTCATCGACGAGGCCTCGGCCATGGTGCGCACCGAGATCGACTCGATGCCCGCCGAGCTGGACGAGGTCACCCGCCGGGTGATGCAGCTCGAGATCGAGGAGGCGGCCCTCAAGAAGGAGAAGGACAAGGCCTCGAAGGAGCGCCTGGCCGACCTGCGCCGGGAGCTCGCCGACCTCAAGACCCAGGCCGACGCCATGCGCGCCCAGTGGGAGCAGGAGAAGGAGGAGATCGACCGGGTGCGCTCCCTGCGCGGGGAGATCGAGCAGGTGCGCCACCAGGTGGAGCTGGCCGAGCGGGACTACGACCTGAACCGGGCGGCCGAGCTCACCCACGGCAAGCTGCCCCAGCTCGAGGAGCAGCTCGCCGCGGCCGAGGGCAAGCTCGAGGGCGCCGGGGAGTCGGGTCAGCAGCTCTTGCGCGAGGAGGTCACCGAGGACGAGGTGGCCGAGATCGTCGCGCGCTGGACCGGCATCCCGGTGACCCGCCTGGTGGAGGGCGAGCGCGAGAAGCTCCTGCGCCTGGACGAGATCCTGCACCGCCGGGTAGTGGGCCAGGACGAGGCGGTGCGGCTGGTCGCCGACGCGGTGATCCGGGCGCGCTCCGGGATCAAGGACCCGCGCCGTCCGATCGGCTCGTTCATCTTCCTGGGGCCCACGGGCGTGGGCAAGACGGAGCTCGCCAAGACGCTGGCGGAGGCGCTGTTCGACTCGGAGGACAACTTGATCCGGATCGACATGTCGGAGTACATGGAGCGCCACGCGGTGTCCCGGCTGATCGGAGCCCCTCCGGGCTACGTGGGGTATGAGGAGGGGGGCCAGCTCACGGAGGCGGTGCGCCGGAAGCCGTACTCGGTGATTTTGTTCGACGAGATCGAGAAGGCGCATCAGGACGTGTTTAACGTGCTGCTCCAGATCCTGGACGACGGGCGGGTGACGGACGCGCAGGGGCACACGGTGGATTTCAAGAACACGGTGATCATCATGACGTCGAACCTCGGGTCGCAGTACCTGCTGGAGGGGGTGACGGAGCGGGGGGAGCTGACGGAGCAGGCGCGCACGGCGGTGCTCGGGGAGCTGCGCTCGCATTTCCGGCCGGAGTTTCTGAACCGGGTGGACGACGTGGTGCTGTTCAAGCCGCTGACGGTGGAGGAGATCGAGAAGATCGTGGTGCTGTTGACGGAGGATCTGCGCAAGCGGTTGGCGGAGCGGAATGTGCACCTGGAGCTGACGGAGGCGGCGACGCGGTACGTGGCGCGGCAGGGGTTTGACCCGGTGTACGGGGCGCGGCCGCTGAAGCGCTACCTGCAGCACGAGCTGGAGAGCCGGATCGGGCGGGCGATCCTGAGCGGCGAGGTGGTGGACGGGGCGACGCTGAAGGTGGATCTGGTGGGGGGCGAGCTGAAGGTGGAGATCGTGCCGCCGGCGGAGGTCGGGGCGGAAAGAGAAGAGCCAGCCGGAGCGACGGTCTAACGCTGGCTTCGAGGTTTGGAGCGGGGTGGCCCGGGCGGACGGGGCCGGGGGCTCCCGCCCCGGGGAACGGCGCGCGCTGCTCGTGGGGATGGGGCGTCGGCGCGCGCCTCGGCTTCACCTCGCTCCGGCGCGCTCTTGCCGGCCCACCGGGGTCGGGGCCGCTCGGCTCAGACGTCCCCTGGGCGGGAGCCCCCGGCCCCGACCGCCCTCCGGTTGGTGGTGGTTGGGATAGCAGATTCGCTGATGAATCGGTTCGGTTACCTCTCCACCGGAATCTGCCGGAACTCCACAACGAACCCACCCCAATTGAGCTCCAAGAGCGCGATCTCCTGGGGGGCCGTCCGGACATCGAAGACCTTCAGGCCAGCACGCATTGGGACACCTTGGGGGAGCACATTGGAAGCACCAGCAATCCCGCCCTCATAGCTACCTAGAAAGACTCGGTGGGGCAAGTATTCCCGCCCAGACCGACCGATGATCCGGGAGCCGTAGAACTTGAGGGTGGCCCGCTTGTCCCCACCCGAATTTGTGACGACCACTTCACACCATAGTGTGCTGCCGTCGTACCCACAGCCTCTTAGCTCGAAGTGGAATTGGCCGTGGTCGGCGGTTTTGACCTGCTTCTGGGGGTTGGTCACCGTTCTGTGCGCCGGGCCTCCTGCGTTGCCGCTCGCGCTCTCGATCTCTTGGCTCAGGAGCTCTTGGATGCCTTGGGTCTTGGGGATGTTGACGGTGTCGGAGGTGATGATGTCGGCGGTGTTGGCGTCTAGGACTTTGATGGCGAGGTGGATGCTGTCGGCGAAGGGGGTGATGGTGCCGGTGATGAGGGCGTCGACTCCGGCGATCTTGCCCAGGGCCTGGGCGGTCTCGGGGTCGATCAGACCGCTCGAGGCGAGCTTGTGCTCTTGGATGATCGAGCGCAGGTGGGTGCGGTCCACCACCTGGAAGCCCTTGCCCGAGTCGGCGAGGGCGATGGAGAGCTCTTCGGCCATGAAGCGACCGAGCTCGGTGACGTGTCCCTGGAGATCGGTGAAGTCCACCACCGCGATCTTGGTCTTGCCCTGCTCCGCCACCTTCGCGGCGATGACCTCGGACTCGCTGCGGATCTCCTTCTCGTAGGCAAGGGCCGGCCCCGACACGGCGCCGGCCAGGAGCAGGCCCAGTGCTACGACTCGAGCTGCGGAAGCCCACCATCGTCCTCGTCCTTGCATGATTCCCCCTCTTCTCGGTGGACTAGACACCTCCGACCGAGGAACGGGGGATCGGAGCCGCTTCCGGGACGGCTCGGCCGACTTCACGTCACGCGGCCGGGCGCCAGAGCTCTCATGCTCTCGCAAGCCTTTCCCTCCGATCGCCTCGAAGCGGTCTCTCAATCGCCCACATTTCTCCTCTGGTACCGTACCCATCGTCGGGAGTGTTGTCCGTGGGGCGCCTTTTCCCGCGATGCACTCTAGGTAGCCGTGCGAATGGGCAGGTCTCGGGGGTAGCACTTGCAGGCGACAGCCAACGTCGGTCCGAGTCCGAGGTCTCGTCCGAGCCGCGACGACACCCCCGAGCCGTGCCGGTCGGCGATCGGTCTCGGGCGAGCCACCCGCTTGGGCTTCGCCGGCCTGCTGCTCGCCCTGGTCGCCGCCACGCCGGCGTTCTCACTTCCCCAGACGAGCTTCGAGGTCGCGGCGGGCTGGGTCGCGCGCTCGTGGACCCAGAAGGACGGGCTGCCGGTCGTCGGCGTCAACGCCCTGACCCAGGGCCCGGACGGTTACCTGTGGCTGGCGACCTTCGGCGGCCTGATCCGCTTCGACGGAGCTCGCTTCACCACCGTCGACGGCTCGTCCGGGCCCGGGCCGGCGAGCGAGCGGTTCACCGGGATCTGGCGAGGGCAGGGCGGCACTCTCTGGCTGGCAACCGGCACCCGGCTACTGACCCTCTTCCAGGACGGCCAGTGGTCGACGGAGAGGCCCGTGGCCGGAGTCGACTCCTTCCTCCGGGCCGTCTGTCGGACGCCGGCGGGAGACCTCCTCTTCGGGATCGGGTCCAACGTCTTCCCGGAGGATAACGGCCGGCTCGGACCGCCACTCGCCGTGGTCCCCGGCGAGCACGTTCAGGCCCTCGATTGCTCGACCCCCGACCTCTGGATCGGCACTCTCGAGGGAGGCGTGTACCGCGCTTCTCGAGGACCCCACCTACCCCACCCGCGGCTCCAGAGCGTCCTCGGGCGGTTGGGCCCGGTCCGGGCCCTCCTGTACCGGGCCGGGGCCCTCTGGATCGGCACGGATCGGGGCCTCGAGCGCTGGACCGCCGACCGACCCGGGCGCGCGGACACGGTCGCACCCCAGGCCGTGCTCCGCCTGGAGGGCGACGCCGACGGCATCGTGTTCAGCGCCGTGGAGGGCGTCTTCCGGTACCGGGCCTCGGTGACCCCCGTCGCCGCGGTCCCCGATCTGAGAAGCGACCAGCCCCTTCAGTTGGTCTACCAGGGTCGTACCTGGAGCGTGGTCGGCGACGAGCTGTGGTTGGCGGGCGAGAGGGTGCTGCGCGTGCCGTCCATCATCCGCAACGTCTTCGTCGACGACGAGGGAAGCCTGTGGGTGGCCACCACCCGCGACGGCCTGGTTCGCCTGCGCCCCTCCCTCTTCGCGCACCCTGGAGCCGGCGCCCGCTCGTACGGGTCCGCCTATCCCATCGCCCAGGGGCCGGACGGGCGAGTCTGGGTCGGCTTCGACCACAGCACGCTCCTGCGCATCGACCCGGAGGGCTCGACCACGCGGCTCTCGGCACCGCTTCTCGACACCGTCCGGACGGTTCTGCCGGAGCGGGGGCAGACCCTGGTGGGCGCCGTCGGCCTGTGGCGGGTGCAAGGCGACCGGCTGCTGAGAGCCCCGGTGGGCGATGGCTCGGGGTTCCGCTACCTCGCCCTCTACCGTGACCGCAGGGGAGATCTCTGGGCCGGCACCTTGCAGAACGGGGTCCTGCGGCGTCGGGCCGACGGACCCTGGCAGCACTTCCGCCCGGGCCGGGCCGGCCTCCCCGACGTTCCGGTCCGGTTCTTCTACGAGGACTCCACGGGGGCTCTCTGGGCCGGCACCGAGGGCGCCGGGCTCCTGCGCATCGAGGGAGGGCGCTTCGAGCCCCTGGGGCGACGGCAGGGGCTGCCGAGCGACCTGGTCCGGGACCTCTGGGACGACGGTCGGGGGAACCTCTGGGTGGCGACCGAGGACCGGGGCTTGGTGCGCCTCAGGTTGCCCTCGGGCGGCGCCCTGAAACCGCTCGAGGTCACGGTGGTGGATCGCCGCCGCGGTCTCCCGATGACCGGCGTGCACCGGATCCTCCCCGACGGCTCCGGGCGGCTGTGGTTGAGCTCGAACCAGGGGATCTCCGTCGTCGACTACAAGGCCCTGACCGCGGTGGCGGACGGCCGCCTCGCCGAGCTGCCGATCGTGAGCTACTCCGCGGAGGACGGGCTTCCCGCCACCGAGGCCAACGGCGGTGTCCAGTCGGCCGGGACCCGCACTCGAGACGGGCGCCTCTGGTTTCCCACCGTCGCCGGCTACGTCTCGATCACTCCCGAGAAGCTCCCGGCCAAGCTCCGTGCCCTCCGGGTGATCATCGAGGGGCTCAAGGGCCCGGGTCCCACCGCGGAGCTGCGAGCGCCACCCCCTGCGCGGCAGGTCCTCGGGCTCGCACGGGGCGCCCGCGCCTTCGAGGTCTGGTTCACCGCTCCCACCTTCGTGGCCCCGGACCGGACCCTCTTCCGCTACCGGGTGGACGGCGGACCCTGGGTCGACGCCGGTCACCGCCGGCAGGCCTTGATCACCGACCTGGACCCCGGGACCCACCGCATCGAAGCCAGGGCCGCCCGGCAGCCCGGCGCCTGGACGCCGCCCGCCCACCTGACCGTTCTCATCCCGCCCTTCTGGTGGGAGATGAAGGCCACCCGCGGCGGCGCCGTGCTCCTGGTGGTCGGCCTCGCCGTCCTGCTCGTCGCCCGGCGCTCCCGCTTCCAACGCCGCCTCGTCGAGCAGCGCGACAGGGAGATCGAGGCGAAGACGTCCGAGCTCGCGGATGCCCTGCAACAGGCCCGACAGCAGGCCGAGGCCCTGCGCGAGATGGACGAGGCCAAGTCGAAGTTCTTCGCCCACATCTCCCACGAGCTGCGCACCCCGCTGACCGTGCTCCTCACTCCCCTGCTGGAGCTCGAACGGAACCCGGAGCAGCTCCTGGCCGAGGCCCCGGTCATGCGACGCACGGCCCGCGGCATGCAGCGGATGATCGACCAGATCCTCGACCTCGAGAAAGCCGCGGCCGGCCAGCTTCGGGTGCACCGGGCCCCCGCCGACCTGGTGGGCCTGGTGCGCCAGGTGGCGAGCTCGTTCGCCGGGATCGCGGAGAGCTGGGGGCTCGAGCTCGCCGTCGAAACCGACGTGGATCACCTGGTCGCCTCCCTCGACAGCGAGCAGCTCGAGCGAGCCCTGGCGAACCTGGTCTCGAACGCCCTGCGATTCACCGACCAGGGGGGGCGGGTCACCCTCCGGGTACGGCGCGCTCCGGACGGACCGTGCGTCGAGGTCGTCGACACGGGGCACGGCATCCGGGAGGAGGAGCTCGAGCGCATCTTCGACCGCTTCTACCAGGTCGGTCACCAGCCGGGGCGCACCCGCGGTACGGGCCTCGGCCTGCCCCTCGTCCGGGAGCTCGTGGAGCTCCACGGCGGGAAGGTCGAGGTCGAGAGCGCGGTCGGCCAGGGGAGCGTCTTCCGTATCCGGCTGCCCACGTCGCCGGCCTCGGCACCACCGCTCGAGCCCCGGGAGGCGGCCGGGCCGCAGCCGGAAGCGCCGTGGGAGAGCGATCTCCGAGCGGCCACTCGAAGCCACCCGGCGGGCGTCGAGCTGCCGGACGAAGACGAGGACCCCGACCGGCCGCTGGTCCTCGTCATCGAGGATCACCTGGACATCCGGCGCTCGCTCGTCTATCTCCTGTCGAAGACCTACCGGGTCGAGGCGGCGGCCGACGGGGAGATCGGGCTGGTCCTGGCCCGGCGCTCGCTCCCCGACCTGGTGGTCACCGACGTGAGCATGCCGGGTCTCGACGGCTTCACCCTCGCCCGCCGCCTGCTGTCGGAGCCGGAGACAGAGGACATGCCCATCGTCTTCCTCACCGCCCGGGCCGCGCCGGAGGACGAGCTCGAGGGCTTCTCGAGCGGCGGCGTCGGATACGTCCGCAAGCCCTTCGACTCCAGCCTGCTCTCGGCCCGGATCGACAGTCTGCTGGGCCATAGGAGACGGCTGCAGCGCCGATGGGAGCAACGGGCCCTAGAAGAGCCCCGCGGCGGTGCGGGGACCACCGACGACGATCTCCGAACCCGGGCGAGGGCCGTGATCCAGGCCCGACTCCACGACGACCGGTTCGGCCTCCCGGAGCTGGCCCGCGAGCTCGCCCTGGGCCGCACCCTCCTCTTCACCCGCTTCCGCGACGAGCTGAATCTCCACCCCGGCGAGATGCTCCGCGCCCTGCGACTGGAGCGTGCGCGAGCCTTACTGGAGAGGGGGGAGGGCTCCGTCGCCGAGGTCGCCTACGCGGTCGGATTCACCAGCCGCCGGAGCTTCACGCGGGCCTACCGATCCCACTACGGCGAGGCTCCCAGCTCCGCGCTCCGACGCGGTGGCGGCCCCTCCAAGCCCTGAAAGAGGCCACTGCGAACGCTGGGTTCCCTGTTGCGAACGCATTGTCCCCTCGCGTCGGCGCGACCTGTGTAGGGTGCCCTCATGGGCCACGAGAAGGAGCGAGCGCCGGGTGAGGCGGGTCCCGAGGAGGGCTCGCCCCGGCCCGCCCGAGGCGAGCGGCTGCGCGCCGAGGTCGACGCACTGGGCGCCCTGGGGGAGGAACGCACCCGGGATCGGCCCACCGGGTGCTCCCGAGAAGAGTCGGATGCGGAGGGCTCGGGCTCCCAAAACCCATGACTACGGAGGTCCTACCATGAAACACGCCGTCCTGCTTCTTGTATTGGCCGCATCATGCTTTGCCAACAGCGCATACGGGGTCGTTGTATACAACCAGACTGAGTATCAGTGCACCACGGGCCTTCTGCAATCTTGCCTGGTGGAAGCGAACAATCAATTCCTCGCCAGCGTTCCGCCCAGTCAATTGAAGTTCACGATGGCCATCGATCAATCTATCTACAGGACGACGGATCTCGCCGTTGGTCAGTACTTAATCGTGACGACTCAAATTGTGAATACGAGAATCGCGGCACGGCCCATCACTTCCCTCCATTTCAGCGTCAAAACGACCAACGTGGTTTGTAGCGGCGGACCCTGCAGCAGTCTCGCGCAGCAAACCGAGAGTCTGATCAGCGGCAATGTTGCTGCACTTGGGGGGGCGGATCAAGACTTAGTGATCGCCTCGAATACCAACTTTGTTTCGTTCCATTCCGAGTGCAGCTCTGAATGGAGGGTAGCGATAGCAAACTCGTTGTGGATCAGCGAGTGCGATCCCAATGTACCTCAACCTCCTCAACCTACACCGCTATGTGGGTGACGCCCATCTCGCGCCTCCAGAATATGCGTGACAGGCCGCAGAGGAGGGGTGCCACCCTCTTCGCGCGAACCTCGTCGGGCTCGGGAGACCTTGAAGACAGAATTGCAGGAGGTTCTCCAATGCGCTCGCGTATCATGCAATGGCTTTCTGGGCTAGCGTGCCTGGTCGCGGCACAGGCAGCGTTCGCTGCACCTGCAACTGTAACGCTCCACGATAGCTCGGGTGCCCCCGGCGGATCCGTCACCGTGAGCTTGCATTTCACCCAGGCCACGGGCGCCAATGCGCAGGCTTTCGGCGGCCACGTAGATGTTCTTTACGACCCCTCGGCTTTGAACGTCGCCAGCTCCGGCGATCTGTCGATGACCAGCGGCGAATGGGTGTGTGACGGCACCTCGGATGCCAATGACGCGAACCTCGATTCCGGCCGTTGCGGCTCAGGACAGCTCAGCGCGCTTGCCAACTCGGACGGTACGATCACGTTTCAACTTGCTCCCGACGCGATCGATGGCTCCACCACCAGTCTGACCCTCGCTTGCACTGTTCAGGACCAATCTGGGGGCGAGCTCACTGGCGCTGATGCATGTGATGCAACTGACACCGCCACCGTTACGATCAGCACCGGCCCGAAGCCGCATCTGAGTGTCTCACCACCGAGCCTGGCGTTCGGGAACCAAACCGATGGCACCACGAGCTCGGGGATGACCGTTACAGCCACCAATGACGGCGCTTCCTCCACCACGCTGAATATTTCCAGTGCAATGCTCGCCGCGGGCACCGACTTTGCTATTTCCAGCGACTGGTGCTCCGGCCAAGCATTGGCCACGGGCGCAACTTGTCAAGTCATCGTGACCCTCAACCCGAGCTCCTCCGGCACAAAAGACGATTTTCTGATCTTTGCCTCTGACGGTGGTTGCGGTTGCAGTGACGGGGCATCCGCTGCACTCAGTGGCACGGGTACAGCAGCCCAGCCAGTCCTTACCGCCGACCCGGCCGCGGGCACCGGCGTCTCGCTGTTCGGTGCCGGCGTTGGTGACACTGCCACGGGGTCGATCACCGTTTCCAATACGGGCGGTGCCGGCACTTCCGTGACTGTCGGCAAGTGCATGCTGGCCGATCCGACCGGCTTTGGCGCAGTGACCACGTCCAACACGAGCAACGTGGCTTCAGGTGGCAGCGGCACCATCGGCTTGTCTTGCTCGGTCGCGGCTCGAAGCTTTTCCACGACTCTGAGTTGCGATGTAAGCGGCATTGACTCGGACAGCAACCCAGCCAGTATGACCTCGCCGGTCAGTTGGGATGTTGCCTGTGTAGCCTCGTCCAGTGACGTTCCGACGCTGGATACGCTTGGTCTGGCCGTCCTCGGCATTCTGCTCGCCCTGGTGGGCTTGGCGATTGTTCGCCGTAGCTGACGACGAGTGCTAGGAGTCTGCGCGGCAGAAATCCAGGGCCGCGCGCAGGGGTCTTGCGGGCCGGGTCCAAGGCGCGAGGAGGAGGCGATGCCGTGCCATCGTCGACGACGAGCAACGCCGGAGACGGTCCGCAACCCCCCTGCGCCCAGAAGGTTGCGGCGGCGCGGGCGCCATCTACTTCGTTCCCGCTCCTCGACGATACTGCGGCATCACCTGTGTCGCGGTGCCTCGTATCTGGCCCCGCGGCGCTCGCAACGCGACCCTGGATTTCTGCCGCGCAGACTCCTAGCATTCATCATGGGCCGCAGAGCAAACTTCAACCGCTCCCTTTCCAGTGGCTCGGTGCGGAGTGCCGAGTCCCTGGTCACCGTCCTGGTAGCCGATGCTCGCAAGCTCAGTCCAGGACCGGTAGGCTCAACCCATGGGGGAGCTGATCGCGCAGGTGATCCCTCCGGAGTCTCCCAAGGCTCCTGAGCAGGGAACCTTCGGCTGGATGGCGCGACCCCCCTCATCGACAATGTCGAAGTCTCCGCGCCGGACCTGACGGCGCCGGCGGTGACCGTCGAGCAGGCGACCGGTCAAGCGGACCCGACCGACTCCTCGCCTGTCCACTTCACCGCCGTCTTCAGCGAGCCGATCGACGTTTCGAGCTTCACGACGTCCGACGTCACGCTGGGCGGCTCGGCCGGAGGCGCGCTCGCGGCGGCCATCACCCAGATCGCGCCGAACGACGGAACGAGGTTCGACCTCGCGGTCTCGGGAATGACGATCTCGGGAACGGTCACCGCGGCGATCGGGGCCGACCAGGTGACGGACGTCGCGCTCAACGGGAACACGGCGTCGACGAGCGCGGACCACACCGTCAGCTACGTCTACTACGGGGTGATCACCGCCATCCCGGCCCTGGGGTTCCCCGGCCTCGCCCTGCTGAGCTTGCTCATCGCGGGGCTCGGGCTCGCGCTCCTCGCACGACGGCCCTGACCGACGCCTCTGAAGCTCCAGATCCTCCGGCCGAGGATCGGGGAACCAGGGCCGCTTACGAGCTCTCCAGCTCGATCTTAAGGGCGAAGAACTGGAGGAGGTCTTTGAGGGTGAGGACTCCGAGGAGGTGGTCGCCTTGGACCACCATGAGGCGGGAGGCCTGGTTCTGGTTCATGGTAGCGAGAGCAGCCATGGCGTCGGCGTCGGGGGCTACGGTGTTATCGCTCGCGCAGGCGCTCACCAGGGCGCCGACGCTGGTACGGTCCCACTCCTCCCGGGGTAGCTCCTTGATCTGACGGGTGGTGACGCAGCCCACCAGGCGCTCGCCGTCGACCACCGGAAACATTTTGAAGTGGTACTTGTAGACGTACTCCTCGACGAGCTGCTCCACCGAGATGGCTCGCGGGACCGTGATCGGGTCGGTCCCCATGAAGCGTGAGACCGGCTCGCCCTCGAGCACCCGCCGGAGCAGGAGCTGCTGGTAGGACATCTGGGCCGCGTTGCGCAGGAAGAGGCCGATCAGGAACATCCAGACGCCGCCGATCAGGTCGCCCCAGACCAGGACCCGGACCACGCCGAAGCCGATCAGGACGAAGCCGAAGCCGGAGCCGATGGTGGAGGTGATGCGGGTCGCCCGCCGCAGGTCGCCCTTCGTGTGCCACAGGATCGAGCGCAGCACCCGCCCGCCGTCCAGCGGGAACGCCGGCACCAGGTTGAACAGGGCGAGCACCACGTTGATCAGGGCCAGCCAGCCGATCACCCCGGCGGCCTCCTTCGGCAGGGCGGCGAGGCCGGCGAGGGCGCAGAGGCCTCCGACCAGGAGGCTCATGATCGGCCCGGCGATCGCCATCCAGAACTCGGCCTTGGCGCTCGGCGGCTCGTTGCTCATCTCGGCGACGCCGCCGAAGATGAACAGCGTGATCCCCCGCATCTCTATTCCGAAGCGCCGGGCGACCAGCGCGTGGGACATCTCGTGGGCCACCACCGAGACGAAGAGGCCGAGGGCACCGGCGGCCCCCATCAGCCAGTAGGTCGGCTTGCCGAGGCCTGGAACGAGCTGGGGAAACGCCTGCGCCGCGAGGGACCAGGTGATGAGGGCGGCGATCACGAACCAGCTCAGGTCGAGCCGGACCTTGAAGCCGAAGAGAGTGAAGAGATCGAAGCGTTTTCCGAACATTGCAAGCCTCCCCGTCGTGCCGGGCCGAGTCCCGTGGCGGGGTCTCCGGCCGGCGGGTCGGAGACCCGACTTCGGCAGAGTCAGCGTAGCACGGAGGGCCCCGACCGGCCTCTCCGGGAGATGCACGATCCGGGCCCTCTCGGTCCGTGCCGCCCGCCCCGCGGAGCCTCGATATTCTCGATCTACGACCCCCGGGAGCGAGACCGGCGAGCGGCACCTCGGCTATCCTCTCCCCGGTGCGCGTCTTCCTCCTCCACGGCCTGGGCCGGACTTCCCTCTCGATGGCCCGGCTCGGGCATCGCCTGACGCAGGCGGGGCATCCCACGACGTCGTTCGGCTATCGCGTCCTGGCCTCCGATCTCGAGACTGTGCGCGGCCGGTTCGTCGAGCGGGTGCTCCGCGTGCTCGCCGAGGACGCCGCCGACGGCGCGCCCCGGGAGTACGCCGTCATCGGCCACTCCCTGGGCGGAGTGGTCACGCGCCTGGCCGCCCCCGACCTGCCTCCGGGCTTCTCCCGCTTCGTCATGCTGGGCGTTCCGAACCGCTCTCCGGCGGTCGCCCGGGTCCTGGGCAAGAACCCGATCTATCGCTTCCTCGCCGGCGACGCCGGGCGCCGCCTGGCCGATCCGGAGTTCTTCGAAGAGCTGCCGGTGCCCGACGTGCCGTCCCTGATCATCGCGGGCACCGCGGGGCCCCGCGTCGCCTGGCTGCCGGCCGGTCCGGAGCCCAACGACGGCATTGTGCGGGTGTCCGAAACCCACCTCGACGGCGTCCCTCGGATCCTGGTGCCCGCGGTCCATACCTTCCTGATGAGCCGGCGGGACGTCTTCGAGGCGATCCGGCGGTTCCTGGCGGCGGGCGGTGAGTCAGCCCCCGGCTGCCAGGAGGCGCCGAACGGAGTGCACCAGGAGGTCGGCTGAGAACGGTGTGGGGAGGAAGCTCCCTTCGTCGTTGAGCAGCTCGTCGAAGCTCACCGCCGCGGGCCGTTGCGCTCCCACAGCAGCTCCAGGGAGGGCGTTTCGCCCTCGGCGTCGAGCACCGTGAAGCCGGCCGCCGATCCGCGGTACCATCCAGACCGTGACTGATCCCCCCGGGCAGGTCGGAGCCGACCTGGTCGAGCGCGCCGCGCGAATCGCGGGGCTGAACGAGCTTGAGCCTCCCACCCTGGAGGCCGTCGAGCGACGCAGGTTGCAGCTCTGGGTCCTCACCCTGTTGCTGCTCGCGACCGTCGCTGGCGGGCTGGTGGTGCTGGCCTTCATGCCCGAGCCCCACCTGCCCTCCTGGCTCGATCCCAGCGTCGTCGAGTACGGCCTTCTGGGCCTGGTCGGGCTGTTCTGCGCCTACGCTATCGAGAAGGAGCTCCAGCTCCGGCGATTGACCCAGCTCCTGGTCGCCGAGAAGGTCCTGACGGCCGCCCTCACCAACCGTCTCCTCGAGCTCGCCTCGTTGCTCGAGGCGGGCAAGGCGATCAACCTCGGGCTCGACCTGGACGAGGTGCTGGAGACCATCCTGCACTGCGCCATGGAGCTTCTCCACGGCCGGGACGGCTCCATCATGCTCAGCTCGGGTGGTCGCGAGCTGCGCACCGTCTCGACGGCGGGCCGCAGCGCCGCCCAAGGGGCGCGCGTACGGTTCGGGGAAGGGGTCGCCGGCCGGGTCGCCGCCACCGGCGAGCCGCTGCTCATCTCGGGCGAGATCGGCCACGACCCGGCGGACCGACGGCTCGACGCGCCCTCGCCGACGAGCGCCATGTCGGTGCCGCTGGTCCACCGCGACGACCTGCTCGGGGTGCTCAACCTCAACGCCGGCGACGAGCGCGAGTACACCGAGCACGACCTGCGCGCCCTCTCCCTGTTCGGGGAGCAGGCGGCCTCGGCCATCGCCAACTCCCAGCTCTACCAGGCCCAGCGCCTGATCGCCTCGCAGAAGCTCTTCCAGGCCCTCCACGACTCCCTGACCCGCCTGCCCAACCGAGCCCTGTTCCTCGAGCGGGTCTCCCGGGCCCTCGCCCGGCACCGGGGCGAGGAGGACCGGGTGGCGCTGCTCTTCCTCGACCTGGACGACTTCAAGCGCATCAACGACAGCCTGGGTCACGCCGCCGGCGACGAGGTGCTCATCGCCTTCGCCGAGCGGATGCGCGGTTCGGTGCGCGCCACCGACACCGTGGCCCGCTTCGGCGGCGACGAGTTCGCGATCCTGGTGGAAGACATTCGGGACACCGCCGAGGCCGTGGCCGCCGCCGAGAGGCTCCTCGCGGTCCTGGTGCGCCCCTTCCCGGTGGGCGATCGCGAGGTCAGCCTGACGGGCAGCGTCGGCGTCGCCATCGAGGCGCCCGGCGCCACCACCCAGGAGGACCTGCTGCGCCACGCCGACACCGCCCTGCACGCCGCCAAGGAGAAGGGCAAGGGGCTGGTCCTCATCTTCGAGCACTCCATGCACACCCGCGCCCTCAAGCAGCTCGACGTGGAGTCCGAGCTGCGCCGCGCCCTCGCCCAGGGCGAGCTGGCGGTGCACTTCCAGCCGATCTACGACCTCCAGGCGCTGGCAGCGACCGGCTTCGAGGCGCTAGTGCGCTGGCACCATCCGGAGCGCGGCCTGCTCCCCGCCTCGGCCTTCGTGCCGTTCGCCGAGCACGCCGGCATCCTGGCGGAGATCGACCGCTGGGTGCTCCACGAGGCGTGCCGGGTGGCCGACGCCCTCGGGAACCGGGGCCCCGGCGGCCGGCCGCTCCAGGTCAACGTGAACCTCTCCCCCAGCCGCCTCCACCACCCCCGGATCGTCGACGAGGTGTCCACGACCCTCTCCTCGTCCGGGCTGAACCCCGAGCTGCTCACCCTGGAGATCACCGAGGGCGCGGTCCTCGACGACTCGGACAGCGTCGGGCACATCCTGCGCCGGCTCAAGAGGCTCGGCGTCCGCCTGGCCCTCGACGACTTCGGCACCGGCTACTCCTCGCTCAGCTACGTGCGCAGCTTCCCGGTGGACGCGGTCAAAATCGACCGGGTGTTCGTCGACGGCCTGGCCCGCGACGCCGGGACCACGGCCCTCGTCCAGGCGATCGTCAAGCTCGGCCACGGGCTCTCCCTCGAGGTCATCGCCGAGGGCATCGAGCGCCGGGCCCAGGTCGACGCCCTCCTCGAGATCGAGTGCACCCGCGGCCAGGGCTGGCTGCTCTCCCGGTCGGTACCGGAGACCGAGCTCGTGGGCCGCCTGGACGAGCGCAACCCACCGGCCTCCGGGAGCTGACCCCCGCGCACCGAGGCGGCAACTATCCCGGCCCGAAACCGTATCCGGGTAGGATGTCGTCACAGCCCACTTCCACGGAGGTTCCGATGCGCGTCCGAATACCGGCCCTCGCGGCCCTGGTCCTGTGCGTCCTCGCCCTCGCGCCGATCCCCGCGGGAGCCCAAGCAGCCGCTCCACCGGCCGAAAGTCCGCCGACCGTCCTCCACATCCCGCCGGAGGCCGCCCGGCCCGCCGGCAGCTTCGACCCCGAGGCCGCCACCCGTGCCTATCTGGACACCCTGTCGCCGGAGAAGAAGGCCCGGTCGGACGCCTACTTCGAGGGCGGGTACTGGCTCCAGCTCTGGGGCTTCCTCTACGGCCTCGGCGTCGCCTGGCTCCTCCTCGGCACCGGAATCTCCGCCCGCTTGCGCGACCTCGCCGAGCGGATCTCCCGGTTCCGGGCGCTTCAGACGGCGCTCTACGGCCTCGGGTACATCCTGCTGACGACCGTGCTCACCTTTCCCCTGACCCTCTACCAGGGCTTCTTCCGGGAGCACAGCTACGGCCTCGCCACCCAGGGCTTCGGCGGCTGGATGCGGGACCAGGCCGTGGGCCTCGTCGTCGGGGTGATCCTGGGCACCGCCCTCCTGGTGGCCCTCTACGCGGTGATCCGTCGGGCGCCGCGCACCTGGTGGATCTGGGGCAGTGCCGTGGGGATCGTGTTCCTGACCGTCATCATGCTGATCTCCCCGGTCTACCTGGACCCGCTGTTCAACACCTACAAGCCTCTCGAAGACGCCCGGGTCCGCGACCCGATCCTCTCCATGGCGCGGGCCAACGGCGTGCCGGCCAAGGAGGTCTACGAGTTCGACGCCTCGCGCCAGAGCAACCGGGTGAGCGCCAACGTCAGCGGCTTCGCCGGCACCATGCGGGTGCGCCTCAACGACAACCTGCTCAACCGCTGCACCCTGCCGGAGATCAAGGCCGTGATGGGTCACGAGCTGGGCCACTACGTGCTCCACCACGTCTACGAGATGCTGATCGAGTTCGGCATCGTGCTGGTGGTCGCCCTGGCCTTCGTGCGCTGGGGGTTCGAGCGCGCCCGGAGGCGCTGGGGCGAGCGCTGGGGGATTCGGGGGATCGGCGACGTGGCGGGCCTGCCCCTGGTGCTGGCCCTGGTCTCGATCTACTTCTTCGTCCTGACGCCGGTGACCAATACCATCATCCGCTCGAACGAGCAGGAGGCGGACATCTTCGGGCTCAACGCGGCGCGCGAGCCCGACGGCTTCGCCGCCACAGCCCTGAAGCTGGCCGAGTACCGCAAGCTCGAGCCGGGGCGTCTCGAGGAGTGGGTCTTCTTCGACCACCCGAGCGGGCGCGCCCGCATCGAGATGGCCATGCGCTGGAAGGCCGAGCATCTGGACGACCCCGTCATCGCGGCCGAGGACCGGGCCCTGACCGCTCCGGCGCCGGGCTACGGCTCGGGCCCGCCCGGCCCGTAGGGGTCGAGCCTCGGCCGCGGCGCCAAGATCGAATAACGGTGACCCAACGGATCGGGTGTTTCACGCGATCCTTCGTTTCAGGAGGTTGGAGAGTCATGAATCGAGTTTCGAGGTTCTTTGTGTCGTGTTGTCTCGCGCTGGGTCTCTTCGGCTCGGCGACGGCCCTGGTGGCGCAGCCGCCGATGGTCAAGCCCGGCGAGAGGGAGAAACCGAAGGCGGAGAAGATCGAGCCGGCGCCCCCGGCCGCGGTGACCCATCACAAGATCTCCGTCGACGGACGGACGATCCCGTACACGGCGACGGCCGCGACGATCGATTTGAAGAACGACAAGAACGAAACGATCGGCCGGATGTTCTACGTCGCATACACCGAAGAGGGGATCACCGACGCGACGAAGCGGCCCGTGACGTTCTGCTACAACGGCGGGCCGGGGTCCTCGACGCTGTGGCTCGAGATGGGGTCGTTCGGCCCCATGCGGGTCGACGCCGCGGACGCGGAGCCGACGCCGCCACCCCCGTACAAGATCGAGCCGAACCCGGAGAGCCTCCTCGACGTGACCGACCTCGTCTTCATCGACGCCATGGGGACCGGCTACTCCCGGATCGTCGGCGAGGGCAAGCCGAAGGACTTCTACGGCACCGACCCGGACGTCGCGGCCTTCGGCCAGTTCGTCGAGCGTTGGGTGGGCAAGAACCAGCGCTGGAACTCGCCGAAGTTCCTCCTCGGCGAGTCGTACGGGACGACCCGCAACGCGGGACTCCTCGCCTGGCTCCAGGAGAACGGGATGGCGTTCAACGGGGCGGTGATGATCTCCTCCTACCTGAACAACTACCACGACTTCAACGGCCCGCCCTTCGCCAACGACCTGCCCTACGAGCTCTACCTCCCGACGATGGCCGCGACGGCCTGGTACCACGACCGCCTCGATCCGAAGCCCGCCGACCTCGCGGCGTTCCTGAAGGAGGTGCGGGAGTTCGCCCTCGGCGAGTACGCCGCGGCCCTCGCCAAGGGGAGCCACCTGGAAAAGGCGGAGCGCGACGCGGTCGTGGCGAAGCTGCACCGCTACACGGCGATGCCGGAGGACTTCCTGCGCCAGGCGGACCTGCGCATCGATCCGGGTCGCTTCCAGAAGGAGCTGCTCCGGGACGAGCGGCGCACCGTGGGGCGGCTCGACGCGCGCTACCTCGGCATCGATCACGACGCGGCCGGCGAGCACCCGGAGTCGGATGCCTCGGACGCGGCCTTCGCGGCGGCGTTCGTCGCCGCCTGGAACGCCTATTCGGAGTCCGACCTGAAGTACGTGACGGACGATCTCTACAAGCCGACCAACTACGGCGAGGTGGGGCGCGAGTGGGACCGGCGTCACGGCGGCGGGCGCTTCGGCTGGCGCGCCCCCATGCCCGACATGGCAGAAGATCTGCGGCAGGCCATGTCGGCGAACCCGGGGCTCAAGGTCTTCTTCGCCAACGGCTACTTCGACTTCGCCACGCCCTTCTTCGAGACTGAGTACACGGTCTCCCACATGGGCCTCGACCCGTCCCTCGAGAAGAATCTTTCGTGGGGCTACTACCCGTCCGGCCACATGATCTACATCCACCCGGAGGCGCGGAAGCAGCTCAAGGAAGATCTGGCGAAGTTCTACGAGGCGGCGATGCACTGAGGGCGGCCGCACCGCAGGCCCGTCGCTTCAGCGGTGCAGCTCGAGCCTGCCGAGCCCGCAGCGGCCGGCGAGGACGTGGGCGAGGAGGCCGAAGGTCATCCGGGCGTTGACCTCCCCCAGAGGCCGGAAGCATGCCCGGCCTTCGGGCGTCCGGAAGCGGTAGGCGTCGACGCCGAAGGGGCCGAAGTAACCCGCCGACGCCAGGCGCTCCCCCACCGCCTGGAGGGCCGCTTCCAGCCGCTCGCGCTCGTCCCCTCCGAGCTCCGGGCCGAGCTCCGGGTCGAGGGTGATCGCCGAGACGACTCCCCGGCCGTCGACCTCCTGGCAGTGGACGCCGACGCGCCGGACGCCGCCCGGCGTCACCAGGGCCGCGGCGCCGAAGTCGGCCAGCCGATCCACCCAGGGCTCGAAGAGGAGCGAGCCGTGACGTTCGAGGAGGCGCTCGATCCGGCGGCGCGGCGCCGGATCGCCGAGCTCGCCCGGCCGGACGCCCAGGTGCCGGCCGCGGCCGGCTGCCGACCAGGGAGCCTTCACCACCCAGCGCCCGTCGCCCGCCGCCGCGCCGCCAGCCGCCAGGTGGCGCTCGATCTCGCCCACCGAGGCCACCATGCGCGCCCCGGGCAGCGCCCAGCCCGCCTCCCGCGGTCGCTCCGCCTGGAGGACCTCGGACGCCGCCAGGGCGAAGGCGCGGTGGTGGCACGCGGCGGCGACGTCCGGCGGCGCCGGGGGCAGCGCCCAGAGGGCTTCGAGGAGAGGTCCGTGGCTCGTGGACGCCCGCCCCGGAGGCCGCGAGCCCCGACGGAGGCCCTGGCGGAGCGCCGCCACTCCCGGGCTCTCTCCCCAGGCCAGCACCTCCGTCGCCGCGGCGATCCCGGAAGCCGGGCCGTGCTCCAGCCGCACCCGCGGCAAGGCGATCCCGCCGCCGTCCGGCGGCGCGACGTCGGCGCCGGCCTCGGCGTCCGGTACCCAGAGCCGGTCGCCGTCGCGGGCGAGGAGCCGGAGCCAGCCGGCGGCCGACGCCACCACCGAGCGCGCCCGCCGCGACAGGGCCAGCTCCCCCGGCCGGGTGCCGCCCGCGAGCTCCTCTTCCCAGCCCAGGTTGGCCACGATCAGCCGAGGCTCGCCTCCCGGCGTCGCGCCGCCGGCAAGGCTCAGGACTCGCTCTCCTCGAGACGCCGGATGAACTCCGCGTCGAGGCCGGCCGCCTCCCTCCCCTGCCGGTGGAAGGTCCGTCCGCGCGCCTTGGCCGGGCGGAGGGGCCAGGTGAGATGACCGCGCCAGGCGTCCCACATGGACTCTTCCGGCGCCTTCAGGCGATCGAGCCAGGTCCAGCCGAAGCGCACGTGCTCCACCTCGTCCCGATGGACCCGGTCGATCACCGCCGCGGTCTTCTCGTCGCCGGCCTCGCGGGCGGCGGCGGCATAGTCCACGGTGTGGTCGAGGTTCGCGTTCTCGAAGGTCAGGGACATGGCCGCCACGAAGGCCGCCGGCGAGTCGATCGTCTCCGCCTTGTGCCAGAAGTAACCGCTCACCGGGTGATCCCCGAAGCGGCCGCCGTGGGCCTCGAGGCGGGCCAGGTACATGCGCGTGTGGCGCTGCTCGTCGAGGAGGATGCGGGCCAGCCCGCGGCGGAAGGCCGGCGGGGCGGCGGGGAAGACGAGGAGCGCCCAGCCGAAGAGCTCGGCGGCCTGGAGCTCGTGGTTGGCGAGGCCGTGGAGGATGCGGGCGCGCTGGGCCGGGTCGACCATCCCCTCGAGCGACGGGACGCGGGCCCGGGCACCGGGGACGATCTCGAGCCCCGGCGGGCGCCCCGGCGCGCTCGGCAGCACCGCCGGCCCGGGGTGCCGGTCGGAGAGGCCCTCGAGCCCGCCGGCCGGCGGCTCCAGCTTCTCGGCCAGATCCTGCGAGTGGACCACCGTCCAGGCGAGGTCGCGCATCTCCATGGCTCGCGGCATGTTACCCGGAGGCGCGCCCGGCCCGAATCGGAGGCCGAAGCGGGCCCGATTCGGAAACTCGCGATAGACTCCCGCCAGCACCATGCGCTCGATACTGATCGACGTCCGGGGGTCCCGGCGGCGGTCGCCGGTTCCCGCGGCCGCCCTGGCGTTGGCCCTCGTCGCCGCCTTCGCGCCCGGCACCGCCCGGGGCCAGGGCCGAGGTGCGGCTCAGGTCCCCGCCCAGCCCCATCCGGCGCGCCCCGCCATCGGCCCGGCGGCCCTCGTCACGCCGGCCGCTCCGGCGCCGCTCCTCCTCGTCCCGCCGCGGCGCTCCGTGGGGCGGGTGCGGATTGACACCGTCGCCACTTCCAACGACATCGATCGGGTGGTCTTCTTCGTCGACGACCACAAGGCCGCCGACGACGGCTTCTGGCCCTTCTCGGTGCGCCTGGACCTGCCCGCGGGCGACGCGCCGCGCACCCTGAAGGCCGTGGCCTACGGCGCGGACGGCCGGCGCTTGGGCGAGGACACCCTGACCCTCGATCCGGAGCGCCGGGCCTTCGGCGTGAGCATCGAGAGCGTGACCGGCCGCCCCGACGCGGGAAGCGTCGATGTCGAGCTGTCGGTCTCCGTGCCGCCAGCAAGAGGTCTCGACCACCTCGAGATCTACCGCAACCGGACGCCCGTAGCCCGCCTCACCGGCCCGCCCTTCCGGCTCCGGGTGCCGACCCCCGAGCCGCGGCCCGACGACTACCTGCGGGCCGTCGCCTACCTGGACGACGGCAGCAGCCTGGAGGACGCCCGCCCCCTCCTGGGCGAGGCTCCCGGCGCCCACCTGGAAGTCAACCTGGTGCAGCTTTTCGCCGTCGCCACCGATCGGCGCGGGCGGCCGGTGGGCGGCCTGGGACCGGAGGACTTCGCCGTCCGCCTCGGCGGTCGCGAGCTCGCCGTCGACCGGTTCCGTCGGGCCGGACAGGTCCCCCTGGTCCTCGGCCTGCTGGTGGACTCCTCCACCAGCATGGCGCCGGTGATGGGCGAGACCAAGAGCGCAGCCGAGCAGTTCCTCGACGACACCTTGATCCCCGGCGACCGGGCCCTCCTGGTGGACGTGGACAGCGCGCCCCGCCTGGCCCACGGCCTCACCGGTGAGCCCGCCCGCCTGGCCGCCGCCTTCGACGACCTCGAAGCCGGCGGCGGCACCGCCCTCTGGGACTCCATCGTCTACGCCGCCCTCGAGCTCGAGCGTCAGGTCGGCCGCCGCGCCCTGGTGGTCCTCACCGACGGCCAGGACACCAGCAGCCACCTCGACGCCGGGCAGGCTTCCCGCTACGCCCGACGGGCCGGCGTGCCGGTCTACGTCCTGGCCCTCGGCGACCTCGCCACCGGCCAGACCCAGGTGGATGCACCCCTGCGCCTGGCCAGCGTCGCCCGCCGGACCGGCGGCCGCATCTTCCACATCCAGAGCCCGGACGAGCTGGCCCGGGCCTACGCCGAGATCGACCAGGAGTTGCGCAACCAGTACGTGCTCAGCGTCGCCCTCGACCGCCTGCTCTCCGAGGACGACCTGGCCAACCTCCAGGTCCAGCCCCGCAAACGGGGCCTGGAGGTCCGGACGGCGAGATCTCAATAGCGTGGCAACCCCGCCTCTTCTCCTCCCCATTCCACTAGCCTGGACTATTCATGAGGCGCCGTAGCGAGAGGCGCAAGTGCGTGTGAGATCAGGGCGCACGTAGCGATGAAAGACGTAGGCGTACTGGACAGTACGCTGAGGAGCGAAGAGCGAGTACGCCCTGAGATCGCGTGCAATTGCGGCTCGGAGTAGGTGGCTCATGAATAGTCCAGGCTAGGAGTCTGCGCGGCAGAAACGCGCAGTCGCGTTGCGAGCGCCCGACCAGCCTTCGGCCGGTGCCCGCCGGATACGAGGCACCGCGACGCAGGCGATGCCGAGCCATCGTCGAGGAGCGGGAACGAAGTAGACGGCTCCACACCGCCGCAACGGGCACCGACTCCCGGAGGGAGTTGGTCGGGGCGCAAGGGGGTTACGGGGTGTCTCTGGCGTTGCTCGTCGTCTACGATGTCCCCGCATCGCCTCCTCCTCGCGCCTTGGATCCACCCCGTAAGACCCTTGCGCGCGGCTACGTGTTTCTGCCGCGCAGACTCCTAGGCCGAGGCGGGGTCGGAGTGGAATTCCGGCGGAGCCGTGCTGCAACCACCGAGGGGGCAGCTCGCGGGTTCGCGGTGGTCTCTCGCCGGCGCAGTCCGCCGCCGAGAGAGCCACCCGACCCGCGAGCGTGGCCGCCCTCCCACGTTCCAGCCGCCGAGAAAGCCACCCGCCACGTGGGCCTCGGGTCCCCTACGAATGCCCCAGCACCGGGTGCGGCACGTACGGCTCCTCGAGCCGCGCCATCTCCTCGGCCCCGAGCTCCACCCCCACCGCCGCAACCGCCTCCTCCAGGTGCTCCAGCTTCGTCGCCCCCACGATCGGCGCCGTCACCCCGGGCCGGTGAAGCAGCCAGGAGATCGCCACCTGGGCCGGCGACACCCCCAGCTCCGCCGCCACCTCCGCCGTCCGGTCCACCACCTGGAAATCGGCCTCTCGCGTGTACATCCGGTGTGAGTACTCGTCCTCCCGGGCGCGCGTCGTCCGCCCCTCCTCGGCACGCCCCCGGTTGCCGGCCAGAAGCCCCCGGGCGATGGGGCTCCAGGGGATCACCCCGATCCCCTCGGCCTGGCAGAGCGGCATCATCTCCCGCTCCTCCTCCCGGTACACCAGGTTGTAGTGGTTCTGCATCGACACGAACCGGCTCCAGCCGTGGAGGTCGGCCCGATAGAGGGCGCTCGCGAACTGCCAGGCGAACATGCTCGAGGCCCCCACGTAGCGCGCCTTGCCCGCGCGCACCACGTCGTGGAGCGCCTCCAGGGTCTCGTCGATGGGGGTCTCCTCATCCCAGCGGTGAATCTGGTAGAGATCCACGTAGTCCGTGCCCAACCGCCGGAGCGAGTCGTCGATCGACGACAGGATGTGCTTGCGCGAGAGGCCGCCCCCGTTCGGGCCCTTGCGCACCGGAAAGAAGACCTTGGTGGCGATCACCACGTCGTCGCGCCGGGCGAGCTCGCCCAGCGCCCGGCCGGTGACCTCCTCGCTCACGCCGAGCGAGTACATGTCCGCGGTGTCGAAGAAGTTGATCCCGAGCTCGAGGGCCCGCTCGAAGAACGGACGCGCCTGCTCTTCGGCCAGCACCCAGTCGCGCCAGCCCGGATCGCCGTAGCTCATGCATCCGAGGCACAGGCGCGAGACCTTGAGCCCGGACTTACCGAGGTTCACGTAGTCCATGGAGCGATCATAGAGGACGAGGCAGATGCCGGGGCCCTTCGGAGCCGCCGGCCGCCGCTCGCTCGCCCTCCCGCGGCTAGGAGTCTGCGCGGCGTGGAGCCTACTTCGCCGCCGGACACTCGCAGACCGGCTTCCCGGAGCACAGCGTCGCCGGCTTGTTGGCCTCGTAGCCCTGGCTCGTCATCCACTCGTAGAAGCGGCAGTTGGCGTAGCAGTCGGCCTTGGGCCAGGCCGCGGACCAGTACGGCGGATGTCCGCACAGATCGGAGTCGCACGAGCCCAGGACGTTGGCGACAGTGTGCTTTCCCGGACAGTTGCACTGCGCCTTGGTCGGGTCCTTCGGGTCGACCACGCAGGTCGCGCCGTAGCACCAGGCCCAGTCGATGGCTTCGCCGCATTCGGTCACGTGGTTGGCGTCCTCGTTGTAGAGGTTCGAGTACGTGGAGACCAGGACCTCCTTGCCGTTCTCGTGCTTGGGCGCGCGATCCGCGCAGGAGTCCGGACCCATCGACCAGGCCGGGGCGTCCGGCTGGTCCCGGATCACGTCGCAGGTGCACAGGTACCGGGGCTCGCCCTCCGAGCCGTCGGCCATCTTCGTGGGGACCTTCTCGCAAGGCGCCGTGATGCACAGGGCATAGGTGACCCGGCAGAACTGCGCCTGGCCGAGCTCGGCCGGAGCGTCGGAGTCGGCCACGGCCGCCGAGGGCACCAGGGCCAGCAAGAGGCCCGCCACCAGAAGGGCCGGCGCCAGATTCGGAGTCAGGGCCGGCCGGAGATCCGCACCAAAGTTTCGAAGACAGCGCATGTCGCCTCCTTTTCGGAATCGCTCCGAAGTTGACGAAAGAGTTGCGCGATCGTAGCGCCACCGCGCGAAAGCTGTCCAGGCCATGGGCTGGTAGCAGCCCATGGTGCAAGTCCACATGGTCGCGCGCATGGGTCTTGCGAGACGGCTTCAAGGCACGAGGAGGAGGCGATGCGGTGTCATCGTTGACGACGAGCAACGCGGAAGCCGGCCGCAACCCCCAAGCGCCCGGAGGGTTGCGGCGGCGTGCGGCCACCTACGTCGTTCCCGCTCCTCGACGGTGGCACCGCATCGCCTCCGTCGCGGTGTCTCGTATCCGGCCCCACGGCGCTCGCAACGCAACCGTGTGGACTTACACCATGGGCTGCTAGACTCCCCTCCCCGAAACGACCGACCGCTTCACGCCCCGACTCCCATGCCCCGTCCGTCCGACCCCATCGAGGAAATCCGCGCCCACTTCGAGCGGGCCAAGGAGACCGAGGCCGGCGACCCCACGGCCATGTCCCTCGCCACCGCCGACGCCCAGGGCCGACCCTCGGCCCGCATGGTGCTCCTCAAGCAGATCGACCCGCGGGGCTTCGTCTTCTTCACCAACTACGCCAGCCGCAAGGCCCGGCAACTCGAGCAGAACCCCTACGCCGCCCTCTGCATCCACTGGCCCTCTCTGGCCCTCCAGGTGCGGGCCGAGGGGCCGGTGGCCCGGATCTCCGACGAGGAGTCGGACGCCTACTTCGCGACCCGCGGCCGGGCCAGCCAGATCGGCGCCTGGGCGTCGCGCCAGAGCTCGGCCCTGGACTCCCGGGCGCGCCTCGTGGCCCGAGTGGCCAAGAACGAGGCGCGGTTCGCCGGCCGCGCCGTACCCCGGCCGCCGTTCTGGGGCGGCTTCCGTCTGGCGCCGGAGCGCATCGAGCTGTGGTGGAATCGGGCCAACCGCCTCCACGAGCGCCGCCTCTACCTCCGCGAAGGCGACGGCTGGACCTCCAGTCTCCTCTACCCCTGAACCCTTAGAGTGTCCCCTTAGAATGTCCCCCTAGAATGTCCCCCATGGTGAACGAACGGACCGAGACCGCGACCCTTGCCGGCGGCTGCTTCTGGTGCCTCGAGGCCGTGTACCAGGAGGTGCCCGGTGTCGAGAACGTGGTCTCTGGGTACGCCGGGGGCCAGGTCGAGAGCCCGACCTACCGGCAGGTCTGCGGCGGCGACACCGGGCACGCCGAGGTGGTGCAGGTGACCTTCGACCCGGAGGTGGTCTCGTACCGCCGGCTGCTGGAGATCTTCTTCACCATCCACGATCCCACGACCCTCGACCGCCAGGGGGCCGACACCGGCACCCAGTACCGCTCGGCCATCTTCTTCACCTCGCCGGAGCAGGAGGCCACCGCCAACGAGCTGATCGCCGAGCTCGAGGGCGAAAAGGTCTTCGACACCCCCATCGTCACCGAGGTGGCGCCTCTGGGCACCTTCTACCCGGCCGAGCGCTACCACCAGGACTACTACCGACAGAACAGCGGCCAGGCCTACTGCCAGGTCGTCATCCGCCCGAAGCTCGCCAAGTACCGGGCGAAGTTCGCCTCCGCCCGCACCTGACCCGGCCCTGACTCGAGCCCCTTCGGCCCCGCACCCATGCCGCACCCCTCCGTCACCCTCGCCCGCGGGCGGGAGAAGTCCCTCCGGCGCCGCCATCCATGGATCTACTCCGGGGCGATCGCCCGGGTGGACGACGCCCTCACCACAGACAACTCCGCGGGGGCCACCGTCGACGTCCTGGCCGCCGACGGCACATTCCTCGCCCGGGGCGCCTTCTCGCCGCGCTCGCGGCTCCCGGTACGGGTCTGGACCTTCGACCCCGCCGAGGCGATCGACGAGGGGTTCTTCCGGCGCCGCCTGGAGCGCGCCCTCGCGGCCCGCGAGCCGGCCCCGGCGGTCGACGAGCCGGCCGGCCGGCGCCTGGTCTACGGCGAGTCCGACGGCCTCCCCGGGGTCGTGGTGGACCGCTACGGGAAGTACCTGGTGGCCCAGTTCCTCTCCGCCGGCGCCGAGCGATGGAAGGGCGCCGTCGTCCGCGCCCTCGAGGAGCTGGTTCCCGCGGCCGGCGTCTACGAGCGCTCCGACGCCGAGGCCCGGGCCAAGGAAGGGCTCGAGCCGGCCGCCGGCGTGTTGGCGGGCGCGGAGCCCCCCGAGCTCGTGGAGATCCGCGAGGGCGCCTGCCGGCACCTGGTCGACGTCCGGCACGGCCACAAGACGGGCTTCTACCTGGATCAGCGGGAGAACCGCCTGCGCCTCGGCGAGCTGGTCGCCGGCCGGGCGGCGGGCGCCCGCGTGCTCAACGCCTTCGCCTACACCGGCGGCTTCGGCCACGCCGCCCTCGCCGCCGGCGCCGAGCACGTGACCCACGTGGAGTCCTCGCCGGCCCTCGGCGCCCTCCTCGCCCGGACCGCCGAGCTCAACGGCTTCGGGCCCGAGCGCTACGCGGTCGAGGAGGGCAACGCCTTCTCGGTGCTGCGCGGCCTGCGGGCGGCGGGCCGCCGCTTCGAGCTGGTGATCCTGGACCCGCCCAAGTTCGCCGACGCCCCGAGCCGGGTGGAGGCGGCCGCCCGGGGCTACAAGGACATCAACCTCCTCGCCTTCCAGCTCCTCGAACCGGGCGGGTACCTGGTGACGTTCTCCTGCTCCGGCGCCCTCAAGGCCGATCTCTTCCAGAAGATCGTGGCCGACGCCGCCCTCGACGCGGGGCGCCACGCCCACCTCCTCCATCGGCTCGAGCAGGCACCCGATCACCCCACGGCCCTCCCCTTCCCCGAGGGGACCTACCTCAAGGGCCTGGTGTGCAGGGTCGGCTAGATCCGCTCCCCATAGATCCGCCCCGCAACCCCTCGATCCCCTACCCAGACCGGAGGTGGAAAGGGGACGCCCCCACCCAGACCTGGGTTCGGTGGCTGCTTAGCCTGGACGATTCATGAGGCGCCGTAGCGAAAGGCGCAAGTGTGTGTGAGATCAGGGCGCACGTAGCGATGAGAGACGCAGGCGTACTGGACAGTACGTTGAGGAGCGAAGAGCGAGTACGCCCTGAGATCGCGTGCAATTGCGGCTCGGAGTAGGTGGCTCATGAATAGTCCAGGCTTAGCCCCGGGGCGGGGTGACGTTCTTCTCCACCCGCTCCTCCGGCGGCACCTGGGACTGGGGCTGGGGCGCGCTCCGGCGCAGGGAGCCCAGAAGCACGGTGAGCAGGCCGAAGAGAATCTCGTCAGCGAAGGGGATGGCGTCGGGGACGATGAGGTCGAGCACGAAGACGATCAGGAAGAAAGTGAAGAGCTGCGGAAAGCGGAGGCGGGAGGCGAAGCGCCCGATCGGGCCGGAGAGGGGACCGGGACGGAAGGCGGCCATGCCTCAGACTACCATCCGCCCCCGGCCGGTTCCGGCCACTCGGGCCGCCTACCCCCCGGCGGCCGCCAGCTCCGGGAGCCGCCGGGCGACCGTGGTCAGGGCGTCGACGACCCGCCGGCGAACCATCTCCTCCCCCCAGCGCTCGGCGAGAGGGCGCGCCAGGAGGTGGAGCTCGGTGCAGCCGAAGACGAAGCCGTCGGTCCCCGGCGAGCGGCCGGCGAGCTCTTCGAGCCAGGCCGCCATCTCCTCCGGCGCTTCCCCTCGCTTGAGCCGGTAGAGGCGCTCGTGGAGGGCCTCCTGGTCCTCCTCCGATGGCAGGGCGATCCGCTCCGCCGCCTCGTCCCAGCGCGGGTGCCCGGTGAACAGGCCGCTCCGGCGCG
The DNA here is from genome assembly GCA_963739795.1 of uncultured Acidobacteriota bacterium. Taxonomy (GTDB): domain Bacteria; phylum Acidobacteriota; class Thermoanaerobaculia; order Multivoradales; family DATKCC01; genus CAVUBL01. Next base: position 186,910 of record CAVUBL010000013.1, on the reverse strand, counting down.
AGCCGGTGGTGGCGAGAAGCAGCCTTCGGCGGGGGTCGGCGAGGACCTCCTCCACCGTCAGGTCGACCAGGGAGATCACCCGTCGCCGCAGCGCCTCAGGGAGCTCGGGTAGGACGCGGTGAATGGTGAAGCAGGCGATCACCACCCGGCCGGCGCCCGCCTCGATCAGGGTGCTGATCGCCGCCGCCAGCCGCCCGACGAGCTCGGCGGTCTCGCCGCGCAGGATCGCCTCGGTACGGTCGGGCACCGACGGGTCCGAGAGGAGGATCACCGCCGGGGCGTCCTGCTCGTGCTCGGGGGTGTTCAGGCGGTAGATCGTCGACAGCAGCTCAGCCGACGCCAACGGGCCCATCCCCCCGACGATGCCGAGCGGTTTCACCCTTCGTCGACCAGCAGCCCGAGGAGGTCCGAGGTGGTGATGATCCCCACCGCCTTGCCCTCGTCGATCACCAGGAGGCGGTGGACGTGGTTCGAGAGCATGCTCATGGCGACCTGGGAGACCGAGGCGTCCTCGGGTACGGAGTAGACCTCGGGGTTCATGATCTCGCCCACCAGGAGCTCCTCGTCGTCCTCGACGAGCCCGAGCTCCTCGCGCTCCTCCTCGCTGAGGCCCTCTTCCCAGCCGCGGCCGAAGAAGTCCAGCCCCTCGGAGAGGGGCCCCTCGTCGTCTTCGGCGGCGATCTCGGCGATGTCCACCACCGAGACCACGCCCACCAGGCGGCCGTCCCGGTCGGTGACCGGCGCGCCGGTGATCTCGTTGTCCACCAGGAAGGCGGCCAGCTCCCGGACGCTCATGTCCTCGGACACGGTGAGCACCTCCGGGTTCATCAGGTCGCTGGCGGTGATCGGTCTCATGGCGCGTCCTCCGCGGGCGTTGGAGCGAGCGTGCGGACGCCCTTCCTACCACAAGAGCGGCCGACCGGAGAAGCACCCCCCGCCGGGTCCGGCGCGCCGTCGAGTGCGATACAGTCGCTGCCGGTCTCCCGATCTCGACAGCGACCCCCCTGAGGAGGTGTCTCGATGCGCCAGGCTCGTCTGCTGCCCGCCCTCGCTCTGCTCGCCCCGCTCTGCGTCCTGCCCGCCGCTCTCTCCTCACCTCTGTCGGCCCAGGAGCGGGTGGACCTCGACGCCATGAACCGCATCCGCGACGAAGGGCTGCACCACTCCCAGGTGATGGAGACCGTCCGCGAGCTGACGACCCGGATCGGCGCCCGCCTCACCGGATCGCCGGCCATGAAGCGCGCCAACGAGTGGACCCGCGACCGGCTGGCCGCCTGGGGCCTGGCCAACGCCCACCTGGAGCCCTGGGGGCCGTTCGGCCGGGGCTGGTCGTTCAGCCGCGCGTCGGTGACCGAGACCGCCCCCATCCCCATGCCCCTGGTCGCCCTGCCCAAGGCCTGGACCCCGGGCACCGACGGGCCCGTGCGCGGCCCGGCGATGCGGGTGAAGATCGAGAGCGAGGACGACCTGGCCCAGTACGAGGGCAAGCTCTCCGGCAAGATCCTGCTCCTCGACGACGCTCGCGAGCTCGAGAGCTGGGACCAGCCGGTGGTCGAGCGCCACGACGAGGGCGACCTGGCCGCCCTCGAAACCCTGGAGATCCCCGGCGAGCGCCGCGAGAGCTGGCGCGCGCGGGCCCGGAAGCGCTGGGAGCTGCGCCGGAAGATGAACGACTTCTTCGTCGCCCAGGGGGTGCTCGCGACCCTGGAGCCGAGCTCCCGCGACGCCGGCATCCTGACGGTGAGCGGCGGCGGCTCCCGGCAGCCCGGGGAGAGCCCGGGCGTACCGGCCCTGGTGGTGCAGGTCGAGCAGTACAACCGCCTGGTGCGAATCCTCGAGGCCGAGGACGGCGGCGAGGCCGAGGGCTCCTCCGAAGCGGCCGGCGACGCCGGCGCTGAGCCCGCGGACGGCATGGCGAAGGCCGCCGGCCACGCCGACGAGCCGGCCCTGGCGCCCCTCGAGCTCGAGGTCGACGTCGCCGCACGCTTCTACGACGACGACCCCATGGCCTACGACACCGTCGCCGAAATCCCGGGCACCGACCTGGCCGATCAGGTGGTCATGGTGGGCGCCCACCTCGACTCGTGGCACACCGGCACCGGCGCCACCGACAACGGCGCCGGCTGCGCCGTGGTCATGGAGGCGGCGCGCATCCTCGAGGCCCTGGGCATCCACCCGCGCCGGACGATCCGGGTGGCCCTGTGGAGCGGCGAGGAGGAGGGCCTGCTGGGCTCGCGCGCCTACGTGGTCCACCATTTCGCCTCGCGCCCCGAGACCGAGGACCCGGAGCAGAAGGCGCTGCCCTACTACCTGCGCGAAGACCGCGGGCCACTCACCCTGAAGCCGGAGCACGCCAAGCTCGCCGCCTACTTCAACCTGGACAACGGCGGCGGCCGCATCCGTGGCATCTACACCCAGGAGAACGCCGCGGTGGTGCCGATCTTCGAGGCCTGGCTCGCGCCCTTCCACGACCTGGGCGCGACCACCGTGTCGACCCGCAACACCGGCGGCACCGACCACCTCTCCTTCGACCGGGTCGGACTGCCCGGCTTCCAGTTCATCCAGGACATGCGGGACTACTTCTCCCTCACCCACCACACGGCGGCCGACAGCTACGACCACCTGGACCGGGACGACATGGTGCAGGCCTCGGTGGTGATGGCGGGCTTCCTCTACGACGCCGCCATGCGCGACGAGCCGCTCCCCAGGAAGCCCCTCCCCCGGGACGAGTAGGACGCCGTCCTACACGGCGTCGGCGCCCGCCGACCCCGGAAACGGACGGACCGCGATAGCGGCCTCCGGTTACCCGCCCGTAGCCTGGGCGGGCGATGAGCGAGACGACGACCGCGGCGAGCCCACCCGAGCCGGACTTCCAGCCGTGGGTGGGAGCGTCCGCCGACCCCCACGGCGATGGGAGGGGGATCGAGGGGTTGCGGGAGGAACGTGGTCGAGCCGGCCGCGGCCACGCCTTCGTCCTCCTGCGCTTCACCCTGATCATCGCCACCTCCTACATGGTCCTCTCCGAGGCCGGGTTCTCCGGGCTCTCGCCGGTGCTCACGACCCTGATCGTCGGGGCGATCGCCTCCAACGTGATCGTTGCCCGCCTGTCGCCGCGCTGGCTCGGGAGCCGGGCTTTCACCGCCGGCGTGCTGGTCGCGGACACCGCGTGGATCACCACCGCCCTGGTGCTCACGGGGCACTTCGACAGCGAGTTCTTCTACCTCTACTTCTTCGTCCTCTTCCTGGCCGCCATCGGCGAGAGCCTGGCGCTGATCGCCCTCGGCGCGGTGGTGGTCTGCTCGGCCTACCTCTACGGCCTGTCGGCTTCGGGCGCCGCCTCCGTGATCAGCACGGCTTCACTCATCCGGATTCCGTTCCTCTTCGCCGTCGCCTCCTTCTACGGCTACCTGGTGGACCGGGTGCGCCGGGAGCAGAACCGGGCCCGCTCCGAGGCCGAAAGCGTGCACCGCCTCGAGGCCGTGCGTACGGGCCTCGAGCTGGCCAACGAGCGCCTGGAAGAGGAGGCCGAAGAGCGGCGCCGGGTCGAGGAGCGTCTCCAGCGGGCGAACCAGGAGCTCTCCAAGCTCTCCGAGCTCAAGAGCGCCTTCGTCTCCACCGTCTCCCACGAGCTGCGCACTCCCCTGACCTCGATCAAGAACGCCATCGACCTGGTCCGGCGCGAGCAGACCGGGGAGCTCACCGAGCCCCAGAAGCGGTTTCTCGCCATGGCGCAGCGCAACGTGGTCCGCCTGGTGGTGATCATCAACGACCTCCTCGACCTGTCGAAGATCGAGGCCGGAAAGCTCGAGTACCACTTCGAGCCCGTCTCCCTTGCCGATCTCCTCGACGACCTGCGAGCGACCTTCGTCCCCCAGGCCGAAGCCTCTTCGGTGGAGCTCGACCTGGAGGTCGCCGAGCCGCTTCCGCAGGTCTTCGCCGACCCGCAGCGGCTGGCCCAGGTGCTCACCAACCTGGTCTCGAACGCCCTCAAGTTCACCCCGGCCGGCGGCCGGGTCGAGCTCGGCGTCCGCCGGAGCGGGGGGTGGGCCGAGCTCGCCGTCTCCGACACCGGCCCCGGGATCGCGGCGGAGCATCGGGAGCGGATCTTCGAGCCCTTCTATCAGGCCGAGGAGTGCCTCACCCGAACCGTCCAGGGTACCGGCCTGGGCCTCTCCATCGCCCGGGAGATGGTGCACGCCCACGGGGGGGACCTGGTGCTGACCAGCACCGAGGGCCTTGGGAGCCGCTTCACCGTCCGCCTGCCCGCCGACCTCGACCGGGCCCGGGAGGACGTCGCCCTCGAGCAGGAGATCCGGGAGCACCGGAAGTACCCGTTCTTCGGGCTCCTGGTGATCGGCTGGGGACCGGAGGAGGCGCATGTCCCGCCGCTGGCGGACCGGGAGAGCCTCCTGTCGGCGCTGCTCGCGGTCCGGGACGATCTGCGTCAGGTCCTGCCCCGTGACTGCGACCAGTTCACCGTGCAACCCGTCCACCGCCGCCTGATCCTGGTGCTCCTCGCGACTCCGCGAGAGGGCACCGAGATCGTGCGGCGCCGCCTCGAGCAACGCCTCACCGAGACCGCGATGCGCATCGACGGGGCAGCGGTCCCCGCGCCGCGGGTGCTCGGTCCGGCGGTCTACCCGGACGACGGCGCGTCGGGCCGGGAGCTGATCCAAACTTGCCAGCCGGCCATGCCCGCGCGTGCGGCGCTCCGGGAGGCGACCGAAGGAGAACCCCATGAGCGGAATCAAGATCCTGGTGGTCGACGACGAGAAGGACGTGGTGGAGACGGTCAAGTACCGGCTCTTCCAGGAGGGCTACGAGGTCCTGACGGCCTCCGACGGAGTGGAGGCCCTGGGAGTCGCCCGGGCGGGCCAGCCCGAGCTGGTGGTCCTGGACGTGATGATGCCGCGGGAGAACGGCTACCGCGTGGCGCGCATGCTGCGGGAGGATGAGCTCAAGGGGGTCTACCCGGCGGGCCTCAAGATCGTCCTCCTGACGGCCCGCAACCTCCATACCGAGGTCGACCGGGAGCAGATCTTCCTCGACTTCTCCCAGGCCGACCGCATGCTCTACAAACCGTTCGACCTCGAGGAGCTGGTCGAGGTGATCGGGAGCCTGCTGGCGGGCACGAGCCTCGAGCCAGAGGCCGAGCAGCAGCTCGCCTGCTGAGGCGCCCGGCGAGTCGCGCGGAGGTCGAGCGACCGGCGAGGTGTCCGGCCGCGGGCCCTGCCGGGGGGATTGGGCGCCCGGGGGTGAGAGACTGTCACCGCCCATGCCCTCCGACTCCCCCTGGTCCGGTCGCGTCAACGCCGAGATCTACGCCGCCTTCGCCCGCGAGCGCACCATCTACCCCACCCTCAACCGCCGCCTGGCGGAGCTCGCCGACCTCGCCGGAGCCCGTCGGGTCCTCGACCTGGCGTGCGGCACGGGGGCGACGGCCGAGGCCTGCCTGGCGGGCCTGCCGGCCGACGCCGAGCTGGTCGGGGTGGACGGCTCGGCCGCCATGGTGGCGGTCGCCCGCGAACGGGTGAGGGACCCCCGCGCCCACTTCGCCGTGGCCGCCGCGGCGAAGATCGAGCGGGTGGCCGCCGGCCCCTTCGACCGGGCGGTCTCGAACGCCGCCTTCTGGCAGTTTCCGGCGCGCCGCCCGGTCCTCGCCGCCCTCGGCCGGCTCCTCCGGGCCGGCGGGCTGCTGGTGTTCAACGTCCCCGCCGAGCGACTCGCAGGCGAGCGCTCCGAGGTCCATCCCTACCAGGTCGCCCTGGCCCGTGCCGTGGCGCGCCGGGCCGGCCGGGAGCCCGCCGGCGGGCCCCATCGGATCGCCGCCGGCCGGCTGGAGCGGCAGCTCGTCGACGCCGGCTTCGCCCTCCTCGAGCGACGGCCCTTCGTCCACCGCGGCCCCCAATCCGAGCTCATCGAGCTGGCCGAGATCCCGGCGATGATCGCGCGGATCGCGCCGGGGGCGAGCCCTGAGGAGCAGGAGGAGATCCTGGCCGAAGCCCGGCGCCACGCCGATCCGGACCAGCCGGTGGAGGTGGCCTGGGTTTACTTCGTCGCCCAGAGGAGGGCTTTCAGACCTGATTGAGGTCGTAGCGCATGATGGCGGCGTGGGCGCTCCCGGGCTCGCGCTCCAGGTCGTACGTGTCGCCCGACGGACCGCTCCCTCGGCCGACTACCCGGTCGATGGCCTCGAGCTCCTCCACCTCGAGGCGCAGCTCGGCGGCGCGTAGCGTCGCCTCCAGGTGCCGACCGCCGGTGGCCCCCACGATCGCCGCCGCCACGCCGGGACGGCCCAGCGTCCAGGCGAGGGCCACCGTCGCCAGGCCGGCCCCGCGCCGCTGCGCGATCTCCCGGAGGACCGAGAGGAGCTCCTGGAACACGGTCCAGGGTCCCAGCTCATCCAAGATCAGGCGGTACTTGATGAGCGACCGGTTGGCGGGGCTCGGCTCCCGCGGCCCGGCGCCGAGCCAGCGCTCCGTCAAGAATCCCCCAGCGAGAGTGCCGTAGGCCAGGAGCGCCAGTCCCCGCTCGCGGGCCAGGGCCACCATGCCGTGCTCCGGCCGGCGGTCGACCACCGAGTACTGGACCTGGTGGGAGACGACGGGGACGCCCGCGTCGAGGATTTCGGAGAGGTGCGCCACGTCGAAGTTCGTGGCGCCCACGAGGCGCACCTTCCCCGCCCGGCGCAGGTCGTCGAGGACGCCCGCGGCCTCGACCCAGCCCGGGACCCCATAGTCCCACCAGTGGAGCTGGACGAGATCGAGGCGCTCGACTCCCAGGCGCCGGAGCGAGCGGTCGACCACCGCCTCGAGGTAGGCGCGGTCGACCCGCGCCAGTGCCCCTCGATCGGGCACCAGCTTGGTGTGGATCTGGAGGTCCCGCCGCGGACCGTCGCCTCCGCGCCGCCCCCAGGCACGGACGAGGTCGCCGAGGAGCTCCTCCGCGCCGGTGTAGATGTCCGCGCTGTCGAAGGTGGTGAAGCCGGCCTCGGCGAGACGCAGCAGCCCGTCGACCGCCGCACCCCGGTCCACGGGGCGCTCCCGGTGCCCGGCGGAGAGCTGCCAGGTGCCGTGGATCACCCGGGAGACGGTGTAGCCCGGGGCGAGCTCGACCCGCGGCACAATCACTTTCCGGTGCTCTCCCGGCCCTGACCGGCGTCCTCCGGACTTTGACTGGCGTCCTCCGGGCTTTGACTGGCGTCCTCCGGGCTTCGACCGGCGTCCTCCGGACTTTGACTGGCGTCCTCCGGACTTTGACTGGCGTCCTCCGGACTTTGACTGGCGTCCTCCGGACTTTGACTGGCGTCCTCCGGACTTTGGCCCTCCCCGGGCAGGGGGACCACCGTCACCTCGCCGTGGCGGAAGACCCGCTCGCGCACCCGCCGGATCCGGAAGACGGCGCCGCAGTGGGGGTCGGGGCAGGCGACATCGGTGTCCGTGGTCATCCAGTCGTTGGGGTCGGTCGGCCGTTGCTTGGCGGGAAGCAGGGGCAGGAGCGCGGCGAGCGCATACATGGAGAAGCTCTGCCCCGGCGGCAGGGTGAGATCCTCGCCGGAGAGCTCGAAGTAGTCACCGATCCGGTGGTTGCACACCATCGTCCCCCGGCATGCGGCCACCTCGACCCGAAGATCGTAGAGAGTGAACTCGTCGTTCGGATCCCCCATCGGCATACCTCCCGGCCCAGTATCCAAGCCAGACATCCAAGCCAAGTCTCCAAGTAGCCTCGGCACTGTACCGCAGGCCGCAACCGCGGTTGCGACCCCGTGGTAGCCTGCCCGCCGCTTCCATCATGATTCGAGACGAAGAGCCCCGGCAGCCCGCCGCCCAGGCCTTGACCTTCCACGGCGGCCTCGCCGGAGCGCTGGCGCCGTTCGCCCTCTTCCTCGCCGGGGTGGCCTGGCTCGCCCTCTCCGGCGCCCCCGACGAGAAGGGGTTCTGGCCGGTGCTGCTCGCCGCCCTCGCCCTGGGCCTGGCCCTGGCCCGCGACCGGACCCGCTACGCCGAGGCCGCCATCGGCGGCATGAGCCAGCCGATCGTCGCGGTCATGATCCTGGCCTGGCTGCTGGCGGGTGTGCTGGCGGCGCTGATGAACGCCAGTGGGTTCGTCGAGGCCCTGGTCTGGCTGGCCCGGGAAACCGGCGTGAGCGGCGGAGGATTCGCCGCGGCCGCCTTCGTCCTCGCCGCCGTCGTCTCCACGTCGACCGGAACCAGTCTCGGCACCCTCCTCCTGTGCGCTCCCCTCCTCTACCCCGCGGGCGCCGGCCTGGGGACCGATCCGGTCTGGCTCATGGGCGCCATCCTGGGCGGGGCGACCTTCGGCGACAACGTCTCCCCCGTCTCGGACACCACCATCGCGTCCGCCGCCACCCAGCGCGCGGACCTGGGCGGGGTGGTCCGGAGTCGGATGCGCTACGCGCTGCCCGCCGGCGCGGTCGCCCTGGTGCTTTTCGCCCTGCTCGGGGGCGGCGGCGCACCGGGCGCCACCTCCGCGCCGCCGCTCCCGGCCTCTCCCGGCGGCCTGCCCATGGTCCTGGCGCCTGTGCTGGTCCTGGGCCTGCTCCTGGCGCGCCGCCACCTCTTCGAGGGCCTTCTGGCCGGCATCGTCGCCGCCCTCGCCCTCGGCCTGGCCCTCGGCCGGATCACGCCCCACGCAGTCCTCTGGATCGACTCGGCGCACTTCACCGCCCGCGGCCTGATCATCGACGGGATGGAGCGCGGCCTCGGGATCACCATCTTCACCCTCCTCCTCATGGGGCTCGTGGGCGGCCTCGAGGCGACCGGAGTCCTCGAGCGCCTGGTCGGCCTGGCGGAGGCGCACACGGCGAGCGCCCGGGGGGCCGAGCTCTGGACCTTCGGTGCCGTCTCGGCCGCAGTGCTCCTGACCACGCACTCCGTGGTGGCGATCCTCACCGTCGGCGACTTCACCCGCCGGACCGGCGAGCGCTTCGGGGTCAGCCGCTACCGACGCGCGAACCTGCTGGACGTGACCGTGTGCACCTACCCGTTCCTCCTGCCCTACTGCATCCCCACGATCCTGGCGGCGAGCACCACCGCGGCGGGGGCGGCCTTCGGCATGCCCCGGCTCTCGCCCCTACAGGTGGGCCTGGCGAACCTCCACTCCTGGGGCCTGCTGGTCATGGTCCTGGCCGCGGTCGTGGCCGGCTACGGCCGCCGCGCCGGGGAGTGAGACGCCCCGAGCAGCGCCGGGCTCAGCGGCACGCCGGGCCGGGGAAGTAGCGCTCGCAGAAGTAGCAGCCGGTGGTGGGCAGCCAGCTCGGGATCCGGTAGTAGCGCTCCAGGATCGGCCGCAGGACACCCTCCCGGTAGGCCGCGAAGTCGAAGCCCTCGCCCCGGAGCCAGTGGAGGGTCGCATCGTCGAGCTCTACGGAGCCGACCCGGATCGACCGGAAGTAGGGCCGGTACCGCTCGAGCTCGAAGGGCGTCTTCGAGATCACCAGCACGGCCTGCCCGTCGAGACGGCGCCAGTCGGTCAGGATGTCGTCCTCCCGGGCGTAGTGGGAGCCCTCGCCGAACACGCTCACCGTCTCGCCCAGGTGGTAGGAGAGGATCGACGCCAGGGTGTAGCCGGGCGCCGCCAGGTGGGCTCCGCGCCGATAGGGCTCGATCCGATGCAGGAGATCGCCGGTGCGCTCCATGGTGACCAGGGACTGGTAGAAGCCCAGCTTCTCCAGGCGCTCGAGGGGCTGGGCGAGCACCGCGCCCACCACCAGGACCTGGAGCGCGGTGAAGACCGCCATGAAACGGAGCGCCGTGGCGAGCTGCCGGCGGTCCAGCACCCGCGGCAGGAGGAGGAAGAAGAACGGATAGAAGGCCAGGACCCAGTAAGCACCGAAGACGGCGGTGAGGGCCATGCCCAGGAAGGCGACCATGGGGACCGCGAAGAGGAACGCCGCCGGGCCGAAGGCTCGGTCGGCGAAGACCTCGGCGAGGCGACGCCGGCGACGCGCGAGGAAGACGAGCACCGGCGGCGTCGCCATGTACAGGTGGGTGCCGACGTAGAAAAGGAGGTTCCTGGGAACCGAGTAGTTCTTCTCCTCCCCCACGTGGCGCGAGTAGAGGTTGAAGATGACGTTCACCCAGCAGTGGCCGGCGTTCCACCAGAGGTTGAAGGCGACGAAGGGGAGGCACCCGGCGACCAGGAGGGCGAAGCCCGCCACCAGCCGGCGCCGCGGCGCTTCCCGGTCGCGGACGAGGCTCACCAGGAACCATGCCCCGTAGCCCAGGGCGAGGAGAAACGCCAGGTACTTCGAGAGAAACGCCAGCCCGAGGAAAACCCCTGACGTCAGGTACCACCCCAGGTGGTCGCCGCGCTGGCGGGCCCGGACCAGGGCGGCCCCGGAGAAGAACGAGCACAGGACGAGGGGCGTGTCGGTGAGGGTGAGGACGCCCAGGACGTTGATGGGAGCCAGCAGGAAGAGGCTCGCCCCCAGGTAGGCCTCCGTCTCCCCATACGGCCGGAGCAGCCAGACCATCCCCAGGGCGATCCCCGCCGCCAGGAGGATCGAGGGCAGCCGAAGCACCGGCAGCGAGTCGCCGAGCCCGAAGAGCAGGTGCACCATCCACCCGGAGAGGGGCGGGTGGTCGTAATAGCCCAGGGCCGGGTTCCGCCCCCAGAGGAAGACGTACGCCTCGTCCCCCAGCACCGGGAGCGCCACCGCCAGGGCCGCCTTGACCGCCACCGTGGCGGCCAAGAGCCCCCAGAACAGACTCGCCACCCCCCGCACACGAGGGGCACCGGACGGCAAGGAATCAGGAGAGGCCGGCATGCGGAGAGGAGCGCATCGTAGCAGCTACCTTCACCCCGGCCACCCCTCGAGGAAGGCGGACGCCGCACCGTCCGACCCCACAGGGCCGGGGGCTATCCTCCGGGAGGCGTCAAGGGCCGCGCCCAACGAGACTTCGAGGAGTCCGAGCCGGCCGGGCGCGGTCCGAGCCGAGGCGCGACTCCTGCGGCCCACCTTCCGACCACGTCGCGCCGTTCCCGCGGGGAGAGCCCCCGGCCCGTCTCAGCGGCTGACGCCCCCCTCCAACCGCCGAGCCGCCTCCATCAACCCCTTCTGCCCGAACGGCGCCTCCGTCAGCCGGTCCAAGCGCACCGGCCGGGTCACGTACGCGTCCTCCACCACCGGTCCGAGGGCGTTGGGCATGGCTCCCGTCGTCGCCAGTGTCACACTGCCCAACCGGTAGGGCCCCGCCACCCCCCGGTCGCGGAGCGCCAGGCCGTAGAACGAGAGGTCGAGCCAGTGGCGCCCGGGGCCGAGCTCCACCGCGTCCTGGGCCCACGCCACCGGTTCCCCGGCCATGGTGTGGAGCGTCCCCTCCAGGTGGAACCGGCCCGCCCTCTCCACCGCCACCTCGGCCGAGACCACCAGGCTGCCGCCGGCCACCGAGTCCCGGTAGCGCCCGGTCAGGTGCGCCCAGGGGTGGCTGTAAAGGAAGCCCGCCGCCACCTGGCGCGTGGTGCCGTCGGACAGCGTGGCCAGCACCTCCACCAAGAAGGTCGCCGCCAGGGCCGGAGACGCCTCCGACGGCAGCTCGAAGCGGGCCGAGTAGACGCCGTCGCCGGCAAGCCGGTCCGGGCCCACGCCGTCGTCAGCATAGGTCAGCCGCCCGACCTCGGCCTCCGATGCGTCCCTCACCCGGCCGGTGACGACCGCGCCGGAGAGGGCCTCGCCCCCGTCCCCTCGAAGGCGGGCGTAGAGGTCCACCGGCTCCGGATCGACGAAGCTCACCCGGGCGGGCCAGACCTCGAGCCGAGGCGGAGCTCCGCCCGGTCCACCCAAGGAGTGGGCCTGGGGCGTGCGCGCGGCGCGGACCGGGTCGGCATGGCCGGCCGGCACGGGTCGCGAGCTGGCCGGGTAGCGCGCCGCTCGCCGGTAGCCTTGGGCCGCCGAGCGGGCAAGGGCAGAGGCGCCCTGGGCCGCGGCCGGCGGCGGTGACGCCAGGCCCGCGACGAAGAGGGCAGAGAGGGCGAAGGGGAACGTGCAAATCCGCAGTCGAGTCGTTCGGTTCATCTCTCGTCCTTCCCGTCAGTAGAGCAGCGCCACGAAGGCCGCCGTGGTCATGGAGCTCTGGACCGTGGTGTTGGGCGCGCACGGCACGCCGCTGCAAGTCCAGATGCCGTCGGGGATCGCCTTCCTGGTGTCCGAATCGCTGGCGTCCCGGATGTCGCTGTGGTTCTCGTGCGCCCCGTCGAGGTTGAAGAAGCCGGAGGCCTCCTGCTTCGACGAGCTCCCGCACACGTCGGAGTTGTCGTAGCTCGCGGTGGCGCTGCCGGCGCAGGCGAAGATCGAGGCGTACTGAACGATCCCGTCGTCCTCGCCGGACAGGCAGGCGCTGGCGCCGAAGATCGCCTCGTAGCCTCCGGTCAGGTAGACGTTGCGGGCCGGCGCCGAGCTGTAGGTCTTGACCTGGACCGAGTCGTCGCTGCGCAACCAGTACGTGGCGTCGTCGCAGTCCTGGATGAAGGAGGCGATGAAGTTGCAGAAGAAATTCGAGTCGCCGCACACCGCATCGGCGCCCTCCGAGCCCCGGTGGGCGCCCGACAGGCTGATCTCCAGGCTGATGCGGCCGGACGCGGTGTCGTACGGCCCGTTGAAGTCGTAGTTGGGGTCGGACGGGTCGTCGTTGCCCAGGATGAAGTCCATCACCGGACCGCCCATGGAGTGGGCGATGACCCAGAAGGTGCCCCCCTGGGACCAGGAGAGGGCGCAGCGATGGCCACCGCCGTCGGCACCGCCGTTGGTGGCGTTGACGATCTCGCTGGCCACCTCGCCGGCGGCCTGGGCGTCCCAGTACGGGCGGGTGCCGTTGTAGCCGACCACGTAGTACGAGGCCTGGAAGCTCTTGGTGGCCACCTGGATGAAGTCGTGGGAGCCGTTCGTCCAGTAGCTCCGGGCCGCGCTCCAGTTGGTGTAGGTGTCGGTGCTCGTCTGCTTGCCGTGGACGAAGATCAGGCAAGGATCGGCGGCCCGCGCCGGCCCGGCCGCGGCGGTCAGCAGCAGGCTCAGGGCGACCGCGCCCCTCCAAGAAACAGCACGCATGGAACAGTCCTCCTTCGAATCGGGGCGCACGGTGAAGCCTCGTGCGCCGGGGTTCCGGGTTCCGGACATCGATGATCCAGAAATTAAGCGTTAGCACTGTACCAGAACTCGAAACGGACGCTGTAGGACGGGCACCGACACGGCCCGCCTCGGCGTCCGACCGGATCTTCATGGCTTGGGCGATGGCCGGCGAGGGCCGCCGCCGCGTAGGCTTCCCCCATGGCCAGCCTCGATCGCCTCCTCCGCGCCGTCGTCGATCACCGCATGGACGCCCTGGTGCTCGAACCCGGGCAGCTTCCCAAGCTCTGCCAGAACGGGAACCAGCGTGAGGTCACCAAAACGCGCCTCGACGAGACGATCATCCGCCACCTGATCGCCGAGGTCAGCGAGGGGCCGATGCCCGACCCGATCGCCAGCACCGGCTGGGAGTTCGAGTACCGCCTGGACGGCAACGCCTTCCACTTCCGGGGCGAGCCCGGCCCCGAGGGATGGCGCCTACGCGCCGAGCCGGTGGCGCCCTCTGATCAGAAGGCCGAGTTGAAGGCCGGGCCGGTGGCCGCGGCCGAGCCGAGCGCCGCGGGCCGAGCCGAGCGCTGAGGCCGAGCCGCGCGCCGGACCGGCGGTCGACGAAGCGCCGCGGGCCGAGATGGCGGCTCCGGGCCCCGGGACCATGGACGATCTCCTGGCCCGGATGATCGAGATGGGGGCCTCCGACCTGCACCTGTCCCCGGGCCAGCCGATCCGGGTCCGCCTCGACGGCGACCTCATGCCCTTCGGCTCGGAGGTTCCCGACGGCGCACGGACCCGGGAGCTGATCCTCGCCATCACCCCCGAGACCCGACGCGAGCAGTTCGAGCACGACAGCGACTCGGACTTCGCCTACGAGCTCCCGGGCCTGGCGCGCTTCAGGGTCAACCTGTTCCGGGACCGGAACGGCGCCGGAGCGGTGATGCGCCAGATCCCGGAGCGGATCCCGTCGGCGGACGATCTGGGCCTGCCCCCCGCCGTCCGACGCCTCTCCAATCTTCCCAAGGGCCTGGTCCTGGTCACCGGCCCCACCGGGTCGGGCAAGTCGACCACCCTGGCCGCCCTCGTCGACCTGGTCAACCGCACCCGAGCGGACCACATCATCACCATCGAGGACCCCATCGAGTTCGTCCACCCGTCGAAGCTCTGCATGATCAACCAGCGCGAGGTCGGCGAGCACACTCGCTCCTTCGCCTGCGCCCTGCGCGCGGCCCTGCGGGAGGACCCGGACGTGGTCTTGGTGGGAGAGATGCGCGACCTGGAAACCACCTCGATCGCCATCGAAACCGCCGAGACCGGTCACCTGGTGTTCGGCACGCTGCACACGACCTCGGCGGTGGGCACCATCGAGCGCCTGATCAACCAGTTCCCGGCCGACCGCCAGGAGCAGGTGCGCCTGATGCTCGCCGACAGCCTGCGGGCGGTCGTCTCCCAGACCCTCCTCAAGCGGGTGGGTGGCGGGCGGGTCGCCGCCCTGGAGATCCTGGTGGTCAACCGCGCCGTCTCGAACCTCATCCGGGAGAACAAGACCTACCAGATCCCCTCGATCATGCAGACGACCAAGAAGCAGGGCAACGTGGTGCTCAACGAAGCCCTCCTCCACCTGGTGCTGGCCGAGACGGTCGAGGCGCGGGAGGCCTACCTGAAGGCGACCGACAAAGACGACCTCCTGGGCCGAATGCGGACCGAAGGGGTGAACGTGGACTTCGTCGACGGCCTGGAGGGGAAGGAGTGACCGTGGCGACTGGGGCCGCCTTCGGCATCGAGTCCGCACCCCTGGCCGTGCGGCTCCGCCTGTGCACCGGCGCGCTGATCGGCGGCGGCCTCCTGCTGCGCCGGACGACCACGGCGACCCACCGGGAGGAGACGCTGGGGACCCGCCTCAACGAGTCCGGGGACGCCTTCCTGCCCCTCGAGCTCGACTCCGGCGTGGAGCTCGTGCGCCTCGCCTCGGTGATCTACTTCGAGTGCCCGCCGGACCTATCCGAGATCGAGGGCCTGCGGGCGATCGGCGCCCAGACCGAGCCCGTGGAGATCGAGCTCGTCACCGGCGAGCTGGCCCGCGGCGACCTGCTCTGCCTGGCGCCCCCCAACCGTCGCCGCCTCTCCGACCTGCTCAACGCCTCCGACCCCTTCCTCCTCCTGGTCGACGCCAGCCGGGCCCTCTACGTGAGCCGCGACGCCATCGCGCGCGTCCGCTCCCTGGCCGGCTGATCCTCCGCCCCTTCGCAAACGCCACAGCGCCGAGACGACGATGGCGGTAGAGTCGAGCCGGCGCGGCCCCCGGGCCGCCGCGGGAAACGACGCCATCCCATCCCACAAGACGGAAAGGAGACGCTGTGCGGAAGAGCGCCACAGGCATCCTGGCCCTCGCCCTCCTGGCCCTCGGGCCCGCCGCCTCGCAGGCCCAGCCCCCCATGCGACCGCCCTCCCAGGAGAAGGGCGCGAAGGGCTCGGACGAAGTCAAGGTCAAGGCGGCCCAGTACGACGTGCGCAAGGAGCTCGTCGGCGAGGTGAGCTCGGTCACCCATCACTCGGTCACCATCGACGGGCAGAAGATCCCCTACACCGCCACCGCCGGCAACATGGTGCTGCGCTCCGACGACGGCAAGCCCCTGGGCTCGATCTTCTACGTCGCCTACACCCGTGACGGCGTGAGCGACCCGGCGAAGCGCCCCATCACCTTCTCCTACAACGGCGGGCCCGGCGCCGCCTCCCTCTGGGTGCACCTGGGCGCCTTCGGCCCCAAGCGCGCCGCGCTGGGGCCGGAGGGGATGCCCGACGGGCCGCCGCCGGGGCACCTGGTGGACAACGGGGACTCGGTGCTCGACGCCACCGACCTGGTGTTCATCGACCCGGTGTCGACCGGCTACAGCCGGCCGTCCCCCGGCGAGAGCGCCGACGAGTTCCACGGCTTCGAGAACGACGTGGAGTCGGTGGGCGAGTTCATCCGCCTGTACCTCACGCGCAACGAGCGTTGGACCTCGCCCAAGTTCCTGGCGGGCGAGAGCTACGGAACCACCCGCTCGGCCGGTCTCGCCGGCTACCTCCAGGACCACTACGGGATGTACATCAACGGCATCGCCCTGATCTCGTCGGTCCTCGACTTCCAGACCATCATCTTCAGCGACGACAACGACCTTCCCTACGTCCTCTACCTGCCGAGCTACGCCGCGGCGGCCTGGTACCACCACAAGCTGCCCGAGCGGCTGTCCGGCGACCTGCGCTCGACCCTCGACGAGGTCGAGACCTTCGCCCAGGGGGAGTACGCCACCGCCCTGCTCAAGGGCCGCAACCTCCCCGAGGCCGAGCGCAACGAGGTGGCCGGCAAGGTCGCCGAGTACACGGGCCTCTCCGAGAAGTACGTCGAGGAGAGCAATCTGCGCATTCGCGCCGACCGGTTCTTCAAGCAGCTCATGCGCGACCAGCGCCAGACGATCGGGCGCCTGGACTCCCGGTTCATCGGACGGGACCGCGACGCCGCCGGCGAACGCCCCGAGTACGACCCGGCCGGGGTGGCCCTGGACTCCTACTTCGTGTCGCTGATCAACGACTACCTGCGCCGCGACCTGGGGCTGAAGAGCGACCTGCCGTTCAACTACGAGACCAACGTCTCCCCGTGGAGCTTTTCGCGCGGCGGTCAGCGCGGCTGGGTGCCGGGCTATCTCGACGTGGCCGAGGTCCTGCGCCGGGCCATGAACGAGAACCCGAAGCTCCAGGTGCTGGTGCTCGCGGGCTACTACGACATGGCGACGCCCTACTTCGGCTCGGTCTACACGGTGGCCCACATGCCCCTCGACCCGGAGATCGCCAAGAACATCCGGGTCGCCTTCTACGGGGCGGGGCACATGATGTACATCCGGCAGAAGGACCACGCCAAGATGCGCAAGGACTTCCTGGACCTGATCCGCCGGGCGACCGCCCAGTAGGTCGTCGGGGCTCGGGCACGAGCCTTGCTTCTCGAATGTAGCCAAGAGCTCGGCCCTCGACAGCTCCGGTCGCCATCCCCGGCGAGCCGTGTCAGATAGCGCCGCCCCCCGGGCCCGGGGGGCGGCGTCGCTTTCTTCTGGATCACCACCCAATCCCCTCGATCCCCTTCCCACCCTCGAGGTGGGCAGGGGACGCCCCCTCCCAAGCCCTCTTCCAGACCGGCGGCCTTCAGTGGTGGGTCAGGTGGGCTCCGGCCCAGGCGCCGAGGAGGCGGATGGCACGGTCGGCGGTGCGGAAGACCGGCACGCCGGCCGCCTCCAGCCGGCGCGCCATGGGATCGTAGAGCGGCCCCGCGTCCACCACCGCCACCCACGGCTTGGCCACCTCTCCTGCGAGGGCCGCCAGGCGCCGTACCACCGAGCCCTCCTCGTCGAGGCTCTCGGCATGCCCCGGTCCGGCCGGGACCGTCCGGAGCGCTCCGGTGAGGGGCACACAGCCCACCACCCCCAGGTCGACCCCGTCGTCTTCCAGCATCGCCCGCACGGCCTCCGCGAACCCCTCGTCGTCCAGCATGGGGGTCGTGTCCAGGGGATTTCGCACCCCGACGATGCCGCCCAGACCCCGGAACTCGATGAGGGCGCCCAGGCGCCTGGCGGCCTCCTCGCCCAGCTCTGCCAGCTCGAGGGGCCCCAGGCCGTCGGCCAGGGCCACCGACTCGAACCCCGCATTGGTCACGATCCCCACGCGCCGGCCGGCGGGCTGGCGGCCGTCGAGGCGCACCGCCAGCGCCACCAGATCGTCGAAGTCGGCCAGGCTCTCGGCCAGGAGCACACCCGCCTCCCGGGCGAGAGCCCGGGTGACCGCGTAGTCGCCGGCGATGGAGGCGGTGTGGGAGGCCGACGCCCGGGCACCCGCCGCCGTCCGCGCCGCCCGGTAGAGGATCACGCAGCGGCCCGAGGCGGTGATCCGGCGCGCCGCGCGGACGAAGGCGAGGCCGTCGCCCGGCTGGAAGCCCTCCACCGCGCAGGCGAACACCCGCACCTCGGGATCGCCCTCGAGGTAGGTCAGGTAGTCGCCCACCGTCAGGTCGAGCTGATTGCCCACGGTCACCAGGTAGCGCGGGGCGAGGACCGCGAGCCGGCTCGCCCGGGCGACGGCGAAGGCGCCGCTCTGGGAGATCACCGCCAGGGGAGCCGGATGCCGGTCGAAGGAGAGCTTGTGGCGCGGTATGAAGAGGGTGTCGACCCGCCCCGGAACCGAGCGCACCCCCAGGCAGTTGCCCCCGTTCACGACCGGTCCGCCCCAGGACCCGGGCAGGGCCGAGCTCCGCGCGCGATCGAGGCACGCGCGCACCCGCCGCGCCCGCTCCTCGGTGCCGTCGGCCTCGCCCATGCCTCCGGGGAGGATCACCAGGCTCTCGGCCAGGGCGCGCGCCACCACCTCTTCGACCAGGTCGGGCACCTGGACGGCGTCCACCGCCACGACCAGGAGGTCCACCGGCCCGGGCAGGGAGGCCAGGTCGGGCCAGGCCCGGCAACCGTCGATCTCGGCCACCCCCGGCTTGACGACCCAGAGGCGCTCCGGGTCGAACCCCTCGGCCAGGAGGTTGCGCAGGACGATCCGCCCCGGATTGGGGGGGTCGGTCCGCCGCGACACGCCGACGACGGCGACCCGCTCCGGTGCGAGGAGGCGTGCGATCTTGGCCAGGGGCCGCGCCGGCGCGCCGCCGAAGCCGTCGGGGCGTCCGGGGGGCGCCAGGCGGGCCAGGGCGTCGAGGGCCACCGGCTCGCCATCGACGAAGGCCACGGGGTTGATCTCGAGCTCCGAGACCAGGGCAGGCACGACCTCGGCCGCGAAAGCGAGGAACCGTCGTAGGAGGTCGAGAGCGGCCCGGGGGTCGACGCCCGGTCCCCGCCGGCCGCCGCCCACGACGCTCGCCTCCAGGGCCCGCCGAACGCTCTCGTCCGTCGCCAGGGCCGGCGAGAGGATCGCCGCCCCGCGCTCGGGCCGCAGCATCCCGGCGAGGCGCTCGGCGTCCACGCCGCCCGGCCCGAAGGTGACGATCGGCCCGAAGTCGTCGGTCCAGCGGGCGCCCAGGAGGAGCTCGCCGCCGAGGCTCGACTCGTGGGCCACATGCTCGAAGATGCCGTAGGCCACCCCGTCGAGCCCGGCGAACCGCGTCTCCATCTCCGCCACTGTCCGGCCCAGCGCCTCGGCGCTCTTCGCCACCACCCGCACGCCGCCGACGTCGCTCTTGTGGAGGATGCCCGCCGACGCCACCTTGACCACCAGCCGCTCGCCCGGAAAGACCGCGAGGTCGAGTCTCCGGGCCTCCCGGGCGTCGCCCACCAGGCGATGGACCGGTACCCTCAGCCCCAGGGCGCGGGCCACCGTCAGGCCCTCCGTCTCCAGGAGCACGTCGCGGCCCTCGGACCGCGCCCGCGCCACCACCTCCGCCAGGGGCTCGCTCAGGACGCCACGCACCGCGCCGCCTCCCGACCGGCCCGGAAGGCCCGGAGGTTGGTCTCGACGACCTCCGCGCCCTTGGCGGCGAAGGCCCGCCGCACCTCCTCCTCCAGGCGCTCGGGCTCGATGGGCAACAGGTCGGCAGCCGCCCCCACCAGCACCACGTTCGCCGCCCGGGGAGATCCCGCCTCTCGGGCCAGGCGCTCGGCCTCGACCACCAGGGCCGCGGGGAGCGCCCGGACGCGGGACAGCAGGGTCTCCAAATCCGGATATCCGGGAACGTTCTCCACGGCCTCGGCGGCGGTGACGAGGGTGCCCCCGGGGGCCAGGAAGGGGAGCTGACGCAGCGCCTCCACCGGCTCGGTGGCGAGCACCAGGTCCGCCGACGCCCGGCCGATCTCGCCGCTGCGCACCGGCCGGTCCGACATCCGCAGGAGAGCCTGGACGGCGCCGCCCCGCTGGGACATGCCATGCACCTCGGACTGGCGCACCCACAGGCCCGAGCGATGGGCCGCCGCCGCGATCAGGGCGCCGATGGAGAGCACGCCCTGGCCACCCACGCCCGCCAGGACCACGTCACACTTGCGCTGTCCGCCCATCTTCTCCCCTCCCTTCCGGGTCGCGCCGGCCGGCCTTGCGCCGGCGCGCGTGCTCGATGCACTCGCGAGCCAGGACGACCGCCGACAGGCCGGGATAGTCGATCTCCTCCCGGATCACCCGGGCCATCTCGTCAATCTTCGTCGGGTGCGCCCGGATCACCCGGCAGTGGTCCGGATGAACTCCCAGTCCCAGGAGCAGAGGCTCGATGTGGGACGAGGGGACGACCGTGTCCTGGGCGCCGGTCATCCCCACCGCGGCGTTGTCCAGGATGAGCACCGTCATGGGCGTGTCGGCGGCGGCCGCGTCGAGGAGCGGCGCGACCCCCGAGTGGAGGAAGGTGCTGTCACCGATCACGGCCACCGCCGGGTGGAGCCCTGCGTCGGCCGCTCCCTTGGCCATGCCGATCGAGGCGCCCATGCAGACACACGAGTCGATGGCGGCGATGGGGGGCAGGGCACCGAGGGTGTAGCAGCCGATGTCCGAGGGCACGATCGCGCCTTCGATCCCCTCGAGCGCCCGGGTGAGGGCCGCGAAGCTGTCCCGGTGAGGGCAGCCCCGGCAGAGCTGGGGCGGGCGGGCCGGCAGGGCGATCTCGGGAACCGGCACGCCGGTGCGATCCGGCAGGCCGAGGGCGCGGCGCGCCAGATCGCTCGACAGGGCGCCGTCGGCGGGCAGGTGGCCCGACAGGCGGCCCCGGACCTCCACGCCCTCCCGGACCAGGCCGCGCAGGCGCTCCTCCAGGATCGGTCGCCCCTCTTCGAGCACCAGCACGGCGTCCACGTGGTCGGCCAGGCGCCGGAGGCGGGCCGAGGACGCCGGGTAGGCGCCGATGTGGAGGTGGGAGGGCTTGTCCGCCAGCTCGGCGAGGCACTCCAGGTAGTCGTTGCGGGACACTCCGGCGGTCACGACGCCGAGCCGCCGCCCCTCGGGTCGCAGCGTGAGGTGGCCGCCCAGCGTCCCCTCCTGGAGCCAGGCCTCGAGGGCCGGCTGACGGGCGAGAACCTGGCGCCAGCGGCGCCGGGCGTTGGCCGGCAGGAGGGTCCAGTCGGCCCGCTTCCTCGGGCCCCCGACCGACGGCACGGGCCGCGCCGGGCGCAGGCGGATGCCGGCGCGGCTGTGGGCCAGGCGGGTCACCAGCCGGACGACGACCGGCGTGTGGAACCGCTCCGAGAGATCGAAGGCCTCTCGGGTCATGTCGTACGCCTCCTGCGGGTCGGCCGGCTCGAAACACGGCACCCGGGCGAGCTCGGCGTAGAGTCGCGTGTCCTGCTCGTTCTGCGAGCTCGCCATGCCCGGATCGTCGGCCACCGCGAGCACCAGCCCGCCGGCGATCTCGACCAGGGCCGAGTTGACGAACGGGTCGGCGGCCACGTTCACGCCCACGTGCTTCATCACCGCCAGGACCCGGCGTCCCGCCATGGAGACGCCCAGGGCCTGCTCGTAGGCGCTCTTCTCGTTGGCACACCAGGCGACCCGCGGAGCCGCCTCGCCTCCGGAGCCCGCCAGCAGGTACTCCATGACCTCGGTCGACGGGGTCCCGGGATAGCCGTACGCCGCGGCGATCCCGGCGTCCAGGGCCCCCTGGGCCACGGCCTCGTCTCCCAGCAGAAGCGGCTCGGTGGTGGTGGCAGCGGAGGTAGACCGTTCCAAGAGCATCTCGGCCATGTGTCCTCCCTTCGTTTGAATGTTGGGAACTGCGGTCATCGGCCGAAGCGCCGTCGCCGCGAGGGGTCTCGCGGGCGGCCGTCCCCGCCCTTTCTCGTCTCCATGGTAGCCATGCCGCGGACCGGCGTCGCCACCCACCGGGGCGGCGCCGCAGTGCGGCACGCCACCCCGGCGGGCGGAGGAGAAGTTGACTCGATCGCCGCGTGGCGCGACAAGGCCTCGCTTGACGGGTGGGCGGCGCGTGTGCTTGGATCGGTTGCACTCATGAAAGTCGCATTTCTGAAGCCCCCCATCGGCGGCATCCTCGGTTTGGAGATGCTGACCTTCGTGGAGCCGCTGGGACCGGAGTGCGTGGCCGGGGCCCTCGAGCCCGACGGCCACGAGTGCCGGATCTTCGATCTCCGGATCGACGGCGCCGAGGCCGGCCTCGCCGCCTGCGTGGCGTTCGAGCCCGAGGTCGTGGGGCTCCAGTGCAACTTCACGACCGAGCGCTACCGCTGCGCCTCGCTGGCGCGGCGGGTCCGGGAGGCCCTGCCCGACACCTTCGTCGTGGTGGGCGGCCACGACGCCTCCCGGGAGCCGGGCTGGTTCACCGATTCGGCGTTCGACGCCGTGGCCCTGGGCGACGGCGAGGAGGTGATGCCGGCCCTGGTCGACGCCCTCGAGCGGCGCGCCGACCTCGCCAAAGTGCCCGGCCTGGTCCTGGACCCGGGCGGCGCGCGGCGCCACACCGGCCCGCCGCCGGCCCGCCGCGCGCTCGACGATCTCCCCCTCCCCGCCCGCCACCTGATCCGCCACTACGCGCCGCACTACTACATCAACTTCAGGAAGCCCCTGGCGCTGATGGAGACCGCCCGCGGCTGCCCCTTCAAGTGCAACTTCTGCTCGGTGTGGAAGTTCCACGAGAGCACCTTCCGCGAGAAGTCGCCGGAGCGGGTGGTCCGCGAGCTCGCGGCCATCGAGGCGCCCAACGTCTTCATCACCGACGACATCTTCTGGATGAACGTGAAGCGCGGCGAGGAGCTGGCCCGCCAGATCAAGGCGGCCGGCATCCGCAAGTACTTCACCGTGCAGACCCGCACCGACATCATCTGCCGGTTCCCCCATCTGATCGAGATGTGGAAGGACTGCGGCGACCTGGCGATCTTCCTGGGGCTCGAGTCGGTCACCGACGAGGGCCTCGACTCGGTGAACAAGAAGAACAATGCGGCCAACAACCTGCGGGCGATCGAGATCCTCAAGGAGCTCGGCGTCGGCTTCACCTCGAACTTCATCGTCGACCCGGCCTGGGACCGCCAGGACTTCGCCCGGCTACGGGAGTGGATCTCCGAGAACGGCACCTACAACAGCGGCTTCTCGGTGCTCACCCCGCTGCCCGGCACCGACCTGTGGGAGGACGCCAAGGCCCGGGTGACCACCCAGGACTGGGAGATGTTCGACATCATCCACGCGGTGCTGCCCACCCGCCTGCCCCTCGAGGAGTTCTACGAGGAGTACGCGCGGCTCTGGCGCACGAGCCTCGAGGTCCGGTACCAGTACCGCGGACGGACCAAGACCTACCTCCAGCTCGGCGCCGCCCTCGCCACCGGCAAAGTCACCCTCGGAGCGGTCAGGAAGGGCATGCGCATCGCGAGCGTCTTCTCCAAGCCGGAGACCTTTCTCGAGGCCCACGAGCGCCCCGGGGCCCCGGCCCCTTCCGAGGCCGCCGAGGCCGTTTCCTGACGACCGGGCCGGACGAGTAGCCGGCAAGTGCGCGCTGACGTGGTCGCTCCGGAGCTCGCGGAGATCCAGGGGTCGGGCCCGGGCGGCGGTGGTCTCGCCCTGGTGCTCTCCGGCGGCGGTGCCCGCGCCGCCTACCAGGTCGGCCTGCTGCGCTCCCTCGCCCGCCGGCACCCGGACCTGGACGTGCCGATCCTGGTCGGCGTCTCCGCCGGCGCGATCAACGCCGCCTGCCTGGCCGCCCACCCCGGGAGCTTCGCCGAGTCGGTCGAGCACCTGACCCGGCTCTGGCACGCGCTGGAGGTGGAGAACGTCTTCCGGGTCGACGCCCGCTCCCTCCTCGCCAACATGGGCCGCTGGGCCCTGCGCCTGGTCTCCGGCGGCGGCCGGCTGGCGCCCGAGGTGCACGGCCTGGTGGACACCGAGCCCCTGCGGCGGTTCCTGGACGAAAACCTCGAGGCAGCACCCGGCGGCGAGATCACCGGCATCTCCCGGGCGATCGACTCCGGCCGGCTCAGGAGCTTCGCCGTCATCACCAGCAACTTCGGGACCGGCCAGTCGGTGGTCTGGGTCGACGGCAAGAACGTCCACGCCTGGGAGAGACCGAACCGGAGAAGCCGCCGGGCCCGGATCACGGTCGACCAAGTGATGGCGTCGGCCGCCCTGCCCGTCTTCTTCCCCGCGGTCGCCCTCGACGGCTCCTGGCACGGCGACGGCGGCATCCGGCTGACCGCCCCGCTCGCCCCGGCGATCCACCTGGGAGCGGACAGGATCCTCGCCATCTCGACCCGCCACCGCAAGACGGTCGACGAGGCCGACCGGCCGGCGACCCGCGGCTATCCGCCGCCGCTCCAGATCATGAGCCAGCTCCTCAACGCCGTCTTCCTCGACATGCTCGACCAGGACACCCTGCGGGTCGAGCGCCTGAACATGCTCCTCGGGGAGTTGGGCGAGGAGCGGCGCCACGGCCTGCGCCCCGTCGACGTGGACGTGATCCGCCCGTCCCGCGACCTGGGCCGCCTGGCAGCCGAGGTCGAGCCCCACCTCCCCCGCCTGTTCCGCTACCTCACCCGCAGCCTCGGGTCGCGGGAGACCGCCAGCCCCGACCTGCTCAGCCTGGTCATGTTCCAGCCCGACTACTGCCGCCGCCTGATCGAGATCGGGGAGGCGGACGCCGACGCCCGGGTCGGCGAGCTCGACGCCCTGATCGCCGGCTGACGCGCCGAGCCGACCTCTGAATCTGCCAAATTGGCCGGCGCGCCACTCTGGCAGTGGGTCTCGAGACCCCCTGTCCCGGGGCCTTCGCGGGCGCCAGTTTCCGCCGCGCCGGGCCTCTCCACCGACCGGGACCGAACATTGCATGAGCGTTGGGCCACATTGAACGACCCTTCCACACCCACTCCAGAACCGATGGATCCAGGAGAGACGACGATGCGATCGAAAGCCGAGATCACGCGCGTCCTGGCGGCAGCGCTGTTCCTGCTGGTCGCCGCCTGCGGCACCGCCCAGACGCGGGGCACCCAGGCCGACCAGGGCAGCGCCGAAGCGAGCCACCCCGTGGCGCGCGCGACCTCCAACGCCAACGACAAGTCTGAGACCAAGATCGACACGGCGACCGCCGCCGCCCTGTCGAGCACCTTCCGGGCGGCCGCCCACCGGGCGCTGCCCGCAGTGGTGTTCATCCAGGTGGAGAAGCCCGCCGGGAGCGACGGCCAGCAGGGACAGATCCCGGATCCCTTCCGCTTCTTCTTCGGCAACCCCCACGGCCAGGGCGGCCAGGGCGGCCAAGCCCCCAAGGAAGAGGGCGCCGGCTCCGGCTTCATCTACGACGCCGAGGGCCACGTGATCACCAACAATCACGTGGTGTCGGGCGCGGACTTCCTGAGCGTCAAGCTGGTCGACGGCCGCGAGTACCGGGCCAAGGTCGTGGGCACCGACCCCATGAGCGACGTGGCGGTGATCAAGATCGACCCCAAGAAGGGCGAGACCCTGCCGGTCGCCCATCTCGGCGACTCGGCCAACCTACAGGTCGGTGACTGGGTCCTGGCCCTCGGCGCTCCGTTCGAGCTCGAGAACACCGTCACCGCCGGAATCGTGAGCGCCAAGCGGCGCCAGCTCAGCGGCGACCCCAGCAGCCTCCAGTCCTACATCCAGACCGACGCGGCCATCAACCCGGGCAACTCGGGCGGTCCGCTGGTCGACCTCGAGGGCAACGTGGTGGGCATCAACTCGGCCATCCTCGGCAGCCCGTCCTTCGTGGGCTACGGCTTCGCCATCCCCATCGACATCGCCAAGAAGGTCGCTTCCGACATCCTGAAGTACGGACACGTGCGGCGGCCCCAGCTCGGCATCCAGGTCTCCGACGTGCGGGCGGCCGACGCCGAGGTCTACCACCTCGAGGCGGTCAAGGGCGCGCTGGTCAAGGGCGTCCAGCAGGACAGCGCCGCGGCCAAGGCCGGGCTCGAGCTCGGAGACGTGATCGTCTCCGTCGACGGCCAGCCGGTCGAGGACGCTACCGAGCTGACCACCGACCTCGCCCAGCACCAGCCCGGCGACACCGTCGAGCTGAGCTACGTCCGCAAGGGCGAGACCAAGACGGTCCGGGTCAAGCTCGGCGAGTTCGAGACCAGCGGAAACAACGAGTCCGGTGGTGGCGGAGGCCACAGCGTGGCCCAGATCCTCGGCTTCCAGGTCCAGTCCCTGACGCCGCAGATCGCCCAGCAGCTCGGCTACTCCCAGACCTCGGGGGTCGTGATCTCCAATGTCACGCCCTTCAGCGCCGCAGCCGCCTCCGGCCTGCGGTCGGGGATGCTCGTGCTCCAGCTCAACGGCCACGTCATCAAGACGCCGGCAGACCTGGAGTCGGCCGCCAAGGGAATCTCCAGCGGCAACGTGGTGTCGCTGCGCCTGATCGTGCCGAACCTCGGGGAGACGATCCTCAACTACCGGGTGCGTTGAGCCCGGCTTCCTCCCGGGAGCCCGGGGACAGGGCGCCGGACGGCGCCCCCCTCGGGCTCCCGCCCTTCTTTTCTCAATTGGAATCTCAGGTGCGCTTCGCGAGCAGGAGCATGCGAAGCGTGTCGTAGGTCTTCCGCTCCTCGGCGCGACCGGCGGACTTGGCGATCCACTCGATCTCCCGGAGCGCGTCGGCCGGGGTCGGCCGGGTGGTGTCGGCGATCAAGCCGGCCGCCTCCTCCCCCTCGGCCACCGAGCCTCCCAGGGCCCGGTACTTGCGCCGGTGCCACTCGAGCCGGTCGAGAAAGTCCAGGGTCTCGGCCCAGGCTCCGTAGGGCAGGTCCATGGCGCTGAGCAGCGCCTCGAGATGCCCCTCCTCGAGCTCGCTCTTGCCCCGCTCGTACGAGCCGACCCTCCGGTCCTTCACCCGCGTCCGGGCCGCGAGCTGCTTCTGGCCCAGGCCGCTGAAGTCCCTCAGGATGCGCAAGGCGACCGCGGCGCGGCCGCGGCCGGCCGGCTTCGTCGAGTCCTGGTCCCCTGCCCCTGGCTCCGCCGTGCGCGCCTTCGCTCGATCGCCTTTCGTCATGGCCCCCGAATCTAGTGGGGAGCTTTGTAGGGTGCAAGCGCAAGTAGTTGGAAGGTAAGGACTTAGACGGCAGAAAGTGCTGCCTTAAAAGAACTATTCACGCGGATCATCCCCTTCGAGCGCACCGATCTACCGAGACACAGAACTTTCGTCGCAATCGCCGATAATCGCGAACAGATTCCGTCGACGAGCCTCGAAAAGACGTTCCGGCGAGCCGGTGGGAGGAGGCGATGCCGTTCGGCACGTCCGCCACACCTTCCGAGGCAACTTCGAAGAGACAGCCCGTCAGCTCCCGGAGACGGCGGAGAGGAACTCCTCGATCCTCTGGACCGTCGCCTCCAGGGCCTCGGCGAATGGGTAGTGGCCGGCGCCGGGAAGATGGACGAGCCGGGCGCCGACGAGGCTCGCTGCGACCCGGGCCGCCTGATCGGGCGGCGTGGTCCGATCCTCTTCTCCGCACAGGACCAGGATCGGGCAGCCGGGGTCGAAGGGGCGCACCGGACCGGTGAGCCCCCGGTGGAGGCTCCGCAGCAGAGGCCCGTAGAGGCGGGGATCGCGCAGGCGGGCGCGATGGATCGACTCCAGGAAGAGCTCCGAGGCCCGGTTCCGGGTCTCGGCCTCCACGTGGCTCCGGAGCTCACGCCGAGCGCGGTGCTCTCCCCCGCTGCCCACCACCGGCCCCGGGGCCGAGGCGCGAGCCATCACACCGACGGCTCGCCGCAGGGAGGTCTCTGCGCGCCTCTGGCCGGCGGCCGGCGGCGCCAGGAGGACCGCCGCGCGGGGCTCGACCCGCCGGCGGCGCAGAAGCTCCCGAACCAGCCAAGCACCCAGGGAGTGGCCCAGGAGGACCGGCGGCTCGCCTCCGGGCAGGCCGGCCACCCAGCGCTCCAGCCGGTCCTCGAGGGCCCGGAGCCCGGGGAGCTTGCCCGTCGGCGCCGCCGAAGCGCCGTGGCCCGGGAGGTCGGGCAGCCAGACCCGGCGGCGCGCGGCGAGGGCGAGCCCCAGGGTCAGGAGCGTGTGATGGTCGAGGCCAGGGCCTCCGTGAAGCGCGACGAGGCCCGGGGCCGACTCCGCTCCCTCCCCGAGCCGGCGGACCGCCAGCGTCACCCCGCCGGAGCGAACCGGCACCAGGGGCGGCAGGGGCGGCAGCTCGCCCAGACCGCTCGGCGAGGAAGGCATAGGCAACTCGCTCAGCCGTCCGACTTCGAGAAATACAGCCGAATCTCTTTCCCCGCCGCCTCGCTGCGCTCGAGGGCCACCCCCGGCCCGGCGAGGTCGACGACCACGTGGAGCTCGCTCTTGGGCTTCTCCGGGTGGAACCCGACCCGGATCCGCCGGGCGAGGGCGTTCGACACAGGCAGCTCGGAGCGGGGGAAGGGCTGATGGATCCCCTGAATCCTCACCAGCTCCCGAGGCGGCGACTGGAGACGCGCCACCGAGTACTGCCACTCCTCGACCCGGCCGTCGAGGAAAATGGTCACCGCGAGCTCATCCCCCTGGGGCTCCGAGATGATGTTGAGCACCTTGGAGAAGGTGGCTCCCGCCGCCGGCGAGGCGGCGTTCCCCGCCCGGGCGGCCGGTCGGCTCGAGGCCGGCGCGGGCCGGGGAGCGGGAGGCGGCGCCGCTGCCGGCTTCGGCACCGGAGCGGGCTCCGGGGAGGGTGCCGAGGTGCGGGTCCGGGACGCCGGTGCCGGCTCGGCGACCGGCGGAGGCTCGACGTCGGGCTCGGTGGTCGGGGTCGCGGCCGGTGGCGCGACAGGTTGTTCGACCCCGCCCGGCGGCGCGGAGGGCCTCTCGGCGACGCGCTCGGGAGCAGCCTTCGAGGTTCCCTCGCCCACTAGCCAGCGCACGGAGAGCTCCGGGAAAAACAGGACCATCACCGCAGCGGCCGCCACCACGACCAGGACCGCCAGGACGACGGCCACCAGGCTCCGGTGCCCCTTCGGAGTGCCGGCCACCGCGGCGCCCTGGTAGGAGCGGGCATAGGGTGAGGTCGCCACCGGCGACGGCGGCACGAAGACGGGTGTCGCGGGCTCCGTGGCGATCGGCTGCTCCCACGCCGAAGCCGCGGAGGCGGAGGGCTCCGGAGGGTCGAGGGGCCCGGTCTCGAGGCCCCAGTCCTGAGAACCCGCCGAAGGCGAGGGTGCCGGGGGCGGCGCCTCCGGCAGTTCTCCCAGTGCGCCCGGCCGCGCCTCGCCCCCCCCGAGGGAGAGCTGCTCGGGACCAGCCCTTGGGCCCGCAGGGGAGGCGGCTGCGGCCTCGGGATGGCGCTCGGGCTGGCCCAGGACCCGCTCGACCCAGGGCTCACCCGGCACCACCTCGGGCGGTGCGTCCCCGGTGCGCCCCTCCCTCTCCAGGCGTTCGGAGACGATCCGGTCGATCAGCGCCTGGCTCTCCGGGTCGAGCCGGAGAAACCGAACTCCCATGCCCGCCGGCTGGTCGAAACCCTCGTCCTTCGGCCGCACCCAGACGACCTCGCCGATGCCGTGGATCAGCCGATAGTCCTCGCCCAAGGTGAACTCGAAGTCGAAGACCGTCCCCGGCGGCGGCGGCGTCATGGTGCGGATGAACATCCCGCCGACGGAGAGGTTCTCCGAGTATTCGGTGATGAAGCCCTGGAGCTCCTTGAACTTCAAGGAGACCTTGCGTTGCAGGTCGACCCGCTCGATGCGTTGGGGCTCTGATCCGCCCGGAGATTCGGAGGTGGTCATCGGAATGGCCGATTATACGCGGACGGCCGCCCCACCCTTCGGCGGTTTGCCCCGCGGCTCGCCTCGGACTAACCTTACGGCCCGTCATGAGTTCTCTTCAACCCATCACCGAGGTCGCCCGCCGTCTCGGCGTGGCCGACCCACTCGTCGTTCCGTATGGCTCCGACAAGGCCAAGATCCGCCTGGAGGCCCGTGATTCGGGTCGTCCACAGGGTCGCCTGGTCCTCGTCTCGGCCATCACCCCCACGAGCGCCGGAGAAGGCAAGACCACCACCTCGATCGGCCTGGCCCAGGGCCTGGCCCGCTGCGGAGAACAGGTCTGTCTGGCGCTGCGGGAGCCCTCTCTCGGGCCCACCTTCGGAATCAAGGGAGGCGCCACCGGCGGCGGCAAGTCCACCGTCGAGCCCTCCGAGGAAATCAACCTACACTTCACCGGCGACTTCCACGCCATCACCGCGGCGCACAACCTCCTCGCCGCCCTGCTCGACAACCACCTGCACCAGGGCAACGAGCTGGGAATCGACCCGCGGAGGGTCCTCTGGCCCCGGGTCCAGGACGTCAACGACCGGGCGTTGCGCAACGTCGTCGTCGGCCTGGGCGGTCCCGCCCAGGGCGTGCCCCGGGAGAGCGCGTTCGACATCACCGCCGCCTCGGAGGTGATGGCGGCGCTCTGCCTGGCCCGGGACGCCGACGACCTGCGCGCGCGCCTGGGCCGCCTGATCGTGGCCCTGACCTACGGCCGCGAGCCGGTCACCGCCGCCGACCTCCAGGCGGTGGGCGCCATGATGGTCCTGCTGCGCGACACCCTGATGCCCAACCTGGTGCAGAGCGTCGAGGGCGTGCCGGCCCTCATCCACGGAGGACCTTTCGCCAACATCGCCCACGGCTGCAACTCGGTGATCGCCACCACCATGGGCCTGTCCCTCGCCGACTGGCTGGTGACCGAGGCGGGCTTCGCCTTCGATCTCGGGGGCGAGAAGTTCTTCGACATCAAGTGCGCCTCGGCGGGGCTCGCCCCGGCCGCCGTCGTCCTGGTGGCGACGGTCCGCGCCCTCAAGCGCCACGGCGGCGTCGCCCAGAACGACCTCGAGACCCCCGACCCGGCCGCCGTCGAGCGCGGCCTGGACAACTTGAGGAAGCACGTCGAGAACGTCCAGCTCTTCCACGACGCGCCGGTGGTGGCCCTCAACCGCTTCGGCACGGACTCGAGCGAAGAGATCGATACGGTCCGACGAGCCTGCACCGAGATGGGCGCGCCCTTCGCCCTCGCCGATCACTTCGCCCGTGGCGGAGAGGGCGGGCGCGAGCTCGCGGAGGCGGTGATCGCCCACGCCCGCAAGGAGCCGAAGCCGGTCGAGCGCCTCTACGACGTCGAGGCCCCGTTCGAGACCAAGATGGAGACGATCGCCAAGAAGGTCTACGGCGCGGCCGAGGTGGTCTACACCAAGGACGCCGAGAAGGACCTGGCCCAGATCCGGCGCCTCGGCTCCGAGAACCTGCCCCTGTGCGTGGCGAAGACGCCGGCGTCGCTCTCGGACGATCCGTCCCTGATCAACCGCCCGCGCGACTTCCCGGTCACGGTGCGCGGCGTCGTGCTCTCGCGCGGCGCCGGGTTCCTCGTGCCGCTCCTCGGGAGCGTCCTGCGCATGCCGGGCCTGCCCAAGTCGCCGCAGGCGGTGCGCATGGACCTGGTCGACGGCGAGATCGTCGGGATGAGGTAGAGCGGAGCCGGGGAGGAGGAGGCGCCGGAGCTACTTCTGGATCGACGCCAGGTAGTCGACGAGATCCTGGATCTTGCCCCGGATCGCGGCCTCCTCCTCTTCGCCGCCCTCACCGTCGGGCGAGCGGAAGGCGTTGCCCCACACCGGCATCTCCCGGCGGCCGTGGGCAGCCACTTCCTCGCGCCCGTCGATGATCTGGAAAGCCCGATCGCGGGGGAACTCGCCCCCGTTGCGCCGGGCGAGACCGGTCAGGCCGGCCGGCGGTGGGGGCCGAGAACCGTTCCGGCGGACGGACCGTATGATGCAACGAGCCCGCCCGAGGAGCGGGCCGTGAAGCCCCGCAGGCCATCTCCCGGAGAGCCGACCATGCCCGACACCCAGCGCCCTTCACTCCCCCTCGTCCTCGCCCTCGCCGCCGTCGCGGGCCTCGCCGTCCTCGCCTGCCGGGTGGACGCCCGGGCCGCCCAACCCGACCCGGCTCCGGCGGCCCGCCTCGCTCCCGCGCCGGCCGCCCAGGCCGACGGGCCGGTGGTCGTGGAGCTCTTCACCTCCCAGGGCTGCTCGAGCTGCCCGCCCGCCGACCGCCTGCTGACGCGCCTGGGCAAAGACCCCAAGCTTGCGACCCGCGTCTTTCCCCTCGCCTTCCACGTCGATTACTGGAACTACATCGGCTGGACCGACCCCTTCTCCTCCGCCCGCTGGTCCGACCGCCAGCGCAGCTACGCCCGGGCCTTCGGCAGCAACCGGGTCTACACGCCGCAGCTCGTGGTCGACGGCACCACCGACTGCGTCGGCTCCCAGGAGGACCTGGTCTACCGGAAGATCCACCAGGCCCTCGCCCGGCCCGTGGCCGGACGGGTCGAGCTGCGCCTGGCTCCGGGTTCCGGCCCGAACGAGCTCCAGGCCGTCGCCGACGCAAGTGTCGCCCGCGAGATCTCCGGAAGGCTCGAGCTCTGGGTGGCGCTCTACCAGAAGAACCTGACGACCGCGGTGGCGCGGGGCGAAAACGCCGACCGGACCCTGCGCAACGACTACGTAGTGCGGCGCCTGACCAAGGCGTTCACCCTCTCAGGTGGACCCGGCGCCCACGGCTCGGGCACCGTCAGCCTGGCCCTCGACCCCTCCTGGAGGCGCTCGGACCTGGGCGTGGTCGCCTTCCTCCAGGACCCGGCGAGCCGGGCGATCGAGGGCGCCGCCCGGGCCACCCTCGAGATCATGGAGTAGCCCGCCCGTCGGGGTAGGTGCGACCCCGCGGGCGGCCGGTACAGTAGGGGCCGGGGCGGATGCCGCCCCACCCTCTCTCGATCGGACTCCGGAGCCGACGATATGGATGTCTTGTTGCTCTCTCGCCTGCAGTTCGCCTTCACCATCATGTTCCACTATCTGTTCCCGCCCCTGACGATCGGGCTGTCGTTGGTGATCGTCTTCCTCCTGGCCCGCCACCTCGCCACCCGTGAGCCGGTCTACGAGACGGCGGCGAAGTTCTGGGTCAAGATCTTCGGGCTCAACTTCGCCATCGGAGTCGCCACCGGCATCGTGATGGAGTTCGAGTTCGGCACGAACTGGGCCGTCTACTCCCGCTACGTGGGCGACGTCTTCGGCTCGGCGCTGGCCGCCGAGGGGATCTTCGCCTTCTTCCTCGAGTCGGGCTTCCTGGCGGTGCTGCTCTTCGGCTGGAACCGGGTCTCGCCGCGGATGCACTTTTTCGCCGCCTTGATGGTCTGTCTCGGATCGATCTTCTCCTCGATCTGGATCACCGTCGCCAACTCCTGGCAGCAGACACCCGCCGGGTTCGCCCTCCGCGAGCACACGGTGGGCGGCCACGTCGCCCACCGAGCCGAGATCACCGACTTCTGGGCCATGGTCTTCAACCCGTCGTCGGTGCACCGCCTGATCCACGTCTGGTTCGGCGCCTTCCTGCTGGGCGCCTTCTTCGTCATGTCCATCACGGCCTGGTACCTGCTGAAGGGGCGCCATCGCCAGTTCGCCGAGCGCTCCTTCGCCGGCGCCCTGACCCTGGCGATCGTCTTCTCCCTGGCGCAGCTCGCCTCGGGCCACTTCCAGGCCGACTCCGTAGCGCGCCACCAGCCGGCCAAGCTCGCCGCCTTCGAGGGCGTGTACAAGACAGAGAGCCACGCGCCCATGCACCTGTGGGGCTGGCCCGACGGCGCCGCCGAGCGCGTGCGGTACGGCCTGGCGATCCCCGGGCTCCTCTCCTGGCTCATCCACTACGACACCTCGGCCGAGGTGCCGGGCCTCGACGAGCTCGAAACGGAATGGGGCCGGCCTCCGGTCTGGATCTCCTTCGAGAGCTACCACTTGATGGTGGCCATCGGGATGCTGTTCATCGCCTCGACCCTTTACGCCGGCTGGCGCTATCGGCGAGGCACCCTGTTCCAGACGCGCTGGCTCCTCTGGTTCTTCGTCTTCGCGGTGCTGCCGGCCTACGCCGCCAACCAGCTCGGATGGGTCGCCGCGGAGGTGGGCCGTCAGCCTTGGATCGTCTACCCCACTCTGGCCGGAGGTCACGCGGTGGGAGGTCTCCGGACCGCCGACGCTCTCTCCGAGGTGGTCACGGGCGGCCAGGTGCTCTCGTCGATCGTGATGTTCGGTGTGATCTACCTTCTTCTCTTCGCTCTCTGGGTCCTCGTGCTCAACCACAAGATCCAGCAGGGGCCCGAGCCGGTGGGCCCGGAGCCCTCGGAGACCTCGTTCGGCGGCTACTTCGCCACCGCCGCACGCCTGGCGGGCAGGCGCGAGCCCATGACCGAACCGAAGGAAGCGAAGGACGAGGCCTGAGTCATGGACTTACACATCCTCTGGTTCGCCCTGCTCGGCGTGCTTCTGACCGGCTACGCCATCCTCGACGGCTTCGACCTCGGAGTCGGAATCCTCCACCTGGGGGCGCGCAGCGACCAAGAGCGGCGCGTCGTGCTCAACTCCATCGGGCCGATCTGGGATGGCAACGAGGTCTGGCTGGTGACCTTCGGAGGCGCCCTGTTCGCCGCCTTCCCCGAGGCTTACGCCACCGTCTTCTCCGGCTTCTACCTCGCCTTCATGCTGGTGCTCTTCGCCCTCATCCTGCGGGCCGTCTCCCTGGAGTTCCGGGGCAAGCTCCCGCCCTCGGCCTGGCGCAGTTTCTGGGACGGCGGTTTCTTCGTCGCGAGCGTGCTCGCGTCACTCCTCTTCGGCGTCGCCGTGGGGGCGATCCTGGTCGGCGTGCCCCTCGACGCCCGCGGGGTCTACGCCGGCGGCTTCTTGGACCTGCTGCTGCCCGCGAGGCTTCCCTTCTTCCCCCTCCTCGTCGGCCTCCTCACCGTGGCCCTGTTCGCCTTGCACGGCTCTCTCTATCTCAACCTCAAGACCGAAGGGGGCCTCCAGGCCCGGGTGCGGCGGTGGATGTGGCACGCCTTCGGCAGCTTCCTGGTGCTCTACCTCCTGACCACCATCGTCAGCCTCACCAAGGTGCCCCGGGCGACCGCCAACTTCGACCGCTTCCCCTGGGCCTGGGCCATCGTGGTCCTCTCGGTGCTGGCGATCGGCAACATCCCGCGGACCATCTACCTGGGCCGGCACGGTCAGGCCTTCATCTCCTCCTGCCTGGTCATCGCCACCCTGATCGGCCTGGTGGGGGTCGCGCTGTTCCCGAACCTGGTGACCTCGAGCGTGGCCGAGGCCACCAGCCTGACCATCTACAACGCCTCCTCCTCGGAGACGACGCTGAAGATCATGGCGATCATCGCCGCCATCGGGATGCCCTTCGTGCTCGGCTACACCGGAGCGGTCTACTGGATGTTTCGGGGGAAGGTCCGGCTGGACGAGCACGGGTATTGAATCGGATCACCCCCTAGGAGTCTGCGCGGCGTTGCGGGTGGGTATTGCCGGTTTGCCTGGTGCGGAAACTTCGCCTATCATCTTTTCTTAGCGTGATGCTTCACAATAAATAGACTGATCTCGATATCTCCGAGACCCGCCTCGCATGATGGGTTCGCCGGCCCCCCACCCCATTGACGCCTCCCGGAGCGTCGTTCCCGTGGTCAAGACTCTGGTGGTCACCGACCTCGTGGACAGCACGCGCCTGCTCTCTACCGTGGGCGACCGGCGGGGAGCCGAGATCTCCGCCCACCACGAGCGCCTCGCCCGGGACCTGATGGTCGAGTGCGGCGGCCGGGAGATCGACAAGACCGACGGCTTTCTCCTCCTCTTCGACCGCACCGCCGACGCCGTGCGCTACGCCCTGGCTTATCACCAGGCCCTCGGCGTGCTCTCCTCCGAAGAGGGAATTGAGCTCACGGCCCGTGTCGGCGCGCACCTCGGCGAGGTCTTCCTGCGCTCCAACCCACCGGAGGACGTGGCCCGCGGCGCCAAGCCGGTGGAGATCGAGGGCTTCGCCAAGATGATCGCCGCCCGGGTGATGGCGCTGGCCAAGAGCCGCCAGACCCTGATCACCCGGGCCGCCTTCGACCTGGCCCGCCAGGCCGCGGCTCACGAGAAGCTCGCCGACGGACCCCTGCGCTGGCTCGCCCACGGCCCCTACCTGCTCAAGGGCATCGCCGAACCGATCGAGGTCTTCGAGGTCGGCATCTCGGGGTTCGCGCCCCTGGTGATTCCCCAGAGCACCGCCAAGGCTCGCCGAGCGGTGTCGGCGGCCGACGAGCTCACCCTGGGCTGGCGCCCGGCCCCGGGGCTCGAGGTGCCCCGCCGGGCCCACTGGGTGCTGGTCGAAAAGCTGGGCGAGGGCGGGTTCGGCGAGGTCTGGCTCGCCCACCACGAGAAGACCGGCGAGGCCCGGGTCTTCAAGTTCTGCTACCAGGCCGACCGCCTCCGCTCCCTCCAGCGGGAGGTCACCCTCTTCCGGCTGCTCAAGGAGACCCTGGGAACGCGGGACGACATCGCCCGCATCCTGGAGTGGAACTTCGAGCGCGCCCCCTACTTCCTCGAGTGCGAGTACACCGAGGGCGGGAACCTCCTCGAGTGGGTCGCCGAGCAGGGCGGGGCGGAGGCCGTGCCCCTCGACGCCCGGCTCGAGCTCCTCGCCCAGGTCGCCGAGGCCCTGGCCGCCGCCCACTCGGTCGGCGTGCTCCACAAGGACGTCAAGCCCTCGAACGTCCTGATCACCACCGATACCCAGGGACGCCCGAAGGTCCGCCTGACGGACTTCGGTATCGGCCTGGTCACCGATCGAGACCTTCTGTCCCGCCAAGGGATCACCGTCTTCGACCTGACCGAGATGGTGGCCGACAGCGCCTCGTCGGCAGGCGGAACCCACCTCTACATGGCGCCCGAGCTGGTCGAAGGGCGCGCGGCGACGGTGCAGGCGGACGTCTACGCCCTGGGCGTGATGCTCTACCAGTTCGTGGTCGGAGATTTCACCCGCGCCCTCGCCCAGGGCTGGCGCCGGGACGTGGCGGACGACCTGCTCCGCGAGGACGTGGCAGAGATGGTCGAGGGCCGGCCCGAGCGCCGCCTGCGCGACCTCCAGGAGGTCGCCGAGCGGCTGCGCACCCTCGACCAGCGCCGCGCCCGCCGCGAGGCCGAGGAACGGGCACGCCGAGAGCGTGAGGAGGAGCGCCGCGCCCTCGAGCGCGCTCACCGGCGGCGCCGGCTCGCCCTGGTGATCGCGGGCGTCGCCGTCGTCGTCCTGGCCGTGGTCTCGTACCTCGCCGTCCAGGCGGTCCAGGCGCGCCGGGAGGCCGAGCGCCGCCGGGGCCAGGCGGAGAGCCTGATCGGGTTCATGGTGGGCGACCTGCGTAAGAAGCTCGAGCCCATCGGCCGCCTGGACATCCTGGACGACGTGGGCGATCAAGCTCTCCAGTACTTCGACGCCGTGCCGGAGTCGGACCTGACCGACGAAGAGATCTTCCGGCGCTCGGAGACTCTGCGCCAGGTCGGTCAGATCAGGACCAGCCGCGGCGACTTGCCGGCGGCGAGGCGGGCGTTCGAGGAGTCACTCGACCTCGCCAAGCAGTTGGCGGGGAGGAACTCCGACAATGGCGAGTGGCAAAAGGGCCTCGGGGCGAGCCACTTCTGGATCGGCTACGTCGACTGGCGCCAGAACGACCTCGAGCACGCCGAGGCCGAGTTCCGCGAGTACCAAGCGATCGCCGAAACGGTGGCCAAGAAGCGGCCCGACGACCCTCAATGGCAGCTCGAGGTGGCCTATGCCTACAGCAATCTAGGCTCGCTCGCCGAGGCGCGGGGGCACCTCGAGGATGCGCGGGAAGCCTATAGCAGGTCTCTGGCTCTCCGCGACGCGCTCGCCAAGAAGGACCCGACGGACGCCGAGTTGCGCCGCGGACTGGCCACGGCACACAACAAGCTCGGACACGTCCTGCAGGGCCTCGGTCAACCCTCGGAGGCACTGGAGCACTTCAAAGCCGAGCTGGGCCTGCTCAGAAACCTTTCAAGGAAGGCTCCAGAAGACAAGACATTGCAGTACCGGCAGGCAATTAGCTGTTCCTTCATCGGGATCCTTTTAGAGGCCTTCGGACAGGCTCCGGGAGCACTCAAGTACTTTCGCGATAGCGAGACATCGCTGGCCGACCTGACGGCGGAGGATCCCAGCAACTTCGCATGGCGCCGCGAGCTCGCCATGGCCAGACTGTGGAGCGCCCGAGCCATGATCGACCTGGACCAGCTTCAAGCGGGACGCGCCGAGCTCGTCGCCGCCACAGACATTTTGGAAGAGCTGGTGAAGAGGGCTCCGTCCGACCGGAGCTGGCGCGCCGACTTGGCCACTGCACGGATCACCAGAGCCGAAGCCCTTCTCGGACTGGAGCTGGTGGGCGAGAGCCGGACTGAGCTGGATCGCGGCTTGCGTCTGGCGGAAACCCTGCACTCCGAACAACCCGACGATCCGCGAGCCGCGCTGCTTCTAGCTCGGGCCCGCCTTCTCGACGGAACTCTCCTGGCGCGGCAACATGAAGCCTCGGGGGCGCGAAGAGCCTGGGAGCAGGCGGCCCGTCTGCTCGGGCCACGCGCTACCCAATCGTCGAACAGAGAGGTCCTCACCGTCTGGTCCGAGGCGCTTCTTCTCTTGGATCGGGCCGATGAGGCAAGCTTGCCGATCCATCGACTGCTGGAGATGGGCTACCACGACAAGGTGCTCCTCCAGCTCTCCCGCAGGAAAGGACTCGTCCTTCCCCGCGCGACCCCGCCCGCCGGTCGCTCCGATCGGGCCGGCTTCTAGCCAACATTCATCTGGTTCCAGAGCAAGGACAAAGAAATGCCGACAATGATCACGGTCAATGCCACCGGAAAGAACATTACCGTAAACCCCACCCGGCTCTTCGTTCCGGGCGGCCCCTCGCCGGTGACGCTCACATGGAACGCCGCGGGCCAGACTGAAATCGGTGGCCTCCAGTTTCCACAGGATGCCCCGATCAGTAAGCTGACCAAGGTCTCTGCCACGAAGTGGACCGCGGACTGGCAGCCCGCCGACACCTCCGACGGAGGGGGAATCTGGAAGTACTCGATTGACGTCGCAGTCAACGGGGTACCTCTACCGACGCTCGATCCCGAGATCGAGAACGGGATCCCCGGCACCGGGGCCGGCCCCGGCCGCTGAGAGGGGACAGACACGACGCGGGAGCCTTTGGGTGCGGAGACCACACCGAGTGGCCTGCGCTCCCAGGGTGTGATCACCAGAAGGGCCCTCGCCCGCTTCTCGACCCACCGGAAGGCCTGATCGAGGCGCTCGGGGTCCAGGGCACCGAAGCTCTCGTCGAGAAGCAGAAGGTCTGGGCCCTGGAGAAGCGCCCGAGGGACTTCCTCTCCTGGGTCGCGACGACGGGTGGTGTGCTAGGCGGACGCCCTCGGTCGGGGCCCTGATTGTCTCCACACCGGGCCTTAGAGACCGGAGGGAGCGCGTCACGTGACGATCGGGATTCGGTCACGGCGGTTCTCTGCGCTACGATGCGCCCTGAGACAACACCCGACAGGCCATGCCCCATAGCCGCCGCACCCAGATCGTCGCCAGCTACGTCGTCTCCCTGGTCGTGGTCATCTCCCTGCTCGTCCTCTGGGTGGTCTACGTGGTCCAGTCGCGCGCCCGGATCAAAGAGCTGGCCGACCGCGTGGGCGTCACTGCGGGCAAGGTCCACTGGGCGGTCCTGATCGTCGGCTGCGCCCTGGCGATCTTGCTCATCGTCGAGCTCACGTCGCAGCTCGCCAACACCTTCGCCGAACGCCGGTACTCGCACAAGCAGGAGGAGTTCATCTCCAACATCACCCACGAGATGAAGTCCCCTCTGGCCGCGATCAAGCTCCACGCCCAGACCCTCGAGCGCTCCGACATCACCCCGGCGGAGATGGCGCGCTCGGTCGGCTTCATCCTCCAGCAAGCCGATCGCATGAGCGGCCTGGTCGACGACGTCCTGGAGTCGAGCCGCCTGGTGGCGCGCAAGAAGCGGCTGGTGCTCGAGCCGGTGCGCCTCGACGCCTTCTTCCAGCCCTACTTCGACGAGGTCCGCACGCGCCTCGACCACCAGGGCCTCGAGCTCGTCTCCCGGATCGCTACCGCCGCCACGGTCCTCGCCACCGAGGACGCCCTGCGCCGCCTCATGGACAACCTGATCGAGAACGCCGCGCGCTTCTCGCGCGCCGGCGGCGAGGTCCGCTCGACGGTCTCGAGCGCCGGCGGCCGGGCGGTGA
Source organism: uncultured Acidobacteriota bacterium (assembly GCA_963739795.1). GTDB lineage: Bacteria > Acidobacteriota > Thermoanaerobaculia > Multivoradales > DATKCC01 > CAVUBL01. The sequence continues at coordinate 146,812 of CAVUBL010000013.1, read as the reverse complement.
TCGAGGTGGAGGACGACGGCGTCGGCATCCCCAAGACCGAGCTGGGAAAGATCTTCGACCGCTTCTACCAGGTGTCCCATCCCGGCGACGGCCGGCGCAAGGGCACCGGCCTGGGCCTGTCCATCGTCTCCGGACTGGTCCGGGAGATGGGCGGCACGGTGCACGCCTTTTCCCAGGAGGGCCGCCCGGGGACTCGCTTCCAGATCGAGCTGCCCATCGCCGAGGACCCGTCGTGAGCGGCGACGAGGCACCCCGGATCCTGGTGGTCGAGGACGAGGAGGCGATCGCCCACGGGCTGGTCCTGAACCTGGATCGCAAGGGGTATCGGACCGACCTGGCGAGCGACGGCCGGGAGGCGCTGGAGCGGGCTGAAGCCGCGCGCTACGACATGATCCTCCTCGACATCCGCCTGCCCGAGGTCGACGGCTTCGAAGTGTGCCAGGCGCTTCGCGGGCGAGGCGACTTCACGCCGATCCTCATCCTCACCGCCCGCGGCCAGCCCGACGACGTGGTCTACGGCCTGAAGCTCGGAGCCGACGACTACATGGTCAAGCCGTTCGACCTGGCCGAGCTCCTCGCCCGCATCGAGGGACTGCTGCGGCGCCAGGCCTGGGCCCAGGACGTGGGCGGCGAGGAGGCCGGGGCCGGCCGCGAGCCGGAAACGGAAACGCCCGACCGCCTGGATTTCGGAGAGTTCTGGGTCGACTTCAAGACCTGGCGCGCCAGGACCCGCGAAGGCGAGGTGGAGCTCTCGAAGAAGGAGCTCGCGGTGATGAAGGTCTTCGCGCGGCGCCCGGGCCAGGTGATCAGTCGCCGGGAGCTGCTGGCCGAGGTCTGGGAGCTCCCGGACCACCCCAACACCCGGGTGGTCGACAACGTGATCCTCTCCCTGCGCCGCGCCTTCGAGGAGAGCTCCTGGCGCCCCCGCCACATCCACACGGTGCGCGGCGCCGGCTACCGGTTCGTGCCCTGATCCCTTCCTGGCCCGGCTCGCCCCGGACGCTACAATCCGGGACGGCGGACCGGGAGGTCCGCTCCACCCATCCACTGCGCTCCGCCTGCTCAATGAAGGAGATCCGTTGCCATGGCAGCTCACCTCGACTCGCGCTCCCCTCGGGCCGCCGGCCCGGCCCGCCGCCTCCTCCGGACCCTCAGCGTCCTGGCCGTCGCGGCAGTCCTCGCCCTCCTCGCCCTCGCCTGGTTCCGGGTCGGTAAGCCGGCGGTCCGCCTCGAGGCGAGCAAGCCGGGGATCGGCCGCGTCGGCTCGCCGGTGACGGTGCACCTCTCCGAGCCCTCCCGCGGCCTGGCCGAGGTGAGGGTCGAGGTCCTTCAGGAGGGTAAGGAGCCGGTGGTGGTGGCGAAGAAAACCTACACGCCACGCCGGCCGTTCTGGGCCTTCTGGGGACCGCGGACGACCCGCGACACGCTCCAGGTGAAGATCGGCAAGGATACGGTGCCCGGCCTCGAGGAGGGGAAGGCGACGATCCGGGCCGTCGCCCGGCGCCCGGGCACGCCGCTGCGCAAGGGGGCCCCGGTAGCGGCCGAGATCGAGCTGCCGGTCCGCCTCCGCCCGCCGCTGATCTCGATCGTCTCGACCCAGAACTACGTGAGGCAGGGGGGTAGCGGGGTCGTCGTCTACCGCGTGGGCGCGAGCGCCCTGGCCGAGGGCGGGCGCGATGGAGTCCGGGCCGGCGACGACTTCTTCCCGGGCTACCCCCTGCCCGGCGGCCAGGCGGGCGAGCGCTTCGCCTTCTTCGCCGCGCCCTGGAACCTCGAGGACCCGTCGCGCATCCGGCTGGTTGCGGCGGACGCCATCGGCAACCAAGCCGAGGCCGCCTTCGTGGACGAGTGGTTCCCCCACCCGCCCCGGAGCGACGCGATCCATCTCTCCGACACCTTCCTGCACAAGGCGGTCTCCGAGATCCTCTCCCAGACCCCCGAGCTCGAGAACAAGGGAGACCTCCTCCAAAACTACCTCCAGATCAACGGCGACCTGCGCCGGAAGGAGGCCCGCAAGCTCCGCGAGCTGGGCGCCGCCTCGAAGCCCGAGCTCCTCTGGCACGGGGCCTTCCTGGCACTGCCCGGCGCCGCGGTGATGTCCCACTTCGCAGACCAGCGGACCTACCTGTACCAGGGCCGGACCGTCGATCACCAGACGCACCTGGGCTACGACCTGGCGAGCGTCCGGCAGGCCGAGGTACCGGCCGCCAACAGAGGGATCGTGGTCCTCGCGCGCTACTTCGGAATCTACGGCAACGCAGTCGTCATCGACCACGGCTATGGGCTGATGAGCCTCTACGGCCACCTCTCCTCCATCACCGTCAAGGAGGGCCAGGCGGTCGACCGCGGGCAGGTGCTGGGCCACACCGGGGCCACCGGCCTGGCCGGCGGCGACCACCTCCACTTCACGCTCATGATCCGGGGCGAGCCGGTGACACCGGTCGAGTGGTGGGACGGCAAGTGGATCCGGGACCGGATCGCCTCGAAGCTGGGCAAGGCCCTCCCCTACCAGCCGTAGCCGGGCCGGGCGGGGGAAGGGGATCGAGGGGTTGGAGGGCGATCCGATCAGGTGCTACTTCAAGATCTCGCGGTAGCGGTTCCAGCGCGAGCGGACCTGGGCGAGCTCAGCCTGGGTGAAGCCCAGCTCGCTGGCGATCTGGCGCACCTGGTTCTCCTCGGCGTTCGAGATCGACTCGTCGGCCGCCGATACGGCGAACAGGCAGTCCAGGAGCTCCTCGCGCTGGGCGCGGGTCGCCAGCTCGTTGAACTCGCGAGTGGCCAGAAAGTGCTCGGTGCCCCCCGACTCCTGGCTGCGAGCGGCGGCCACCTGGGCCACCATGGAGGCCTCGTCGGCGGTGAGGTTGCCGCGCTCGGTGAGGAGCTCCGCCATCTTCGCCCGCTCCACGGCGCTGATGTCCAGGTCCGCGTTGGCGACCCGGGAGAGGACCACTGCGAAGGCGGCCAGGTAGCGGGCTCGGCGGGGTTCGAGGCGGTGCAGACGGCTCACGATCTCGTGCACCGCGTCCGGGACCTGGGCGACGCCCGCGGTGTCTTGCCGGATGCCCAGGAGCTCGAGGATCGAAGCCAACATCGATTGGCAATATACCAGGAGCAAGGGTAGCTCCCGCCTCCGCCCGCTCTCCTTCGCGACCGTCGCACCGGTTCGGGTCTTGAGCTCCGCGCGGCATTGAGGCATTCTTGGCTCGCCCATGGTCACTTACGCGATCGGCGACGTCCACGGCTGCCGGGCAACCCTCGAAGCGCTCCTCGCCGGCCTCCCCTTTCGACCGGACCGGGACCGGCTCTGGATGGTGGGCGACCTGGTCAACCGGGGCCCCGACTCCCTCGGCGTGCTGCGGTGGGCCCGGCGCATCTCCGAGAAGCTCGGCGAGCGCTTCGTCGCGGTGCTCGGCAACCACGACCTCCACCTCCTCGGTCTGGCCGCGGGCGTCGTCCCGGCGAAGCGTCGCGACACGCTGGAGCCGGTCCTGCGGGCACCCGACCGCGACGAGCTCCTCGACTGGCTGGCGGCCCGACCGCTCCTCCACCGCAGCGGCGACACCCTCGTGGTCCACGGCGGGCTGCCCCCCTCCTGGGACCTGGACGAGGCCGAGGAGCTCGCCCGTGAGGCCGAAGCGGCCCTGGGGTCGCCGGCGCGGCGACGGCTCCTCGCCTCTTTCGAGACGCCGCCCGACGAGTGGTGCGAGGGCCTCGCACCTCTCGCCCGCCGGGCCTTCGTGCTCGCCGCCTTGACCCTCATTCGCATGGTCGGGGCCGACGGCAGCCCGCGCCTGGGCTTCTCCGGCCCGCCGGATCAGGCGCCCCGGGGGTGCGTCCCCTGGTACGCCGCGCCGCAACGGGCGAGTGCCGGGGCGACCGTCGTCTGCGGCCACTGGGCGGCCCTCGGGCTGCACCTGGCCCCGGGGGTGGTCGCCCTGGACTCGGGCTGCGTATGGGGCGGTCCGCTCACCGCCGTGCGCCTCGAGGACGGCGAGGTCTTTCAGGTCGAGAACCGGGACAATCTGGCGCCGAGGCGGCGCCGGTGAGACGCCTCTCCCGCACCCTCGACCTCCTCGCCGCGGGGGTCGAGGCGGGGCTCCATCCCGGCGCCCAGATCTACGTTTCCGCGGACGGCGAGACGGTGGTCGACGACGCCGTGGGCGAGGCGCGGTCCGGCGTCCCCATGACCCCGGACACCCTGACCCTCTGGCTGTCCTCCACCAAGCCCACCGCCGCGGTCGCCCTGGCCCGCTTCTGGGAGCGGGGCGAGCTCGCCCTCGACGACCCGGTGGCCCGCTACATCCCGGAGTTCGCCACCGGCGGCAAGGAGGGCGTGACGCTGCGCCACCTCCTCACCCACACCAGCGGCATCCGCATGCTCGACGTGGGCTGGCCGCGGGAGGAGTGGGACGCCGTCATCGCACGCATCGCGGCGCGCAAGCTCGAGCCGCGCTGGGACCCGGGGAAGAAGGCCGGCTACCACATGGCCTCGAGCTGGTTCGTGCTCGGTGAGGTCCTGAGCCGGATCGACGGGCGCCCCTACGAGCGACTGATCCGGGAAGAGGTCTTCGAGCCCCTGGGGATGGAAGATTCCTGGGTGGGCATGCCGGCCGAGCGCTTCCATGCCTACGGCGAGCGGATCGCGGTGACCTACAACGCCGAGGCCCGCCCCCCCACCGAGCACCCGTGGCACAAGGAGCGCCACGTCACCCACCCCTCGCCCGGCGGCAACGGCCGCGGGCCGATCCGCGAGCTCGGCCTGTTCTACGAGACCCTCCTGGCCGGCGGGGTGTCACCGGCCACCGGCGAGCGCATTCTCACCCCCCAGACCGTAGAGGCCCTCACCGCCCGCCACCGCGTGGGCCTCTACGACCACACCTTCCGCCACGTCATGGACTGGGGCCTGGGCTTCATCATCAACTCCGCCATCTACGACCAGCCCGACCTCCCCTACGCCTACGGCCCCCACGCCGGCCGCCGCACCTACGGCCACTCCGGCTACCGCTCCTCCACCGCCTTCGCCGACCCCGACCAGCGCCTGGTCGTCGCCATCGCCACCAACGGCACCCCCGCCGACAAGGACCACCTGAAGCGGATGGAAGCGCTGTGCGCCGCGGTCTACGAGGACCTGGGGCTGGTGGAGGGGTAAGAGAACGCCTCCCGCCTGCTAGCATCGCCTCCGTGGACTACGACGCCCTCCCCGGTGGCGAGTTGATCCGCCAGGGTCTCACCGACCTCGAGCGCGGCGAGGAGACCGTCGCCGCGCTCCTCGTCTCGATCGGCGCGCCGCGCCTGCGCCGGGCCGGCGTGCCGGTGCCGGAGGCGACGCTGCCCGATCCCGAACATCGCCTGTACCTCCGTCTCGCCGAGGAGGGCTCCGACAGCGCCCACTCCCGCTACAACGCCTGGATCCGCCGCCTGGTGAGCTTCGAGCGAGCGAGCGGATGCGCGAGCTAGCCACCTCCGAGCGGATCAAGGCCTTCTTCCACGAGTTGGGCAGGTCGGTGTCGTCGGCTTCGCGGGTCTACGTCACCGGCGGCGTCACCGCGGTCCTCCTCGGCTTCCGTCCGAGCACCGTGGACATCGACCTCGAGCTCCTCCCGGAGAGCGACGAGGTCCTGCGCGCCATCCCGCGGCTCAAGGAAAGGCTCCGGGTCAACGTCGAGCTGGCGGCCCCCCACCACTTCATCCCGCCGTTACCCGAATGGCAGGAGCGGAGCTGCTTCATCCGACAGGAAGGACCGCTCGCTCTCTTCCACTACGACTTCTACGCCCAAGTCCTCGCGAAGCTCGAGCGCAGTCACGACAAGGACCTCGCCGACGCCCGAGCCTTCGTCGCGCGCGGCCTCGTCGAGCCCCGGCGGCTCCTGGAGCTCTTCGAGGCGATCGAGCCCGAGCTCTACAAGTACCCGGCCGTCGACCCGGCGGCTTTCCGGCAAGCGGTCGAGGAGTTCCTCCGCGAGCAGCATGCCTCACAGTAAGCGAATTACTGGCTCTCCTCCATCGCGTCGGCTGCGACGGGCGCCAGGTGCCCGCTCACCCTCCGCCGTAGCGACGAGGTGAAGAACCCACCGCAGCGCTGCTTGACGGCGCAGGCCACGCAAACCGTGGCGTAGTCGTTCTTCCAGTCGGAGATCGAGCGGCGGCAGAACGGCCAGAGATCCCGCGGCACGACGCAGAGCTGGTGGTTGTACACCGAGACGTTAATGCCGCGCGCCGCGAGGTGCATGACGGCCTCCCGGAGCTCGTCGCGGTAGTCGTACGGATCGATCCAGAGGTCTTCGAGGTTGGCGACGGCGAAACCCATGAGCTCCAGGCCCATGAACGTCACGTGGGCGGCAAAGGTCAGGTTGCGGTAGATGAACTCCGCCAGCCGCGGGAGGCGCTCATACGTGTAGCGTTGGAGGACGACTCGGATCTCCACCGGCACACCGTGGCGGCCGAGGTTCTGGAGTCCGACAAGCGTCTGCTCGAAGGCTCCTTCCGATTGCACCACGAAGTCGTGTACCGCCCGGAGATCCGAGTAGACAGGAACGCCGATTATCAGGTCGGGGTGTCCGATCGCCCCGAGCCGCCGTGCGAACGAGCCGTAGTAGAAGAGCCGGCCGTTGGAGAGCACGTGGAGAGCGGTCTCGGGCAGGCGCTCCTTGCAGTACCTGACGAGGCGCAGGAGGTCGTCCTTGAGCAGCGTCGGCTCCCCGCCGGTGATCCCCAGCTCCCGCGTGGACGGATCGATCAGCTCGACGAGCCGCAAGTGCTGCCGGATTCGGCTCTGGTCGTCGACCGCCTTGGGCGGCTGGGAGCACATCAGGCAGAAGCTGTTGCAACGGTCGGTCGCGAAGAGAAAGTTGGAGCGCGATCCGATCCGGTAGAGGGTGCGCACGTAGCCGCCGGGCTCGAGCGCCACGACGTCGCCGGCGGAGAGATGGTCGCTCGGCGAGAGTCCGTGGACAAAGGGGACCTCCTCACTCCGCAACCGGCCCAGCTCGGCCTTCGGGAGCTCCGAGCCGACCAAGAGCCCCGCATAGCCGTGCGGGTCGACACCCGACTGCCAGCGCTCCAGGAGCAGCACGTGATCCGCGCGCGCAGGCGCTTCCACGGGCTCGCGGCTCAGCCTCCCGAGAACCGCGCCCTCAAACCCGCAAGCTTTGCCGTGGGCCTGAAGTGGGAGGCTCACGCGGCCTTCTCCGGCCGAGACAGGGGCACCCTTGTCGCCCAGCTCAGGACAAGATCCCGGACGAACGGCTCGTCGCCACGGAGGAGCCCGAACAGGTGCCGGAGGATGCCCATGTTCTTGGCACAGAATGCGCTCGTTGGCCGGTGGCCGACGAGGTCTCCCTGCGTCCGATAGTGAAACACGGGGTCCGCGCCGCAGTACGGAGCGAAAGCACACTCGGCGCAGCCCGGCATCGTCTCGAGAATCGATCCGTTGACCAGGGCTCGCACCGTCTCGCCGCCGAAGATCTCCTCGTAGCTGTCGGTGTGGACGTTCCCCAGGCGCAGGCCCCGGTCCCCCATCTCGGCGAGCATCCGGGCCTCGTCCGAGGCGTAGACGTCGCCATCGTAGTTGTAGGCGACGGCTCCGATCCCCGCCCCGGCAGGAGACTGTAGGTCCACGTACCCGGTGGCAAAGGGGGTCAGCATCCTGGTCAGGAAGATCTGCGCGTAGATCTCCACGAAGTCCACGCCCGAGCGGTTGAGCTCCACGATGTGGTCGAGGGCCTCCCGGTAGAACGCCAGGAACTGGTCGATCTGATAGCGCAAGGCCTCGCCTGTGCGCACCGCGAAGCCGTACGGGCTGATCGAACGCAGGAAGATCGCATCGAACCCGAGCCGCACGTACTCGTCGACGATCTCCCGGGGGTGGGAGAGGCTTCGCTCCGTGGTGGTCATGACGGCCGAGATGCGGTCGTGCCCGAGCGACGCCCGAACCCTCTCCAGGTTGCGAACCGTGATCTCGTGACTGTTCCGGCCTGGCCGCGGACGGTTGGCATCGTGAAGAAATGCGGGGCCATCGAGCGATGTCGAGACCAGGACCGAGTGCTCCCGGAGGAACTCGAGGATCTCCTCGGTCAGAGGCACGAGGTTGGTGGCGACGACAAATTCGATCCGCCGTCCCTCTGCCGCGTTCCGCCGTTCCACTTCCTCGACGACGAACCGGATGAGCTCGAAGTTGAGAAGCGACTCTCCGCCCTGGAACTCGATCTTCAGGGCGCGGGCCGGGGAGCGGAACACCAGGTCAATGGCGCGGCGTGCGGTCTCGCGGCTCATGTCGAATCTCGCCCGGTCCGCACTCACCCGGGAGACCTGGCAATACCGGCAGGTGTGGTCGCAGCGCAGGGTCACTACAAAGAGGTGGAGCTTGGTGAAGCCATCGAGAAAGCTCTTCTTCGTCCGGTACTTCGTCGCCAGGAGCTCGATCGGCAGATCGGAGGAGCCGGTCGCCAGGAAGTGCTTCGCCTCCAGGTCGGCGTGCTCGGGGCTGGAGCTTGCAAGGCGGTGGCCGACCAGCTCCTCGAACCGCCCCCGGTCGAGGAAGAGGAACTCGCCGACGTCGTTCACGACCAGCACCTCGGTGCTCGACCAGCGCATGAACCGGAACGGCAGGAGCCGGTACCCCGCCGCCTCTGGAAGGAACGCCGCCTCGGGGCGGAAGAGCTGGAGCCCGCTCACCGCGGCTCCCTCTCTTCGGCCTCGATCTGGGCGAGGGGCCCACGGCCACGCAGCCCTCCGATCCCCTTCGGGTCGAGCACGTAGTCGCCCTCGTCGCGGTCCGGATCGAGGAGGTTCCCTTCGGCGAACGCCTGGGCCACGAGCATCTCCCGGATCGGCCCCGCCTCGCAGGCGAGCTGCTCGCGGAGCTGCTGGTCGACGAGCTCGTTCGAGAACTCTCCGACGAGGTCCGCGAGCCCGCTCTCGGGGTTTCTGGGGCGGAAGGTCACGACGAGCCGGCCCCCGTCGTCAGACTCCCTCTCGACGAACAGGTGGCATCGGTCGGTGAACTTGTAGGCGGCGCGGAGCACGGCTTCTCGGGAGAAGATCGAGAGGTCGACGCTCAGGGCGAAAGCGCCGGACTCCGGGTCGCGGCCTGGGAGGCGCGGCAGCGCGCTCTCCAAGCCGGTCACCGGAGGGGCTCCACCGCGATCCGAAGGGCGAGTCTCTTGCCCGGCAGCTTCGGATACGGCTTCCAGGTCACCAGGATCTCCTGGCCCCGCTGCAATGGGAAGTTGGGGCCGGACGCTTCTAGGATCACGAAGAGGGGCCGCCCGGCGATCTCCGAGAGCGACTGGCGGATTCGAGTCTCGCGCTCGTAGTAGAACTCATGTCTCACGCCGTCTTTGTCTCTTCCGGACACCGTGTCCTTCACGAAGTCGATACGCTCGATTGTGATCCGTGTCTGCTCGACGCCCTCCTGGGTCAGGAGAGCCAGGTCTCCTACGGGCGGGATGGGCTCGACCGGGGCAACGGCACTTGGCGGAGCTGGGGCGGAGGGAGCGGGCGCCGGCGGGAGGGAGGGCGGCCGGGTGCTGGAAGAGTAGTGTGAGCTGTGGGAGCGATGAGAGCTGTGGGAGGAATGGGAACTGTGAGACCGGTGCTGTGCGAGCTGCAGCAGGCCGTCATTCGAAAGTCGTAGCAGAAGCTTAGCGGGCGACACCCGCCGCTGTCGGTTGGGAATGACGATCAGCCTGCTCGCCGGAGGCGTCAAGCTCACCGAAGACGCCTCGAGCGCCGGGCCTACGGCTCCCAGCGAGAGGGCACCCATGCCGGTGACCGTGAAGCGCCGAGAGAGCTGCCTCAACCGTCGAGGCCAGGGGAAGAGCCATAAGAATCGCCGCTCGCCTCGAGTTCTCAGTTCAAAACCTCCTCGAAGCCGATACTTGGCCGCATAACGCAAGCTATCACAAATTTCTATTTCGAGCACGGGAGGGCCACAACGTGGTCTCGACATGGCGCCCCGGATCTCTCTTGAGACGGCGTAAATGTGGCGCTGTCATTGGTTGATCAAGCGCCGCAGCGGCCAGCGAAGACTTCCCGGGCAGACCGTGGGCGGCGGGAGGTTGCAGGATCGTTGACAGAGCGCTGGGCCGGGCTGCCCGGCAACCCGAAACGGCCCGAGTGAGGTGGGACGCACCCGGGACCGACGCCGCGAGGCGGTGCTCGCCCATCTCCACGTCGCCCGCTACCTGGCAGCCACGCCGCGGGCCCTGGCGCTGCTCCTCGAGGCGACCGGCCCGGAAGGGCTCCCGATCCTCGGCCGTGCCCTCGCCCGGCGAATCTACGCGGCGTTTGGATGACGTAGTCGCCGCTCGACTTCTCCCGGCCCCCAGGTCCGATCCCCCGGGGCCGGGGCGAGAGCGCCGCCTTGCTGCCATGCCTCGCGTGCCGTAAGATGGACATCTAGATGGCTACCTGGACGCCACCCATGTCGAAAGACTTCTCCATCGCAGAGGCCCGCAACCGCCTTCCTGCCCTGGTCCACGCCGTCGAGGAGGGGCCGGCCGTTCGGCTTACCCGCCGCGGCAAGCCGGTCGCCGTCTTGATCTCCCTGGAGGAGTACGAGCGCCTCCGGCCGCGTCGGCCCGATCTCTGGCGCGCCATCGAGACCTTCCGGCGCGACACGGATCTCAACGACCTGGACGTCGAGGAGATCTTCCGAGACGTTCGGGACCCCTCGCCGGGCCGCGAGGTGGAGATTTGAGCTTCTCCTACCTCCTCGACACCAATGTGCTGTCCGAGCCGCTCAAGCCACGGCCGAACCCGAGCATCCTCGCGTGGTTCCGGGAGTACCACGGGGAGGCGGTTACCGCCGCGCCCGTCTGGCACGAGCTGCGCTTTGGCTGCCGGCGCCTGCCCCCATCTGCAAGACGCCGGAAGCTGGAGCACTACCTGGACCAGGTGCTCGCGCCGTCTCTGCCGGTGCTGCCCTACGACGCGGAAGCGGCCGAGTGGCACGCCGCGGAGCGTGAACGCTTGACCCGAGCAGGGCGCAGTCCCTCTTTCGTCGACGGCCAGATCGCGGCCATCGCCGCGGTGAACCGCCTCAAGATCGTCACCCTCAACACATCGCACTTCAAGCCGTTCAAGGGCCTCGAGCTGGAGGTCATCAAGAGCTCCTGACAGGCCGGTCGATGCTGTCGCAGGAGCGTTGGAGCCAGCCCCACCCATGCCCCCTCCCTACCGCCGCGTCGCCTTCGTCTTCCGCCGGGACCTGCGCCTCGCGGACAACACCGGGCTCCGGCGAGCCGTGGAGATGTCTCGGGAGGTCGTGCCCTGCTTCGTCTTCGATCCGCGGCAGACCGATCCGGGGAGGAACGACTACTTCTCCGCCCACGCCTTCCAGTTCCTCCTCGAGTCGCTCGAGGACCTGGACGCCCAACTCGCCACGGCGGGCGGGCGGCTCTACCGCTTCCGGGGCGATCCGGCGGCGGTCGTCGCCCGGCTCATCGAGGAGGCCGGGGTCGAGGCTGTGTTCGCGAACCGGGACTACACGCCCTTCTCCCGCGAGCGTGACGGGGCGATTCAGGAGGCTTGCGCGGCGCGGAACGTCCCCTTCCACCGCAGCCACGACGCCCTCCTCACCTACCCGGGGCAGGTGCTCACCGGCTCGGGCACGCCCTACCGGGTCTTCACGCCGTTTTGGAAGGCCGCGCGGGAGTCCGAGGTGCCCCGGCCGGCGGCCGCGCCTGGCCCAGACCGTGCCTTCGCCCAGGCTGAGATCAGCTTCGTGGCGCCTCAAACGATCGACCGCGAGCTCCTCCCCGAGGCCGACCGGAACCCCGACCTCTGGCTCCACGGCGGTCGCGCCCGCGGTCTCGCTCTCCTCGACCGGATCGGTGGCCTCGCCGGCTACGAGACGACCCGCGACCTCCCGGGCTTATCGGCAGGGGACCACGGCACCTCCACCCTCTCGCCCCACCACAAGCTCGGCACCGTCTCGATCCGCGAGAGCTTCGACCGCATCCGGAGCGCCCTCGGGGTCCTCGGCCCGGGCCACGAGCTCCTGCGCCAGCTCTACTGGCGGGACTTCTTCACCCAGCTCGCCTGGTTCGAGCCCCACGTCTTCGGCCACGCCTTCCACCGGGAGTACGACGGCATCGCCTGGGAGGACGACGAGGAGCTGTTCGCCGCCTGGTGCGCCGGGCGGACCGGCTTTCCCCTGGTCGATGCCGGGCTCCGCCAGCTCGCCGCCACCGGCTGGATGCCCAACCGGGTGCGCATGGTGGTCGCCTCGTTCCTGGTCAAGGACCTGCACGTCGACTGGCGCCGCGGCGAGCGCTGGTTCGCCCGCCACCTGGTGGACTACGACCCGGCGGTCAACAACGGCAACTGGCAGTGGGCGGCCTCGACCGGCGCCGACGCCCAGCCCTGGTTCCGGATCTTCAATCCCTGGCGCCAGCAGCAGCGCTTCGACCCGGACGGGGCCTACGTCCGGCGCTGGGTGCCGGAGCTGGGCGCGCTCGACGGGAAGGCGATCCTCGGCCTCGCGAGCCGCCGGCCCCCGAGCCTCTCCTACCCGGAACCGGTGGTCGACCACAAGGCCCGCGCCGTCCGCGCCAAGGAGCTCTTCGGGCAGGCGCGGGCGGGCTGAGACTCGCGGCGGCACGCGCGGATACAATCGCCCGGCCATGCGCCTCCGCCCCAAGCTCTACTGGATCGCGGTCCTCTACTTCGCGGAGGGCTTCCCCTTCGGCGTCGCCTACGACGTCTGGCCGGTCTACTTCCGTACGCACGGCGTGTCGCTCGCCGAGATCGGCCTGATGAGCCTGCTGTTCCTCCCCTACACGCTGAAGCCTGCCTGGGCGCCCTTCGTCGACCGCCTGGGCAGTCGCCAGGTGTGGATCGCCACCTGCGAGCTCGTCCTGGCGGCGATCACCCTGGTGATTCTCGGCCTCGACCCCACCAACACCGGCTGGGTGCTCTGGACCGTGCTCCTGTCGTTCACCCTCTTCTCTGCCACCCAGGACATCGCCATCGACGCCTTCGCCGTCGACGTCTCGACCCCCAAGCACAGCGGCGCGATCAACGGCATGCGGGTGTCGGCCTACCGCGTGGGGCTGCTCGCGAGCGGCGGCCTGGTGCTGATCCTCGCCGACTGGCTCGGCTGGCGCGCCGCCTGGTTCGCCATGGCCGGCGTCATGGTGCTGATGGCTCTGGCGGTCCTGGCGAGCCCGCGGGTGCCGCGGGAGCGGGCGGTCAAGGCGGAGGCGGCATCGGCCGGCATCTGGCGCATCCGGCTCACGGCGGTGGCGATCGCCCTGGCACTCCTCGCCCTCGCCTGGTGGCGCGGCTGGGGTGGGATCTGGGTCACCTTCGCGGTGATCGGCGGCGCCTTCGCCCTCGCCTCGTTCCTCGACGCGAGCCTCCTCAAGTGGGCGTTCCGGCGGGAGATGCTGGTGGTGGTGGCGTTCATCCTGCTCTACAAGCTGCCGGACAGCACGATCGGTCGAATGATCAAGACCTTTTGGGTGGACCAAGGTCTCTCGACGGCCGAGATCGGCGTCGTCTCCTATGCCGTGGGTGCGGTCCTCACCGTCGCCGGCGCCCTGGTGGGCGGCGCCTTCACCACCCGCTGGGGAATCTTCAAGGCGCTCCTCTGGATGGGCATCATCCAGGCGCTGTCGAACGTCGGATACGTGACGGTGGCGGCCGTCCACCTGCCCCACGACATCTTGTTCCACCTGCCCAACGGCGCGCCCCTCACGTGGCACCGGATCGGGATCTACTCGGCCTCGATGTTCGAGTCGTTCGCCCAGGGCATGAGCACCGCCGCCTTCCTCGCGTTCCTCACCAACCTGTGCGACAAGAAGCACGGCGCCACCCAGTTCGCCATCCTCAGTGCCCTGTTCGCCCTCACCCGCGACCTGGCGGGCGCGGTGACCGGCTTCGGCGTGCAGGAGATGGGCTACGCCGTCTTCTTCGCCTTCACGGCGCTGCTGGCGATCCCGCCCCTGGCCCTCCTGCCCTGGGTCCGGCCGCGCATCCGGGTGGGGAACGGGGACGACGATGGGGACGACGACGAGGGCGACGCGGCACCGGCCCCGGCCTGAGCCGGCGACACGAACCGAACCGGACCGGACCGGATAGGACCGAACCTGACCAGACCAGACCAGACAATTCGATCGATCAGGAGACTCCATGACCCGCTCGGCGATCACGCTTCCCGTCCTCCTTCTGCTCCTCGCCCTGCCCTTCGCGGCCCCCCGCCCCGCCCGGGCGGCCCCGGACGGCGCCGCGACCGACCCGGTGGCAACGGCCCGCGCCTGGCGCGAGGCCCACGCGCCGGAGATCCTGGCCGGGTTCGCCCACCTCCTCTCCATGCCCAACGTGGCCCGGGACACGGCGGCCATCCGGGCCAACGCCGAGGCCGTCCGCGACCTGCTGGCGGCGCGCGGAGCCCGGGCCGAGCTCTGGACGCTGCCGGACGAGGCCCCCGATGCCAGCAAAGCCCCGCCCATCGTCTACGGCACCCTCGACGTGCCCGGCGCCACGCGCACCCTGGGGATCTACATCCACTACGACGGCCAGCCGGTCGACGCCGCCAAGTGGACCACCGGCTCGCCCTACCAGGCGGTCCTCTACACCCGGGCGATCGAGGACGGCGGCACGAAGCGGCCCCTGCCGAAGCCCGGCGAGGCGGTCGACCCCGAGTGGCGCCTCTACGCCCGCTCGGCCGGCGACGACAAGGCGCCCATCGCCGCCGTCCTCGCGGCCCTCGACGCCCTGCGCGCCGCCGGCACGCCGCTTACCTCGAACCTGCGCTTCTTCCTCGAGGGCGAGGAGGAGGCCGGTTCGCCCCACCTCGGCGACTACATGCGGGCCCACCGCGCCGACCTCAAGGTCGACGCCTGGCTGATCTTCGACGGTCCGGTCCACCCCAGCCGCCGGCCCCAGCTCGTCTTCGGCGTGCGCGGCGTCACGGGCCTCGCGATCACCACCTACGGCGCCACCCGCTATCTCCACAGCGGCCACTACGGCAACTGGGCGCCCAACCCGGCGCTCGAGCTTGCGAGCCTGCTGGCGAGCATGCGGACGCCCGACGGCAAGGTGTTGATCCAGGGCTTCGAGGACTCGACGGTGCCCCCCGGCCCGGCCGAGCGCAAGGCGATCGCGGCGCTGCCCGACTTCGACGGCCAGCTCCGCCGGGAGCTCGGCCTGGCAGAGACCGAGATGAACGACGCGCCCCGGGCCGAGCGCCTCCTCCACCCCTCCCTCAACATCCGGGGGATGGTGAGCGGCGCGGTGGGCGACGAGGCGCGCAACGTGATCCCCACCACCGCCACGGCCTCCATCGACGTCCGCCTGGCCGAGGGCAACGACCCGGAGCACATGCTCGACTTGGTGGAGCGCCACATCGAGGCCCAGGGCTACCACATCGTCCGGGAGGACCCGGATCTGGCCACCCGCCTGAAGTACCCGAAGATCGCCAAGGTGATCCGCGAGACCGGCTACCCCGCGGCCCGCACCCCCATGGATCTGCCCATCGCCCGCGAGGTGATCGCGGCGGCCGGGCGCGCCGCCGGCCAGCCGGTCATCGTCATGCCGACCCTCGGCGGCTCGCTGCCCCTCTACCTGTTCAAGGACCTCCTCCAGGCGCCGGTGGTCATCGTGCCCATCGCCAACCACGACGACAAGCAACACGGGCCGGACGAGAACCTGCGCCTGGCCAACCTCTGGTACGGGGTGGACGTGATGGCGGCGCTCCTCACGATGCCGTAGGGACTGCGCGGCGCCTACTCCTCGGCGTTGGTGAAGCGGAGCCTCGGGCCGGCGGCGAGCACCGCGAGCTCCCACCGGCAGTGGTTGGTCTCGCACAGGGCGTCGAGGGCCTTCCGGGCCGGCACGTTGTCCAGCTTGACCGTGACCTTGCCGGAGATGCCCTCTCCGACCTCGACCGCAAGGCCGGAGATCCGCCCGAAGGTTCGGAGGACCTCAGCCAGGTCGGCGTCCTTGAGCTCCAGGTCGATGGGCTGGGCGAGGCGGGCCTGGGCCCGGTCGAGGGGCGGGAGCGTCGAGACGAAGGCGAGCTTTCCGCCCTCGAAGGTCCAGGAGCACCCCACGCTCCGGCAGACCGCGTCCAGGGCGTCGCGCACCGCCACCTCCTTCATGTGGACGGTCACCGTCCCGGAGATCGCCGCGTCGAGATCGACCTTCTGGGCGTCCAGGACTTTTCCGAAGGAGCGGAGCGTGTCGGCGACCGGGGCGTCCACCAGCTCGAGGTCGATGGGCTGGCCGAGGGCCGGACCCGAATCGGAGCCGGACGCCTCCGCGGCGTTCGCGGCCGGGGCGGCCCCTGGCAAAAGGGCGGCGAGGGCAACGAGAGCGAGAAGCGGGGCGTAGCGACGAGCGGTCTTCATGGCGTGTCTCCGTGGGTCAGGACGAGGATCGAAGGCCCGGTGCCGGGAGCGGGCGGACCGGTGTGGACGAGGGCGATCCGGCCCCCCGGCCGGCGGACGATGAGGACGGCGCCTTGGTTGGCGACCGAGACCCGGCCGGACGGGCCGGGACCGGAGGCCGGCCCGGCGATGCGCGGCAGGACGATCCAGAGGGCGAGAGCTCCCGCCAGGAGCGCCGCCGCCCCGACGGCCACCCAGCGCGGCCAGGCGCTCCGCCGGGGAGACGGTGGCTCCTGCTCGGGCGCCAGGGCCCGCCGGACCACCCGCTCGACGGCCGCGGGGTCGGGCTCGAGCGCCCGGCGTAGCCGTTCGTCGAGCTCCCGGTGACGATCGGCGTCACGTGGCATGGGGCACCTCCTCCTTGTCGATGGACCCCGCGGTCAGGATCTCGGTCAGGCGCCTCCGCGCCCGGTGAACCCGCATCTTGAACGCCGAGCGCGACACCCCGGCGACCGCCGCCGCTTGCTCGGTCGACAGCTCGGCCGCCGCCACCAGCAGGATCGCCTGGCGGTCGCGGTCGGAGAGGGTACGCAGCGCCGCCAGGGTGCGGGTGAGCTCGGCGCGGGCCGCAGCCCGCGCCTCGGGGCCTTCGCCCGGATCGATTGCGCGGGCGCTTTCGCGGCCGTCGCCGAGCACGTGGTACGGGGCGAGGAGGCGCCCCCGGATCGCCGAGCGGACCGCCCGCCGCCGGGCGATGGCGAGGACGAACGCCTCCGGCGAGTCCGGAGGCCCCGAGCGGCGCCAGCGAGCGACCAGGGCGGCGAGAGCCTCCTGCGCCGCCTCCTCGGCAGCCTCCGGCCCCACGGCCCAGCCGCGGCAGAAGCGAAGCAGCCGCGGGGCGAGGTCGCGAACGGTCGATTCCAGGTCCATCACGGAGGAAGTACCCGCAACCGGCAAGTGGTCACACTTCGACGATCTCGACCCCGGAGGGGCGGGGGCTCTCCTCCGGGGGGCGTCGAGGACCGCGCCCAAAGAGGCTCTATGGAGTCCTGGACGGCCGAGCGCGGTCCGAGCCGAGGCGCGGCTCCAGCGCCCCATGGTCCGGCCAAGCCGCGCCGTTCCCCCGGGGAGAGCCCCCGCCCCGGCCTACTCGCTCAACCCCCGCCCCGTCACCAGATACGTCGCGAAACTCCCCAACCAGTGACCCCCCTCGTAGTGCTCCCCGGTCACCGCCGCCAGCCCCGCCTCCCGGTGCGCCTTCGCCGCCGTCTCGAGCGCCCCGATCCGCGGGTCCCCCGCCGGCAGCCCCGACGCCATCCCCTCGAGCATCCAGGCCCGCGACAGGTTCAGGCCGTCCAGGTGCGCGAGCTTCGGGTCCGAGGGGTCCGTCACCACCGCCGGCTCGAGCCAGGCGGCCGAGGAGTCGAGCGGCAACCCCGGCAGGAACGCCCCCAGCCAGGCGGCGTAGGCGGGCGGCGCCAGAACCCGGCGCATCAGGTCCGCCTCGGCCAGGCAGGGCGACAGGAAGTCCTGCCCCGACGGCTCGTAGGCCAGCGGGCAGTCCCGGTCCCCCAGGTAGTAGTCGCGGATCCGCGAGTCCAGGAGGTCCAGCATGGCCTGGTCGCCGGCGGTCGCCGCCCAGTCTCGGATCAGCCCGAAGGCGAAGGCGGTCTGGGCGTGCTCGCCGATCCGGATCGGGTTGGTGAGCTTGGGCAGCCAGTCCCGAATCCGGTTCGCCGCCAGGGTCTCGAGGGGCTCCAGGGCCTTGGACCACTCCTTGGCCTGGGGATCGTCCCACTCGCGCAGCTCGGCTGCGAGCTGGAGCAGCCAGGCCAGGCCGTACGGCCGCTCGAAGGTCACCCGCCCCGGGCCCGAGAGGTAGCTCACTTCGCCGGCGATGTGCTCCGGCGTCAGGCTCTCGGCCACCGCATTCCGTGCCTCGGCCGCCCACGGCGCTTCGGGGAACGTCCGGGCCAGGCGCACCAGCAACCAGTGGCCGTGGACCGATGAGTGCCAGTCGTAGCAGCCGTAGAACGCCGGAGTGAGCTCGCGCGGCGGCTTGACGTCGGCGTCGCTCTGGAGCACGTGGGCGATCTTGTTGGGGTACTCCTTGTGTACGCAGGCGAGGGCCAGGTGGGCAAAGCGGCCGGCCGCGGCGGCGTCGAGCTCGGCGGCCCCGGCCGGCGCCACCCGGGCGAAGGCACCGAGGGCGAGGACCAGGGCGGGCAGCGCGGCAGAGACAAGGGCGGAGACGGAGCTCGGAGCGATGGGTCTCATGATGGGAGCGATCTTACCGGTCCCGCACCGGCCGCCCGGGATGTCACAATCAGCCGCCATGAGCGAGCCCACGGCCGCCCCCGAAGCCCCCTTCCCCGCCCACGGCCCCGCGCCCCAAAGTCGCCTGCCCCGCGGGCCGCGGCGCCTCGCCGCCCTCGCCGAGGTGACGGCCGTCGTGTTCCTGGGCAACCTGCTGATGATCTACACCGAGCGGCTCTTCGGCCTCCCCTCCTGGCGCGGCGCCCAGGCCCACATGATGGCGGCCAGCCAGGTGGACTGGCTCGCCCTCGCCCGGGTCGCCCTCGTCGAGCTACTCCTCAAGTACGGCTGGATGTTCGCCCTCGCCTTCGCCATCGGCTGGTGGCACCGGCGCCGCCGCCCGGCGGCCTACGGTCTGACCCGCGCCGGCCGTCCGCTCCCCTGGCTGCTCCTCGTCGGCCTCGTCCTCGCCGGACCGGCCGGCCTGATCCCCTACGGCCTCGAGCTCTTCGGCCGCCTCGTGCCCGGAGGCGCCGGACCGTCCACGCTCCACCCGCCCCACTCGAGCCCGGAGTTCCTGGTCTACATGGCGGTGGCGAGCTTCCTGGTCGCGCCGGTCTTCGAGGAGATCCTCGCCCGCGGCTACATGCAGACACGCCTCACCGAGGAGCTCGGGCCCGGCGGCGCCATCCTCCTGGTGGCGGTCTTCTTCGCCGTCGCCCACGGCGACTTCCTCCAGCCGACCCTCTCGGGCGCGGGCGACACCCTGGGGATCTTCGTCGCCGCCGTCCTGCTGGGCTACGTCTTCCACCGCACCGGCTCGCTCCTGCCGCCGATCGTGGCTCACGCGCTGCTCAACTTCCCGTACCCGGACCGGCACCTCGCCGTTCTGGTCACCCTGCTCGGCCTGATGGTCCTGGTGACCCTGGCCTTCGCCCGGCCGGTGGCGCGTTGGGCCCGCGACCTCGGGCGCCTCCTGGCGGGCGTCGACTCGCCCCAGGCGACGGCCGCCGGCGCTCTCTTCCTCACCCTGGCGCTGCTCCTGGTCTTCTACTACCGGGAGGCGGCGGGCGGCGCGGCGGTCGGCCTCCTGGCCCTCGCCTTGATGCTCGAGGCCCGGGACCGCCTGCGGCCGCTCCGGCTCGGCCCTCCCTCGGCGGTGGCGCCTACGAGCCCTGCCGAGGCCGGCAGCCCGAACGCGCCCCCCGATCCTGCCCCCGTTCCTGAAGATCCTGAAGACCCTGAAGACCCCGTTGTCTGACGTATCCTTGGACGTCATGAAATCCAGCCGTCTCTCGGTCCTCCTCCTCGCGGGCGTTCTGCCGGTTCTGTCGGTGGTACTGGCCTGCTCCGGGAATCCCGCGCCCGCGACGCCCGCCCAGGCTCCGGCCCCCCCACCGGTCGCCCACGCCCCCGAGGCCCTCGACGCCACCCTCCCCGTCGACCCGGCGATCACCCTCGGGCACCTGCCCAACGGCCTCACGTACTACGTGCGCCAGAACCCGGCGCCGACTGACCGCGAGGAGCTGTGGCTGGTGGTGAACGCCGGCTCGGTCCTGGAGGACGACGACCAGCGCGGCCTCGCCCACTTCGTCGAGCACATGGCCTTCAACGGAACCACGCACTTCAAGCGCCAGGAGCTGGTCGACTACCTCGAGTCCATCGGCATGCGCTTCGGCCCGGACGTCAACGCGTTCACCGCCTTCGACAAGACGATCTACCAGCTCACGGTGCCCACCGACCGCAAGGGCACCCTGGCGAAGGGCGTCCAGATCCTGGAGGACTGGGCCCACGGCATGACCTTCGATCCCCACGAGGTCGATCAGGAGCGCGGGGTCATCACCGAGGAGTGGCGCCTGGGCCGAGGCGCCGAGGCCCGCGAGCGGGACGCCCAGGCGCCGCTCCTGTTCGCCGGCTCGCGCTACGCCGACCGCCTCCCCATCGGCTCGAAGGAGGTGATCGAGACCGCCTCGCCCGAGACCATCCGGCGCTTCTACCACGACTGGTACCGGCCGGACCTGATGGCCGTCATCGCCGTGGGCGACGTACCGTCCCCGAAGGTCGAGGCGCTGATCCGCAAGCACTTCGCCGGCCTGACGGGGCCGGCCCACGAGCGCGAACGGCCGAGCTTCTCGGTGCCCGACCACGACAAGACCCTGTTCGGCACCTTCACCGACCCCGAGCTCACCGACACCGCCGTCTCGGTCTACACCAAGCTGCCGCCCAGGCCCGAGGGCACGGTGGACGATTACCGGCGCTCCCTCATCGAGGGCGTCTACCACCGCATGCTCAACGACCGCCTCTACGAGGTGGGCCACAGCCCCGACCCGCCCTTCCTCTACGCCTACTCGGCCACCGACCCCCTGGTGCGCAGCGCCCAGGTCGACGAGCAGGAGGCCGGGGTCCGTCCGGGCGAGGTCGACAAGGGGCTCGAGGCACTCTTGACCGAGATCGAACGGGTCCGCCGCCACGGCTTCACCGCCGGGGAGCTCGAGCGCACCAAGCGCGACCTACTGCGCGCCTACGAGCGCACCTACCTCCAGCGCGAGAACCGCGCCTCCCCCTCCTACGCCTCCGAGTACTCGCGGAACTTCCTGACCGACGAGCCGATCCCGGGCATCCAGGTGGAGGTGGAGCTCGCCCGCCGGTTCGTGCCCGAGATCACGCTCGACCAGGTCAACGCCCTCGCCGACCTCCACACCCAGCAGGCCAACCGGGTGATTCTGGTGAGCGGCCCGAAGAGCCAGGCCTCGAAGCTGCCCTCGGAGGACGACCTGCTGGCCGTCTACCAGAAGGTCCAGGGACTGACCCTCGCGCCCTACGAGGACAAGCCGGCGGCCGCGACCCTGGTGCCCGACCCGCCGAAGCCGGGCACCATCGTCTCGCGGCGCGAGATCCCCGAGATCGGGGTCACCGAGTGGCACCTCTCGAACGGCGTCACGGTGGTCCTCAAACCCACCCAGTTCCGCACCGACCAGGTGCTGATCGAGGGCTTCAGCCCCGGCGGCTCGTCGCTGGTGGACGACAAGGACGCCCTGACCGCCTCCTACGCCGACGCGGTCGTCTCCCTCGGAGGCCTCGGGAACCTGGACGAGATCGCCCTGGCCAAGGCCATGGCCGGCAAGGTGGTCTCGGTCCACCCTCACATCGACGAGCTCGAGGAGGGGGTCTCGGCCTCCGGCTCCACTGACGACCTGCCGACGCTCTTCCAGCTCGCCTACCTGGCCCTGACTCGTCCGCGTCTCGACGTCGCCGCCGTCGAGTCCTACCGGTCGCGCCTGCGGCCCGGCCTGGAGAACCGCCTGGCGGACCCGGGGCAGGCCTTCGTCGAGCGCATGATTCGCGAGCTCAACCAGGACCATCCCCGGCGCCAGCCCTTGACCCCCGAGCGTCTCGACCAGATCGACCCGCAGAAGGCCCTGGAGATCTACAAAGACCGCTTCGCGGATCTCGGCGACGCCACCTTCGTGATCGTCGGCGCCTTCGACCCGGTGGCCATCGAGCCCTCGGTCCTCACCTACCTGGCGACCCTGCCCTCGACCGGCCGCCACGAGACCTGGCGGGACCTGGGGATCCGGCGCCCGGACAAGCCGGTGGAGTTCACCATGGAGCGGGGGCTCGAGCCCAAGGGGCGGGTCTGGCTTGTGCTCCACGGGCCGGAGACCTGGAGTCGCGACCATCTCCACGCCCTGCGCTCCCTGGCCGACGCCCTGGAGCTGCGCCTGCGCGAGGTGCTGCGCGAGGACCTGGGCGCCGTCTACAACGTGAGCGTCGACGCCGATCTCGCCTGGCGGCCGAAGCCCCGGTACTCGATCTCGATCCAGTTCGGCTGCAACCCGACCCGGGCCCGGGCGCTGGTCGACCGCGTCCACAAGGAGATCCTCGCCTTCCAGTCCTCCGGGCCGGACGCCGAGCTGGTCGCCAAGGTCCGCGAGCTCGAGCGGCGCGAGCGCCAGACCGCGATCCAGGACAACTCCTTCTGGATCGGCGCCCTGAGCAACTACTACCGGATGGGCCAGGACCCGCGCCAGATCCTGGGCTTCGACGAGCTGGTGCGCTCGCTCAGTCCCGAGAAAGTCCGGCAGGCGGCGCGCAAGTACCTTCACTGGGACCGCCGGGTCCTGGGCATCCTGGTGCCGCAAGAGGGAGCACCGGCCGCTCCCGCTCCGGCGACCGCTCCGCAGGCGCCCCCGAAGCCCGGCCCGGTCACCCCCTGAAGGCGATGGCTTCCCAGCCCACCCACCCGCTGGAGCCGTCCGGCGAGGAGATGCGCCGCCTGGTCGCCCAGGCGATGGAGCGGATCGTCGCCTACGTCGAGAGCCTGCCGGAGCAGCCGGCCGGCGACGTGGAGGGGGCGGTGGACGTGGCCCGCGCTCTGGTGGAGCCGCCGCCCGAAGAGGGCCGGCCCTTCGGCGAGCTCCTCGATCTCGTCTTCGACCGCGCCGCACCCCTCTCGTTCAACGCCGCGGGCCCCGGCTATCTCGGCTACATCCCGGGGGGCGGCCTCTTCGCCACCGCCGTCGCCGACCTGATCGCCGACACGATCAACCGCTACACCGGCGTCTTCGCCGCCGCCCCGGCCCTGATCCAGCTCGAGTCCAACGTCCTCGCCTGGTTCGCGAAGCTGATGGGATTTCCGGCCGAGTCCCGCGGGCTCCTGACCAGCGGCGGTTCCATGGCCCACCTGACGGCCCTCACCACGGCGCGCCGGGACCGGCTGGGCGAGGACTTCCTCCAGGCGACCCTCTACCTCTCGGACCAGACCCACTACTCGGTGGCCAAGGCCGCCGCCCTCGCCGGCTTTCCGGCGGCCCACGTCCGGGAGGTGCCGACGGACGGCGCCTTTCGCATCCGTCTCGATGCCCTCGCCGAGGCCGTGGCCGCCGACCGGCGCCGCGGTCTCCACCCCTTCCTGGTGGTGGGCAACGCCGGCACGGTCAACACCGGCGCCGTCGACCCCCTGCCCGAGCTCGCCCGTTTCGCCGAGGGCGAGGGGATGTGGCTGCACCTGGACGGAGCCTACGGCGCCTTCTTCCGCCTGACCGAGCGCGGCCGCTCGGCCCTCGCCGGCCTCGAGCTCGCCGACTCCCTGGTGCTCGATCCCCACAAGGGGCTGTTCCTGCCCTACGGCAACGGAGCCCTGCTGGTGCGCGACGGCCAGGCCCTGCGCCGCGCCCACGCCTTCGGCGGCCACTACCTGCCCGCCGGGCAGGACGATCCGGCCCTGGTGGACTTCTACCTCCACGGCCCCGAGCTCTCGAAGCCGTACCGGGGCCTGCGCGTCTGGCTGCCGTTCAAGCTCTACGGCGTCGGCGCCTTCCGCCGCGAGCTCGACGAGAAGATCGACCTCGCCCGCTGGCTCGCCGCCGAGATCGCCCGCCTCGACCACGTGGCGATGATCGTCGGCCCCGAGCTCTCCCTGTTCGCCTTCCGCGTGGAGCCGCCGGGCGCCGATCGGGAGGCGGGCGACCGGGCGAGCCGCGAGGTGCTCGAGCGGGTCAACGCCGGCCAGCGGGTGCTCCTGACCGGCACCGTGCTCCCCGACGAGCGCTACGCGATCCGGGTGTGCGTGCTCTCGTTCCGCACCCACCGCGAGCGGATCGAGACGGCCCTGGACGAGCTGCGGCGGGCAATCGCCGAGGTCCTCGGCTCGTCGACGTAGCCGCCGCGGGGCCAGCCCTCTGGTAAGCTTTCTCACCCGCGCAGGTTCGCAAATCAACGTCCGAGGAGCGCGCAGAATGCCCCGATCCGCCCCGTCCTCCTTCCGTCCACTCGGCCCGATCGCCCTCGCCGCGACCTTCCTCCTCTCGCCTCCCGTCCGAGGCCAGAAGCTCGACTACCCCGCCACCCAGAGGATCGATCACGTGGACGTCTATCACGGTGTCAAGGTGCCGGACCCGTACCGCTGGCTCGAGACCGACGTGCGGGAGTCGGCCGAGGTCAAGAAGTGGGTCGACGCCGAGAACGCGGTGACCTTCAAGTACCTGGAGGCGATCCCCGAGCGCGAAGCGATCAGGAAGCGCCTGACCGAGCTGTGGAACTACGAGCGCTACACGGCCCCCTTCAAGGAGGGCGGCCACTACTTCTTCGAGAAGAACGACGGCCTCCAGAACCAGGCGGTCCTCTACGTCCAGGACTCCCTCGACGCCGAGCCGCGGGTGCTTCTCGACCCCAACACCTGGTCCGACGACGGCACGGTGGCCCTCACCGGCTTCTCGGTGAGCCACGACGGGCGCTACGCCGCCTACAGCCGGGGCGCCGCCGGCTCGGACTGGCAGGTGTGGCACGTGCTGGAAATCGCCACCGGCAAGGAGCTGCCGGACGAGCTGAAGTGGACCAAGTTCACCGACGCCGCCTGGACGAAGGACGATGAGGGCTTCTTCTACGGGCGCTACCCGGAGCCGGCCGAGGGCGCCGAGTACCAGGCCCTGGCCCAGAACCAGAAGATCTACTACCACCGCCTGGGCGCCCCCCAGGCCGACGACGTGCTGGCCTACGAGCGGCCCGACGACCCGGACCTGGGCTTCGGCGTGCAGGTGACCGAGGACGGCCACTACCTGGTGATCACGGCGGCCAAGGGAACGAAGGGGAACCTGGTGCTCGTGCGGGACCTCGCCGAGCCCTACGCCGCCACCCGGGTGATCGTGGGCGACCAGGAGAACGACTACTCCCTGGCGGGAAGCGACGGTCCGGTGCTCTACTTCCGCACCGACCTCGACGCCTCGCGCGGACGCCTGATCGCCGTCGACCTGCGGAGCCCCGGCCGCGACCACTGGCAGGAAATCGTGCCCGAATCGAAGGACACGCTCGAGCGCGTCCACCTGGTGGGCCACCGCTTCGTGGCCCTCTACCTGCAGGACGCGAAGTCCCGGGTGCGCCTCTACGCCCTCGACGGCAAGCCGGCGGGCGAGATCGAGCTGCCGGGCATCGGCTCGGCGAGCGGCTTCAGCGGCCACGCCGACGACACCGAGACCTTCTACTCCTTCTCGAGCTTCGCCACGCCGCCGTCGAGCTACCGCTATGACTTCACCACCGGCGAGAGCCGGCTCCTCCACCGAGCGAAGGTGGACTTCAACCCCGACGACTACGAGGTCACCCAGGTCTTCTACCACTCAAAAGACGGCACCCGGGTGCCGATGTTCCTCGCCCACAAGAAGGGGATCAAGCTGGACGGCTCGAACCCGACGCTCCTCTACGGCTACGGCGGCTTCCAGATCTCGCTGACCCCCTACTTCTCCATCTCGCGGCTCGCCTGGATGGAGATGGGCGGGATCTACGCCCAGGCGAACCTGCGGGGCGGCGGCGAGTACGGCGAGGCCTGGCACGAGGCGGGGATCAAGCTCAAGAAGCAGAACGTCTTCGACGACTTCATCGCCGCCGCCCAGTGGCTGATCGCGAACCACTACACCCGGCCCGACAAGCTGGCGATCCAGGGCGCCTCGAACGGGGGCCTGCTGGTGGGCGCGACGATGACCCAGCGCCCGGAGCTCTTCGGCGCGGCCCTGCCGGCGGTGGGCGTGATGGACATGCTGCGCTACGACAAGTTCACCGCCGGCCGATTCTGGGTGGACGACTACGGCTCGTCGAGCAACCCGGAGGAGTTCAAGGCGCTCTACGCCTACTCGCCCTACCACAACCTGAAGCCGGGCACGAAGTACCCGGCCACTCTGGTGACCACCGCGGACCACGACGACCGGGTGGTCCCCGGCCACAGCTTCAAGTTCGCGGCCCGCCTGCAGCACGACCAGGCCGGCGACGCCCCGGTGCTGATCCGCATCGAAACGAAAGCAGGCCACGGCGGAGGCCGCCCCACCTCGAAGATCATCGACGAGGTGGTGGACGGCTGGGCGTTCCTGGTCAAAAACCTGGGAATGAAGCTGCCGGCCGGGTATCCAGGCGCGGCACAGGCGCCGTAATCGCCCGTTGGGGGACCCTCCGCCCACCGCGGGCCGGGGTCTCTCCCGTCCGGGGAACGGCGCGCGCTACCCGGACCATGGGAAGCAGGCGCGCGCCTCGGCTTCACCACGGCCCTGCGCGCCCTCGGACTCTCACCGCCGAAGCGCCGCCGAGGCTCAGACGTCCCCGGACGGGAGAGACCCCGACCCGCTCACGTCAAGGGCACCTCGCATCTCCCCGCCCAGCCGGCCGAGGTTCTCGGCCCAGGACTCGGCTTCCCGGCGGAGGGCGAGCTCTTCGGAGAGCTGCGGTTCATCATCGAGCCTCCCGGTCGGCGTCCAGGCAATGGCCTGGAGGTAGCCCACCAGGCGGTCGAGGTCGGCGGCCGCCGCGGTCAAGTCCTTGCGAAGGCCGCGGAGGCCGAGGTCTTCCTCGCCGAGCCAGTAGAAGGTCTCGACGGCCAGGGTGTGGAGTAGGTCGCCAGCGAGCCGGAGGATCTCCACGTGGGCGGGCTCGCGGCACTCGGCGAGGAAGGTCTCGCGGAAGACAGGTTCGAGTGGGTTGCGGTCGGGGCTCTGATTGTCGAGGCTCGGCTGCTCATCGTCCGGCTTCCCGGAGGAGCTGGGCGGCGATCGCGCCGGCGCGACGGAAGGTCTCGTCGGGGACGGAGAGGAGGTAGTGGGCGCAGGCGAGGGCCTGGGTGCGGAGTTCGGCGAGGGCGCCGAGAATCGTGGGCAGGGTGTCACCGCCGGGGCGGATGGGGGGCGGCGAGGTGCCGACGGGGCGGCCGTGCCAGAGGAGGTGGAGGCGTTGGTCGGCGGCTTCCTGGAACCGGAAGGCCCCTGTCGTGTCCAGCCGTCCGGCGACGGCGAGGGCGGCGGCAGCGAGGTAGGCAAGGTCGGGGGTCTGGAGGGTGAGGCGGGGCCGGGGCTCGCCGACGGCGAGGCAGGCCCAGCGGGGGTCGCCGGCTCCGTTCTCCAGTTCGTCGAGCAGAAGCTACGCCACACTACCGCTCCTGCGTTGTCAAGCCCGCGCTCGAGCACCTCGCCATCTTCCTCTCGTCATTGCGACCGGAGGAGCAGCCCCAGCCCGATCCCCTCCCCTTTTGTCATTCCGACCGGAGGAGCAGGCGCAGCCTGATCCGCAGTGGAGGAATCTGGGGGCAGGCGGCGGAGCGAAGGAAGCCCTCCGCCCACCGCGGGCCGGAGCCTCTCCCGACCCGCTTCTGATCCCCCAGACGCCTTCGGCCGCGCGACTCGGACGCCGACAAGCAGTCCTCCTGAGTCCTGCACTGCGCTACCCTGTCCACTCAGCTGTATCCTCAGTTCCTGAGGAAGTCGATCTCTCGCGAGGGTGGCGGTCGCCTGTACTAGCGGCGTGGTAGAGCCAGCGTCTGGAGGTACGGATCCTGGAGCCCCTACCACGCCACGACATGAGGCCGTAGCAGCTGCGGCCTCGGCTTGCAGCGCCTTCCGCCAAATGCCTCGCTCCCACATTCTAGAAAGAGGAAATGACCACGAGACGACAACGCAAGGTCAGCCAAGTGCTTGCACGGGTCTGTAGCCCGTACCGTTGCGGTACAGCGTTGCCAGCTACCGAAGAGGTGCCAGTAGCCTCGAGAAGCTGCCTAATTGCCGATCACCCGCACCAGTGCCGGTGAGGGGAGCTCGTCGGCCGACTTCTGTAGCGAAATCAGCTGACTCAAGAGCCGTAGCGCCTGCATCGAACGGCCGGAGTCACAGGACTCCAACTTCCCGTCTTCTCTGATCAGCGCGCCGGGACGGCACTGGCATCCAGCAGCGTCAGCTTTGTGCGCGCGCTCACACAGCTCGCAGGGCTTCTGGCCTCCGGTCTTCCACTCCAGGTAGTCACTCTCTCCCCTGGGGCCGTCGTCGTGCGCGATATCACAGGAGGCTCTGACTTCCCGGCACTCGGACTCCCACGCCAGGTGCTGCCTATCTTGCCTGGTCTGCGCGACAACGTACTCGCCCCAGGGAGAATGTGCCTCGACGAGAGGAGCTTCGCACTGCTTGCTCCTGGGAACGGCCAGGAACAGGGGCTGAAACTCGCCTTGAATGCAGACTAGAGGTATCCACAGGTCTGTTGTCTGATTGGCGAAACGCGTCAGCTCGCCGAGGTAGTACAGGACAGCCTCGGGTGAGCGAAGAACGAGTCGGTCCTGCTCTTCTCCACCCGCTGAGTCGGGCGTGGGGGGGCCGAGCATAGTCTCCTGTTCCGCAGTCGCCCCCTCCTCCTTGTGACACTTGTCGGCAGAACCTTGGCAGGGAACTAGTGTCGGCTTCAAGTGGTACTCAACTCTCACTCTCTCGAGCTGCCAACCAGACCTCTCGCCCTCCGTCTGGGGGCTCCCGTCGCACAACTGGGCCTTACCATCAGAGGACTCAAGCTCGTTCGTGCACCACTGGACCCTAAGGCCATCCTTCGAGGCTTTGACGAGATCTCCCAGACCCTCGATTTTCGTGCTATCCAGGAGAGGACCGATCGGGATTGGCTTTTCCTTTGACTCGACCGTCGGCTGGGTCTCAAGGAAGTGCTCGACCCAGCGAGCGAACTTAACATACTCCTGCCAATCACCCGGGTAGTTCAAATAGACCTCCGATCCAATCTCCGCTCGCTGAACAAACAGGTAGAGCAGCAGCTCACGCGGCCAGCCCTGGTCCCAGAAGTAGGCGAACGTTTTCGGCTCGATCGGCGTCAGGAAGCCTCGCGTGAACTCCTCGCTGTCGAGAACCCCGAGGGTGAAGCTTGGGTTTCGGGCGAGCGTCCCACCCACCGAGGGAGTCAACCCCCGGGTGATCGCCTTGCTCATCATGCTCGTCAGCTTGGAGGTCCCGTCTGAAGAACCGCCGGTCGTCACCTCTGTCGACCCCGAGTGGTTGTCCATCTGTGAGAACGATCCGCCGAGACTCCCCGTTACCGTGCTATTGACATTCCCGGAGAGGCTTGATATCGCAGTCAGGTACATCGGATAGCGCTCTTTCGCACGGATAACGTTCAGCAACAGCATCTCGTTCTGGGCATTCTCCACGGTCAAGTTGAAGGCAACCGCCTGGGTGGCGAGGTGCTGCGCCGGCTTGTTCAGCGCACATCCGCTGCAAGCGAAGAGAAGTAGCCCAAGTCCGAGCCGTAGCATGCTGTGATTGCCCATCGTCTCTACCCCCTCGTCAAGAGGTTCCGGAGCGTCAACAGGTTGCTCGCATACTCTCTGCGACGGACCGAGGTTTTCGAATTAACAGGACGAGCAAGCTGGAAGGCGCCAGCCGAGTTGCAGATCCGGCCGAGCGGGTGCCGGCCGAGCGGGTGCCAGGCGAACCCCAGGCGTTGGCCGCAGGACTCCCCGGGCCCGGCGCTGCTAACATGGACCCGGGAGCGGCGCCGTGATCGGGATCCTGGAAGCCAACCGCGTTGCGATGGCCGAGCTTTGCCGCCGGCACGGTGTGGCACGCCTCGATGCCTTCGGCTCGGCGCTCCGGGAGGACTTCCCGCCGGGCGAAAGCGATCTCGACCTGCTGGTCGAGCTTCAGCCGATGGAAGGCTACGCGCGAGTCGACGCCTACTTCGGTCTCCTCGAAGATCTTCAGGCCCTGCTAGGCTCGAAGATCGACCTCGTCATGGTCGGAGCCTTGAAGAATCCTTATATCGCCAGCGATATCGAGCGTACCAAGCGGATGCTCTATGCCGCGTGATGCTCGCGCGTACCTGAGCGACATGCTCGAGTCGTGCGACGCCATCACTCTGGCAGTTCAGGGGTTCGACCGTTCCGCCTGTCGAGGCAGCCGCCTCGTCCGGTCGCCCGTCGAGCGCGAGTTCATCATCATCGGCGAGGCGCTGATGGGACTCGGCCGAGCCTCCCCGGAGCTCTTCTCCTCCATAAGGACCGCCGGGAATCCGGGCAATTCCCTCCCGTCCAATGCCTTTCAACTCATGAGCTCGCTCTCCCTCCGCACGGGAATGATGGCCCGCGACAGGCTCACAGAGCGAATCAGATAGCAAAACCAGCCTCCACGAAAGGGGTATCGCCGGCATGATCTACTTCGCCGAGTTCTACGACAAAGACAACGCGCTAATCTATGCGATCGATAGGCTCAGGGCCCTGAGCTATATCTCGCCACCAGATATCGATCGATTGGCGATTGAATGCGTTCAGGCGGTGGCTCGCGGGCCAGTTCGACCGCCATTGATGGATTCTCGGGAGATGCCGACCGACGCGGAGAAGTACCTGGCTCTTTCCACTATTGCGGCAGACAGATTGCTGCCCGTGCTGGGCAACGAAACGATCACGTCCAGGGACTCCCTCGGAGCGCTGGCCGACACGTTCCATGGCTATCCGGCCGGCACTCCTGCGCTGCGGCGGGTGACAAACGAAGCGGAGATGTATCACTTCTTCTACGGTTATACGGTTAAGGAGCGAAGAGTTCATCTGGACGCCCGTTACTATCCCCGCGACGAGGCCATGCTGGCGGCTCTGCCCGAAAGCGTGATCGTATTCGACGACGTCATTGCTGAGACGACGAGCTTGGAGCCGAGGACGTCCGAAGCCGGGGCGGCGATCTGGAGCGCTCTGGCAGTGTTCCTGGCTCAGAACATCGCGAGCGGAATCGTAAGCCAGATCGGCGCGGCGGCCTTCACCAGTGCCCTGAGCGCCTTGGGGATCGAGCTGAGCGGGGTGCCGGGTTATTTCGATGAGGTGTACAGGCGCTTTGCCGAGATTCTACGCCTGGCGTTTCATGAGGAGGCCAGGCGCAAGCTCAATGCGGGCATCAACGAGGTCCAAGAGAAATTCGCCGACTACCACCGGGTCGGCGAAGAGTGGATGCTGCAACAGACATGGAACAAGCTGACCGAGCTACTCGGCGAGTTCAGGACGCTGGATGTGGGTGTAACTCCCAACCTTTCGATAACTTTGGGTCTGTACCTGGCACTCAACCAGGAGTTCATGAAGATTGCGAAGAGCCCTGACGTCAAAGAGAGGTGGAGGAAGAATCTCCTGGCACGGACGGAAGAGTTCATTAATTGGCTTGCGCGAAATCAAACGGAGATCCTCGAAAACAGGCTAGGCAAGATCACCCCGATCTTCGAGCGTAGGAATCCATTGATTCACAAGCTCTGGGCGGATGAGGCCACCGGGCATTGGGAAGCTCACTACATGACCGGGTATCAGTGTATCGACCTCCCAGGCATACAGAAACTTCGGGATCACCGGGCAAGACACATAGAAGCCGTCCGGCAGGAGACCACGAAGGAACTGTCCCCCATTGCGAAAATCATCACGGAATGGAAGAAACTGTTGAAATGATCCCGCCTGAAGAGGTGCCACTCAGCCGCCGCCTCGGCGCAGTCGAGCGCTTCGTGCCGTCCTGATCGAGGAAGCCGCAGGAGAGGTGCCGACTCGTGGCCGGCTCCCCTAT
Organism: uncultured Acidobacteriota bacterium; assembly: GCA_963739795.1. Classification (GTDB taxonomy): domain Bacteria; phylum Acidobacteriota; class Thermoanaerobaculia; order Multivoradales; family DATKCC01; genus CAVUBL01. The sequence goes on along the minus strand of CAVUBL010000013.1, from coordinate 114,897 downwards.
CCGTAGGCCGAGTCGTGGTCGGGATGGAGACTGAGAAGGCGAAGGTAGCTTCCCACTCGGTACGCGATAGCGCGAGACGAACGGCCGCAGCGGAAGCTGTAGAGCCGCTCTGCCGAGGGACCACTAGTACACCTGGTGCCTCGACATCTGCGAGAGCTTGCGAAGCGTGGTCAGGACCGCGTACTGCTCTTGCTTCGAATGCGCGAAGAGCTGCTCCTGGAACCGCGTGCTGCTGAGGTCAAGTCGAATGCGATCCTTCGTCCCGCGCACTCTTCATCTTCTCCTCGAGATCGTCCAGGTCCGTCTCGGCCGGCGGTGTGCTCTCCGCCCAGGCGATGGCATGGTCGAGACCCTCCTTTTCATGTCGACGAGCGTGTTCCTGCCAGACACCGGCGTGATTTCATGCCCCATCGTCCCGCGGGACCGGGCCCGCCAGAGCCTCCGCCGGAGGAGGTGTCGGTGGCTTCGGTGGAACGGAAGGATCTCGCCGGGGTGAATCGGTTCGAGCCCCTCGGTCGGCATGCTGGTCCCCAACTCTAAGGCTGGCCCGGGGCAGGGGCTATCCTTGCGGCATGACGATCGAAACGACGGTCCGGATCACGACCCGCGATGGAGACTCCGAAGGCTTTCTCTATCGACCCGAGGGAGAGGGGCCCTGGCCCGGGGTGCTTCACCTGACCGACATCGGCGGGATCCGTCCCGCGCACCGGGAGATGGCAGGCAAGCTCGCCGGCGAGGGTTTCGCCGTCCTCATGCCCAACGTCTTCTACCGCTCGAGGAAGCCCCCGATGTTCGACTTCCCGATCCAGATGGGTGAGGAGAGAACGCGGAAGCGGTTCGCTGAGCTCTCCGGCCCCTTGACCCCGGAAGCGATGGAGCGCGATGCGGAGAGCTACCTCGACTTCCTGGCGGCTCAGGCCGATGTCGCGGCTGGGCCCCTGGGCGTCGTCGGCTACTGCATCAGCGGCGCGTTCGCGCTGCGCACCGCGGCGGTCCGCCCGGACGAGATCGCGGCCGCCGCCTCCTTCCACGGCGGGGGGTTGTGGAGCGAGAAGCCGTCGAGCCCGCATCGGTTGCTACCCCGTATCAAGGCGCGGCTCTATGTCGGCTACGCGATCGAGGACCGCAGCATGCCCCCGGAGGCGGTCGAGAAGCTCGATCATGCCCTGGCCGCCTGGGGCGGGGACTACGAGAGCGAGATCTACGACGGCGCGCACCACGGCTGGACCGCCTCGGACCGCCCGGTCTACAACCCCGAGCAGGCCCGGCGCGCCTTCGAGAAACTCACCGAGCTGTTCGCGATCGCGCTACGCTGAAACCCGGTGCCGAAGAGTCTCAGTGACTTCGAGAGAATCGCGCCGTGCGCGGCCTGGGGTCCCTCAGCGCCGCGCCGGCGCGGCGACTCCGACGAAGATCACGATCCCGTCCCCGCCGGGGTTGCCGCGCACCACGTCGATGTAGGCCGACGGCTTCCAGTTGTTGCAGGCCCAGAGGTTGCCGGCCCGGTCCACCTGGGTGGCCGTCAGGCGCATGAGGGGGTCGTGCGAGGTCAAGGGAAGGGGCTCGCCAGAGGAGGTCTCGGGTTTGCCGTAGAGCGGCAGCCCGTTGGCCAGGGTCAACGGCTCGCCGCCGGTGGGCAGGGTCATGAGCTCGGCCGTCGAGTCGTCCTCGTCGCGGATGACCGTGACGCCGAAGGGGCCGAGGCCGCGGGTCGGGTCGTCGTCCTCGAAGCCCTGCTCCCGGAAGAAGTTCGCCACGTACATCACGCCTTCGCGGTCGAAGGTGATCCCCCAGGGGCCGTAGATCTCGTTCTTGAGCTCCCCGACGGGGCGCAGGTCGCAGTCGAGGCGGACCACGCGGCTCGAGGACACCCCGGCCACGTAGATGTGGCCCTTCGGGCTCACCGCCACCTGTCGGAAGGCCTCGTACCCGACCTGGCCGTTGGGGTCCTGGAAGTCGCTCTCCCACGCGGCGAGCTTCGCCAGGCCGTCCTCTTCGAGACGGAGCTTGTAGACCGACGACTTGACGCCGTTCTTGGCGCTGCCGCTGTTCGCGGCGTAGGCGTGTCCTCCGTCGTCGACGGTCACGTCGAAGGTCCCGAAGTGCTGGTTGCCGAAGGGGTAGCTCGCCACCTTCCGGGGGGCGGCGCCGCGGTAGACGACGACGGCGCTGTCGGCTCCCTCGAAGTGATAGATGCTGCGGGTCGGCGGCAGGGGATCGAGAGACCCCCACGAGGCCATCCACAGGTTCCCGCGCGCATCGAAGGCCATGCCCTGGACGCGGGAGAGCCCCGCGGTGAAGCCGTTGGGCGGGCTCAGCACCTCGCCCGCGTCGCTGAACGCGGAGACGCTCCCGGTCTGCGGGCACCACTCCGTGGGACCCCAGCCGAAGTTGCCGACGTAGATCCGGTCGCCCTCCGGGTTCGCGGCGACGCCGAAGCCGGCGCCGAGGAGGCCGCCGCCGAAGAGCGGCGAGAAGGGAGCCGGCGAGCCGTCGGGCTCCAGGATGACGCAAAAGGTGGCCGAGTCCGGGGTGCCCTGGCGCACGTTGTTGGTCAACCACGCCCGGTCGTTGCGGTCGAAGGCCACGTAGCCGACGCCCCCGATCACGAAGTTCCCGGGATAGGTGCCAGGCGAATCTGGGCGGAACGATGCCTCCCGGGTTTCCAGTACCGACTGACCCTTGACGATGCATATGATCTATGCGACTCTATCTGCATGAGAACGACGCTCGAGATCGACTCAGAGCTGGTCGAGGAGGCCATGCGGGTGAGTGGCGCTCCGACCAAGACGGCGGCCGTGCGGCTGGGGCTCGAGGCGTTGGTCAACCAGGCGGCGCGGCGGCGGCTTGCGGCGCTCCACGGGGAGCTGCCGGAGGTCGCGGCACCGCCGCGGCGCCGGCCTTCCGCGAGCGGCGGGGCGCGGTGATCCTGGTCGACACGTCGGTCTGGGTCGAGTTCTTCAAGGGGACCGCCCGCAGCAGGGCTCTTGCGGCACTCCTCGAGGCCGACGAGGTACTCCTTCACCCCTGGGTGCTCGGAGAGCTGCTCCTGGGTGGCCTGGGCAGGGGGCACGACCCCGAGATCGAGGACCTCCGGCAGCTCGCGACCGCACCGGTGGTCGCGGACTCCGAAGTCTTCGACCTGATCCTCGCCCGCACGCTTTGGGGCCGCGGCATCGGCTGGGTCGATTCCCAGCTCGCCGCCTCCGCGCTGGTCGCGGGCGCCGGCCTCTGGACGTTCGATGGGAGTCTCTCGGTAGCGGGCCGGGATCTCGGCCTGGCGGGTGGCCCCTCCGCCTGACCGCCTCCAGCTCCTCCGGCCCTTCCCTCCCCTGCTGCCGACCTCCTGCCCAGGAGCCGGCTCGCTGCGGCGTCGAGGAGACGCAACGCTGGCGAGGGAGTTTGGGAGTGCCCACACCAGGTCGGCGACTCCTTCACGCGCTCACTACTTGTAGACCGTGATCCCGGTGCTCTGCGCGAAGTCGAGGGCCTGTTTCGTGATGTGGCTGAGGTTCCCGCCCTGGCGGGTCGAGCAGCGCGGGCACTGCGGGCGTAGCTCCAGGTTGTCCCAGTCGATCTCCGTGATACCCAGTGCCTTGAAGACCTGCTCCATGTACGTCGTCACGAACTCCTGCGGTACGATGTGGTCCGCGATGTAGATCGAGGCCGGGTACCGCCCGCCGCAACTGTGGCAGCCCTTCTTTTCTCCCATCTGCTGGATCTGGCGCCCCTGGGACTGGGTCACCTTGGAACCGGTCGCCCAGATGCAGTTCGTCCCGATCGCGAATTTGTGGCTGTCGCGGCTCCGGATCAAGTTTCTCTCGTCGGGATGATTGTTCAGGTATTGGCGGGCCTGCTGGGTCGACATCGAGTTGAGCCGCTTCACCAGGGCCGCCTGTTGCGAGGAGCACTTGGTGCACTGAGGGGCGAGATACTGGGCCTTGCGCTTGATCTTCAGGTGCTTCTCCACGTCCTGGCGCAAGGTGTCTTTGAGCTCCGTGGGCGGCAGATGATCACCGGTCCACGGCTGGTTCGGATCGGTGGCGATGAAAGTCCCACACGTGTGGCCACCGAAGGAGTCTCCAAGCTGCTGGATGTAGAACTTCTCGTGCGGGGCCGGTTTGAAGCGGTTCCGGCGGATCTGAAGCATCAGCTCGGGGTAGTCGAGCCCGTACCAGCGCGGGTTCGTGACGTCGAGCTCCTTGAGGATCAGCCGCCGGAGCCGGGATCGCCTCTTCCTCAGCTTCCTCTTGAAGTCGTAGCTGAACGAATCGCTTAGGCCCTTCTGCTCCTGCTACTTCGCCAAACGGCCGGATCGTCGTGTGTGGTGGGGCATCGACCTACCTCCTGAGCAGGACGGCGGTGTACCGGGACCGACTGCGATTCTCCTCCTCCGGCAAGCGGAGAGCAACCGCCCCCCGGGCGCCACGCGAGCCCAGCGCGATTGCCCGATCGGCACACCGGCCGGGCGAGGTGGCCGGCGAAACGATCCCCTCCCGTCCGTCACTTCAACTGTCGCTCGGGAAAGGCTGTCCGGCCGCGGCGTCACGCGCGGCCTTGCGGAGCCCGACTCTGACGAAGGGAGCCCTCCATGACCCAGACCGTCAGGCGCCTGCTGAACTGGCTGGACCGCCATTTCGCAGCGATCTCCGCCCTCGTGTTCGTGTTCGCGTTCGTCCTCTTCCCCCTGCGGACGGAGCTCCTCAACCCCGCATCCCGCGACACTCTCTTCCTCGCACCCGACGCTCTGTGGAGCGGAAAGAGCCCCGAAGCGCTGAACAGCGCGCTCGAGCCGCTCAGCCCCGCGCAGCGTCAGATCTACGGCGTTTCCGAGGTCACGCTCGACGGCCTCTTTCCGCTGCTCTACGGCGCCTTCTTGTTGATCGCCCTCCGGAGGGGCACCGCGGCGGCGCAGAACCCGTTCTTCAAGCGCCGGATCTGGCGGATCGCGATCCACGTGGTGCCCCTCGGCGCCGCCCTCGGCGACGAGGTCGAGAACGTCGCCCTCTACCTCGCGGCCAAGGCGGGCCCGGGGGGGATCTCTCGGTCCTCGCCTCCGTCTTCACCGTCGGGCACCTCGTGAAGATGTACCTGCTCCTCGCAGCGCTCCTGCTCCTGCCCGCGCTCCTCGCCGGCGAGCGCAAGCTCGGCAAGTGGGTCGCCCTGCTCTGGCTCGCCCGGGTTCCCGTCGTCGGCCTGACGGCGCTGGTCGCCCTCGCCTCTCTGGGGGGGAGCGATCAGGCCTCACCAACGATCCCCAACCTGCTCCTCATGACCGGTCCGGGCCAGATGCTTCTCCTCGCCCTCATGGCCGGCGTGCTGTCGATCGTCGCCGGATTCAACATGGTGTTGATCTGGGAACGTGGCGCCGCACGAACCGGCTCCAAGCCACCGGACCTGCCGCGGATGATCCGCCGCCTGCCCGCCGGATCGGTGCGCCGCGCCAGGCTCTTCGTCGTCTCCGCCGTGCCACTTCTGGTTCGTTCGGTGCTGCGCAGCGTGCTGGTCGAGCACAGGTTCTGGCTGTGGCTCGTCGTGGCCGCGCTCCTCGGCCTGGTCGTTTCGGTGGTGGTCGCCGAGGCCATCGAGAAGCTGCGGGCGTACCTCAACCGCCGCGCAGCGAAGCAAGGGGGGCGGCAGCTCTCGCCCTTCGAGAGCGCGTTCTACGGCGCCATCGGAACGGAGGGGTACGTGGAGGGGGGACAGGTCCTTCCCGGCCACTATCTGGCGGCCCTGGCGTTCGCGGTGGGTGCCGGAGCCTACTTTGTGAGCGAGGTCGCGCTGGCGCCCACCGTCACGCAACACGGCACGGCCCTGGTGCCCACTCTGGTCTATGCCCTAGGGCTGATCACCGTGCTCGTCTCCGGTCTGTCCGGGGCCACCTTCCTGTTCGACCGCTGGCGGGCGCCGCTGATCCTGGTCTGGATCCTCGTGCTGGTCGTGTGCGGGGTCCTCTTCGGCACGGTACTCCACGAGTTCCCGTGGTGCTGGAGCGCGAAGCCGCTGCCCACGGTCGGAGCGGCCGCGAGGGCGAGGCTCGATCGTCAGCCCGCAGGCTCGGACGTGCTCACGGTGGTCACGGCCAGCGGCGGCGGCATCCAGGCGGCCGCGTGGACAGCGCGGGTCCTGACCGGACTCGACGAGCAGCTCGACGGCCGATTCACCCGCTCGATCGCCGTGCTGAGCACGGTCTCCGGGGGGAGCGTCGGCGCCTACTTCGCGCTCTCGGCGTTCGACCGGGGCGGCGAGCTAAGTCCCGGCCTGCGTTCCGCCGTCGTCCGGGCGTCCGAGGCGTCGAGCCTCGAAGAGACGGCGTGGGGTCTGCTCTACCCGGACCTCCAACGCGCCTTCATCCCGTTCGCCTGGGGCCTCAAAGACCGTGCCTGGGCCATGGAGCGTGGGTGGCTGAGCGCACGGGTGCGCGACCTCGACGTGAAGCCTGACGAGGTGTGCTCGATCAAGAAGGAGATGCTCTCGACCTGGGTCGAGGGGACCGCGCAAGGCCGGCTGCCCGCCGTGATCTTCAACGCCACCCGCATCGACGACGGCACGCCTCTGCGGATCACCACGGTGCGCTTGCAGGGCAACGCCCCCTCCGGGCTGTCCTCGCCCTGGACCTACGGCTACCCGAACCCCAAGATCTGCGGCCCCGGCTCCGAGCCCTGCTACCTGGACCTCGCCACGGTGACGGCGGCTCGCCTCTCGGCGACCTTTCCCTACGTCTCCCCGATCGCCCGTCCGGAGGACCACGGTGACGGTCTCAAGCGCTGGAACGCCGGGGACGGCGGCTACTTCGACAACAACGGCACGACGGGTGCCCTGGCCTGGATCTCCGACCTGCAACGCGAATGCGGCGGCTGCCTCGACCGGGTGCGGACGGTCCTGTGGGTGGAGATCGACCCGTTCCCCGAGGACGACCAGTTCGCCAAGCCGGACAAGAGCGGCTGGGCTCTTTCGACGTTCGGTCCAATTCGGGGCCTCGTCCGCGTCCGCGTCGGGAGCCAGCGGTACCGCCGCCAAACCGAGATGAATCTGCTCTGCAAAACGCCCCTCGGGCACAGGCTGGTGCGGGTCGTGGTCGCCCCGCCCCCGCCCGAGGACGGCTCCGGCCAGTCGGTCCGAGAGGCTCCGCTATCCTGGTACTTGTCGACGCCCGATCAGAATCGGATCGAAAAAGATTGGAAGGCGGTTGCGAAGATGGATGCCGTCCGACGCATCGGGGAGGTCCTCGGGCCTCGAGCCTCAAGGAGCGATGAACGAGTCCCGCTGGCCTGCGGCGCCGAGGAGGGCAAGGGGCGCCCTGCTTCGGCGCCCTCGGCGCGACCGCGATGACGTTCGCGACGGGGGCCTGGCCTCGCTCTTGCTGCTGATCGGTGGCGGCAAGTGAGCCCGGTTCCCGGTTCGTCGGATCCGACAATCACTCCCCCCTTGACCCTCACGTACCGTAAGGCTGTAGCGTCTCCGCAGTGGTCGCGGGAAGGCCCCCTGCCAAGGCCAAGAAGGAGGATCTGAGTGCACCTGCTCAAGGTTGGAGAGCTCGCCCGACGGACCGGGCTGACCGTCCGGACGCTGCATCACTACGATGCCATCGGGCTTCTGCCGCCGTCGCGCCGCACCGAGGCGGGCTACCGCCTGTACGACCGCGGCGACGTGGAGCGGCTGACGCGGATTCTCCTCCTGCGCAGGCTCGGGCTTTCCCTCGACGAGATCAGGAGCAGCCTCGACGACCCTGGGCTCTCCCTCGCCCGGACCGTGAAGATCCAGATCGGCCGGTTGCGCGAGGAGATCGAGGGCTCGACGCGGTTGCTCCGTCGGCTGGAGGCCCTGAGCGCGCACACGCGTGACGCTCAGGGTGTCCCCGCCGAGGACCTGATGGAGACCCTGGAGATGATCACCATGTACGAGAAGCACTTCACCCCCGAGCAGCTCCGGCAGATCGAGGAGCGTGGACGCGAGGTAGGCGCCGCGCGGATCGCCGAAGTCGAGCAGGAGTGGCCGAAGCTGATCGCCGAGGTCCGCTCCGCCATGGAGCACGGCGTCGAGCCGACGAGCCAGGAGGCGCAGGCCCTCGCCGCGCGCTGGATGGGGCTGGTGGAAGAGTTCACCGGCGGAGATGTCGGCATCGCCCGGTCGGTGTCGAACGTCTTTCGAGACGAGCCGAAAACGCGCGAGCGCTCCGGCATCGAGCCGGCCATGATGGAGTGGATCGGCAAGGCCCGTTCGGGCTCCTGACCGAGGGCGGGGCCGGGCGAGCTCCGGGACCCGCTGCCGGAAAGCCCGGAAACGCAGCCAGCGGGATTGATTCCCGACCAATCGGAGCGAAGCTCCGAGACCTGGATCCTTCGGCATCCCTGCCTCCGAGGGCAGTAGATGGCCCACCCCTCTCGGGCGGCACAACCACCCGGCGAGGTGGGGGTCGAAACCACCCCCATAGGTGTTTCGGCGGGTCGCCTGACATAAGACACTTATATTCGCATTCTTATTACAGAGAGTTAACATGCCTTGCTCACCAGCTAGCAGGAGCCCGAAGCAGGAGACGCTGATGAAACCATCTGCCTACAACGTCTTCGTCCCGGACGGGGAGGGAATGTGGGGCTACAACACCCGTTCGGCCGCCCTTGTCCGGCTGACCTCGCCCGAATGGCAGCGGGTCCAGCGGATCCTCGACGGCGATTCGCAGTCCGACCAAAGCCGTCGGACTCGCAAGCTCCGCGACGGTTTGATCCGGGGGCAGTTCCTGGTACCCGACGATCTCGACGAGCTGGCCGTGCTCAAGGTCAAGAACCACATCTCTCGCTTCGCCAGCGGCAGCATTAGCCTGATCATCGCTCCGACCCTGCGCTGCAACTTCGCTTGCCCGTACTGCTACGTCGACCGCAACGCAAGCCGGATGAAGCCCGAGGTGCGCGATCGTCTGGCCCGGTTCTTCGACAGCCGGCTGATCGAGAAGAGCCGCCCCTCGCTCTGCTGGACCGGCGGCGACCCCTCCCTCGCCCTCGATGTGATCGAGGACCTCAGCGAGCGCTTCCTGGCTAGCTGCGAGGCGAAGAAGGCCAAGTACGACGCGGTGGGGATCACTAACGGCTACCGCCTTGACAGTGAGATGGTCGCCACCCTCAAGCGGTGTCAGGTCAACGCCCTGCAGGTCAGCCTCGACGGCGCCCAACCCTTCCACGACACGACCCGCGCCCTGGTCAACGGCCGGCCGACTTACGAGCGGATCCTCGGGAACGTCCTGGCAGCCAGCGACGAGATCACCATCAACCTGCGAATCAACCTCGACAGCAAGAACGTCGACTCGCTCCCGGCGCTGCTCGACGACCTCGAGGAGCGCGGCCTGGCGGGCAAGGTGGGGCTCTACTTCGCCCACGTGGAGGCGTGCAACGACCAGTCCGCCCCCTACGAGGAGAGCTGCCTGAGCCCCGAACGCTACGCCGCCGCCGAGCCGCGGCTCCTCGCCATGGCCCTCGACCACGGCTTCCAGATCGCCGGCAGCGCGCTGAACAAGGTCCGCGGCAGCTACTGCGGCGCCAACTGTTTCAACCACTTCGTCGTCGATCCGGCGGGCCGACTGCTGAAGTGCTACGAGGACCTCGGGAGCGGAGACCGGTATGGCATCGGGCACATCAACGAAGAGGGTGAGGCCGAGATCAACCTGCCGCGCAACCAGCTAGCGTGGCTCTCCTGGGACCCCTTCGAGCACGAAGAGTGCCTCGACTGCAAGGTGCTGCCGCTGTGCATGGGAGGCTGCACCTACCAGATGATTCGCAACGGCCTGGGGATCGGCCCGGGCTGTTTGAAGCTCAGATACAACCTCGAAGACATCGTGGGATTTTACGGGGAGCGCCTCGCCCGTCGGCGGGCGCAGGTCACGCCGCTGGACGATTCGGCGGCCACCTGCGCCCAAGCCTGATCGGAAAATCCATGGTGAAAGGAGGTGATAGCGTGGACTACTTGCTCGAACCGGTGGAGCTCGGAAGCGAGCTGTCTGACCTGTTCGCCGACGCGGCGGGGAGCGTCACTTGTGACGTCGGCCTCGCCTGCAAGAAGGGTACCGTCAACCTGTAGATGGAAAAGGCGGCCAGCGCGGCCAGCGGCCGCGACTGGCCTGTGTTGCAGGTCTTGCGAGGCGCTCCCCGTCCCGCATCACTCACGAGGAGGTCAAGCATGAGCTACTTGCTCGGACCCCTGGAGCTCGGAAGCGAGTACCCCGACAAGCTCTCCCATGCTACCACCATCACCTGTGATGGCGGTTACGTCTATCGGAAGGGTACGGTGGAGTAGCTCGGTGAGCGACAGGCCAATGCGCTGCTTCACCGGTTCGTCGCGACGAGCAGCCCGAGGAGCCCGGAAACGATGACGACCAGCCCGGCCCCCGCCGGCAGCTTGCGGCGGCTCCTGCAGTTTCTCCGACCCCACTGGAGGCTCGGTCTGCTAGGGGGAACCATGCTCGCAGCGAGTGTCGCTCTGCAGCTCCCGATGCCGCTCCTGACCATGTATCTGGTCGATCACGTCATCCCCCAGCGGTCCTTCACCATCCTGCACTGGATCGGCCTCGGCCTGGGCCTGTTCCTCATCCTCCAGTCGGCCTCCGCCTACGGACAGAACCTCGTCTACGCGGGCTTCCGCAACCGGGTGATGTTCGCCATCCGGAGGCGGCTCTTCCTTCACCTCGAGCACCTGCCGCTGTCCTTCTTCGAGCAGCACAAAGCGGGGTATGTGACCTCCCGGGTCTCGAGCGACGTCAACAAACTCCAGGGGATGATGGCCAACAGCCTGCTGACCGCGTTCAAGGAGGGCTTGACGCTAGTGGTGGGCATCGGCCTGGCGTTCTGGATCGACTGGAAGCTGGCGCTGATCGCGATGGCGATTCTCCCCGCCTACGTCTTCTGGCTGTCCCGCTGGAACCCCCGCGTCCGCCAGCTCCGGCGCGAGACGCAGGAGGGCTACGCGCAAGTCACCGGCGACCTTCTGGAGACGGTGAGCGGCATCCACCTCGTGAAGTCATTCCTCGCCGAGCGGCGCGAGCTGGTCCGCATGCTCGGCGCGTTGCGGCGCGCCCTCAACTCCGAGTACGACACAGCACGGGCAGTGACCCTGATGACGGTGGGCGCTGGCTTTCTCAGCGGCCTGGGCAAGCTCAGCCTCATCTGGATCGGCTGCTGGCAGATCATGAATGGCAGTCTCACCCTGGGCGGTTTTCTCGCCTTCAACTCGTTTCTTCGCTACCTCTTCGGGCCCGCCGAGAGCCTGGTCACGGTCAACGCCGGCGTCCAGCAGTCGCTGGCGGCGGCCGACCGCATCTTCGAGATCCTCGACATGACGCCAGAGCAGCGGGCGACGACGCACCGCCGTCGTCGACTGCGGAAGAGAGCACGGGGCGAGGTGGTCTTTGACCACGTCACCTTCTCCTATGACGGCCGCCGGCCCGCGCTCTCGGAGATCGACTTGCGGATCGAGGCGGGCACTACCGTCGCCCTGGTCGGTGCCAGCGGTGCCGGCAAGAGCACTCTGGTCAAGCTCCTTGCCGGCCTGTACCCGGTGGATTCCGGGTCGATCCGCCTCGACGGCATGGACCTTCGGGAGATCGAGCTTCGGTCGCTCCGCGAGCAGATCGCTTGGGTTCCGCAAGAGATCTTCCTGTTCAGCGCCGACGTGTGGACCAACCTGCGCTACGGCAAGCCGAAGGCGAGCCAGGAGGAAGTGGTCCGCGCCGCCCGGCTGGCCAACGCTCACGAGTTCCTCGCAAGCCTTCCCGAGGGCTACGACACTCAGATCGGAGAGCGCGGAGTGCGGCTCTCGGGCGGGCAACGGCAGCGGGTCGCCATCGCCATGGCCTTCCTCAAGGACGCCCCGATCCTCGTGCTCGACGAGGCCACCTCGGCCGTCGACGCGATCTCGGAAGCGGCCGTCCAAGAGGCGATGGCGCGCCTGACCGCTGACCGCACCACCTTCATCATCGCCCACCGGCTGACAACTGTTCAGGAGGCCGACCTCATCGTAGTGCTCGACCGCGGCCGGGTCGCCGAGCAGGGAACCCACCGCACCCTCCTGCAGGTCGGCGGCCGGTATAGCGATCTGTACTCCCGAAACCTCGCGGCTTGAGAGAGGAGGGGGACTTTCCGATGGACCGACCGATAGAAGAGTCCCGCGCGGCCCGCACCGACGCCTGGCTCCTAGTGCCGTCGCCGTGCCGGGACGCCCTCTCGCAGACGGGGCTCGACGTCGAGGTGCTGGCCGCCGCGTTGCGCGCCGCCGGGTTCGCAGTTGAGATCACCGCAGGCCTGGCCCCACCCGATGGAGATGTCGACGCTCTTTTGGACCGCGCGAAGCTTCTGCATCCCCGGCTGATTTACTGGCACCTGACGTCCCGGGCGGACCTGGAGCCGGCCGTGGCCGCCGCGTTGCGCCTCCGCCGGGCCGTTCCCGAGGTCCCTCAGCTCGCTGGCGGCGAGCTCGCGACCTGGAACGATCTGGCCTTGCTGCAATCGAGCGAGGTCCTCGATGCGGCGGTCCGCGGCGAGCCGGAGGAGACGCTCGCAGCGGTGCTCGGCCAGTTGGTGTCAGGCGGCCCCTGGGGAGACGAGGCCGGGCTGAGCCTCCGGCGAGGAGGAGAGGCCCGGCGCAACCCGCCACGACCTTTGCCCGCCAGCCTCGATCACTTGCCCCCGGCCGCGTCCGATCTCTGGCTCGCCGCCGACGGCGGCGACCGCCGGCTGGTACTCCTCAACCGAGGGTGCGCTTCCGACTGCCAGTACTGCGGTCTCCAGGTCCCGTACCGCGAGGATTACGCTCCCCGGACCGACTTCTGGCGCACCCGCTCCCCGCGGGCGGTGGCGGAAGAGATCGAGGGGTTACACCGTGAGCGGGGCGTCACCCGGTTCCACCTCTCGGCTTTCGCCGCATTCGGCCACGGGCCGGCGGGGGGCGCGGTGCTCGAGGAGCTGGCCCGTGAGATCCTGCGTCGCGACCTGCGGATCGAGCTTTCGTTCGTCGCCAGCGCGGGCGCCTTCTACGAGCACCGGCAGCTGCTCCCCTTGCTCGCCGAGGCCGGGCTGACCGAGCCCACCGTCGGGATCGACTCGGGCCTCGATCGTGTGCTGGACCTCTTCCAGGTGGGCTTCGGACCGGAGGCTGCACATGGCGCCCTGAGCGCCCTCCACGAGCTCGAGATCCCGTTCCACACCGCGTTCGTCTTCTATGAACCCTACGTCAGCCTGGACGAGATTCGGCGCAATCTCGACTTCTTGCGCCCGCTCGCCCCCCTCTACGGCCATCAGCCTCTGCCCTTCGCCTTCTACCTCGACCGCGAGATCGTCAACACCGTGCTCAGCGTAAAAACGCACATGCCCATCTATCGCCGCCTTCTCGACGACGGCTTGGCCACGGCGGTGGACCCCTTGGCCGAGGCGCCGAGGGCGGGGTTCCGCGACCCGGCCACCGGCCGTTTCTTCCGCCTCCATCAGGCGTTGAACCGGACGGCCCTCGGCATCTTGCGGCCCTTCCTCTACCACCCGAAAGTGGTAGGTCGCTTTCCTCACCTCGACACCTTCCCGGTGGATCTGTTAACGGAGTTGGCCGACCACCTGTCCGCAGCCCCGGAAAGCGGCGACGACGAGATCCTCGCCGCCGCCGGGAGCTGGGTCCGCGACCAGTTGGAGGCGGAGTGGGAGGAGATGATCGTCCGCGTCGGCGCCACCGCCGAGCACCGCCCCCGGCTCGACGCATTCATGGCCTCTCTAGGCCGCCGGGAGACAGTCGTCGCACCACCGAACTGAGCGGAACGAAGCGAGAAAGGAGACTCTCCCATGAACACTACCCTTTGGATTGCCGGCCTGTTCCTCCTGGCGGGCGCCCTCGCCGCGCAGGCGGGCTCGTCGCCGCCGGCGGCGACGCTGGAGGTCACCGTACAGAAGCTCGAAGTCACTTCGATCACCGATGAGACAGGCGACATCCTCGAGAGCCACATGGAGCAAGTGCCGTCCGGCGGAACACTTCAGTTCACGTACACCGATCCCACCGACGGCCACGAGTTTGATTTAGCATTCCGTTTGCAGGCCGGCGAGCCCGAGCGGTCCGCGGGCTCGCCGGTCGCCATCGAGTACCGCTGGCTGGACCGCACGACGGGCGAGACTCGGGACGAGGAGCGCGGGTTCGCTGTGGAGGGCACCTTCTCGGTGTCGCTCTACCGCCTCCCCGAGCGCCAGCGTGAGGTGATCGTACGCCTACGACCCAGGGTCGAAACCGCCGAGGCGCCGGCGCGGTGAACGCCCATAAGCCTTGAGGTCCAAAGTTTGGAAGCTCTTCTCCGCGACTTTCGGTTTGCCCTGAGGGGCCTACTCAAGAGCCCGACGTTCACCGCGGCGGCGGTACTCTCGCTGGGGCTTGGAATCGGCGCCACGACAGCGGTCTTCCGCCTCACCGACGCGGTGCTGTTGCGACCCTGGCCGGTGTCGGAGCCTGGCCGGCTGGTCAGCCTCCATCTCACCGCCCGCTCGGGAACCGGCGAGGAGCAGCTCTCCTATCCGGCGTTCACGGGCTACCGTGACGCCGGCGTACTCGCGGGCCTGGCGACCTACGCCCAGGTCGAGCTGAGCCTGGCCACCCGTGACCGCGCCGAGTTCGTCCGCGGCGAGTTGGTCTCCCCCGAGTACTTCGAGGTTCTGGGTCTGCAACCTGCCGAGGGACGCCTTCTCGCTCCTGCCGACAAGGACCAAACGGGGGTGGTCCTGAGCTGGGGTTCCTGGCGCCGTCTCTTCGGCGGCGACCCGGCGGCGGTTGGCCGTCCCATCGAGCTCAACGGCAAGCCCTTCACTGTCTTGGGCGTGGCGCCCCCCGGCTTCAAGGGGATCGACCTCGGCCAGCCGGCCGACCTATGGCTGCCGCTGGCTGCCGAGCCCCAGGTGGCGACCGGGGTGCTGGCCCTGCTCGACCCGTTGCACGATCGAGGAATTCGCTGGCTCGAGGCGGTGGGACGGCTCCCCAGGGGGGTGGGCATCGACGCCGCCCGGGAAGGCCTGGCGGTCACCGCGGGGCGAATGGCCGCTGCATTTCCGAAGTCCGACGCCGGCCTGCTGCCGGTGCTGGTGCCCGCGACCGAGGCCGCGACGGGCCTCGAAAGCCGAGGCAAAGTATCGGGTTTTCTCGGAATGCTCCTGGCCGTAGCCGGCCTCGAGCTGGCCATCGCCTGCGCCAACGTCGCCGGCCTCCTGGTGGCGAGAGGGACCGCTCGGCACCGTGAGGCCTCGGTGCGGATGGCGGTGGGCGCCAGCCGCGGGCGCCTCGTCCGCCAGTTGATGACCGAGGGGTTGGTGCTGGCTTTCGCCGGCCTGGCCGTGGGAGTGGTGGTGGCCCGGTTCACGATCGACGTGCTGCGGGTCTTCGAGCTGCCCGCCGACATCTCCATCGACACCCTCACGCTGGGGTTGGACGGCCGGCTGATCGCGTTCGCTGTCGTGCTAACCGTGGCGGTGAGCATTGCCTTCAGCCTTCCCCCCGCCCTCCAGGTTTCAGCGACCGATCTCGCCGACTCGCTCAAGGAAGTTCCCGGCGAGTCGGCCCGAGCAAGCCGGCGATGGCTGCGCAAGGGGCTGGTTGTGTTCCAGGTCGGGCTCACCCTTGTCCTGATCACCGGGGCCGGGCTGTTTCTGCAGAGCGTGCGCCGCGGGCTGGCTGCCGATCTCGGTTTCAGGTCGGATCACGTGCTGAAGGTGGCCGTCGACCTTGGCCTCGAGGGCTATGATGCGACGCGGGCGAGGACCTTCTACCACGAGCTCGCCACCCGGGTGGCGGCTCTACCCGACGTGAAGTCTGCGGCCTGGAGCCGCGCAGTGCCGCTGTCCGGCGGCGGCATTTCGACCTCGGTCTACGTCGACGGCTATGCGAAAGCGGCTGGCGAGGACCTCCAAGTCGGCCTTGACGTCGTGGGCCCGCACTACTTCAAGACCCTGGGCATCCCGGTACTTCGGGGCCGCCCATTCGACCAGGCCGATCGCGAGGGATCGGCCCAGGTCGCCATCGTCGACGAGGCCATGGCGCGCAAGTTCTGGCCCGGGCGCGATCCCGTCGGACAGCGACTCAGCACCGGCGGCGCCCAAGGTCCCTTCTTCGAAGTCGTGGGCGTCGTCCCCGACGGCAAGGTCCACCGTCTGGACGAGGAGCACCAACCCTACTTCTACGTCCCGCTGGACCAGTACTTTCAACTGGTCGGGCTGTCGCAGATGAGCCTGCTGGTCCGCACTGTGGGCGACCCCGAGGCGGCGATCGGGCCCGTACGCGCCGAGGTGCGCCGTCTCGACGACCACCTGCCCGTCACCGAGGTTTCTTCGCTTCGCGATCACGTCAGCCACGTGCTGGAGGCCCAGCGACTGGGAGCAACTCTGCTGGGCTTGTTCGGCCTGGTCGCGGTGGCCCTCTCCCTAACCGGGATCTATGGCGTGGTGGCCTACTACGTCGGCCAACGCCGCCGCGAGCTGGCGCTTCGCATGGCCCTCGGGGCGCGGCGGGGCGAGGTGCGCGCCATGGTCCTCCGAAGCAGTCTGGCCCTCGTGCTGCCCGGGCTCGTCGCAGGTCTCGTCGGGGTTCTGGCTGTCGGCCGGCTCATCGCGGGCTTTCTCTACGGCGTCACGCCGAGCGACCCGTTCATCCTCACCGCCGCAGCGATCCTCCTCGCCGCCGCCGGGCTGGTTGCGAGCTTCGCGCCCGCCTGGCGCGCGAGCCGCTTGGCGCCCGCCTTTCTCCTACGCTCCGAATAGCTGGGTGGAGGCCTACACCACCACCGCTTGGGTGGCACCGAGAGCATCAGCATGCTCGGTCTCCGACATGGCGCTATAGCGATCTCTCGCCCGTACGAGGGGCTCGAGTGGAAATCGCCCCCCCCCCCTTGACCCTCACGCAACGTAAGGTCGTACGGTCTCCCGAGTGGTCGCGGGAAGGCCCCCTGCCAAGGCCAAGAAGGAGGATCTGAGTGCACCTGCTCAAGGTTGGAGAGCTCGCCCGACGGACCGGGCTGACCGTCCGGACGCTGCATCACTACGATGCCATCGGGCTTCTGCCGCCGTCGCGCCGCACCGAGGCGGGCTACCGCCTGTACGACCGCGGCGACGTGGAGCGGCTGACGCGGATTCTCCTCCTGCGCAGGCTCGGGCTTTCCCTCGACGAGATCAGGAGCAGCCTCGACGACCCTGGGCTCTCCCTCGCCCGGACCGTGAAGATCCAGATCGGCCGGTTGCGCGAGGAGATCGAGGGCTCGACGCGGTTGCTCCGTCGGCTGGAGGCCCTGAGCGCGCACACGCGTGACGCTCAGGGTGTCCCCGCCGAGGACCTGATGGAGACCCTGGAGATGATTACCATGTACGAGAAGCACTTCACCCCCGAGCAGCTCCGGCAGATCGAGGAGCGTGGACGCGAGGTAGGCGCCGCGCGGATCGCCGAAGTCGAGCAGGAGTGGCCGAAGCTGATCGCCGAGGTCCGCTCCGCCATGGAGCGCGGCGTCGAGCCGACGAGCCAGGAGGCGCAGGCCCTCGCCGCGCGCTGGATGGGGCTGGTGGAAGAGTTCACCGGCGGAGATGTCGGCATCGCCCGGTCGGTGTCGAACGTCTTTCGAGACGAGCCGAAAACGCGCGAGCGCTCCGGCATCGAGCCGGCCATGATGGAGTGGATCGGCAAGGCCCGTTCGGGCTCCTGACCGAGGGCGGGGCCGGGCTCTCCGGCCCCGCCGTAGCCCTGGCTCGAGCCGAAAGTCCGCCTCCGGCGCGCGTAGTCGCTCCACTGCACCGACGACGGCCCGGCACCCCGCCCGGCCAATGCCTCCGGCGACGACCCCGCGCCAGAGGCCTCCCTCGGCCTCGTCTCCAGACCCCAGGACGCTCTTTCCCCTGAGCGTCCGCTTGGCGTGCTACAGGTTCGGACTTTCTTCCAATGTTCTCTAATATGAGATATACTGCTTCAGTGAACGCGCGCAGCCACGAAAACGCGACCCCGAAACCTTCGGCGACGCTCCCGGCTCCGCCTCCTTGGAGCCCGCGGCGCCGGGCCGTCCAATCAAACCGATAGGAGATCGAGCCGTGCCTTACGCAGCCAAGATCGCCAACCTCGCGAAGTTCCAACAGGAGCTGATCGGCCACTGGGAGAACAAGCCGTTCGGGAAGGACGGCAAGGGCAAGCCCGTCGGCGGCCCGGACAATCCCCTCTCCTACAACATCATGCCCCTGCCTCAGACGTCGGACCCGGACGGCTACATCCTGAAGAACTTCAAGTTCTACGAGCGCCTCCGGTTCAACGACGACAACGAAAAGACGACCCTCGCCATCGCCGCCACCGCGCCGAACCGGGGCGGCCTGGTCACTCAGAACGCCCGGGCGGTGTTCTACGAGCAGCAGGTCAAATTCGCCGAAGGCCCCGGTCACAACCAGGTGGTGCACGTGGAGAACGGGGCGTGGCTGTCACTCCCGCGGTACGTGCAGCGCGACGGACCGTACAACGACGCGGTCACGCCGGTCCTCCCCTCCCTGAACCAGCCGCCCGGCGTCTTCATCGCCAAGCAGATCGCCGTGCCCCACGGCAACTCGGTCCTCGCCCTGGGTAGCTTCGACACCAAGTCCGCGCTCAAGGGCGAGGGTCCCTGCAGCTCCAACCCGGTGATCCCGGGCAGCCCCGACATCCCGGACGGCCCCCCGCCGTACCCGATGCCGGCGACGCCGGTCGTGAACCCCAACTCCCCGCCGGCGCTCATCTCCTGCCTCAACATCGACAAGCGCTACTCGACGAAGAAGGCCGGCCAGAACAACTTCCAGAACCCCCATCCGGACCTGACCCTGTGCCCCAACAAGCCTCTGCAGGAGGCCGTGGACATCATCAAGCCGGAGTCGTACATGCACTGGCACGTCACCACCCAACCGCTGCCCGACGGCAAGGGTCACGTGACCAACATCCCCTTCGAGGAGCGCGTCTCGAAGGTCACGGACTACTGGGCGGACTACTGGCTCCTGTTCAAGGGGCAGAAGAAGTACCTGGCCTACACCCAGACCATGGTCATGACCCTGATGATCAAGACCAAGAAGCACCCGGAGGTGATGTTGTTCGACTTCCCGCACGTGACCTGCAACACGGTCACCTACGGGTAGGGGGGTTCGGGGCTCCTGATCCCGGAGCGACGCGCTCCGGCGGCCGCTCCGGGATCAGGAGCCTGGAGAGGTCGACTCCGGCGCCCAGGCGGTCCAGGTCGACCACCGGCGCGACGTCGGGCAGGTCGGCGTTGCCGCGCCACTGCCAGAAGATCCAGCGGTTCCAACCGGCAGGCACAGCCGGGCGGTCTACGCCGTACTGGGCGAGCCAGAGCGGGTAGTCGCCGAAGCCACCGCGGAAGTTGGCGTTCCAGAAGGCGGGGCCGGTGTAGATGATCGGCTTGACGCCCAGGCGCGCCTCGATCTCATCGACGAAGGCCTGGAGCCTCTGCGGCAGGTCCCGCGGCGGGTGGGGGCCCACCTTCTCGATGTCGACCACCGGCACCAGGTCGCCGGGCTCGTAGACGACGTGCGACAGGAAGGCCCGCGCCTGTTGGCGGGGATCGTCGTCGGCGACGAAGAAGTGGTAGGCGCCGCGCAGCAGGCCCGCCTGGCGCATGCGCTCCCAGTGGCAGGGAAAGAAGGGATCGCGAAAGTCGTCCCCGGCTGTGGCCAGGGTCAGGGCGAAGCGGCTGCCCTGGGCGGCGGCAGCCCGCCAGTCGACCCGGCCGCTGTGGTACGAGACGTCGAGGCCTTCGAGGGGGCCGGCGGCGGCATCGGCGCCGGCCGGCTCGGGATGCGGCAGCGGCGCGCCCCGGCCCTGCCACTCCACCGGCCGGTCGCGCTCCTCGAGGGTGCCGTCCCCGAGCTGCCCGTACTCGTTGGCGCCCCAGCACCAGACGGAGCCTTCCTCGAGCAGCGCACAGGCGTGGTTGCCCGCGGCGACGAGGGCCGTGGCCCTGCCGGGCAGCGTCTCGACCCGGCCCTGCGGAGGCGGAGGGGGTGGTGTGCGGCCGCTCAACGGGGGTACGGCGCGGGTGCCGACGCCGAGCTCGCCCATCTCGTTCGATCCCCAGCAGGAGACGCCGCCGTCGGCGAGAAGAGCGCAGTTGAACGAGGCGCCGGCGACAAGGGAGCGCGCCGGGCCCGGCAGGCCCGTGACCGCCACCGCCGTCGGGCGCTGCGTGCGGGTGCCGTCGCCCACCTGGCCGAAGCGGTTCTCCCCCCAGCAGGCCACGCTCCCGTCCGCCAGTAGCGCGCAGGTGTGATACGCGCCGGCCGCGAGGGCGGTGGCCGGGCCGGAGAGCCCCTGGACCAGGACAGGCCGCGCCGAGTCGCGGGCCGTGCCGTCGCCGAGCTGGCCCTCGGAGCCGTCCCCCCAACAGGCGACCCGACCGTCCGCCAGCAGGGCGCAGGTGTGCTCGCTGCCGGCGGCGAGCGCCTCGGCGGCAGCCTCGGTAGCAGGGGGCAGCCCCTCGACCGGCCCGGGCCCAGGGCCCAGCTTCTTCGCCGAGGCGGAGCGCCCGAGCTGGTCCAGGGAGTCGTCCCCCCAGCAGACCACGCGGTGGTCCCGGGTGATGCCGCAGGTGTGGAGCCAGCCGGAAGCGAGGGTCAAGAGCCGCGGCGCCCCCGGTGTCGGCATCGGATGGGTGCTGCAAGGCCGACCCCGCCGCAGCTCGGAGACGCCCTCCGGCCCCACCCCGAGCTCGCCCTCCGAGGTGCAACCCCAGCACATGGGCTGGCCGTCGTCGCGTAGCAGGCAGCCGTGGCGCAGGCCGAAGTCCACCACCCGGGCGTCGTCCAGCACCCGCGGGTCGCCGGGAAGCTGGAAATCCGCCTCCCCCACGCAGCGCGTCACCTCCCCGGTGACGCAGGTGATCTGGCTGCCCAGGAAGAGGTGGCGGGCGACGGGCGGTGTCCCCGGCTCCGCTCCATCTTCGCGGCCCGGCCCGCCCGTCGGCGCCGGCCTCCCGCAGGCCGACAACGCCAGCAGCGCGAGGAGGGCTCCGGTCATGAAGGCTTGCCGCAGTCGGCGTCGAGTCATGGCGAAGGAGGCTACTGGGCACCGTCTCGGAGCGTCAAGCGGCTGGTGGGCGCGGACCACCTCGCCCGCCGCGTAGAATCCCGCCCGGAGGAACGATCATGGACCGCCGAAAGTTCATCGCCGCCTCGGTCAGCCTGGCCGCCATCCAGCAACTGCCTGCCGCCGCCCGCGAGGAGGCGGCCACCTCCGGGCTTCCACCCTCGATCGCCGCTCTCACGTCGATGCGCGAGAGGGTCAAGCCGATCTCCCCGGACGAGCGCCGCGGCCGCGTCGAGAAGGCGCGACGATTGATGAAGGAAGCCGGCCTCGATGCGCTGGTCCTGACGCCCGGCACCTCGCTGCGCTACTTCACCGGCATCCGCTGGTGGGGCGGCGAGCGGCTCTTCGCCTGCGTCGTGCCGCGGCGAGGCGAGCCCTTCTTCGTCTGCCCCGCCTTCGAGGAGGACCGGGCGCGCGAGCAGATCGCCCTCGGCCCCTTCGCCGGGAACCGAGCCGACGTGCGCACCTGGCAGGAGGACGAGAGCCCCTACGCGCTCGTCGCGAGCGGGCTCAAGGACCGCGGCGCCGCGACCGGCGCGGTCGGCATCGACGAGACCGCCAAGTTCGTCTTCTCCGACGGCATCGCCGCCGCTGTGTCCGGCGCGCGGGTGGTCAGCGGCACGCCGGTGACCGCCGGCTGCCGGATGATCAAGGACGCCCACGAGCTCGAGATCATGCAGCTCGCCAACGAGGCCACCTGGCACGTCTACCGA
The DNA here is from genome assembly GCA_963739795.1 of uncultured Acidobacteriota bacterium. Taxonomy (GTDB): domain Bacteria; phylum Acidobacteriota; class Thermoanaerobaculia; order Multivoradales; family DATKCC01; genus CAVUBL01. The sequence goes on along the minus strand of CAVUBL010000013.1, from coordinate 93,097 downwards.
GCCGTCTACCAGGCGCTCGAGCCGGGCATGACCCAGCTCGATTTCGCGGCCCTGATCGGCAAGGCCTACGATCGCGTGGGCTTCCCCGGCGACGCCACCGTCCAGACCGGCGAGTACACCGCCCTGCCCCACGGTTCGAGAACGCCGCAGGTGATCGGTGAGGGGACGATCCTCATGGTCGACGACGGTTGCGACGTCGAGGGCTACAAGTCGGACATCACCCGCACCTTCGTGCTCGGGAAGGCGAACGAGAAGATGAAGCGAGTCTTCGCCATCGTGCGCCGGGCACAGGACGCGGCGCTCGCCGCCGCCCGGCCGGGAGCGCCGCTCGGATCAATCGACGCCGCGGCGCGCAAGGTGATCGTCGACGCCGGCTACGGCCCAGGTTACAAATACTTCAGCCACCGCCTCGGCCACGGCATCGGGATGGACGGCCACGAGTGGCCCTACCTGGTCAAGAACGACATGTTCGGCTGGAAGACGAGCCTGACCGCGCAGCCGGGGATGACCTTCAGCGACGAGCCGGGCATCTACATCCGGGGCGAGCTCGGCGTTCGCCTCGAAGACGACATGGTGATCACCGCCGAGGGCGCGCGCCTCTTCACTCCCCAATCGGAGTCCCTCGAGAAGCCCTTCTGAACCGGCGCGCGCGGCGGGCCCGCCGGCGGTTTGTTACGCTGCCGGCCGATGACGCGTTCCGGCATCGCAACCCTCCTCGGCCTCGCCCTGAGCCTCGTCCCCGCCGCCGGCCGCGCCGCCGACGAGCCGGACCCGCGGGTGGCCTGGCTCCGGGAGCACGCGGTCCCGCTGAAGTCCATCGATCCCGCCGTCACGGACTTCTCCGACCTCGCTCCCCTGAAGCGGGATCTGTCCGGCGCCCGCGTGGTGGTGCTCGGCGAGGCGACCCGGGGCGACGGCAGCGACTTCCTGGCCAAGACCCGCCTGATCCAGTTTCTGCACCGGGAGATGGGCTTCGACCTCGTGGCCCTGGAGTGCGGCTTCTACGCCTGTGAGAAGGCCTGGCGGGAGAGCGCCTCGCCCGACGCCGCCAAGGAGGCTCTGTATGCGGCCCTCCCCCGCTTCGATTCCGAGAGCGCGCAGTTCCAGCCGCTCCTGGACCTGGTGGCGGCGGCCCGGGCCGGCGACCGGCCTCTGGTCGCAGCCGGCGTCGAGCCGGAGCTGACCGGCGACGCCTCCGGTTTTCTCGCCGACCTGCGCCGGGTGCTCCGCCGGCGGGGCTCCGAGCCGGCCGCCGTCCCGGGCTTCGCCGAGATGGCGAAGACCACGGCGAACCTGGCGCTGGAGGCCTACGCCACGGGCCGGGAGCCGGTGCCCTCGAAGCGGGCCCGCAGGCGCTTCGCCCGGACCCTCGGCGAGATCGCCCGGCGCCTCCGGACCCCCTCCGAGAAAGTTCCGCCCGAAAGGGCGCCTTCCCCGCCGGACCCGGAGGAGCTCGCCTTCTGGCGCCAGGCCCTCGAGAACCTGGGCACCCAGGCCGAGATGGCCTGGCGGCTCGGCCGCTACCGGCCGGGGTACGGAGTGCCGCCGGAAGTGACCAGCCTCGCGAACCGCCAGGTGGCGAGAAACGTCCTCTGGCTGGCGAAGCACCGCGCGCCCGGGGGGAAGGTGGTGCTCTGGACGTGGACCCCCCTCATGGCCCGCCACACTGCGGAGCTCGAGACCGGCGACGTCGACACCAAGGCCCGCCTCGAGCGCTTCACCACCATCGGCGACGTCCTCGAGGACGCCCTGGGCGAGGCGGCCTACCTGGTGGCATTCACCGCCTACGAGGGGTCCTGGGGAGTGCCCTACCTGGAGCCGACCCCGATGCTCGCGGCCACCGCCGGATCGTTCGAGGACCTGATGGGGCGGACCGGCCTCGAAGCGGCCTTCGTCGACCTGCGCGGCCTGGGCCTGATCGGCCGGGGCAGCGAGGGCGGGCGCTGGCTCGCCGGCCCGTTGATCGCCCGCCCGCTCTCGTTCAAGGAGCTCCGGGGCTCGTGGCCCCGCCACGTCGACGCCTTCGTCTTCGTGCGGACGATGAAGCCGAGCCGGCGGCCCTGACCCACCCGTCGGAGCGTCTCTCAGGACCGCAGAAGCGCCGCGGGGCGGCCCTGCCAGCCGGGAAATAGGCGGACGGGATCGGCGACCCCCAGGTGCCCTCCGGCCACCTCGGCGAAGACCGCCCGGAAGTCGGTGGTCACCGGCAGGTCGCGGCCCTCGTGGAGGGCCTCGGGGGCGAGGCCCGGGAGCTCGCCGTGGACACGGCCACCCTGCACCCGGTTTCCCAGGACAAAGAGACACGAGCCGTGGCCGTGGTCGGTGCCGCCGGAGCCGTTCTCGGCGACGGTGCGTCCGAGCTCGGTCATGGTGAGGAGGCCCGCGCCTCTCGCATGAGGAGAACGACTTCGACCCTTCGTTTCTTCGAATAGATCGGCGAAGCGCCAGACGCTCGGAGGCGGTCTCCGAGCCCGTCGGCGGCGCTTCGCCACCGTCAGGGAGGAGCGACGAGATGGCCAAGAAGGACGAAGCGCCGAAGCGAGGGCCCCGGGAGCGGTCGCCGGGAACGGTAGACCTCCAGGTCTCCGCCCGCCTGCTGGATATCGAGGATCACGAGAAGAAACCGTCCGTCGTGGCCTATGCCTTCGACCGGGGCGGTCGTCTGCTCGCTCGGGCCAAGCTCTCGGACGCGGGCCGGGCGAAGCTCGCGCTGCCGATCGGAGAGGAAGGACGGGCGGTGCGTGTCGTGGTGGGCGAAGAAGTGGAAGGCGAGGAGGTCAGCGCGGCGGACCTGATTCGCCGCGGCGGCGAGGGGCGGATGATCCGGCTTCGCCCCGGCGACAAGCTGGCGCCGGTGGAGATCGCCTTCCCCGCGGAGCGCTGGCTGTGCTGGTTGAGGGGTTTTTGCCTGGTCCAGGGCAGGCTCCTCAAGCGCTACGAGCGCGACGGCGTCACCATCGAAGCGCCGGTCTGCAACGCCGAGGTCGAGATCTTCGAGGTCGACCCGTTCTACCTGTGGCTCCGCAAGGTCCCCGATCTCGAGCTCGAGAGGGTCCGGGAGCTGCTCATCGACCCGAAGCTTCTCGACGTGCACCTGGAGCGGCCGCGAAAGATTCCGGAGCCGGGGCCCCTCCCCCCGATCGGAGAGCTCGAGCTCTCCCCTGCCGCCCGTGCGGTGGGCGCGACCCGGATCGGGCCGAATCTCGTGGCCTCCCGCGCTTTCAACCCCCAGCCGGAGCCGCCCGCGGCGATCCAGTCCCAGATCCCCCAGGAGCTGGTCTTCGCCGCCCAGACGGCGAGCCCCCAGGGTCTGCGGCAAAGCCTCCTCCGGTTCCCGGACCTCGGTCGCCTGATCCTGTGCCGGATCTTCCCCCGCTTCGTCACCCTGCAGAAGCTGGGCACGGTGAAGACCGATTCGTGCGGCCGCTTCCAACGCTTGGTCTCGCTGGGCTGCCAGGGCTCCGACGTCCCCGACCTCTACTTCCGGGCCCATCAGCGGCTGTTCGGGTTCCTGGACGTGGAGATCTACGCGCCGAAGCCCATCGCGTGCAACACCTGGTGGAACTACAAGTGCGGCACCGAGATCACGCTCTACACCAACCACCCCTTCGCGCAGACCTGCGCCCCGTGCCCGAGTGTCAACGCACCGCCCAAGTGGGTGCTGGCGATGGCCATCGGCAACACGAGGCTCGACCGGATCTACGGCACGAGCCCGGCGCTGCAATCGGCGACCACGGCGGCCAATCGGGGGATGCTCGCTCCCTCGAGCCCCGGCGGATTCGACCAGCCGTTCGGGGGCCTGTGCCGTCTGCGCCTGGAGTTCGACAGCTCCGACCTTCGGGACGCGGGAATCAGGTACTACCGAGTCTCCTGGCGCAAGGGATCGAGCGGTGCCTGGGCTCCGCTCTCGGGAAGCGTTGTGCGGCATTACCACAAGGAGGTGGGCAGCGACCTGGTGCTGAAGGTCTACCCCCTCGGGCCCACCACGGTGCCGGTGACCGGCACGGCAACCGAGGAGGCGAACCTGTTCGAGATCCCGCCGGCCCTGCCGCCGGAGGGTAACTGGAGCTTCCCCGACGTGGTGGAGGACACCACCAACGCCAAGTTCGTGACTCACACCCTGCCGCCGGTGGGCGATTCCAGCCTCACCGAGGAGGAGGCGCTGCTGGCCCAGGCCGGGGACTACGAGCTCAAGGTGGACCTCTTCTACGCCAATGGTAAGCAGGTTCAGCTCGCCACCGAGTTGGTGACTTACCGGGTGCCCGACGGCGAGGACTCCGAGGACAACGTGAACACCGAGAACGCGGCCACGCTGGGGCTGGTCAGCGGCGACAGCTTGATCCTGCCGCTCCACGTGGACAACAACTCGTGCACGGCGGTGATCGCTCCGCCGCAGATCGGCACGACACCGGCGCTCGGAAGCTGCGGCGTCCTGCTCTACGACGACAAGGCGGCCCCACCCGAGACGGTGACGATGCCGTTCACGGCCGACCACCCCAACGGCCACGCGACGTACAGCTTCCTGCTCAAGCGCGGGATCGACTACATCGACAGCGTGGCGGGCAAGGTGCCCGGAGGAAGCCTCTCCGAGCCGATCGACGATGCCCTGCTCGGCCCCTGCAAGACCGCAACGGGGGGCGTCGCGGCCTACGCCGAGCACCTCTACGTCACCGCCCTGGCCACCAACGGCTGGTCCAGGCTCTACGGCTATGACGCCGGAGACGTGGCGGCGTTCGTGCTCACGCCCAAGAAGCCCGGTGGCGGCCCCGGAAGCCCCTGAAGGCCCTTGAAGGCCGACTCTCCGGCCGGGAGAGCCCCCCTCTCCCGGCCGGCGGGACCACCTCGGCCCGCCCTCCGGGAATCTCGGAAGTCCGGTCCGTCCCTTCACTCGATCCTCATCCCGAACCCTTTCTACTGGAGGTGAACGAGTGAAGACTCTGTTGTTGAGTTCCGTCAGTCTGTGTCTGTGTCTCGGTCTGGGCCTGGGCCCGGCGTCGGCTTCGGCTGCTCCCACCACCGCTACGCCGGCGGCGGCCGGACCGACGCTGGCCGGCCGCTCCCTCGGCGTAGCTCCCCTGGCGTCCCTGCCCGCGGCGGTCCAGGCCGTACCGCAGGAGATCGAGGCCATCGCGCGCTTCAACTCCCGGGGCGCCACGATGGCCCAGAACGGCTTCAGCCGTAAGCTCTCCCAGGTCCGTGAGGTGCGCCTCACCTCGGCCGACCTATCCCGCCCGACGCCCTTCGCCCTGGCTGGCGGCACGGTCACCCGCTCCGGCCGCGGCGACCTGGTCTGGACCGGCGAGGTGCAGGTGGCGGATGCCTACGGGTTCCGTCTCCACCTGGACTCGGTCGCGCTGCCGCAGGGCAGCCGGGCGTGGACCTACGGCGCCACCGGCGAGGCCGTGGCCCTGAGCCCGCGGCTGCTCGCCGAGGGCGGCGAGATGTGGAGCGCCAGCGTCTTCGGCGCGCGCGGCTGGCTGGAGGTCGAGGTGCCCGCCGCCGCCCTCGGGCCGGGCACCGACGCGAGCTTCGGGCTCGATGGGCTCATCGAGCTGGTGGAGCTCGACCGCCGTGGCCGGCCGGTCACCGGCTCGGCCCTCTCGCCCAAGAGCCACTGCTTGGTGGACGCCACCTGCGCCGAGCCGAGCTACCCGCAGGAGATCGACGCCGACCGCCGCGCCGTGGCGATCATCGGGTTCGTCGACGACGGATACAGCTTCATCTGCAGCGGCGGCCTGCTCGCCGACTCCGACACCCTCCAGGTGAGCCAGCGCGCCTTCTTCCTCACCGCCCGCCACTGCATCGGCAGCCAGGCGACGGCGAAGACCGTGGACGCCTCGTTCACCTACCAGACGAAGACCTGCGGCGGGAAGCTCGAGACGGCCCACCAGGTGAGTGGGGCCGACCTGCTGGCCAGCGTCGCGGACAGCGACTCGAGCCTCCTCGAGCTCCACGGCCTGCCGCCCAACCCGTACTTCCTGCCCTGGAACCCGGGCAACGGCTTCGTGGACGGCGACGTCCTGCACGACATCTCCCATCCCGGCGGGCTGCCGCAGCAGTTCACCCGGCTCCGGGCCGTGTCCGAGTGCGCCAACGACGCCGGGCACTTCAGCACGCTGCCGGTGCTCGGCAGCGTGGGGCCAGGCTCCTCGGGCTCGGTGGTCGTGAACGCGGCCGGCGAGGCCGTCGGGCAGCTCGGCGGCGCCTGCGCCTACAAGCCGATCCCCGAGGACATCTGCGACGACCCGGAGATCTACGTCTTCTTCGGCCGCTTCCAGCGCGCCTACAGCGACTTCGCGCCGTTCCTGGAAGCACCACCGCCGCCCCCGGAGAACGAGTACTTCACCGACCCGGCGTACCCGGGCTGGAAGTTCCGGGTGGTGATCTCCGGCGGCGCCCAGCCCATCGTGGGCACCCACGAGAGCATGTGCCTCCCGGAGACGGTCTGTGCCTCCGGCGCCATCGCCGGCCGCTCCGAGGTGTTCCTCCGGGTGGTGGGCCCCAAGCCCAACGGCAAGCTCTGGCCGACACTGGTCAAGTTCACCACGTCGCAGGTGGACGTCTGGATCCGCCAGCTCTCTACCGGCGTGGAGAAGCACTACACCCTGGGCGGAGCCAGCCCCGGGGTCGACGAGCTGCCCGGCCTGTTCGACCGCATGGGCTTCGATCCGTAGGCCGCAGCATCCGGCGCGTGGGCCCGTCGCCGCGCCGGCGGCGGGCCCGCGCTCGGCCCAGGATCAGGGGCAGCCGGCGGGCTTGGAGGTGTCGAAGATCGCCACCGCGCCGGTCAGCGTGCCCACCTCGGGGACGAAGATGATCTTCGGGGCACGGACGACCACCCCAGGAGCGTCCGCGGTGAAGAAGAGGTTCGGCCCCAGGGTGATGGTGTCGCACGCCTCGTACGAGGTCGAGGCGACGAGGCTGTCGTTCGAGAGGGTCAGGGTCGCCGGCGGGCCGCTCGACGGGAGGCACCCGGGCACGGTAAAGGTGCCCACCCGGGTCCGCCAGCTCACGGCGCTCGTCGTGGGGAGGTACTCCATCGTGTACCAGAAGGTGCAGTCGTCGGCCGGGTCGACCTCCAGGGAGGAGTAGTCGCCCCAGCGCGAGCCGCGGGCGGTCTGGGAGCCGGTGCCGGCGAAGAGGAGCGCCTCGGTCTCCAGAGTGCCGAGGGGATCGTCCGGCGTCCGGGTGGCGTAGTAGGTGGCCGGTCTTGTCGTAGATGGCGAACAGGGTGTTCACGACCTCCACTTAGAGGCTCGGACCGACGGCGGACTCGGGGTCCGGAGGGATGTAGCCGTAGATGTTCGGGATGCCGTCGAAGGACTGGCCGACGGAGGGCGAGGTCCGGGTGGGTCCCCGGAGACCGGCCAGCGCGTCGTCGGCCTCGGGGGCGACCGTGCCGAAGCGGTTGCCCGCGGCGTCGACGACGGACTCCTGACGCGGCAGGTTGATCTCCACCGGCGCCCCGGCGGACTTTTCGCGCACGAGCGCCAGGTCGCGGACCGGCCGGCTCAGGATCGGGCCGACCACCGGGAGGGTGAAGGGATGCCGGCGCACCTCGCGGCCGGAGGAGGGCGGACGGGCCGCGGCCGAGCCCGCCTCCGAGCCCCACTCGGAGCCAAGCGGCGCCAGGATCGCCGCCTGCACCGCCGTCGCTCCCCCGCGGCTCGTGTACCCCTCCCAGTGGGGCCGGCGATCCGCCGGCCGGCGCAGGCCCGCGGCCACCAGGCGGGACTCGAGGGAGTGGCCTGTGGGAAGGATCTCGAGGCGCGGCCCGTAGACCGTGCCGCCGACCGAGATCTCGTCACACGGGCTTGTAGAGCGCCAGGTAGGCCGCCGCCGCGCCGAAGAACGGGAGCAGCCACCAGAACAGGCCCGCGAGCTGTGGCGCCTTGCGCAGGATGAAGGGGCTCGCGCCGAGGATCACCCAGACCCCCAACTTGAGCCATACCCAGCCCGGCATGCCGGTCTGCATCGCACCGAGGCTGGCCAGGGCACCGAAACCAGCGATCAGGATCAACAGGAGGGCGATGCCGTGCGTCATACCGGCGAGCTTGCGGATCTTGTCCGCGCCGCCGCCGCCCGCGCGAGCGGCCATCTGGGCGGCAACCGACCCGCCGAGCGCAGTGAACAGGAAGAAGATTCCAAGCAGGTGGAAGACCTTGTACGCGGCTAGGCTCATGGCGTGTGCGGGCTCCTCGGAACGGATTGGGAAGGAAATTAGGTGACGGGAGCGTACCACCCGAAGGCGCCGGCGGCCGGCGTGGAGACATCCAGCCGGGTGCCGCGGGCCGTACACTGCGGGCGTAGGAGCCACCGCGCACGAACCACGACTCGAGGAGACTCACACGTGATGAAACGATCGGCGATCTGGATCATTCTTTCGGTGCTGGGCATGGCCGGCTGCGGCCTGGCCCAGGGCGGCGAGGGCATGGCGGCCAAGGAGGGCGCCCAGCCGGCGGCGGCGGGCGAGATGGCCAAAGACGGCGCTGCGGGCGGCCAGGAGGTCGCCACGGCCGTCTTCGCGGGCGGCTGCTTCTGGTGCATGGAGGCGGCCTTCCAAGACGTGCCCGGGGTGACCGCGGCGATCTCCGGCTACACCGGCGGCTCGAAGCAAGACCCGACCTACGAGGAGGTCTCCTCCGGGACCACGGGCCACGCGGAATCCGTCGAGGTGCGCTACGACCCGTCGAAGATCACCTACAAGCAGCTTCTCGACATCTTCTGGCACAACGTCGACCCGACCGACCCTGCGGGTCAGTTCTGCGACCGGGGAGACCAGTACCGCTCCGAGATCTTCTACGAGAACGACCAGCAGAAGCAGCTCGCCGAGGCCTCGGAGACGGAGGCCCAAAAGGAGCTCGGCGGCCAGAAGATCGTCACCAAGATCGTGCCCGCCGGCAAGTTCTGGCCCGCCGAGGAGTACCACCAGGACTTCTACAAGAAGAACCCGCTACGCTACAAGTTCTACCGCGCCGGCTGCGGGCGCGACAACCGGCTCCACCAGCTCTGGGGCGACAAGGCCGGGGGTCATTAGAGAGGATTCACCGGATCCCCCCCGCATCCCCTCGATTCCTCGGTCTCTGCACAGATGTGAGACCCGGCTCAGTCCCCCACCACCTCGAAGCCTCCGGGAGCGGCGGTCGGCCGAACGTCGAGGCCCAGGTCCCTGAGAGCCTGGGCCGCCACCTGACGCACCGGGTGGCGGCGCCCGCCGGCGGGGGTCTTGTCGGCCCTGGCGGCCTCGAAAGGGTCCTCGAGAAGCCGCCGGAGCGCGGGGACGGCAGAGCGTTCGCCGAGCTTGCCCGTGAGGGTCGCCGCCTCGGCCCGGATCGCCGGCGACGATGAGGCGAGGAGGGGCACGAGGTCCGGGCCCACCGCCTTCTCTCCGGCCCGCCCGCGGGCCAGGAGGAGCCAGGTCCGCAGCTCGCCGTGGGCCCGATCGTACGCCGCCCCGAGATCGGCCGGATCGTCGGCGCCCCGGGTCCCCAGGGCCGAGGCGAAGGCCCAGGCCGCGAGCTCGGGGGCGGTGAACCAGGCGCCCTCCGGCGTCGGATCCCGGGTGGGGGCGGCGAGCTCGCGCGCCAGGGCGGTCGACAGCAGGTCGATCGCCCGCGGGTCCGCGATCTCCGGGTCCCGGGCCAGGCGGGCGGCGGCGGCCATCCGCTCGCGGAGGGCGCCGCGGGTGAGGGCGTCGAGGATCGGGTCCCGGTGGCACGCGCCCGCGATGAGGGCGACCAGAACCAGGCCGACGAGGGGCAGCACGCCGAGCGCGGCCGGCCTCCCCGGGCTTCTCGCAATCTTCCGCTCCATGGCGCCGAGTCTACCGAGTCGGCGCTAGTGGTCTGTCAAGCGTCAAGTGACGCGCCCTGACGGTCCTTCACGCCGCGGGCGGCGTTGCGCCTCATCGACGTAGGCCCCGCTACGCCTGCGTCGGCGCGCCTTGCCAGCGACGCGAAATCCTCGCCAGCTACGCTGTCACTTGAAGCTTGACAGACCACTAGAACCCTCTTCGGGCGGTTGCGTATGTATGCGTAGCGCGATGGCCACCGGGCGTTCCAAATTCCAGCGAGCTCGCTCCTTCGTTCGGGAGTACACGGCTGGCGTCCATTCCCGCGACCTCCATCGCCTCTTCCGCCAGGACGCCCCGGAGGCCTTCCAGGTCCTCACCCGCGATCAGCCCGCGGTCGCCCCCGACGCCAAGGGGATCCGCGCCTTCTTCCAGCGCGCGAAGATCCTCTTCCTGGGCCTCTCCTACACCCTCACTCCGGCCCGGCGCCTGCTCTTCGCGCTGGCGGTGCTCCTGGCCCTCGCCGGCTCGTGCGTCGTGCGCTACCAGGTCAACGGCCGGGAGGTCCAAGTCGGCGGGACCGGACCGCTCATGCTCAGCATCCTGATCCTGCTCTTGCTCCTCGCCCTCGAGCTCGTCGATCGCATTCGGGTGCGCGACGAGCTCCAGGTCGCCCGTGAGCTCCAGGGCCAGATCCTCCCTCGCGAGGCGCCCGAGGTCCCCGGCTACCGCTTCGCCCACTCCTACCGCAACGCCAACGAGGTGGGCGGCGACTACTACGGCTTCCACCCTCTCCCGGACGGCCGCCTGGTCCTGGTCGCCGGCGACGCCAGCGGCCACGGCATCGCGGCCGGCCTGCTCATGGTCATCGCCCACGCCACGATCGACCTCGCCATCGGTCTCGATCCGCGCCCGGAGAAGGTGGCGCCCCTGATCAACAAGGCCATCGCCTCCGCGGGGGGCAAGCGGGCCTTCTTCACCCTCTTCTACGCCCTCCTCGATCCGTCGACCGGCCACATGGACTACCTGTGCGCGGGGCACCCGTTCCCCCTGCTCCGCCGCGCCGGCGGCCAGGTCATCGAGCTCGGCCGCGGTGCCCTGCCGCTGGGGATCCGCCCGACGATCGAGCCGCGGCCGGACACGGTGACCCTCGAGCCCGGGGACCTGCTCCTCCTCTACAGCGACGGGCTCGCCGAGCAGATCCGGGGCGCCGGTGGCGAGGCCTTCGGCTTCGACCGGGTGCGCGATCTGGTCCAGGCGGGAGGCTCGGCCGAGGAGCTCCACCGGCGCATCGTGGCGGCCTTCGACGCGTTTCTCGGAGAGGCCCCACGGGGCGACGACGTCAGCCTGGTGGTAGTGGAGCGCCGAGCCGCCGGTCCAGAGTAGATCGGGCAGATCAGGTAGATCGGGTAGGCTGGCGGCTGATGAGCACTCTCGAGATCACCGCCGCGCAGGGTCGTCTGCTGCCCCCCTTCGCCCGCGCAGTCGTTGAGGAAGGTCTGGGCGCCGGACCGCCGCCGGAGCTCCTGGGAGACTGGGTCGAGCAGCCCGCCGCGACCTTCGTCACCCTTCATATGGGCGGCGCGCTACGCGGCTGCATCGGCTCGATCCGGCCGCACAGGACGCTGCGCGATGACCTGCAGAGCAACGCGCTGGCCGCGGCGTTCGGCGACCCCCGCTTCCCGGCCCTGTCCGCCGCCGAGCTCGAGACCGAGCACCTCGCGGTCTCCGTGTCGGTGCTCTCCCCTCTCGACCGCTCGGCGGCCGGCTCCGAGGCCGAGCTCCTGGCGAGCCTGGTGCCCAGGGCCACCGGCCTGCTGATCGAGTGGCGCCACACCGCCGGGGTCTTCCTGCCCGAGGTCTGGGAGCACCTCCCGGTGCCCGCGCGGTTCCTTTCCGAGCTCAAGCGCAAGGCCGGCCTCGCGTCGGATTTCTGGTCCGACGACCTCGCGGCCTGGACCTTCACCACCCGCTCGTGGAGCGACCCCTGACACCGGTCCACCAGAAAGAAGGAGCCCGCGGACCACGAGCAGTGAGCCCAAGTGAACACCTTCAACAGAGCGCCCCCCCCCGTCCCTCGTCGCTCACGCTCCGACAAGGGCCCTGATCGCCTTCACCGGGAATGGACGTTCACTTTCGGCGGAACAGGCACCTTTTCCAGCACCTGTCGGGCGAGAGCCGCGAGGCCCGTGTAGATCCGGTCGAAGCTGAGCTGGGACTCGCCGTGGCTGCCACGGGTCATGCGCGCGAACTGCCGGGCCTGGATCTCGGCGTGCTGATCGAGCAGGTCGACAGTGAGGTCCGTGTAGTGGTCCGCGTACAGGTTGGCCGGCAGGGAGCCGAGACCGTTGTCGGCCAGCAGGTTCGCGACGTGGGCGACCTGGGCCCGATCGAGGTCGAGGCCAACGGGGTCGCCGTAGCCCTGGGTCCCAAGGAACGGGCGCACCGTGACCCGGGCGCCCCGGAGGCGCATGAGGAAGGCGGGCTCGCCCCGCTCGATCGCCGCCGCCTCGGGCTTGTGGTGGAGCAAGAGACTCAGCGTCTCGGGAGCCAGACGCCCGTCCGCCACCTTCCTCAAGCCGTCGGTCATGTTGAGCGCCCGGAACCCGCCTTCGCCCGGCTCGCGGCAGAGATCGAGGATGCCCTCCGCGAGGTCCCGGAGCTCTGCGGACTGGGGCCCCTCGGAGAGCTGATTGCTCTGCTTGGTGACGCCGTCCAGGGTCAGCAGGACCCGACAGGTCACTCTCAAGATCGCGGCCGGAGCCTGATCCGAGACCCGATCCGAAACCTGACCGAGACCTCGGACGACGGGTTGGCCCGGTTCCTGGGGCACCGGGATCTCCTCCTCGCCCTCGCTGCCGAACATCTCCGGCATCGCGGGGAACCCGGCCCGGTGGAAGAGACGGAGGACCGCCACGAGCTGATCGTGGTCGAGGGAGAACTGGCGCCGGCCCTGCCAGATCCCAACCCCGTCGCCGAACAGCTCCACCCTCCGGAACCCGGCGTCGCCGGCGCACTCGGTGACGACGTGGAGCTCGCGCCAGTCGCCGCTCGCAGAGAGCACCCGGTCGAGGGCCTGCTCGGCGGCCCGGGCGAGCTCGGGATCGACCTCGGGGGCGGCCTCGCGCTCCTCCTCGGCCTGGCTCTCCGATCCGGACCGGGTCTGCCGGTGAGCCGCGGCGCCGGCGGCAGCGTTCTCGTCGGCGGGAGTTCGCGCCTGCCGCGGGCCGCCTCCGGCGCAGCCGAAGCAGACGATCAGACTAAGCGATACGAGGGCTACGCTGAGTGTCGGGCGCACGAGAGCTCCTTTCCGAGTGCCAGGGTACTGGGACGCGAGGCTCATCCTAACCGGACCGGCCTCTTCAAATCAGCGGTTGCGTCTCGAAAGCGGACATGATAGTTTCCAACATATCTATTTTGTGACTTAGATTCTTCGCAGTTCAGGAGCGTCGCAAATTTCTCTGCCGCTCCGTTGCAGCCGCGCTCCCGCGTGCCTTCGACCAGTCCGTCCCGTGACGGTCGGTCGTCCGAACGATTCAGGACCCCCGAAAGGAGATCCCCATGCGCAACCCCCTCCTCCTCGCCGCCGCCTGCCTCGGCCTCGTGCTGGGCGCGACGGTGGCTCAGGCCGGCGGGCCGCCCGCCGGCATCCCGGCCTACGGTCACGCGGCGGCCCACGACGTCTCGCAACCGCTGCGCGACGTGAACCTCCCCGCCCAGTTCCCGCGGGGATTCCACGTGGAGGTGCCGCTCCACGTGCCGCCGGCCCAGGGCCGCGCCAACGTGTCCCACGGCCCGGACACCGCCCGCCAGACCGACGCGACCCCGATCCCCGGCGCCGCCTCGACTCTTCAGCCGCTGGTCAATATCGCCGGCATGTCCGACGCCGACAACTCGGCGGTCATCGGCGGCCGCGTGGTGCCGCCGGACACCGAGGGCGACATCGGCCCCGACCACTACGTGCAGTGGGTCAACCTGGTCGTCGCGGTCTACGACGTGACCCGGGACCCGAACGGTCTGCCCACCGGCGCCACCCTGGCCTCCGGCTTCCCGAAGGCCGGCAACTCCTTCTGGGCCGGCTTCACCGGCAACGCTGCGGCCGACGCCTGCCGGAACAACAACAACGGCGACCCGATCGTCCTCTACGACCACCTCGCGAACCGCTGGCTGGTGAGCCAGTTCTCCATCAACGAGGGCGTGCAGTGCGTGGCGATCTCCCAGACCGGCGACCCGAGCGGCGCCTACGACCGCTGGGCCTTCACCGTCTCACCGGGCGAGCAGAACGACTACCCGAAGATCGGCATGATGCCCGACGCCTACTACCTGTCGGTGCGCGACTTCCCGTCCAACGACGGCACCTTCGCCGACGCCGTGGCTTTCGACCGCCAGGCGATGCTCGCCGGCAGCCCGAGCGCCGGCTTCATCAAGTTCACCATGCCCTGCCTCACGGGCAACTGCCCCGACGGCATCCAGCCGCCCCACCTCGAGGGCCCGGCCCCGGCGGCCGGTACCCCGGGCATCTTCAGCCGCGCCTGGGACGACGACTACGATGGGCCGCTGACCGGCTCCGACGGCTACCGGCTCTGGCAGTTCACGCCCGACTTCGCCAATCCCGGCAGCTCCTCCTTCGCCGAGCTGCCCTTCGTGCCCAGCGCCGACGGCTTCGACGACTCGGTCTGCGGCTTCTTCCAGCGCAACTGCATCCCCCAGCCCCGGCGGGGAGGCGGCGAGCGGCTCGATCCGTCGGACGAGCTCCAGATGTACCGCGCCCAGTACCGGCACTTCTCGGGCTACGACTCGCTGCTGATCAACACCACGGTCGACTCCGACGGCAATGACACCGCCGGCGTCCGCTGGGCCGAGCTGCGCAACTCCGGCTCGGGCTGGTCCCTCTACCAGGAGGGTACCTACGCTCCGGCCGACGGCGAGAACCGGTGGATGGGCTCCATCGCCATGAACGGCCAGGGCGACATCGCCCTCGGCTACAGCGTGTCGAGCACCAAGACGTACCCCTCGGTGCGCTACACCACCCGCATGGCTTCCGATCCCCTGGGCGTGCTGCCCGGCGGCGAGGTGGAGATGATCGCCGGCACCGGCTCCCAGACCTCGTCGAGCAACCGCTGGGGCGACTACTCCACCATGAGCGTGGACCCGGTGGACGACTGCACCTTCTGGTACACCCAGGAGTACTACGCCACCACCGGGAGCTTCGACTTCAAGACCCGGATCGGGGCTTTCCAGGGACCGTCGTGCGCCACCTGCACGCCGACCGAGCCCAGCGAGGTCTCGTGCACCGACGGACTCGACAACGACTGCGACGGCGCGGTGGACTGCGCCGACTCCGACTGCGCGGCCGATCCGTCGTGCGGCGGCGGCGGCTGCACGCTCGGTCAGCCGGGCGATCCCTGCACGAGCAACGCGGACTGCTGCTCGAACAGTTGCAAGGGCAAGCCGGGCGCGAAGACCTGCAAGTAGAGGCAGGCCGCCTATCACGGCATTCCAAGGGCCGGGGTCCTCGCGGATCCCGGCCTTTCCTGTCTTTGGCGCGAGGAGGCTGTCCCGGTTCCCCGGCCCGCGGACACCTTGGAAGTACTTAGCGATTGACTCAAAGCCGTGAGGTTGCCCCTCCATCTCCTCCGGCTCGACGGGCCCGGTCGCGGCCCTCGGGTCGATGCATTTCTCGATGTACGTGTCTCTCGTCGGTACCCCCTCCGTTCACTTCTGAGGAAGGAGAAGACCATGCACTCCAAGCACGCTCTCCGCTGGATTTTGTGGCTCCCGTGCCTCGCCCTCGTGGTGGCGGCCGCGCCCGCTTGGGCGGCGGGACCGCCCGCCGGCACCCCGGCTTACGGCCACGCCGCGGCCCACGACGTCTCCCAGCCGCTGCGCGACGTGAACCTCCCCGCCCAGTTCCCCCAGGGCTTCCAGCTCGAGGTGCCCCTCCACGTGCCACCGGCTCAGGGCCGCTCGAACGCGCCCCACGGCTCCCCCACCGGCCGCCAGACCGACGCCACCCCGATCCCCGGAGCCGCCTCGACCCAGCAGCCGCTGGTCAACTTCGCCGGCATGTCCGACGCCGACAACTCGGCGATCGTCGGCGGGCGGGTCGTGCCGCCGGACACCGAGGGCGACGTCGGGCCCGACCACTACGTCCAGTGGGTCAACCTGGTCGTCGCGGTCTACAACATCACCCGCGACGTGAACGGTCTGCCCACCGGCGTGACCATGGCCTCCGGATTTCCCAAGGCGGGCAACTCCTTCTGGGCCGGCTTCTCCGGAAGCACGGCGGCCGACGCCTGCCGGACGACCAACAACGGTGACCCGATCGTCCTCTACGACCACTTGGCCCACCGCTGGCTGGTCAGCCAGTTCGCCATCAATTCCGGCGTGCAATGCCTGGCCCTCTCCCAGACCAGCGACCCGACCGGCGCCTACGACCGCTGGGCCTTCACCGTCTCGCCGGGACAGCAGAACGACTACCCGAAGATCGGCATGATGCCCGACGCCTACTACCTCTCGGTGCGCGACTTCCCGTCCAACGACGGGGACTTCGCGGACGCCGTGGCCTTCGACCGCCAGGCGATGCTCGCCGGCAGCGCGAGCGCCGGCTTCATCAAGTTCACCATGCCCTGCCTCACGGGCAACTGCCCCGACGGCATCCAGCCGCCCCACCTCGAGGGCCCGGCCCCGGCCGCCGGCACCCCAGGCATCTTCAGCCGCGCCTGGGACGACGACTTCGACGGGCCACTGACCGGCTCCGACGGCTACCGGCTCTGGCAGTTCACGCCCGATTTCGCAAACCCCGGGAGCTCCACCTTCGTCGAGCTGCCGTTCGTGGTCAGCAGCACCGGGTTCGATGACTCCGAGTGCGGCTTCTTCCAGCGCAACTGCATCCCGCAGCCTTCGCCCGGCGAGCGCCTCGACGCCGTCGACGAGCTCCAGATGTACCGGGCGCAGTACCGGCACTTCTCGGGCCACGATTCGCTGTTGATCGACACCACCGTCGACTCCAACGGTGCCGACCTGGCCGGCCAGCACTGGGCGGAGCTCCGCAACTCCGGCTCCGGCTGGAGCGTCTACCAGGAAGGCACCTACGCGCCCGCCGACGGGCAGAACCGCTGGCTGGGCTCGATCGCCATGAACGGCCAGGGCGATATCGCCCTGGGCTACAGTGTGTCGAGCGGCAGCACCTACCCGTCGGTGCGCTACACCACGCGCACCGCAACCGACCCCCTGGGCGTCCTGCCCGGCGGCGAGGTCGAGATGATCGCCGGCACCGGCGCCCAGACCGCCTCGAGCAACCGTTGGGGCGACTACTCCGCGATGAGCGTCGACCCGGTGGACGACTGTACGTTCTGGTACACCCAGGAGTACTACACGACCACCACCAGCTTCGACTTCAAGACCCGGATCGGTGCTTTCCAGGGACCGTCGTGCGCTGGCGGCGGCGGATGCACGCCGACGGAGACCACCGAGCTGACGTGCGACGACGGGCTCGACAACGACTGCGACGGAGCGATCGACTGCGCCGACTCCGATTGCGCCAGCGATCCGGCTTGTGGCGGTGGATGCACGCCGACTGAGCCCACCGAGATGACCTGCAACGATGGGCTCGACAACGATTGCGACGGGTTCGTCGACTGCGCGGACTCCGACTGCGCCGCCGATCCGGCGTGCGCGCCCGCCTGCAGCCCGAAGGGCGCCTCGTGCGTGAGCAACTCCGACTGCTGCTCGAACAAGTGCAAGGGCAAAACCGGAAGCAAGAGCTGCAAGTAGTAACGCTCCGGAGCGCTCGATCTCCGGGGCGCTCCTCAGCATGAAGCTCGGGGCCGGGGTCCACAGGGATCCCGGCCCCTCGTTCGTCCGGCCACCGTCGCCGAGACCGCGTCGGCCAGTGCACGGGGGCGAGCACAGAAGGCTCGCCCCCCGGGTGCGCGGCCCCGCCCTTTCTCTCCGGCCTCCGGCGCCCTACAATGTCTTCCGGCGTCAAAGCACCTCGCCCCGGCGGGGGACCTGAAGATCGCAGGAGACGGGAGACGCAGGATGGTCGTATCCAGGAGAGGTCTTGCCGCGACGAGCGCGATGTTGCTCTTGACCGTGGCGTGCAGCGCGAACCGGCCGCCGAAGGCCGGGCCGCCCCCGGTGCCCACCCCGGAGTCGGGTAGCTACGGGCGCGACCTCGCGCAGGCGACCGCTCCCGAGGCCTCCCCGGCCCCCGATGCGGCCGCCCAGCCGGCCGCCCAGCCAGCCCAGAAGGCCGACTCGGCCCAGGCGGCCGACGCCACCCTCGACGAGCCGGGCGCCCGGGAGCTCGAGCCGGGCGACGAGACCGACGACGACGCGGCCGACGATCAGGCCCCGGCCGCCGAGGCCGAGACCGATCCCGAGACCCTGCTCCACGACTCCATGGACGCCTACGAGTCGGCCGAGGTCTTCTGGGGCCAGGGCGCCTTCGACGACGCGTTCGCGGCCCTCGACCAGGCCTACGAGCTCATGGCGCAGGTGGGGCCGAACGGCGACGCCGTCCTGGGCCAGGAAAAGGAGAACCTGCGCAACCTGATCTCGCGCCGGATCATCGAGATCTACGCCTCGCGCCAGACGGCGGTCGGCAACCCCGACCGGTCGATCCCCCTCCAGATCAACGACGACGTGAAGCGGGAGATCGCGAGCTTCCAGGGACCGGAGCGCGACTTCTTCCTCGGCGCCTACCGCCGCTCGGGGCTCTATCGGCCCATGATCGTCGGTCAGCTCCAGGAGGCGGGCCTGCCCGAGCAACTGAGCTGGCTTCCGCTGGTCGAGAGCGGCTTCAAGACCCGCGCCCTCTCCCGCGCCCGGGCCCTCGGCCTATGGCAGTTCATCGCCTCCACCGGCTACCGCTACGGTCTCGACCGGTCCTCGTGGATCGACGAGCGCATGGATCCCGAGAAAGCGACCAAGGCGGCGCTCACTTACCTCACCGCGCTCCACAACCTGTTCGGCGACTGGCTGACCGCCCTCGCCGCCTACAACTGCGGGGAGCGGGCGGTCCTCCACCAGATCCACAACCAGACGGTGAGCTACTTCGACCAGTTCTGGGACCTGTACGCGCGCCTCCCCCGGGAGACCCGGCGCTACGTGCCCAGGTTCCTGGCGGTGCTGGCGATCCTGCAGAACCCGGACAAGTACGGGTTCGACCTCCCCGACCCGTTGCCCGCCGTGCGGTACGACACCGTGGAGGTCTCCCGGGCCACCCGCCTCGAGACCCTGGACAAGGCCCTCTCCCTGGACCCCGGCACCCTGATCCAGCTCAACCCGGAGCTGCGCCGCAACGCGAGCCCCGATGCGCCCTACGAGCTCAAGGTACCGCTCGGCACCGGCCCAGAGCTCCTCGCGAGCCTGCCCGACATCCCCAAGTGGACCCCGCCCAGCCTCAGCTACGGAGTCCACCGGGTCCGCCGGGGGGAGACGCTGTCGGGCATCGCCTCCCGCTACCGGACCAGCGTCCACGAGCTCATGGCTCTGAACCACCTTCGGAGCGCCAACCGGCTCTGGCCCGGCCAGCAGCTCCAGGTCCCGGGTGGCGGCCACCGGAGCCGGGCGAGCTTCACGCCGGGGTCCGAGGTCCACCACCGCGTGCGCGGAGGCGACAGCCTCTGGCTTCTCGCCTCCCGCTACGGGACCACGGTGGAGAGGATCCGGCGGGACAACGGGCTCGGCGGCAACCTCCTGCACCCGGGACAGGCCCTCACGATCCATCCGGGAAGCTCGGGCCGCGGCGGGGTCTACGTCGTGCGCAAGGGCGACACCCTGGCGGCCATCGCCCACGACCAGGGCGTCTCCCTCGGCCGCCTCCTCGCCGCCAACCGCCTGAGCCGCGCCAGCACCATCTACCCCGGCCAGCAGCTCACCATCCCGGACTAGGAGTCCGTCAACCTTCAATAGAACGAGCCCCCGCTCCAACCGGAGCGGGGGCTCGTGGGGAACCTCTCTACGGCAAGACCTAGTAGCTGACCGAGCAGTAGCCACCGCTGGCGTTGACCCAGTTCTGCTGGATCAGCCAGTTGCGGCCGCCGAAGGTCATGTTGTACTGGGAACCGCTCGACCCGTAGGTGGTGCCGAAGGTCCAGGCGCACTTGTCGGCGTTCTCGTAGCCCCGGGTGTCGTACCAGGCGTTGAGGTCCGGATCGCTGACGGCCTCGTCGAGCTCGTGGGAGATGATCGAGGCCATGCCGTCGGCGCCGGCGTTGCCGTTCGGGGCCTGGCCCACGGAGCACGCCGAGGGGCAACGGTCGGGGTTGCCGACGAAGGAGTACTTGATGTCGCTGCCACTGATCGTGCCGTGGGTGTGCCAGCCACAGTACTGGGTGCAGAAGCCCGAGGACTCGTTGACGTCGGACGAGGTCAGCACGAAGTAGACGCCGTTGGTGTCCTTCGGCAGGGCGCCGCTCGAGATCGCCCCGGAGACGATCGCCTGGATGGCGCTGTCGCTCAGGCTCGTGCCGTGGGAGTACGAATCGTTCGCGGCACCGGAGTAGTTCACCGCGTTGACCACGTGGACGTTGCTGCCATCGTAGTAGGTGGTCTCGATGTTGAAGTAGGGGGTGCCGCCGATGCCGTTCGCGAGGTCGGTCAGGATGCTGACCGCGCTATTGCCACTCCAGTTGCCGTACCAGATGTAGTAGACGTTGACGCCGTTGGCGTTGGTCATCACCGGGCCGCCGTGGTAGCTGATGCCGTTGCCGCCACCACCGCCGTGACGCTTCTTCGCCCCAAGGGTGGGGGCGTGCACGCCGTAGCCCTTGCCGGTGGGGACCATGTTGTTCCCGTTCGGGCGCACGGTCTGGGCCTGGGCCGCGACGGCCAGGAAGCAGCAGACGAGAATCAGCAGGGCAGTCCAACCTTTTCGGTTCATCACTTCGCGTCCTCCTCGGATCGTTCCGCTGGACAGGTCAGGGAGTCGTGAGCCACCTCTCGAACAGAGCGCTCACCGGCAAGCACGAGCCCTCCCCAGCGGAGCTTCGAGCTCATGCTTCGGTGTACGACTCGAGTCGTAGACCGCACGGCCTTTCAGCAACCGCCGTGCCAGGCGGCGCCGTGGCGCGCCGAAGCTCAGAAATGCGGGCTCGATGGGAGATCCGGCCCGCGCGCCCCGAAGAAGTGGCTCAACTTCTGTACCACAAACCCCGTCTCGGGCGGGTCAAATTATGATCTGGTGTTCAGAATTTGACCCTATGTCCAAACACTTACTCCCACATCCCGTGGGCTTAGGATGTCGTCTCCGGCGACGGAATCCGTCGCAGCGATGACGGTGAGGCGATCTGCCCTGACGCAACGAGCCCCCGCTCCAACCGGAGCGGGGGCTCGTGGGAAACCTCTCTACGACGCAGCCTAGTAGCTGACGGCGCAGTAGCCACCGCTGGCGTTGACCCAGTTCTGCTGGATCAGCCAGTTGCGGCCTCCGAAGCTCATGTTGTACTGGGCGCCGCTCGGCCCGTACATGGTGCCGAAGGTCCAGGCGCACTTGTCGGCGTTCTCGTAACCGCGACGGTCGTACCAGGCGTTGAGGTCGGGATCGGACGTGGCCTCCTCGAGCTCGTGGGAGATGATCGAGGCCATGCCGTCAGCGCCGACGTTGCCGTTCGGAGCCTGCTGGACGGAGCACGACGACGGGCAGCGGTCGGGGTTGCCGACGAAGGAGTACTTGATGTCGCTGCCGCTGATCGTGCCGTGGGTGTGCCAGCCGCAGTACTGGGTGCAGAAGCCCGAGGACTCGTTGACGTCAGCCGAAGTCAGGACGAAGTAGACGGCGTTCGTGTCCTTGGGCAGGGCGCCGCTGCTGATGGCCGAAGCGACGATCGACTGGATGTTGCTGTCGCTCAGGCTGGTGCCGTACGAGTAGGAGTCGTTGGTCGCACCCTGGTAGCTCACCGAGTTGATGACCGGCACGTTGTTGCCGTCGTAGTAGGTGGTGTTGATGTTGAAGTAGGAGCTGCCACCGATGCCGTTGGCGAGGTCGGTCAGGATGTTGACCGCGCTGTTGCCACTCCAGTTGCCGTACCAGATGTAATAGACGTTGACGCCGGAGTTGAGCACCGGGCCGCCATGGTAGAAGATCCCGTTGTTGCTACCGCCGCCGCCGCCGTGGCCGCCCTTGGCCTGGCCCTGGGCGTGGTGAACGGGGAAGCCCTTGCCGCTGGGCACGAGGTCCTGGCTGTTGCCACGGACCGTCTGGGCCTGGGCCGCGATGGCCAGGAAGCAACAGGCGAGAATCAGCACGGCAGTCAAACCTTTACGGTTCATCACTTCGCGTCCTCCTCGGATCGTTCCGCTGGACAGGTCAGGGAGCCGTGAGACGCTCCTCGAAGGAGAGCGCCCAACAGCAAGCACGAACTCCGCCCAGCGGAGCTGCGGGTTCGCACCTCGGTTTACGAGTTAAGTCGTCGACCGCGAGGCGATAGAGCAACCGGCGTGCCAAGCTGCGCCGAGACGCGCCGAGGCCCGAAAATCAAGGCTTTACGGCAGCCTCGCCGGGGCGGCACGTCGAAAGTGGATCAAATCCTGCACCGGTCGGCGGGCCTTGAGCGGGTCAATCGGCGATCGCCGGGTCATTTACTGATCCGCCAGCACTGACCGGGGCGTCCGCGGTATATTGCCGCGACCCACGGAGGCCCCCATGAGACCGATCTCGGCCCTTCTCGCCCTCGCCCTCTCCTGCCTCGCGGCGCAGCCCGCCGCAGCGGCCCACGTCCCGGAGGCGGCGTTCGGCGCCCTCCATTGGCGCCTCGTCGGGCCCTTCCGGGCAGGATGGTCGACCTGCGCCGAGGGGGTTCCCGGAACGCCCGGCACCTTCTACTTCGGCGCCGCCGACGGCGGTGTCTGGAAGACGAGCGACGACGGCAGGACCTGGACCTCCCTCTTCGACCACCAGGCCGTCGCCTCCGTCGGTGCCCTGGCTCTGGCGCCGAGCGATCCGTCGGTGATCTACGTCGGCACCGGCCAGGTGGCCCCGCGCTGGGATCTCACCTCGGGCGACGGGGTCTACCGCAGCGACGACGGCGGCGCCACCTGGAGCCACCTGGGTCTCGCCGACAGCCGCCACATCGGGCGGATCCTGGTCGACCCGCAGGACCCGGACACGGTCCTGGTGGCCGCCCAGGGGCACTTCTTCGGCCCGAACGAGGAGCGCGGGGTCTTCCGCTCCACCGACGGCGGCACGACCTGGACGAAAGTCCTCTACCGGGACGCCGACACCGGCGCCGTCGACCTGGCCCGCTCGCCGGACCACCCCGACACGGTCTACGCCGCCCTCTGGGAGGTCCGGCGCTACCCCTGGCAGGCCTATTTCACCCCGGCCGACGGCCCCGGCAGCGGCATCTACCGTTCGAGCGACGGCGGCGCCACCTGGGCGCCGGTGGGCGGCGCGGGCCTGCCCGCGGGACCGCTGGGGCGGATCGGCCTGGCGGTGGCGCCGGGCACCGCCGGCCGTCGGGTCTACGCCGTGGTCGCCGCCCGCAACGACGGCGGCCTCTACCGGAGCGACGACGGCGGCGCCACCTGGAGCCGGACGAACGGGGAGGACGTCGCCGACTGGTACTTCGCACGCCTCACCACCGATCCCAAGGACCCCGACACGATCTGGGTCCTGGGGCGCTCGCTCCTGCGCTCCACCGACGGCGGCGCCACCCTTTCGATCTTTCGGGGCTCGCCGGGAGGCGACGACTACCACTTCCTGTGGATAGACCCGAAGGCTCCCCACAGGATGATCCTGGCCACCGACCAGGGCACCACGGTGAGCGTCGACGGGGGCGCGACCTGGAGTAGCTGGTACAACCAGCCGACCGGGCAGTTCTACCACCTGGCCACCGACGACCGGTTTCCGTACTGGATCTACTCTGGCCAGCAGGACAGCGGCACCGCGGCCGCGGCGAGCCGGAGCGACTACGGCCAGCTCTCCTTCCGGGACTGGCACCCGGTGGGAGGCGACGAGCGGGACTACGACCTGCCGTTCCCGGGCGATCCAGGTGTGGTCTACGGCAGCGGGCTGGGCGGGAGGCTCTCGCGCTGGGACGCGGCGACGGGGCAGGTCCAGAACGTCTCGCCCTGGCCCGTCTCCACCTACGGCGCCCGGCCCACGACGGTGCGCTACCGCTACACCTGGATCACCCCCATCGCCCTTTCGCCCCTGCCGCCCCACGCCCTCTACCAGGGCGCCCAGGTCCTGTTCCGCTCCACCGACGGCGGCAAGAGCTGGAAGGTGGCGAGCCCGGACCTGACCGGCGCCGTGCCGGAGCGGGCCCATACTGTGAAAGCCCCCGAGTGCGCCGGGGACGTCCCGATCGAGCGGGCCACGGCCTGCGGGTATGGCGTGATCATGACCATCGCGCCGTCGCCCGTCGAGGAGGGCGTGATCTGGGTGGGCACCGACAACGGGCGCATCCAGCTCACCCGCGACGACGGAGCCCACTGGCAGAACGTGACGCCGCCGGCGATCGGCGACTGGAGCCGCATCTCCCAGATCGACGCCTCCCCCACCGATCCGGCCACCGCCTATGCCGCCGTCGACCGCCACCGCCTGGACGACCCGGCACCTTACGCGTACCGCACCCACGACTTCGGCGCCACCTGGCAGCCGGTGACCTCCGGGCTGCCCGCGGCGGGCTGGGTGAGCGTGATCCGCCAGGATCCGGCAGCCCCCGACCTCCTCTATGCCGGCACCAGCCGCGGCGTCTTCGTCTCCTTCGACGACGGCGACCGCTGGCAGCCGCTCCAGCTCGACCTCCCCACCAGCGGGGTCAACGACCTCACCGTCCACGACCGGGACCTGGTGGCCGCGACCGAGGGCCGCGCCCTCTGGGTGCTCGACGACGTGACCCCGCTGCGCTACCTGGCCCGCCATCCGGAGGCCACTGCGCAGGGGGCGGCGGACCCGTACTTGGTACCGCCCGCCCCGGCGGTGCGCCTGCGCGTCAACAACAACAAGGACACGCCTCTGCCCGCCGAGGAGCCCACCACCCCGAACCCGCCGGCCGGAGCGGTCCTGGACTACTACCTCCCCACTCCCGTCTCCGATCCGGTGACCCTCGACATCCTCGACGCGGAGGGCCGGGTGATCCGGACGTTCCGAAGCGACGAGGTTCCGGAGCGCCCCGCAGCAGAGCAGTACTTCACCGACGACTGGCTCGAGCCGCTGGCGGCCCTGCCGGCCACTCCCGGCCACGATCGCTTCGTCTGGGACCTGCGCTACCCGCGGCCTCCCGCGATCCGATACGACTACTCCATCGCCGCCGTTCCGGACGTCGGAAGCCCAGCGCTACCGCAGGGGGCCTTCGTGCTGCCCGGCCGCTACCAGGTGCGCCTCACCGTCGGAGAGACCACCCTCACGCAGCCGCTGGAGGTGCGGCTCGATCCCCGCTTGGACACCTCCGGCGCCGACCTCGAGGCGCTCCTCGACCTCCAGCGACGGATCGGAGGTGCCCTGGGACGCGTGCGCGCGGCCTACGAAGCGACCGGGAAGGACGCCACCACGGCGGGGGCCCAGGCACGTCGGAGCGAGCTGCGGACCATCAGCGGCGTCCTGGCGACCCTCGAAACCGACCTCGAGAGCGCGGACCGAGCACCCACCGAGCCGCAGGAGACGATGTTCGAGGAGTACCGCGGAAAGCTGGAGACGCTCCTCGCCGGGGGGCCGGCCGGCCGCCGGTAGGAGGCGAGGGCTAGGAGTCTGCGCGGCAGAAACGCGCAGTCGCGTTGCGAGCGCCCGACCAGCCTTCGGCCGGTGCCCGCCGGATACGAGGCACCGCGACGCAGGCGATGCCGAGCCATCGTCGAGGAGCGGGAACGAAGTAGACGGCACCACGCCGCCGCAACGGGCACCGACTCCCGGAGGGAGTTGGTCGGGGCGCAAGGGGGTTACGGGGTGTCTCTGGCGTTGCTCGTCGTCTACGATGTCCCCGCATCGCCTCCTCCTCGCGCCTTGGATCCACCCCGTAAGACCCTTGCGCGCGACTACGTGTTTCTGCCGCGCAGACTCCTATCCCTGGATGACCAGGAGGCCGCGCCAGAGCCCTTCGGGGTCGTCCCGGACGATGTCCACGAGCCGCCCGCCGGCGAGGTAGAGGGAGGGCTCGTTCGGCTCGGTGTCGGGCTGGCGGAAACACCAGCGCAGCTCGATCTCCACGCTCACGGCCTGGCTCCGGTAGCGGATCTCGACGAAGTAGGAATCACCGACCGTCACACGATGGAAGGTGGCGAAGGCGATCCCGCTCCGGCTCAGATTGATGACCCGCAGATCGCCGGGCCGGTGCAGACTGCCCTGAATCCCGTCGACCGGGAACCGGGTTTCGCGGCGCGTGTTCGAGCGTGACGGCACGGTCGGCGACCTCGGAGTGATCAGAATCGATCTTATAGGATTCCCGGCGCCGGTGGGTCGTCGGGGCTCAGGGCGGAAAGCCCTGGCGATC
Source organism: uncultured Acidobacteriota bacterium (assembly GCA_963739795.1). GTDB lineage: Bacteria > Acidobacteriota > Thermoanaerobaculia > Multivoradales > DATKCC01 > CAVUBL01. Next base: position 66,868 of record CAVUBL010000013.1, on the reverse strand, counting down.
GAACAGACCGGGGAGCTCGTCGACGCCGGGCGTCGCTGCCGGCAGGTCGTAGTACCGCGTCAGACCGCTCGCGACCTGCTCGATCCCGACCTCGACCTCCGAGGTCGAGAGCTTTACCAGGGTCGGCCAGAGCCTGCCGTTGGGCTTCGGGCCCACCACGCGCACGAACAGCTCCGAACGGCCCGGCACCCGGCCCACGACGCAGAGCGTCTCGGCGAGACACGGCTCGTAGGCCGAGCCGAGGACCGCGGCCCCGCCGCCGTCGGTGATCCGCGCCCAGACCCGAAAGCCGGGCAGCGCGTCCGAGGTCAGCGGCGGCGTCTCCGGCGGCGGAGGTGGAGGGGACGGAGGGGGCGACGGAGCCGCGGCCTCGGCGAAGCGCCGGGCCCGGCTGGTCCAGATCGAAAGGTCGGCCACCGACTGCGGGCCGGTCACGCCCCCCACACCCCAGCCGACGAGAACGTGGCCGTCCGCGCCCCGGTCGGCGTCGAGGCCGTTGACGTAGGGCTCGTAGGGGGTGGGCTCGTCCGGGGGACCGCCCTCCAGCAGGCTGTCGGCGAGCGCGAAGGGCTCGCTCCGCGGCTCCCCGGGCTCGCGGGGTCACCCCAAGGGTAGAAGCCGCGGACCGACAGCGCGGGCTCCTCCCCCCCGGGAAGGGGGATGAACTGGCTCCACGCCACCACGAGATCGCCGGCGGCATCGGCCGCGACAGAGAGCAGGACCACCGTCGGCGGGCCCGGCAGCGAAACGACGGATCGAACCTCCCCCACCGGCTCGCCGTCCGGTCCCAGCAGGCGGAACACGATCTCGGGAGGGCTCCCCGGCGCGATCCAGGCTGCCACAAACCCCCCTGACCGCCGGGCCAGGGCGAACGCGGAGCCGGCTCGGTCGGCCAACCGTCGGAGGGCGCCCAGGGCCGCGCCCCGGCCGTCGAACGGCCTCACCTCGATGGGGCCGCCCGCGAAGTGGTTCCAGGCCGCCAGGTAGGTGTTCTCTTCTCCGCGCACCAAGGCGGTGACCCCCACCGGGCCTCCGGCGGGGGACAAGTTGAAGGTCCCGCTGTCAGCGGCCCCCGAGCCTTCGGGCGGACCTAGCCATCGCCCGACCACTCACGCCGCGGAGCCGTCTCGCCCGAAAGGGGCCGAGGAGCAGCGACCCGGAGGGCGGGCTCGCCCCCCGAGCCGTGTTCCGCGGGAGCCGCGGGCCTACAGGTAGCGCAGCCGTGGGAAGCGGCGCGTGAGCCGCTCCAGCGCCTGCTCCTTGAGCACCCGGTCGATCTCGGTGGCGACCGTGCGCCCTCCCTGCCGGGCAGCCTTGCCCATCGCCACGGGCAGGGGCAGGCTGTCGAGGAACTGCGGCGTCGTGCGCGCCTGGGTGGCAGCCTCGAAGCCGGAAGCGAGCTTGATCAGCATCGGCTCGCTCCACGCACCGGCGAAGAAGTTGATGCCCACCGGCAGGCCGAAGGCGTTGCCGGCCGGCACGGTGACGTTGGGATAGCCCGCCACCGCCGGGTAGGGTGAGCTCGCGGTCAGGAAGTGGTCTCCCAGCACCAGGTCGGTGGTCCAGGCGGGCGAACCGGTGACCGCCACCAACGCGTCCAGGTTGTTCAAGGCGAGCGCCGCGTCGATCCCGTCGGGCCCGGCCAGGCGCGGACCGGTCGCCAGGGCGTCGGCGTACTGGGCGTCGGTGAAGATGTCCGCCTCGGCCAGGAGGAAGTACTCCTGCCCGAAGTACTGGAGCTCCTCGTCGGCGTGGTCGAGGTTGAACTGGATGCAGTCGGCCAACGTCGACACCGGCACGCCGGTGCGGTTCGCCAGGTAGGCGTTCAGGTCCCGCTTGAAGTCGTAGATCAGGACGATCGTCTCGGACGGGTCGCTGGCGAACTCGTTGGCGTTCGGGATGGGCGCCGGATCGATCAAGGTCGCCCCGGCCGCCGCCATGGCCTCGAGTGCCTGCTCGAAGATCGAGTTGGCCTCGTCGCTCGATCCGTAGATCGCGTCGCGCGCCACGCCGATCCGGGCTCCCTGGAGGCCGTCGGGATTCAGGAACTGGGTGTAGTCCTTGTAGAAATTCCCCGCGCTGGGGAAGGTCGCCGGATCGTCCGAGTCCCCGCCGGTCATGGCCCCGAGCACCGCAGAGGCGTCCGCCACGGTCCGGCCGTGAACCCCGATCGTGTCCTGGTTGTGGGAGATGGGAACCACTCCGGACCGGGTGATCAGACCCAGGGTGGGCTTGATTCCCACGATGCCGCAGGTCGAGGCCGGGCAGACCACCGAGCCGTCGGTCTCGGTGCCCAGGGCGAAGGCGCAGAGACTGGCCGAGGTGGCCGCCGCCGAGCCCGAGCTCGAGCCGCACGGGTTGCGATCCAGGACGTAGGGGTTCCTCACCTGCCCGCCCCTTCCACTCCAGCCGCTCGACGATTCGAAGCCGCGGAAGTTGGCCCACTCGGAGAGGCCCGCCTTGCCCAGCAGGACGGCTCCCGCTCGCCGCAGCTTCCAGAGCGCCCGCGCGTCCTGCGCGGCCGGCGCCCCCGCCAGGGCGAGGGAGCCGGCGGTGGTCATCATGTCGTCGCCGGTGTCGATGTTGTCCTTGATGAGGAACGGGATTCCATGAAGAGGCCCGCGGACGTCGCCGTGCTCGCGCTCCATGTCCCGCTGTCGGGCGATCTGGCGCGCCCGCGTGTTGAGCTCGAGCACAGAGTTCAGGCCGGGCCCATCGACGTCGAGGGCCTCGATTCGCGCCAGGTACTGGTCGACCAGCTCGACAGCGGTGAGCTCGCCGTTGGTCATCGCCGCCTGGAGCTCGGCGATGGTCGCGTCCTCGAGCTCGGGGGCCGGATTGTTCTTGGGAAGGGAGGAGGCCCGCGCCTCCGAACCGCCGAGCCAGGGGGTGACCGAGGCACCGGCGCCAGCCAGGGCGCCCCACCGGAGGAACGCCCTGCGGCTCACGCCGGAGGGCGGGCCCTCCGGATCGGACGGAATGGGTCGGACATCGGGTTTGCGGTCTTCGGCCATGGGTTCGGTCTCCTTTCCGAGACTGCGACAACCCTCAAGCGCGAAGATACCGCTTCGCCTGGGACTCATCGACCGGCTCAGGTGAACCCCCCGCGCCGAGGGTGATCCGCTCGCTGTGTAGCGCCAGGACTAGATATGTTCAGTCTAGCACGACCCAACTCAGCGGAAGATCCGCCGAAACCACGGGACCCCGTCCCGCTTCAACTGCTCCTTGTGCTCGCTCCGCCTCTGCTTTTCCTGGCGGCGGGCGAGCTTGATCAGGAACCGCTCCCCCTCCTTCTCGTGGCAGTCCTTGTACTTCTTGCCACTCCCGCACGGGCACGGCTCGTTGCGGCCGATCTTCGCCACCTGGCGGGGCAGGGGCCCCGCAGAGCTCGAGGGCCAGACGACTTTCGACAAGTTTCTTCCCTTCTTGACCACGGTTGTCCTCCTCCGGAGCCGATCCTACCGTCCGGTCGTCCCGCGGTGAAGGCCAGCGTCAGGCGAAACAGACTTCTTTCGTTCTACACTTAAAGAGGAGGTCATGTTTCCGCCGGTCACAAAGAGCGGCGGAGCGAGCCTCCGCAAGCGCAGAGGAAGGGGACTGATGGCTACGAGAGGCCGACTGGACGAGATCTCGCTTCCCAACCTGCTCCAGATCCTTGCGGAGGGCGGGCGGACCGGAAAGCTGACACTGAGCCACCGGGAGGGCTTCGGAGTAGTCCTGTTCCGGGGCGGCCGGGTAATCTACGCGGCCTCGAACCACCCCCGCGAGGCCTTCGGGAGCATCCTGGTGAGCCGCGGCTTGATCACACCGGAGGCCCTCCGCCGGGCGCTCGAGATCCAGAACCGCTCCTCGGTGGAGCGGCGCCTGGGCGCGATCCTCGTGGAGCTCGGCGAGCTCGAAGAGGATCGCCTCCGGGAGGTCATGCGCGAGCAGGTGGGCGAGGTGATCCGCGACCTCATCTCCTGGCGGGACGCCTACTTCAAGTTCCAGAACGTGAGCATCCCGGACCGCGGCGAGGTGGAGGTCGACTACCAGGACCTGGTTCTCGAGCCCGGGCTCAGCCCCGAGGGCGTGCTGATCGACGCCCTGCGGCCGGCGGCCGAACAGGGAGAGGACGCCGGCGCCGAGGCGGTCAAGGCGGCCTCGATCCCGCCGCGGGGCGAGCCCCTCTCCCTGCGCCAGGTGATGGCCGAGGTCCGCAGCCCGGCGTTCACCGGCGAGATCTCGCTCCAGCTCCTCCGGTTCGCCGCGCAGATGCTGCGCCGGGGGGTGCTCTTCAGCCTCGGCAGGGACCACGCCCGGGGCCTCGGCCAGTTCGGGGTCGACGGCGAGACCGAGCTGTCAGGGGACGATCTGGTCCGGAACCTCGAGGTGCCCCTCCACGAGCCCTCGGTGCTCTCCGAGGTGGCGGACTCCCAGGAGATCTTCCGCGGGCGCCCGGGGCGTACGGCGGGCAACGACCGGCTGTCCGAGGCCCTGGGCGGCGTGCTGCCCCCCGAGGTGGTCGTGATCCCCATCGTGGTCAACGGCACCGCCGCCTTCGCCCTCTACGGCGACAACGTCCCCGAGCAACGGCCCATCGGCTCCACCGAGGCCCTCGAGGTGCTCATGATCGAGGCCGGGCTGGCCATCGAGAAGGCCGTCCTCGAAGCGCGCCTGGACCAGATCGAACGACAGCTCTCGTAGGAGTCTGGACCGAGCCCAACGCCGGAGATGCGGGCAAATGCGGCGTTGCAGCAGAAGGCTGGTGAGAAATCCGGGCCACCCTCCCCTACCCCCAGGGCCGCTCTTCGATGACGCCGAGGAAGATGTCCACCACCAGAGGGTCGAGCTGGTGGGTGCGGACCTCCTCCCGCCCTCCGGGCTGGGAGGCGAGGGTTCTGACCAGCAGGTAGGACAGCAGATCGTGGCGCCACCCGCCCACCACCACGTGGGCGGCGGTGGCACCGAGGAGGCCCGGGCCGCCGAACAGGGCCGAGGCGGAAACGAAGCTGAGCGAGCTCGTCCCCAGGAGGGCGAACACGGGATGCGGCGGCTCCAGAGGTTGACGACAACTGTCGTCAACGCGTATCATGACGACAGTTGTCGTCAACCGGGCGGCACCCGAACCGGAGGTTCCGAGATGCAGCGCACGACGATCGGAGATCAGGAGCTGGCCCTGCTCAGGTGGCTGGCCGGGCGCGACGGAGCGACGGTCGCCGAGGCGGTGGAAGGCTTCGGCCTCCCCCGCAGCCTGGCGCGCTCGACGATTCTCACCATGATGGAGCGCCTGCGCAAAAAGGGCCGTCTCCGACGGGCGAAGGTGGAGGGGGTGTACCGCTACTCCTCTCCGGCCTCGCCTCGCGAGCTTCTCCGCGGCGTCGTGGAGACCTTCGTGGAACAGACGCTCGGCGGCTCCGTATCTCCTTTCGTCGCCTACCTGGCCGAGAGCGGCGAGGTGAGCGACGAAGAGCTCGAAGAGCTCGAGGAGCTGGTGCAGCGGCTCCATTCCCGGAGCCGAGCCGCCCAGGAGAGTGAACCGTGACCCCCGCCGACTTCCTCGCCGCCCTCGGCCCGGCATCCACCGAGCTGCTCCTCCGCCTCGTCTGGGCCTCCGTGGGCGGCTCCATCTTTGCGGTCGCCGCCTGGCTGGTGTGCCGCCACGTCCCCCGCCTGCCGGCCGCCTGGATCGGTGGCCTCTGGTGGGTGGTCTGCCTGAAGCTCCTGGTCGGCCTCCTCTGGATCGCCCCCGTGGAGCTCGCGCTGCTGCCGGCCCCGACACCCGCGGAGCCGGCGGCGGTCGCCGCCCCCGGCCCGGTCGAGGCGACCGCGACGGTCGCGCCGGAGCCCCGGCGCCTGGTCCCTGCCGAGGTCCCTGGGCGCTCGGCCGCCCCCCTGCCCTGGCGCCAGGCCCTCGCCGGCCTCTGGCTCGCCGGCCTGGCCGCTGGCCTCGCCCGGTCGGGCTTCGAGATCCGTACTCTGAGCCGCGTCCGGCGCGAGGCGGAGCCGGCCGGCGGCGGCCTCGCGCGCCTTTTCGCCCACCTCCGGCGACGCCTGGGGGTCCGCGGTCCCGTGGAGCTCCGGCTCTCGGACGCCGTCGCGGCACCTTGCACCGTCGGTCTGCTCCGGCCGGCCGTCCTCCTTCCCCGGCGGGAGGCCGAACAGGCGCCGATCCAGGAGCTCACCCTGCTCCTGGGCCACGAGCTGCTCCACGTCCGCCGCCGCGACCTCTGGCTCGGCTGGGTGCCGATCCTCGCCCGCAGGGCGTTCTTCTTCCTCCCGTTCGCCGCCCTCGCCGAGCGGGAGTACGGCCTCGGCCGCGAGGCGGCGTGCGACGCCGCCGTGATTCACCGCCTCGAGGCGCCTCCTCGTGACTACGGACGCCTCCTCGTGCGCTGGGGTACGGGGCGCCGCCGCATCGGCTCTCTGGCCGCGGCCACCATGTCCACCTCCTTCCTCGACCTCAAACGGAGACTTCTGATGCTCGAACGCTCGTCGCAGACCCCACACCGCACCTCCCGCTGGTGGTGGCTCGCCGCCGCCGTCCTGGTCGCCGGCCTCGTGCCCTTCAAGATCGTGGCCGAGCCTCCGGCCCCGCCTGCGCCCCCCGCGGCGCCGGCCGCCACGGCACCACCCGCACCGCCCGCCGTCGCCTCGGCCCCGGCCCCGCCCGCCGCCCCGGCACCCGAGACCATGGCGGCACCGCCCGCGCCCCCGGCCCCACCCACTCCACCGACTCCGCCCACTCCGCCGCCCGAGTCGGGCTCGTGGACCTGGCAGGGCGACGGGAACGCTTGGGCCCTCCTCGAAGGGGACTCCCACACCTGGATGAGCGGCAGCTCCGACGACATGGCCCGGGTCCACAGCCTCCAATCCAGCCCGGGCGAGCCCCTCCTCTGGATGCGCCGCGGCGACGAGGAGTACGTGATCCGCGACGCCGGGATGCTCGCCGAGGCCCGGAAGATCCTGAAGCCCCAGAGGGCGCTGGGCAAACAACAGGGAGCCCTCGGCGGCCGGCAGGGTGAGCTGGGCTCGAAGCAGGGTGAGCTGGGTGCCCGGCAGGGCCACCTCGGGGCCGAGCAGGGCAAGCTCGGGGCCCAGGTCGCCGCCCTGGCGGCCCAGCAGGCCGCCCTCACCGCCGGCGACCTCGGAGGCCAGGACGGCGCCGAGGAGAGGACCGCGCAGCGCCGAGAGCTCAAAGAGCGGATGCACGAGCTCTCCGACCGCATGGACGAGCTGGGCAGCCAGCAGAAGGAGCTCGGCGCCCGGCAGAAGGAGCTCGGAGAGCGGCAGAAGGAGCTGGGCGCCCAGCAGAAGGAGCTCGGGCACCGCCAGCGGGAGGAGGCCCACAAGGCCGAGAAGGCCATGGGGGAGCTCCTCGACCGGGCCATCGCCCAGGGGCTGGCGCAACCGGTGAAGTGACGGCCGGAGAGACCGGGCCACCGGGTCCCGGGCGGTGGCGGCCATCACCGCCCGGGACCCGGGCGATCTGAACGGAGGCGGTCTCGGCGCGCAGACGGCGCTCGGAGACCGGGGCGAGGCTCACCACGAGGCGGGCAGCGTCGGAGGTCGCCTCGTGGTCCCAGGCCACCTCGCCCAGGGCGGGGGCCACCACGTCGACCCGGAGCGCCTCGCCGGCGAATCGGGGCAGACGGGCACTTCCCTCCCCATCCGTGGTCGCCAGGCGCCGGACGATCGGCCGCCACCCTCCGGCACTCCGCTCGGGCATGGATGGGCCGGGCCCGGTGGCCGCGACCACGGTCCCGGACACCGCCCCGGCACGGCTCGCGACGTGGACGACCAAGGGCTTCGACGGCAGCAGGCGGACCGGCTCCAGGTCGGCGGCCTCGACCAGGGGCCAGAGGGGGTGCTCCATGGGCGCCCGGCCTCGTCCAGGACCCGCCCGTCCAGGGGCAACCCCGCGCGCGCGGGCCGGCAATGCCGAGTGGACGAGCGCCAGGAGGCCTGCGAAGAGCCGTGCGCTCGCCCGCGGCACCGGATCGAGGCGGGCTCGCTGAGGCGCGGATCCGCGCACCCCTGCGTGCCCGAGAAGATATGAGAACGCGAGAGGCGCGCTGCGCCGGCCTCGGGCCGGCGGGCATTGTGCAAAGATCGTCTCGAGCGGACCGGTCTCGTCCGCACCTCCGGCCGGCCGCGGGAAGGGAGAGGCGATGCCAGAAGATCGAGGAACCGTGCCCCCCCGGCCGATCGCCGAGCGGGTCGACGAGATCGCGTCCGGATTCCGGGGCGCGCAAATTCTACTGACCGGAGTCCGCCTGGGGCTGTTCGAAGTTCTGGGGGAGGAGGCACTCCCCGCGGCTGAGCTCGCACACCGTCTGGAAGCCGATCCCCGGGGCACGCGCATCCTCGCCGACGCGCTGGTGGCTCTCGGTGTGCTCGACAAGACCGGCGGCGCATACCGCACCACCCCGGAAGGCCGCGAAGTCCTGCTCCCGGGCCGCCCGGGCTCGAAGACCGCGATCCTCCGTCACGGGGCGCGCCTCTACGAGCGCTGGGGCGGCCTCTACGACGCGGTCAAGACCGGCTCGCGGGTGCCCGACGAGCGGAGCGACCCGCGCCTCGACGGCGGCGAGCGGGCCTTCGCCCGGGCCATGGCGGACGTCGGCCGGGCCACCGCGGCGAAGACGGTCGAGGCCCTCGAGCGCTACGGCGTGCTCGACGGCGTCTCCCGCGCCCTCGACGTCGGCGGCGGACCGGGTCTCTACGCCATCGAGCTGGCCCGGGCGAGGCCGGGGCTGCGCTCGACGGTCCTCGACCGCGCCGAGACCCTGGAGGTGGCCCGGGCGAACGTCGAGGCGGCGGGCCTCGACGGCCGAGTGGAGCTCACCCCGGGCGACGCGATTCACGATGAGTTGGGCGGCCCCTGGGACCTGGTCTTCGTCTCCAACTTCGTCCACATCTTCGCGCCCGAGGATAACCGCGGCCTGGTACGCCGGGCGACCGCGGCTCTGGCCCCCGGAGGCCGCCTGGTGGTCAAGGACTTCCTCCTCGATCCGGGCCGCACGACGCCGGCGGGCGGGGCCCTGTTCGCCGTCAACATGCTGGTCAATACCGAGGGTGGCGACTGCTACACCGTCGAGGAGGTCCACGGCTGGTTCCGGGAGGCCGGCCTGGAGCCGGGCGAGATCATCGACCTGACTCCCCAGTCCCGCCTCGCCGTGGGGTGGGCGCCGTGAGCGCCGCGCTCCGGCCGGGTACCGCCGAGCTGGCGCCCGCGGATCTCTACCGGCGCTCGGACCCGGAGGGGCTCGGCTTCCGGACCACCGCCGAGCTTTCCGATCCCCTCGAGATCGCCGGCCAGGACCGAGCCGAACGGGCCGTCCGCTTCGGCATCGGGATCGGCGGCGCGGGGTTCAACATCTTCGCCCTCGGCCCGGAGGAGACCGACAAGCGGACCCTGGTCCACCAGTCCCTGGCCGAGAAAGCCGCCGGCGAGGCGGCGCCCCCCGACCTGTGCTACGTCAACGACTTCGCCGATCCCCACCGGCCCAAGGCCCTGCGGCTGCCCCCCGGCACCGGCCGGCGCCTGTCGCGGGACTTGGACACCGTGCTCGCCGAGCTGCGCTCGGTGCTCGAGGCCGCCTTCGAGAGCGAGGAGTACCAGACCCGGCGCCAGGCCGTGCAGGAGGAGGCCGGCGAAGAGCAGCACGGTCGCTTCGAGAGCCTGGAGAAGGAGGCGTCCGAGCGCGGGCTCACCCTGCTGCGCACGCCCATGGGCTTCGTCTTCGCGCCGGTCAAAGAGGGCGAGGTCGTACCCCCGGACGAGCTCGAGAAGATCTCGCCCGAGGAGCGCCAGAAGGTCCAGTCTGACATCGAGGAGCTGCAGAAGGAGCTCCAGAAGATCCTCCGCCGGATGCCCTCATTCCAGCGCACGGTGCGCGAGCGCGTCCGGGAGCTCAATCGCGAGATCGCCCGCTACGCGGTCCGCGACCTGCTCGAGCCGTTGCGGGAGACCTACGGCGGGCTTCCCACTGTCGCCGAGCATCTGGACGCGGTGGCCGAGGACATCACCGAGAACGTCCGCCAGCTCGTCGGCCACGACGACGGCCCGCCCGAGCGCCCGGGTCTGGCTCCGGGTCTGGCCGCGGCCCTGGGAGGCGGCTCGCCGGTCCTCGAGCGGCAGGAGCTGCGCCGCTACCGAGTCCACGTGGTGGTCGACCACGGCGACTCCGAGCACGCGCCGGTCGTCTACCAGGACATGCCCACCTATCAGAACCTCGTGGGGCGCGTGGAGTACGTGCCGATGCTCGGCGGGCTGGTCACCGACTTCAACCTGATCCGGCCGGGGTCCCTCCACCAGGCCGCGGGCGGCTACCTGATCCTCGACGCCCACCGGCTCCTCACCCAGCCCTTCGCCTGGGAGGGCCTCAAGCGGGCCCTCCAGTCGGGCGAGGTGCGAATCGAGTCGCCGCGCGAGGCCTGGGGCCTGGTCTCCACGGTGACCCTCGATCCGGTGCCGGTTCCCCTCGAGGTCAAGGTGGTGCTCCTGGGGAGCCCGCTCCTCTACTACCTGCTCTCGGCCTACGACCCCGACTTCGGCGACCTCTTCCAGGTGGCCGCCGACTTCGACGACCGCATGGAGCGCAACGAAGAGAACGAGCGGCTCTACGCGCGCCTGGTCGCCGGCCTGGTGGCGCGCCACGGGCTGCGCCCCTTCGACCCGTCGGCGGTCGCCCGGGTGATCGAGCACAGCGCCCGCCTGGTAGGCGACGCCGAGCGGCTCTCGGTGCCCAACCGGCCGCTCCAGGAGGTGATCCGGGAGGCCGACCACTGGGCCGGCGAGGCCGGGGACGACACCGTCTCGGCCCGCCACGTCGAACGGGCCATCGCGGAACGCCTGGACCGCTCGGGCCGGATCCGGGAGCGAGTCCAGGAGGCGATCGCCCGCGGCACCCTCCTGATCGCCACCGACGGCGAGCGAGTGGGGCAGGTCAACGGCCTCTCGGTGCTCATGCTGGGCGACGTCTCCTTCGGCCGCCCCAGCCGGATCACCGCCCGGGTGCGCCTGGGCAAGGGCGAGGTGCTGGACATCGAGCGCGAAGTGGAGCTCTCGGGGCCGATCCACTCGAAAGGGGTGCTGATCCTCTCCGGCTTCCTCGGGGCGCGCTTCGCCACCGAGCGCCCGCTGGCCCTGGCCGCGAGCCTGGTCTTCGAGCAGTCCTACGGCGGCATCGAGGGAGACAGCGCGTCGTCCGCCGAGCTCTACGCCCTGCTCTCGGCCATCGGCGAGGTGCCGCTGGCCCAGTCGATCGCGGTCACGGGGTCGGTCAACCAGCACGGGGAGATCCAGCCGATCGGCGGAGTCAACGAGAAGATCGAGGGCTTCTTCGACGTGTGCCGGGCCCGCGGCCTGACCGGGGGCCAGGGCGTCCTGATCCCGGCCTCCAACGTACAGAACCTCATGCTGCGCCGCGACGTGGTCGAAGCGGTGGCCGAGGGCGCCTTCCACGTCTGGCCGGTGTCGACGGTGGACGAGGGAATCGAGGTGCTCACCGGCCTGCCCATGGGAGAGCGCGACGAGACCGGCGAGTACCCGGAGGGGACGGTGGGGCGGCGGGTCTCCGCTCGGCTGGAGGCCTTCGCCGAGCGGGCGCGCGAGCTCTACGCCGAGCGTCCGGCGCCCGGCGCCAATCCCGGAGGAGGCGGGGCGTGACGGCCAGCGGCGACGCCGCTCCCCGCATCCGGCGGATCCTGGTGGCCCTCGACGCCTCGGCCGACAGCCAGGCCGCCCTCGAGACCTCGGCGGCCCTGGCGGCCGTTCTGGGAGCCGAGCTCCTCGGGCTGTTCGTCGAGGACGCTGACCTGGCACGTCTCGCCGCCTCCCCCCTGAGCGCCGAGATCGACTTCCTCTCGGGCGAGCGCCGCCCGCTCGTGCCCTTCCACCTGGCGCGCCAGCTCCGGGCGCGCGCCGCTCGCGTCCGCCAGGCCCTCGAGCGGGAGGCGGAACGTCGGCGCCTCACCTGGACGTTTCGCGCCGCCCGGGGCCGGGTGAGCGCCGAGATCCTGGCCGTCGACGCCGACCTGATCACCCTCGGCCACCGCGGCCACTCTCCGCGCCGAGGCCCGGGCTCGACGGTCCAGGACCTGCTGGCCGGTGCCGGTGCGCCGGTTCTGGTGAGCCGCCGGGGCGCGGATCTGGGCCGCAGCATCTTCGCCCTCGACGACGGCTCGGCCGCCGCCCGCAGAGCCCTCGTCCTGGCCGCCGAGCTCGCCCGCCGCCACCGGCTGCCCCTGACCCGGCTCGTCGCGCCGCCCCCGGAGGCGCCCGACCGAACCGAGCCGGGTGAGCCAGCCGAGCCCGGACGGCCCCGGAGCCGGGCGACGCCCATGGGCCACGGCGTCGAGGCTCGGACCCTTTTCCTCTCCGCCCTGGACGCCGCCGACCTGGCGGTGGTCTCGGCGCGCGAGGGATGCGGCCTCCTCGTGCTGCCCCGCTCCGGCGCCGCCCTGGGGCCCGACGGCGTCGCCGGGCTCCTGCGCAGCGCCCGCTGCCCGCTGCTCCTCGTCAGGTAGGAGCTGGCTATACTCCCCGCGAAGCGAGGAGCCGCGGAGCGTGGACCGAATCGAAGAGGGGGACGCCCTGACGCCGGAGGTGGGCGCCGAAGAGCCCAGAGACCTGGGCTTCGGCGCCGTCGTGGCGAGCGAGAGCCGTCTTCGCCTCCTCAACCGCGACGGCACCTTCAACGTCCAGCGCCGGGGCCTGGGCATCCGCGCCTCCCTCAGCCTCTACTACTCCCTGCTCACCCTCACCTGGCCCCGGTTCCTGGGCCTGCTGGCGCTCCACTACCTGGCCGCCAACGCCCTCTTCGCCGCCGCCTACTACGCCTGTGGGCCCACCGCCCTGGTGGGGACGTCTACGGTGGCCGCCGGGCCGCGCTACGTCGAGGACTTCTTCTTCAGCGTTCAGACCCTGTCGACCATCGGCTACGGCCAGATGGTCCCCGCCGGTCTCACGGCCAACCTCCTGGTCACCCTCGAGTCGATGGTCGGGCTGCTCTTCTTCGCCGTCGCGACCGGCCTGGTCTTCGCCCGCTTCGCCCGCCCCATGGCCGACATCGTGTTCAGCGAGAGGGCGGTGGTGGCCCCCTACCAGGGCGGGACCGGTTTCATGTTCCGCATCGCCAACCGCCGGCGCAACGAGCTCGTGGAGGTCAGCGCCAAGGTGATCTTCGCCCGTATGGAGAGGCGGGACGGCCGGCCCACGAGACGCTTCGCCGAGCTCACCCTCGAACGGCACCGGGTGACGATCTTTCCCTTGAGCTGGACGATCGTGCACCCGATCGACGAGGCGAGCCCCCTCGCGGGCATGACCGCCGAGGACCTGGAGGCGGTCGACGGCGAGTTTCTGGTGCTGCTCACCGGCATCGACGAGAGCTACTTCCAGCGCGTCTACTCGCGCTCGTCATACAAGGCGGGCGAGGTGGTGTGGAACGCTCGGTTCGCGGACATCTTGCACCACCCGCGGGCCGGCGAGCCGGTGACCGTGGACGTGCGGCGCCTCCACGACGTCGAGGACCTGGAGCCTGGCCGGTGACGACGGGCGTGGGGCGGAAGATGCCCTCGCCTCGAGTTTGATCTGAACATTTGACCAGGCATCCGGGCCCTTGCCATCGCTCGGCTCCGGATGAACGTCTTCGCCGAGGGGTCGAGACCGAGGACCAGGCCCGCCGGCTCCGGCGCCGCCGACTGAAGCCGCCGGTCACGAGGCTCGGAGAGCCCAGGCGTCCAGACGGCTCGAAGGTGCGATCGGAGAGGGTGGATCGGGTGGGGGGGTGCTCAAGCGGGGAACCCGGCCAGTTCCCCTCCGAACCGGGCCCCGCAAGAGTAGTTGCCGCTCCCCCCCGGGAAGTGGACACCGAGAGGAAAAAAGCCGGAAGCTCGCCTACGTGATGCGTCCGCGGGCGATGGCGGCCCGCACGGTCTGGATCGCCTTCTCCGCCCGGGCGGCCAGCTCGTGCCCGAGCTCGCCCTCCGAGAGCTCCCTGGCCAGGAGGTCCTCGTACGGGATCCGCTTCTCCCAGAGCAGTGAGCCGCCCCGGATCACCCGGAGCTTGAACGCCGCCTCCGTCCGCCCCCGGTCCTCGCACTCGATCAGGAAGCGAGCGCCGTCGTGCTCCACCACGTGGTTGATGCCCGGCATCACCGGCACCTCCCGCTCGCTCATGGGCGTCTCCTCCCGCCGCGCCCAGCGGGCGCGCTGGTCGTTCGCTTCCTCAAGGGGCGTCTCCGTTCACCCAGTGTACCGTGGGGGCGGACCGGGACCGCGTGTAGGATGACGCCCGGCGCCCGGTCAGCCGGCGAGGAGAGACCATGGATCGAAGCGAGCCCCTCGACAACCTTCTCCAGCAGGCGCGACGGATCGTCGAGGAGGATCTCCTGCCCCTCGAGCCCCTCCTCCTCCACGGGCGCCTCGACCGCCTCGAGCCGGCCATCGAGGCGGTCCGGGCGAAGGTGCGCGCGGCCGGCCTGTGGGCGCCGTTCCTCCCCGCCGAGCTGGGGGGCGGCGGGCTCTCCCTCGGCGCCTTCGCCCGGGTGAGCGAGGAGCTGGGGCGCTCCCCCCTCGGTCACTACGCCTTCCACTGCCAGGCGCCCGACGTGGGCAACATGGAGCTGCTGGCGCTCCACGGCTCAGCCGACCAGCGGGCGAGCTTCCTCGCGCCCCTGGTGCGTGGCGAGGTCCGGAGCTGCTTCGCCATGACCGAGCCCCAGCACGCCGGCTCGAACCCGGTGCACCTCTCCACCACCGCCCGGCGCGACGGCGACGACTACGTGATCGACGGCCGCAAGTGGTTCGTGTCGGCGGCCGACGGGGCGGCCTTCGCCATCGTCATGGCGGTGACCGACGCCGGGGCCGAGAGCCCCTACCGGCGGGCGAGCCAGATCCTGGTGCCTACCGACACCCCCGGCTTCCGCCTGGTCCGGAACCTCTCGATCATGGGCGATCGCGGCCGCGGCTACTTCAGCCACGGCGAGGTGGCCTTCGAGGGCTGCCGGGTGCCACGCACGAACCGCATCGGCCCGGAGGGGAGCGGATTCGCCCTGGCGCAGGAGCGCCTGGGGCCGGGGCGAATCCACCACGCCATGCGCTGGATCGGCCTCGCCGAGCGCTCGTTCCACGAGATGTGCTCGCGCGCCGCCCGGCGCGAGCTCGCCCCCGGCAAGCCCCTCGGCTCGCGCCAGGCGGTGCAGCACTGGATCGCCGAGAGCCGCGCAGAGATCGACGCCGCCCGCCTCCTGGTGCTCCGGGCCGCCGAGATCATCGACCGCCAGGGCGCGCCGGCGGCCCGGGTGGAGGTCTCGCTGGTGAAGTTCTTCGTCGCCGGCGTGCTCCAGCGGGTGGTGGACCGGGCGATCCAGGTGCACGGCGGCCTGGGGGTGACCGACGACACCGTCCTCTCGTTCATCGCCCGCCACGAGCGGGCGGCGCGGATCTACGACGGCCCGGACGAGGTCCACAAGAGCGTGGTGGCCCGGCGAATCCTGAAGGACTACGGTGTCGACGTGGAGATCTGAGAGCCCGGGCCTGCGGCGTCACAGCGGCCAGATGCGGGGCAGCACCAGCATCACCACCACGAACAGGATCAGGGCCAGGGGCCAGCCGAGCTTCCAGTAGTCCTTGAAGCGGTAGCCGCCCGAGCCCATGACCAGCAGGTTCACCGGGTGACCGAGGGGCGTGAGGAGCGCCATGGAGGTGGCGAGGGCGACCCCCATCACCAGGCTCCGGGGATCGGCGCCGGTCTCCTCCGCCGCGGTGATGGCGATGGGCACCATGACGGCGGCCACCGCTGACCCGTTCATCACCTGCACCAGGAGGGTGGTGACCAGGAAGAACGCCGCCAGGAGCACGAGGGGCCCGAAGCCGCCCGCCACCGCCACCAGCCCCTGCGCCATGAGGGCCGCCGCGCCGGACTTCGAGAGGGCGATGCCCAGGGGGAGCATGCCGGCCACCAGGAAGACGGTCTGCCATTCGATGGCCTTGTAGGCCTCCTCCATGGTGAGAAGGCCGAGCAGGACCATGGCCAACGCGCCGCCCAGCATCACCTCGCCGATGGACAGGGGAGTGGCCATGGCGATCCCCAGGGTCGCAGCCAGCACCGCCACCGCCTGCCAGTGCTTCCCGGGCTGGCGCGGTGCGAGCTCCTCCTCGCGTGCCAGCAGGATGAAGTCCTCCGCGTCCTGGAGCACCGGGAGGCGCTCACGCGGCCCCTGGAGGAGCAGGGCGTCGCCGAAGAAGAGGGGCTCGTCGCCCACGCCGACCACGATCGGCTGGTCGCCCCGCCAGATGGCCAGCACCGTCATGCTGTAGCGCAAGCGGAACCGGGCCTCGCGGAGGGTCTTGCCCACCAGGGTCGAGCGCGGCGCGAGAACCGCCTCCACCACCAGTGTGTCCCCGGACTCGAGGTCCGCCTCCTGCCACGAGCGCTCGGGCAGAATCTCCAGGTAGGGCTCGACGTCGCGCCGCCGGAAGTCCTCGAGGTCGCCCTGGACATGGAGGACGTCGCCCTCCTGGAGCTCCATAGTGGGCAGCGGAGACTGCACGATATGCCCGGCGCGCTCGACGGCGACCAGGCTCACCCGGTAGAGCTCGCGCAGGGTACTGTCGGCGACCGGCCGACCGATCAGCAAGGAGCCCGGAGGCACCCGGGCGCGAAACAGTCGGCCGCCGAGCTGGTAGATCTCGATCAGGTCGCCCGCCTCCGAAACCCGGAGACGCTCCTTGGGGGACTGGACCGGCAGGAAGCGGCGGCCGAGCAGGGCCACGTAGGTGATGCCGCAGACCACCAGCACCAGGCCCACGGGGGCGAAGTCCAGGAGGCCGAAGCCCTGGAGGCCGTGGTCCTGGAGCAGGCTGCTCGAGACGATGTTGGCGGTGGTCAGGAGCGTCGACATGCCACCCAGGAGGGTCGAGAAGGCCAGCGGCATGAGCAGACGCGCCGGGCTCACCCCCGCCCGCCGGCCGGCGGCCGAGACGGCGGGCAGCAGCACGGCGGCGGCGGCGATGTTGTTCATCACCAGGGAGAGCAGGCTCCCGGCGAGCATCACCACCACGATCAGCCGGCGCTCGCTCCTCCCTGCCAGGCGGGTGATCAACCTCCCGACCCGCTCCGTGACACCGGCCCGAGTCAAACCCTCGGCGAGGATGAAGATGGCGAGGATGGTGATCACCGCCGAGCGGCTGAGCCCGGAGAAGGTCTCCTCCGGCGTCAGCACGCCGGTCACCCCCAGGATCACCACCACCAGGAGGGCGACCAGGTCGGCCGACAGGCGCTCGGTGAGGAGCGCCACCACGGCCGCGCCGAGCACCGCCAGGGTGATGATCAGGTCGCTGGGCATCGCGTCGCCTCGCCCCGTCCGGATCGGGCCGGCCCGGAGGCTGGTCGCCCGCTCCCGGGCCGCCCGAAGGACGGTGCCCGATCCTATCCCGCCCCGGCGCGCTCCCGGGCGGCCGCGGCCGATCCGGATTGATTCCCGCGATAGGCTCGCCTCCCATGGCCGAGGTCCCCTCCCCCGTCGATGTCGCGGCGTCCGTGCGCGCCGGTGAGGCGCTCGACCTGGCGGCCCTCGGAAGCTTCCTCGCCGCTCGCCTGCCGGGGTACTCGGGCGGCCTCGAGCTGCTCCAGTTCCCCTCCGGCTACTCGAACCTGACCTACCTCGTTCGGGCCGAGGTGGACGGCGGGCCCCGGGAGCTGGTGCTGCGCCGGCCCCCGTTCGGCTCCCAGGTCGCCACCGCCCACGACATGGCGCGCGAGCACCGGGTCCTCACGGGCCTGGCGAAAGTCTGGGACAAGGTGCCCCGGCCGGTCCTCTTCTGCGCCGACGCCGGAGTCCTCGGAGCGCCCTTCTACCTGATGGAACGAGTCGAGGGCGTGATCCTCCGCCGCCGCCCGCCCGCCGGGGTCGAGCTGACTCCGGCTGTCCTGCGCGGCCTCTCGAAGGCTTTCGTCGACACCCTGGTGGAGCTCCACGCCCTCGACCCGGCCGCCGCCGGCCTGGACGACCTGGGGCGCCCCGAGGGCTACGCCGAGCGCCAGGTCCGGGGCTGGACGAAGCGCTACCTGGCCGCCAAGACCGACGAGGTGCCCGAGGTGGAGCGCGCCGCCGCCTGGCTCGCCGAGCACCTGCCGCCCGAGCCCGCTCCTGCCCCCGCGGCCCTGATCCACAACGACTTCAAGATCGACAACCTGGTGCTCGACCCCCGGGACCTCACCCGGGTGGTGGCGGTCCTGGACTGGGAGATGGCCACCGTCGGCGACCCCCTGATGGACCTGGGCTCCTCCCTCGCCTACTGGATCGATCCCGATGACCCGAAGGAGCTCCTGAGCCCGGCGGTGCCCCATCTGACGGCCCTACCCGGCAGCCTGCGCCGAGGCGAGCTCGTCGAGCGCTACCTTGCGGCGAGCGGCCGGGACCTGCCGGCCGGGACGAGCCCGGTCTTCTACTTCGTCTACGGCCAGCTCAAGCTCGCCGGGATCGTCCAGCAGATCCTCTTCCGATTCCGCCGCGGCCTGACCCGCGACCCCCGGTTCGCCGGTCTGGGAGGGCTGGTGCGGGCCTGCGGAAAGGCGGCGGAGCTCGCGATCGAGCGCGGCCGGATCGATCGCCTGGCGGCTTGAGCGCTCACCATCCAGTCCCTCGCTCCGGCGCCGGCGCGTGTCTCTTCCGAAATGTCCTTCGACAGCTTGCGGTGCTCCTGGTGACCCGGAAGGCCGCCGGCGGCTTCACGCTGGTACGCTTCTCCACCTCGACGACCGACGTCTGGATCGAGCCGACCTCGACCGGCAGGCTGCGCCACTACCATCTCGCGGGGGCCGCTCCGGGGAGCTCCGATCTCTCCGGCGAGCTCGACCGACTCGGGTTCCTTCCGTAGGCCCTTCGAGCGAACCGGAGCGAGCCGGGGCGCGAGCCCCGCGACCCGCCCAGCCCCCCGAGCCGCACTCAGGGAGGGAGCGAGATCCATGACGGTCCGATGAGGAGGGGATGCGCATGAGCGAAGGCCAGTACCAGGTGACCGAGCGCACTCGGATCGACCGGGTCGCCAAGCGCGGGACCTACGACCGCGAAACGATCCACGGGATCCTCGACGCGGGGCTGATCTGCCACGTCGGGGTGGCGGTGGACGGACAACCCTACGTCCTGCCCATGGCCTACGGCCGCGACGGCGACCGGATCTTCCTCCACGGCTCGGTGGCGAGCCGCCTTTCCGGGCACCTGGCGAGCGGGGCGCCGGTGTGCGTGACCGTCACCCTGGTCGACGGCCTCGTCCTCGCCCGTTCCGGTTTCTCCTCGTCGATGAACTACCGCTCCGTGGTGATTCTGGGCACGCCGCGCGTCGTGACCGAGCCCTCCGAGAAGGCACGGGCCCTCGACGTGATCGCCGACCACCTGGCGCCGGGCCGCTCCCGAGAGCAGCGGCCGGCGAAGCCCAAGGAGCTCGCCGCCACCCAGGTGCTCGAGCTGCCCCTCGCCGAGGTTTCGGCCAAGGTCCGCACCGGCCCGCCCGAGGACCTGGCGCCCGACGTGGAGCTTCCCGTGTGGGCCGGAGTCCTCCCCTTGCGCAACACCCCCGACGACCCCGAGCCGGCCCCGGACCTGCCCGCGGGGATCGACCTGCCCCCCTCCTTGACCCCCTGGCGCCGGCCTTCCGACTCCTGACGGGCCCCCGAGCGCGCCCGACCTCCTGACCTCCCGGGCTCAGCGCCCCTCGTAGCGGCGCCCGAGCTCCAGCACCCGCCGGGCCCACCACCCGGCGGGCGGCCCCTCCTTGTTCGGAACCGCACGACCCGGCCGACGCCCTACCGGCGCGTCCGGTACAGGAGCGCTCCGCTGTAGGAGCGATCGCGACAAGGCAGCAGCCTGAGTGCGACATCACTTTCGACACCCCACCGATACCGGTTCACCGACCCCCTCTCTAAGCTGGATCTATCGAATCGAGCTCACCGTGAAGCACTCGAAACTGACCATGAACGCTCTCGAAATCAAGGGGCCTGCCGTGAAACCGACCGCTCTCGCCGTCACCGTTCTTCTCCTCTCCCTCGCCGCCCCGTCTCTCCAGGCCGCGAGCCCTCACCACACCGGCGATCCCATCCCGGGACGCTACCTGGTGCTCCTGGCCGACGGCGTCGCCCGGCCAGTTGGAGCCGGGGTCACCGAAGGGCCGAGCGTGCCCGACGTCGCCCGCGCCCTGGGTCTACGCCACGGGCTCGCCGTGGGGCGTACCTTCGAGCATGGCGTCGTGGGCTTCGTGGCCGACACGAACGAGGCCGGCGCCGCCGCCCTCGCCCGCGATCCCGAGGTCGCCCGCGTGGAGCGCGACGCCTGGGTGTCGGCAACCGCGGTCCAGATGAGCCCGCCCTCGTGGGGGCTGGACCGGATCGACCAGCGCGGTGCGCTCCTCGACCAGGAGTTCCACTATGGGACCGCCGCCGCCGGCATCCGGGTGTTCGTCGTAGATACCGGCATCCGGAGCACCCACGCCGACTTCGGTGGCCGGGTGGATTCCGCGAACGGCTACACCACGATCGCCGACGGCCGGGGGACGGAGGACTGCAACGGCCACGGCACCGCAATCGCCGGGATCATCGGTGGCGCCACCTATGGGGCGGCCAAAGCGGTCCTCCTGGTTCCGGTCCGCGTGCTCGACTGCAACGGCCAGGGCTCCCTCTCCGACGCCGTGGCCGGGCTCGACTGGGTCGTGGCGGCGGTTCAGGACCATCAGAAGGGCAAGGCTTCGAACCACTGGCGCGCGGTGATCAACATGAGCCTGGAGGCGCCCGCTTCCATGGTCCTGGACCGGGCGGTGATCCAGGCGACGTTGGCCGGGATCCCGATCGTGGTCGCAGCGGGCAACGGCGGCGGTGACGCCTGCGCCGCGTCTCCGTCCCGCGTCCCCGAGGCGATCACGGTCGGCGCCACCGACAGCACCGACCAGATCGCCTCCTTCTCGAACACCGGCTCGTGCGTGGACGTCTACGCCCCGGGTGTGAGCGTGGTCTCGACCTGGAGCCGCAGCGACACCGACGCCGTCACGGTGTCGGGCACCTCCATGGCCGCCCCCCACGTCGCGGCGGTCGCCGCCATGATCCTCTCGCAGCTCGACTGGGCCGGGCCCGAGGACGTCCAGCGCCTGATCGTCGAGGACTCGACCGCCATGGCGACGGGCTCGGCCGGGGGCGCCCCCGCGCCGCTCCTCTACTCCTCCTTCATGAGCGACGGCGTGGACAACCCGCCCTACGCGACCTTCACCGCCACCTGCCGCAGCCGGCAGCGCGACTGCGCCTTCGACGCGTCGAGCTCCTACGACGACCAGGGGATCGGTTCGTACTCCTGGGAGTTCGGCGACGGCACCTACGGCGACCGCGCCCGCGAGCGCCACGGCTACACCAAGGGCGTTCCCGGACCGTACACCGTCACTCTCACCGTCACCGACACCGCCGGGCAGACCAGCGCTTACTCGGTCCAGATCGGTACCAACTGGTACTGACCCCCCCCCAAGGCTCTCCACTTCGTCTCCACGGAGAGGTTCCCAACCGGCCGCGCGAGCGGCCGGTCTTTTTATGCGCGGCGAACGGTCGCGTCCTATTTCCTGAGGTCCGCGACCCGGTGGACGACGCCGCCGCGGACGACGAGCTGGACGCTGCGGAAGGCCTTTGCCGACTTCGTGGGGTCGGCGCCCAGGACCAGGAGGTCGGCGAGCTTGCCCTTCTCGACCGTGCCCAGCTCGTCGCTTCGACCCAGGGCCCGGGCGCCGCCCCGGGTGGCCGCCACCAGCACCTCCATGGGCGTCAGGCCCGCCGCCTCCATGGCCTCGAGCTCGGCGTAGACCGCCGGGCCGTGGAGGGTCAGGGGATTGCCCGCGTCAGTGCCCATGGCGAGGGGAATCCCGGCCCTGTGCACGGCCATGAGGTTCTCGGCCATCTGCTGCTCCCGGTGCTCGATCGTCCGGGTGTAGCGATCGATCTCCGCCGGGTCGAGGCCCTTGGCCCGGGCGAGGTCTCCGAGCTTCGCCGTCTCGGCGACCTTGGCCCGGGTCTCGGCGTCCACGCAGCCGTTGGGATCATCGATCTCGGGTGGCTTGCCCTCGACGGCGCTGCGGTAGAGACGCAGGTAGCCCCGGCCGACGGTCAGGGTCGGACAGTAGATTGTGCCGTCGGCCTTGGCACGATCGAAAAATTCCTGGTCGACGGGCGCGTCGTCGACGCTGTGGACCAGCATCGAGGCCCCGGCCTCGAGAGCCACCTTCGCCTCGCGCAGACCGGTGGCGTGGACGATCAGCGGTAGGCCGGCGGCCCGGGCCGCTCGGCCGGTGGCCAGCGCGACCTTCGCCATCTCGGGGAAGGGACGCTCCGCCACCGGGATAAACCACAGCTTGACGGCGTGGGCTCCGCGGGCGGCGAGGTAGGCGACGGCGCCCTGCGCCGCCGCTTCGTCCGCCAGGTAGATGAACTGGCGCTCCGCCGGCAGGTTGAGCCAGAAGTCCCAGGTCGACAGGAGCGGACCCGCGGCGGTGACCCGTGGAGCGTCCGGGTCGTCCTCGGTTCGACCCGGCAGGTCCAGGGTCCAGGGATAGCCGCCGACGTCGAAGACCGAGGTCACGCCGGAGCAGAGGTCGGCTCGGAAGAAGCGTTCCGGGTGCCGAGCCAGGCCGTCGACGACCTTCGCGTAGGGATAGTGGTCGCGCACGTCGAGGGCGTCGGGCCGGCCGTCGGCCCAGCCGGTCTGGGAGAAGTGGACATGGGCGTCGATCAACCCCGGAGTGATCCACTCTCCCAAAGCGTCGACGACCCGCGCTCCGGGCGGCACCGGACAGCCCTTCCGCGGGCCGGCGCAGGTGATCCTCCCACCGGAGGCGACGACCACCGCGTCCGGAACCGGCGCCGCGCCCGTGCCGTCGATCAGGGTGCCACCAACCAGTGCCAGGGGCTGGGGCTGGATCGTCGCGGCGGCGACCGGAGCGCCGCACAGCGCGGCGACCAGCAGAGCGCCGAGGAGGACGGGGAGGGCCGAACGGAGGCGGCGACGCGGGCGCGCCACGGGAGCCTCCCGAGGGGCTTCGAGGTCGATCATCGGATGGTTGTCACGCACCGCCGTGTCCCCTTTCTCGAGCCGCGCCGGCCGGACGACCGGCCCGGCGAGCCTACCGCAGACCTCCACCTCCCGGCCTGGCCTGCCGGTTGCATGGCTCAGGCGGCGGAGCGACCCCATGGCCCGGATCGCCAGAGCCCCCAAACCTCAAGACCCGACCCCTCCGGCCCGCGTGCTCCTCGTCGAGGATCACCCGGCGATGCGCGAAGCCGTCGCCGAGCTGATCTCGGCCGACGAGGCGCTCTTCGTGCCGGTGGCGGCCCGTAGCGCCGAGGAGGCCCTGGACCGCTTCCGGGAGGCCGCTCCGGACCTTGCGGTGGTGGACATCTCCCTTCCCGGGATGGACGGCCTCGAGCTGATCCGACACCTCCGCCTCCTGGCGGGCGACCTGCCCATCGTCGTGCTCTCGAGCCACTCAGTGGAGGACTGGGAAGCCCCGGCCCTCGAGGCCGGCGCCTGCGCGTATCTGCTCAAGAGCCGTGCGCCGAGCGACCTCGTCCCGGTGATCCGTGCGACTCTGGAGCAGACCCGCACGCGGTTCCGCACCGGCGGCTCCGATCCTCCCCCGGACCCCGCGCCGGCGGATTGAGGGGCGGATGCCGGCCCTCCATGCTAGATTCCCGGCCATGATCGGCCGGGTCCTTTCCGCGCCCGAACGGGATCTCGTAACGCGCGAGCGGCGAGCCCTCGCCGGCCTGCGCGATGTCCTCATCGGTCTCGGGAAGGCCGGCGACGACCTGGCCGCACTCGACCGCTCCATCGAACAGCTCGACGAGCTTTTTCTCCTCGTCGTGGTCGGCGAGTTCAACGCCGGCAAGAGCGCCTTCGTCAACGCCCTGCTCGGCCGCGCGGTGCTCGAGGAGGGGGTGACCCCGACGACCGCGGGAATCCACCTGTTGCGGCACGGCTCGCCGGGCGAGGACGGCGCCGAGCCGGCAGAGAGCGGGGGCCTGCGGGTCATCCGCGCCCCGGTGGATCTGCTCAGGGACGTGGAGATCGTCGACACCCCGGGCACCAACGCCATCCAGCGCCAGCACGAGGCCCTGACCCGGGAGTTCATCCCGCGCTCGGACCTGGTCCTGTTCGTCACCTCCGCCGACCGCCCCTTCACCGAGAGCGAGCGCTCATTCCTCGAGGCGATCCGCCATTGGGGGAAAAAGGTCGTCGTGGTGGTCAACAAGATCGACATCCTCGAGACGAGCGAGGAGATCGACCGGGTGGTCGCCTTCGTCGAACAGGGTGCCCGCGACCTGCTGGGCGAGACCCCCGAGATCTTCCCTCTGTCGGCCCGCCGCGCCCTGCGCGCCAAGCTCGCCGGCGAAGGCGACGGCTCTTCCGCCGAGCTCCTGGCCGCGAGCCGCTTCGAGGCGCTCGAACGCTTCATCGTCGAGAGCCTCGACGAGCGGGCCCGAGTGCGCCTGAAGCTCCTCAACCCTTTGGGGGTGGGCCGGCGGCTCGAGGAGACCAGCCGGGAAATCCTCGAGGCCCGCCTCGGCCTGCTGGCCGACGACGTCGCATCCATCGAGGACATCGAGCGTCAGCTCGGGGCCTACCGGGAGGACATGGAGCGGGAGTTCCGCTTCCGCCTGGCGGACGTCGACAACCTCCTCCACGAGTTCGAGGGCCGGGGCCTCGAGTACTTCGACGAGACGCTGCGCATCGGGCGGGTCTTCGACCTGATCAACAAGGCGCGGGTCAAGGCCGAGTTCGAGCGCCGGGTGGTGGGCGACACTCCGCAGGCGATCGAGGCGCGGGTCGCCGAGCTCATCGACTGGCTGGTGGCGGCGGAGCTGCGCCAGTGGCAGGCCGTCACCCGCCACGTCGAGCGCCGCCGCGAGCAGCACGCGGACCGGATCGTGGGCGCGGTGGGCGGCGGCTTCGAGTACGACCGCGACCGGCTCCTCGCCACCGTCGGGCGGACCTCGCAGCGCACCCTCGAGACCTACGACCGGTCCGGCGAGGCCGAGCGCATGGCGAGCTCGGTCCAGCTCGCGGTCGCTCAGGCGGCCCTGATCGAGGTCGGCGCCCTCGGCCTCGGAGCCACCGTCACCCTGATCGCCACCAGCGCGGCCATCGACATGACCGGTATCGTCGCCGCGAGCGCCGTGGCCATCCTGGGCCTGTTCGTCATCCCCAATCGCCGGCGCACGGCCAAGCGCGAGCTGGCGGCCAGGATCGCCGACATGCGGACCGGGCTCATGGAGGGCCTCACCGCCCAGTTCGAGCGGGAGATGGAGCGCAGCCTCGGCCGCCTGCGCGAGGCGATCGCCCCCTATACCCGCTTCGTGCGCACCGAGATCGAGCACCTCGAAGCCGCGCGCGGCGCGCTCGCCGCCTCCCGCCAGGCCCTCGACGCCCTCGAGGCCGAGATCGAGCGGCTCTGAAGCCGCCGTCCTGAATCTCCGGTACCGCCTTTGCGTAGGGAGGGGTGGAGAGTCAACCACCCGAGGAGGTACCCCCATGGCCCATCTACACCGCTCCAACCGCCACAAGATGATCGCCGGAGTCTGCGGCGGCATCGCCGACTGGCTCGGCTGGGACCCCACCGCGGTCCGCGTGCTCTACGTGATCCTGTCGATCTTTCCGGGCGCCGGCATCCCGGGCATCCTGGTCTACATCGTGCTCTGGTTCGTGATGCCCCAAGCCCCCGATTGAGCGCCCGGCTGAGGGATGGCGCCGGGGCTCGGTGCGCCCGGGGCTCAGCGGGCGGCGACCCTCTCCGGCGCGTCCTCTTCCGAGGCGCCGACGGGCTCGACCGGCTGGGGCTCGCGCCAGATCTCCTCGCTGTCGTCGAACACCGGCAGCTCGGGCTCGCGGCCCCGGCGGGAGTTGACGTGCCAGCCCCAGAGAATCGACCACTTCATATAGGTGCCAAACGCCTGGAGCATGCAGAAGACCAGGCCGTGCATGCCGTCGAGGACGCCGAGCTGCAGGATGTAGGTGCGGAAGAATCGCCACACCGGTCGGCCGAAGATCTCCGGGAATCCGGACCGCCGGCCGTCGCGCCACGCCTGTGCAGCCCCCCAGACGCTGTACTTCATGATCCGGGGGATGTACTCGTTGAGCGAGTCGACCATGTAGTGCTCCATCGCGTGATCGAGCACCGGGGCCGGCCCCAGGGTGTCCATGTCGGCGTGCACCCGGCGGTTCGGGTAGCGCGCGGTACCGCGCCGGATCAGGCGCACCACCCGGTCGTTCTGCCAGCCGGAGAAGCGGATCCGCCGGTCGAGGAAGTAGGCCCGCCGGTTGATGGTGAAGGCGTCGTAGGCTGGCCCCAGGGCGAGGAGGTCTTCGATCTCGCGCTGGAGCTCCGGGGTGCAGC
Source organism: uncultured Acidobacteriota bacterium (assembly GCA_963739795.1). Classification (GTDB taxonomy): domain Bacteria; phylum Acidobacteriota; class Thermoanaerobaculia; order Multivoradales; family DATKCC01; genus CAVUBL01. The sequence goes on along the minus strand of CAVUBL010000013.1, from coordinate 40,464 downwards.
GCTCGTCGGCGTCGAAGATCAGGATCCAGTCGTGGGCCACCTGGTCCATCGCCCAGTTCTTCTGCGAGGCCGAGCCGAAGTAGGTGCGCTGGAGGACCGTCACCCGGTCGTAGGAGCCGGCGATCTCGGGCGTCCGGTCGGCCGAGAACGAGTCCACGACCAGGATCTCGTCGCACCAGAGGAGCGACTCGATGCAGCCGGCGATGTGGGCCTCCTCGTTGAAGGTGGTGACGATCGCGGAGACCTTGGGTCGATCGGTTCGGGACGCGGTTCGGGACATGACTCCTCCGAGGCTCGATCCTACCAGCCGGAGGACCCCGCGCGGCAGGGGTGGGCACGCTCCGCCGGCGGCTCCCGGGAGCCCGCGCCCACGGCCGGGGTAAGATCCACACCCGCATGAAGACCTTTGCAACCTATCTTCTACTGTTCGCGGTCAAGACGCTGAGCCGGGTGTTCTTCACTCTCGAGGTGGGCTGGGTCGGCGCGCCGGTGGCGAGCCCCTGGGACCAGGACGTGCGTATCTGCGCCATCCTCCACCACACGAGCCTGTACGAGCCGATCTTCGCGGCCGTGGCGCCCAACCGGTTTCTGCACCGGATCGCGAGCCGCGGCGTCATCCCGGTCGCGGACAAGACGCTGCGGCGACCGCTGGTGGGCCGCTTCTTCCGCCTGGTCGCCCATCAGGTGGTGGGGATCACGCGCCAGAGGGACGAGACGTGGCGGGAGGTGGTCGCCACCGCCGGCCCCCAGTCGATGATCTGCATCCTGCCGGAAGGCCGGATGAAGCGCACGACCGGCCTCGATTCCGAGGGCAAACCGATGACCGTTCGGGGAGGCATCGCCGATCTGATCGACGCGGTGGGGGGCGGCTACATGCTCCTCGCCTACAGCGGCGGCCTGCACCACGTCCAGGCGCCGGGCGAGCACATGCCACGCCTGTTCCAGACCGTCCGCATGAACCTCGAGCTGGTCGACCTCGCGAGCTACCGGGCGGAGATGGAGCAGCGCGGCCACGGGCGGAGCGGCGGCTTCCGGCGGGCGGTGGTCGAAGACCTCGAGCGCCGCCGCGACCTGCTCTGCCCCGTCGACGCTTCACTCCTGGGCGCGCCCGAGGGCGCCGGGGAGGCGGTCGCCCACGGAACGGAAGGTCGGAGTGCCTGACCTCGCCGCGCTCCACGCCCGCGCCCTCGGACAGATCGACGAGCTCCTGGCCGTAGCCGAGGACCCCGGTCCCTTCCCCGCGGCCCGGACCCCCGCCTCGTCCTGGAGCGCCCTCGAGCACGCCGAGCACATGGCCCGCGCCGACGACGGCGCGCTCCATCAGCTCGAGGCCGCCCTCGAGCGCGACGGCGGGCCTCGCATCAAGCTCGCCGGGCGCGTCGTGCTCCGGTTGGGCTGGATCCCCCGCGGCGTCGGCAAGGCGCCCGCCACGACGCGGCCGGACGGCGCCGACCGGCGGCGGGTGGCCGACGCCCTGGTCGCGGCGCGCCGGCGCCTGGGCGAGCTGGCCCCGCGGCTCGACGAGATCGCCCGGTCCCGCGGGCGTGCGAGCCACCCCATCTTCGGCGGCCTGAGCGCCGCCCAGTGGCTCCGGTTCCTCACCGTCCACCACCACCATCACCTGAAGATCATCGCCGACGTCCGGAGGGCGTACGAGCGCTCTGCGGCCCCGAGCCCGCGGGGTGTAGGCTAGCCTTCCCATGTTCGGCCGCCGGTTCCACCTCTTCGACCTCTTCGGCTTCCCGGTGCGGGCCGACATGTCCTGGTTCGTGGTGGCGGTGCTCCTCGCCTGGTCCTACGCCACCCTCTTTCTCCCGCCCCAGTACCCCGACCTGGCCGTCTCGACCCTGTGGGCGATGGCCATCACCCTGACGCTCGGTCTGTTCGCTTCGGTGATCCTTCACGAGGTGGCCCACGCCCTGGCGGCCCGCCACTACCAGCTCCCGATCAAGGGGATCACGCTCTTCATCTTCGGCGGTGTCGCCGAGATGAGCGACGAGCCGCCCCATCCCCGGGCGGAGTTCGTTGTGGCGGTGGCCGGCCCCCTGGCGAGCCTTGCGATCGGCGCCGCCATGGGCGCAGCCTGGCTGCTCGGTTCCGGGGCAGGGCTCGCCCCACCGGCGCGGGCGGTGGCCGGCTACCTGTCGGCGATGAACTTCCTCCTCGCCCTCTTCAACATGATCCCGGCCTTTCCCCTCGACGGCGGACGCGTGCTGCGCTCGATCCTCTGGGACTGGCAGAAGAGCCTGACCCGCGCCACCCGGATCACCTCCGCCATCGGCTCGGCCTTCGGGATCGCCCTCATCGTGCTGGGCGGCATCCTGTTCCTGGAACAGGCCTTCGTCGCCGGCGTGTGGATGGTGCTGATCGGCTTCTTCCTGCGCAACGCCGCGCGCATGTCCTACCGTCAGGTGCTGCTACGGCGGGTGCTCGAGGGCGAGCCGGTGAGCCGCTTCATGCACCTCCACCCGGTGGCGGTTCCGCGAGCGATCTCGGTGCAGGATCTGGTCCAGGAGTTCGTGCTCCGCCATCATCACAAGATGTATCCGGTGGTCGACGGCGACCGCCTGGTCGGCTGCGTAACGACCCTGCGGATCAAAGGCCTGCCGCGGGAGGAGTGGCCGCGCCAGACCGTCGGCTCCATCACCGAGAGCTGCGACCCGGACAACACGGTCTCGCCAGAGACCGACGCCATGACCGCCCTGGCCAAGATGAGCCACAACCGCTCGGCCCGCCTGATCGTGGCCGAGGGCGACCGCCTGGTGGGCATCCTTTCGCTCAAAGATCTCCTGAAGTTCTTCAGCCTCAAGACTGAGCTCGAATCGGGCCGGTAGGGGCCGGCGCTCGGAGCGGCCGGCGCCCTGGTGTTCAGCCGGCTGTCGTCCAGCTTCCTATTCCGGACCTCGGTCACCGACCCGAGAAAGGCTCGCTCCGGTCTCGGGAGTGCTCCGGAGGCCCGCGCGCCTACCCTCCGTGATCGGGCAGAAAGACTGCCCTCAGCGCTGCCAGAACGCCAGGCCGAGGGTCCAGTAGGGATCGAAGCCCGGACCGGCATCGACGGCGACCGGGGCCCGGTCCCCCGCGAGGCTGACCCGGAAGAGCTGCCGGTGGGTGCCGTAGTAGAGCTCCCCGCCGTCCGGAGAGAAGCCGAGCACCCGGGCCGTCCGGCCCAGGTCCGAGCCCAACTCCACCGCGCCGAGGCGCGCCCCGGTCCGGGCGTCGAAGATCGTGAAAGCGCCGGTCTTGACCCGCACCTCGCCCTCGTCCCCCTGCCGCCAAACCACCCCTTCCACGACGACTTTCTCGCCGTCCGGGGTGAGATGCACCGAGGGGGTCGCCCGCGATCCGGGATCGAGGGCCGCGGCAAACCCTTTGAGCGGGATCATCACCGTCTGATGGCTCTCGAGGTCGTAGACCGCCACCCCGGCGCCGGTGGCCACCGCGCCGTGGGACCAGTCCGGGTTGACGACGAAGAGCATCTTCTCGGCGGCGGAGTCGGCGTAGGCGATGGCGAGGTAGCTTTTGCCGGACACGCCGCGGCGCATCAGCCCGGGGAAGCGGGTATCCGCGCTCTTTCCGAAGGCGTCGTAGGGGTTGATCCGGGCGAGCACCTCCCCTCGCTCGTCCAAGATCCGGGGCCCGTCCACCAGCCGGCCGGAGCCGACCCAGCGCGCGGCGCTCGAGAGCACCTCCCCGGAGAGGGCCTCTCGATCCGCCTGTCCGTTCTTCGCCAGCAGGGTCGGAGGCGGCTTGAGGCCTGGTGTCGGCAGGAGCAGCAGGCGCGGAGTCGACCGCGAGAAGGAGATCAGAAGCTCTCCGCCGCCCGGCGAGACCATGAGGCTGATGGGCCCCTCTTCGACGCGCTGGAGCTCGAACGAGCCCACCGGCTCGAGACCGGGAAGCCGAAGCGCCACGACCCGATAGTCGCGGGTTCCGTCCGGGCGCTGGAAAGGCTGGCGAGCGATCGCCGCGTACAGGTAGCGGCCGCCCGGGTCTCCGACCGCGTCCGCCACCAGGCATCCGTCGAAGCGGCCAGTGGAAAGGGGCCGGGCATCGACGGCCTTGTCCCAGAGGTGGCCGCGCGCGACGGCGACGGTCCCTCCGTCACCGGCGGCCAGGCTCACGTAAGCCCCGGAGCAGTCCACCGCCAGGGCTCCGGAGCTCTGCGTTGCGGCCGAGGCGGTGCCGGCACCCGCGAGGGCGAGGGCGAGGATCGAGATCGCAACGTGCTTCATCCCGTTCGTGTTCATGGGCCGTTCTCCTTGCTCGTCTCGCTCAGCCGCCGCAGGTGGCTGTCTGGGAGGTGACGTTCTCCACGTAGCTCGGGTCGCCGCTGCTCGGCCGCTCCGAGACCGGCACCCGCTTCCAGACCCGCTGGTCCTGGTTCAGCTTCGGGAGGTCGGCGTCCGGGACCGTCTCCAGGAAGGAGACGTCCGGTTCGAACTCGTGGAGGTGCAACCCGTACAACGTGCCGGCGAAGCCGTTGATCCCCCGGATTCCGTCCTCGAGGAGCTGGTTCGGGGGATCGGCCCCGAGGAGGCCGCTCTTGGTGAACTGCGGTGCCGGGATGCCCGGGATCGGTCGGAGCTCTGCCGCCTTGCGAATGGGATCGATCGTGTCCTTGATGAAGTCCGGGTAGGTCGAGCTCTTGCCCCGCAGGCTCGCGGGGTACCGTTGCGCCGGGGAGAGCTTGTCGCGGAAGTTCTTGATCCCCTCGGTGACGTTGGCCCGCCAGTCGAAGAAGACCTGGCGGCAGTCGTTGAACGGATTCGAACAGCGGTTGGTCAAGGTGATCTGGAAGATTCCGATGCCGTCGTCGGCCGCGATCGTCACCGGTCCGATGCCGCCGTTGGCCGCCGCGTTGTACTGACGCTGGTGATTCTCCTGGCAGGCGACCCGCTTGAGGGCATCGGCGGCGTCGGTCGCCGTGATCCCCCGCACTGCGCCGCCGACCCCTCCGTCGATTGCGGATTGGATAGCCGACCTCAGCGGATTGGTGCCCTCCACCCGAAGGCCGTCCTCAGTCTCACCCGTCACGTCCTGACCGTCGACCGACGCCGTCGCCGTCAGCTTGAGCCGACCGCCGCGGATGGCCGAGCGCTTCACCAGCTCGAGGAGGTAGGGCGCCTCGCCGGTCGTCGTGGTGTCCTGGACGATGTCGTCGTCCCACTTGACCTCCCGCGCGGGGCTTCTCTCGTCGACGGCGAGGCTCGCGTGCCAGGTGAAGGTGGTGGTCGGCGTCGGATCCGGCGTCCCCCCGACCACCTTCGCGGTCGCCCGGATCTGGGGCATGGCCGGGCTCGCGTCGACCACGTAGCGCTGATCCGTAGGCTCGGGATCGAGGGTGACCTCGACGCTCGGACCGAACGTCACCTGCCAGTGGAACTTGGCGTCCGTCCGGTCGTACTGGGTCGCGCTCCCCCAACCGGTGACGCAACAGCAATTCTCCTGGGCCCGGAGCAGGAAGCTCGCCTCGTCGCCGGCGATCGTCACCTGGTCGGTGACGTCGACCGGGCTCTGGACGCTCCCGAGACCTCCGCAGATGCCGGTGGCATTGGTGACCTGCGTGCTACCGACGTAGCCGATGTCGTCCGCCTGCCCGGCGACGATGGTGAGCTGCAGGCTCGTGATGGGCTGGGCGAACTTCCGCACGATCATCCTGCTGGCGAAGCTGCCGACGCCCCCCGCCCGGACGCTGTAGGTGTGGGTGGTGTAGTCGTCGATCGGGCCCGTGAGCCCTGTGCTGTCGATGATCTCCGGGGTCGTCTGCGCCCGCAGGGCCGGGCCCGGTGCGAAGAGCGCCCAGAGTCCGAGGATCACGGCGGCGGACCACGTCCCGGCGCCACGGAAAGATCTCACTCTCACTGGCATCATTGTCTCCCCGCCCGGCCGGAGCCCGGCGAACGGATCTCGAACCGAGCACGGAAACCCGCGCTCACGAAGCGACCTCCTAGCATGGCACCCTAACCCGAACCGTCGAGCGCTTCCAGCAACTACTTTCCACGGACCGCTCGGTCCGGGGCGGCACCCGGGGCCAGAACGGGGCCAGAACGGGGCCAGGACGGGGAGGAGCTTCAACGGCCCTGCGCGGCGCCCAGCGAGAGGCCTGGCGACATCCTGCGACCTCGGGTCCGAGGTCTCGGGCCCGCTACGACCCGCAAGCGACGGCATCGGCGGTCGCGCCGCCTCGCCGAGCCGGTCGAGGGGCGTTCACCGAGGCCCGGGGGGCGGGCCGCTGCGGCGCAGGATCTCGGCGAACTCGCTCGCGTCGTCGTCCGACTTGCCGCCCACCGAGGTCCCGCAGACACTGCACCGGTACTCGTAGCGGTTGCCGGTAGGGAGCACCAGGAGCAGGTGCCGGCGCACCGGCCGGGCCGCCTTGCAGCGGGGGCAGAAGAGCTCCGTGGCGTCGAAAGAGTCGTACTGGTCGTGGCTCGCCATGGCGCCTCCAGTCTCCGACGCTCCGGCCCGGGGGTCAAGGCCGCTCTCGCCGGGCCGCCCGCCCGTCCCCCCTGTGCTAGCTTTCCTCGGCGATGAGCGCCACCGGCGAGATGACCCCGAACCTGAGCGAGGACCGGGCCGCCGAGCGGATCGCCGAGCTACGCTCGCAGATCCGCCATCACGACCACCTCTACTACGTCCGCGACGCCCCCGAGATCTCCGACGAGGCGTACGACCGCCTGTTCCACGAGCTCCGGGACCTCGAGGCGCGCTTCCCGGCCCTCCAGAGCCCCGACTCCCCCACCCGGCGGGTCGGTGGCCGCGCCCTCGACGAGCTGCCCAGCGTCGAGCACGCGGCACCGCTCCTGAGCCTCGACTCCTCCGCCGACGAGGCCCAGGTGCGCCGCTTCGACGAGCGGATGCGCAAGGCCCTGGGCGAGGACTTCGAGGTGCGCTACGTCCTCGAGCCCAAGCTCGACGGCGCCTCCGTCGAGCTGGTCTACGAGGACGGCCGCCTGGCGCGCGGCTCGACCCGCGGCGACGGGCGCCGGGGCGAGGGCGTCACCGAGAACCTCCGCACGGTCCCCTCGGTGCCCCTGGAGCTGCGCGGCGACCGCCGCGCCGCGCCGCCCTTTGTCGCCGTCCGCGGCGAGGTGTTCATGCCCATCGAGGGCTTCGACCGCCTCAACGAGGGCCTCATCGAGGCCGGCAAGGAGCCCTACGCCAACCCGCGGAACTCCGCGGCCGGGTCGCTGCGCCAGCTCGATCCCCAGCTCACCGCCTCGCGGCCCCTGGACCTCTTCGCCTACGACGTCCTGGCCGCCGAGTGGGGCGGCGGGGAGCCGGTCGCCACCCAGGCGGAGGTCCTCGACGCCCTCGACGCCTGGGGCTTCAAGGTGAACCCCCTGATCCGGCGCGGCGCGGAATCGGTGGACGACATCCTCGCCTACCACGCCGACGTCCTGGCCCGGCGCGACGACCTGGGTTACGAGATCGATGGCGTGGTGATCAAGCTCGACGACCTCGCCGCCCGCGAGCGCCTGGGGGCGACCTCCCACCACCCGCGCTGGGCCTTCGCCTTCAAGTTCCCGCCCCGCAAGGAGATCACCCGCGTCCTCTCGATCCTCGCGAGCGTCGGGCGCACCGGCGTGGTCACCCCGGTGGCCGTGCTCCGGCCCGTGGAGCTGGGCGGCGTCACCGTGTCCCGGGCCACCCTCCACAACCGGGAGGAGGTGGCGCGCAAGGACATCCGCGAGGGCGACAGGGTCCGCGTCCAGCGCGCCGGCGACGTGATCCCCCAGGTGGTCGAGCGGGTCGAGGAGCCCGACGGGGAGCCCCACCGGGAACGGGGCCCCGAGTTTCGCATGCCCGACGCCTGCCCGTCGTGCGCCACGCCCCTCGTCGAGCGCGGCCCCTTCTCCGTCTGCCCCAACAACTTCGAGTGCCCGGCGCAGCTCGCCGGGCGCCTCACCCACTTCGGATCGCGCGCCGCCCTCGACATCGAGGGCCTGGGAGAGAAGACCGCCAAGCTCCTGGTCTCCGAGGGCCTGGTCCACGGCCTGCCGGATCTCTTCGACCTGACGCCGAAGGACCTCGAGCCCCTGGAGGGTTTCGCCGAGCTCTCGGCGAGCAACCTGGTCGCGGGGATCGGGCGCGCCTCCCGGGTCGAGCTGCACCGCTTCCTGTTCGGCCTGGGCATCCCCGAGGTGGGCGCCGCCACCGCCCGCGAGCTGGCCCAGCACTTCCGCTCGTTCCAGGCGATCCGGAGCGCCTCCGCCGAGGAGCTCGAAGAGGTCTCCGGCGTCGGACCCCGGATGGCGGATCAGATCACCGACTTCTTCGCCGAGGAGCACAACCGCGACGTCCTGGACCGCCTCCTCGCCGGCCGCGTGACCCTGGTCGAGCCGGCGCCCGCCGAGGAGGCCGGCAAGCTCCCCCTGGACGGGCTCACCCTGGTCTTCACCGGCTCGCTCCAGCGCTTCACCCGCGACGGGGTCAAGGAGCTGGCGGCCCGCCTCGGCGCCAAGGTCACCGGCTCGGTGTCGAAGAGGACCGACTACGTGGTGGCCGGCGAGGAGGCGGGCTCGAAGCTCGCCAAGGCCGAGACGCTGGGCGTCCCGGTGCTCGACGAGGACGGCTTCGCGAAGCTGGTCGAGGATCGGGGCGGGAAGATCGGAGCCTGAGCCATGCTACGAGCCGAAGCGTTGCTTACGGGAGGGGGCGTCCCTCTCCCCCGGGCACCGCACCGCGAAGCGGGGTGGTCGGGTGGGAGAGGGATCGAGGGTAAGGGGGGAGATCTGCAGGGTCTCTGCGCTGAGGAAGGCCCGGGCCGCCACGGTCTCGACGAGACGTATCTCGCGGGCGGGGGCGCACCGCTAGCCGGAGGCGTTACTCCCGAAGCAGCCCGAAGAGGTTTGCTAGGAGCTTGAAAGTGGACAACACCGAGATCGCCAGGCAGCTTTCCGAGCTCGCCGACCTGCTCGAGATCCAGGCCGCCAACCCGTTCCGGGTGCGCGCCTACCGCAACGCCGTGCGCACCGTCGAGGCCCAGACCACGCCCCTCGAGCGCTTCGCCGAAGAGGGCCGCGCCCTCACCGACCTGCCCGGCGTCGGCAAGGAGATGGCGAGCCACATCGAGGAGCTCTGCGCCACGGGCAAGCTCTCCGCCCTCGAAGAGATGCTCCAGCACGTGCCCGCCTCGCTGATCGAGCTCATGCACCTGCCCGGCGTCGGCCCCAAGAAGGCCCAGAAGCTCTGGGACGAGCTGGGCGTCGAGTCGGTCGACGACCTGGAGCGCGCGGCCAAGGAGGGGATGGTGGCCGAGCTCGCCGGCTTCGGCGACAAGAGCCAGCAGAAGATCCTCGCCGGCATCGAGGAGTACCGCCAGCACCGCAGCCGCTTCCTCCTGGTCGAGGCGGACCGCCACGTCGAGCCCCTGGTCGCCTACCTCTCGGGCTGCCCCCAGGTCGAGCGGCTGGAGGTGGCCGGGAGCTACCGCCGCCGCCGCGAGACGGTGGGCGACATCGACCTGCTCGCCATCGCCACCGACGCCGCTCCCGTGATGGAGCGCTTCCTCGCCTACCCGCAGGTGGCGGGGGTCGACATGAGCGGCGCCACGCGCTCGACGATCCACCTGCGCTCGGGCCTCCAGGTCGACCTCCGGGTGGTGCCGCCCGAGAGCTACGGCGCGGCCCTCGTCTACTTCACGGGCTCGAAGGAGCACAACATCAAGCTGCGCCAACGCGGCCTCGAGCGCAGCCTCCGGGTCTCCGAGTACGGGGTGTTCCGCGAAGAGGACCGCAAGGCCCGCCCGGAGAAGGCCCACGAGCGGGACCCGCACGCCGGCGAGAGGGTGGCCGGCGCCGAGGAGGAGGACGTCTACCGCGCCCTCGACCTGCCCTGGATCCCGCCCGAGCTGCGCGAAGACCGGGGAGAGGTGGAGGCTGCGGCCGCCGGTCGCCTGCCGCACCTCGTCGAGCTCGGCGACCTCAAGGGCGACCTCCAGATGCATTCCACTTGGTCCGACGGCAAGAGCTCCATCGAGGAGATGCTCGAGGCCTGCGTCCGACGCGGCTACGAGTACTTCGCCCTCACCGACCACTCGAAGGCCCTCGCCATGACCGGCGGCCTCGACGCCGCGCGCCTCGGCGAGCAGTGGAAGGAGATCGACGAGATCGCCGCCCGCCATCCGGAGATCCGGTTCCTGAAGAGCCAGGAGGTGGACATCCTGGCCGACGGCACCCTGGACACCGAGGACGAGGCCCTGGCCGGCCTCGACCTGGTGGTGGTGTCGGTCCACTCGCGCTTCGAGCTGGCCGAGGCGGAGCAGACCGAGCGCATCCTCAAGGCCGTCCGCCACCCCCGCGTGCACATCCTCGCCCACCCCACGGGTCGCATCCTGGGCCGGCGCAAGCCCTACGCCTTCGATGTCGAGCGGGTGCTCCGCGCCTGCCGCGACCACCACGTGGCGGTGGAGCTCAACGCCCAGCCGGAGCGCCTCGACCTCAAGGACACCCACCTCATCCGGGCCCGCGAGCTGGGCATCCCGATCGTGATCTCCACCGACGCCCACCGCGCCACCGACCTCGGCGTGATCCACTACGGCGTCGAGCAGGCCCGACGCGCCTGGCTCGAGCCGAAGCACGTGCTCAACACCCGGCCGCTGGACGAGTTCCTGGCCGCGATCGAGAAATAGGGCTCGCCGCGCCTCCGGAGGCGGCAAGCCTCCAGGTAAGATAGCTCCCTGCCGCGTTCACGCAACCGATCATCACCCCCAGAGGCTCCCATGACGCCGAAGCGATCCACCCCGTCCCGCCGGGCCGCCCTGGCCCTCGTCGCCGCCCTGGCCCTGACCGCCGCCCTGGCCGCGCCGGCGGCCGCCCAGGACCTGGCCTCCTTCGAGGCGAAGACCACCGTCCACAAGCTGGCCAACGGCTGGACGTTCATCATCGTCGAGCGGCCGGTGGCGCCGGTCTTCTCCTTCGTCACCCTCGTCAACGTGGGCGGCGCGCAGGAGGTGCCCGGGATCACGGGCATCGCCCACATGTTCGAGCACATGGCGTTCAAGGGCACGCCGGTGATCGGAACCAAGAACTACCCGGCCGAGAAGAAGGCCCTGGCCGCGGAGGAGGCCGCCTACCAGGCCTTCCAGGCCGAGCGCCTGTCCGAGCACCCGGACCCGGACAAGCTCGCGGCCCTCGAGAAGACCTTCCGGGAGCACCAGAAGGACGCCGAGCAGTATGTGGTGCAGAACGAGTTCGACGACGTCATCGAGCGCAACGGCGGGGTGGGCATCAACGCCTTCACCGCCGCCGACGTGACAGGCTTCTACTACTCGCTGCCCGCCAACAAGGTGGAGCTCTTCGCCTACCTCGAGTCCGAGCGCTTCCTGCACCCGGTCTTCCGGGAGTTCTACAAGGAGCGCGCGGTGGTCCAGGAGGAGCGCCGCCTGCGCACCGACTCGAATCCCATCGGCCGGCTGGTCGAGCAGTTCATCACCACCGCCTACGAGGCCCACCCTTACGGCCAGCCGGTGGTCGGCTACCCGAGCGACCTGGCCTCGATCACCATCACCGACGCCAAGAATTTCTTCGACAAGTACTACACGCCGTCCAACATGACGACGGCGATCGTGGGCGACGTCCACGCCAAGGACGTGATCCCGCTGCTCGACGAGTACTTCGGCCGCATCCCGGCGCGCCCGGACCCGCCGCCCCTGCGCACCGTCGAGCCGCCGCAGATCGCCGAGAAGACCGCGACCCTGAAGGAGACCTCCCAGCCCTTCTACCTCGAGGGGTACCACAAGGGCTCCATCACCTCGCCGGACGAGGCGGCGTGGACCGCCGTCGACGACATCATGACCAACGGCCGGACCTCCCGCCTCTACCGCACCCTGGTGCGCGACAAGAAGATCGCCATCAACGTCCAGTCCTTCACCGGCTTCCCCGGCGACAAGTACCCGAACCTCTGGTCGGTGCTGGCGGTGCCGGCCCCGGGGTCGAGCGACGAGGAGGTGGCGAAGGTGATCCACCAGGAGCTCGACCGGCTGAAGACCGAGGACGTCACCGACGAGGAGCTGGCCCGGTTCAAGACCCGCGCCAAGGCCGACCTGATCCGTCAGCTCGGCTCCAACGAGGGCCTCGCCCAGCAGCTCGCCGACTACCAGCGCCTGTTCGGCGACTGGCGCGAGCTCTTCCGCTCCATCGACCGCCTGGACAAGGTGACCAAGGCGGACATCCGCCGGGTGGCCGCCGCCACCCTCACCCCCGAGAACCGCACCGTGGCCCAGATCGTCTTCGCCCCGCCCCAGAGCCCTCCCGCGGGCGGCGCCCAGGCGAACGGACAGGGACGTTGACCGAACCCCGGGAGACCGAGATGACCCTGCGACAGACCCCCCTCGCCCTCGCCTCTCTCGCGGCCGGCCTCGTCCTGGCCGCCGCCACCCTCCTGGCCACGCCCGCGCGAGCCCAGGTCCATCGTCCCGAGCAGATCCACTACCCGCCCCTGCCCGAGCTCCACGTGCCCAAGCCCCGGAGGGTCGAGCTGCCCAACGGCATGGTGGTCATGCTGATGGAGGACCACGAGCTGCCCCTGGTGCGGGCCACCGCCCTCATCCACACCGGCGACCGGCTGGAGCCGGCGGACAAGGCGGGCCTGGCCGGCATCACCGGCACCGTGCTGCGCACCGGCGGCACCGAGACCATGGGCCCCGACGACCTCGACGACTACCTGGAGAACAAGGCGGCCGTCATCGAGAGCAGCATCAGCGAGGACCAGGGCGAGGTCGGCCTGAGCTGTCTCAAGGACGACTTCCCCGACGTCCTCCAGGTCTTCGCCGACGTCCTGCGCCACCCGGCCTTCGACCCGAACCGGATCCAGGTCGCCCTGAACGCGGCGCGCTCGGGCGTAGCCCGCCAGAACGACAACCCCCAGTCCATCGTCTTCCGGGAGCTGCGCAAGGTGGTCTGGGGTCCCGACTCGCCCTACGGGAGAACGCCGACCTACGCGACCCTCGCCAACATCGGGCGCGACGACCTGCTCGCCTGGCATCAGCGTTACTACCACCCGAACCGGGTCGTGCTGGGCCTGGTGGGGGACTTCGACTCGGACCAGGCTCTCGACCTCGTGCGCAAGGCCTTCGGCGACTGGGAGCGGGGACCGGAGGTGGAGCCGGTTCCGGAGCACCTGCCCGCTCACCCGAGCCCCGGCGTGTTCGTGGCCGAGAAGAGCGACGTCAACCAGTCGAACATCGCCATGGGCCACCTGGGCATCCTGCGCTCGAACCCGGACTTCTACGCCGTCCAGGTGATGAACGAGATCCTGGGGGGAGGCGGCTCCTCGCGCCTCTACCAGGAGGTCCGGACCAAGAAGGGCCTGGCCTACGCCGTCTTCGGCCGGGCGGGCAGCGACTGGGACCACCCGGGGCTGACCCTGCTGTTCACCAGCACGAAGGTGAGCACCACCGACCAGGCCGTCGCCGCCCTGCTCGAGGAGGCCAAGGGTATGGTCGGCCGGCCGCCCACCGAGCACGAGGTGGAGAAGGCCAAGCAGACGCTCCTCGCCTCCTTCGTCTTCCAGGTCGACTCCCCCAAGGCCCTGCTCCAGCGCTTCCTGACCTTCGAGTACTACGGCTACTCCCTGGACCGTCTCGCCGAGTACCGGGCGAAGATCGAGGCGGTCACCACCGCCGACGTGCGCAAGGCGGCGGCCACCTACCTGACGCCGCAAGACTTCTCCATCGTGGTGGTCGGCCCTTCCGAGGGGCGGAGCTCCGACCTCTCGGAGTTCGGGCCCGTCCAGCACCTCGACATCTCGATCCCGCCGCCGCCCGAACCGCCGCCCATGGCCCGGCCCGCGCCCGGCCAAGGCGCCGGCGGCACGAGTAGCCCGTCCGCCGCCGCCGGCCGGTGACGGCGGGACGGCTCGCGGCTCCCGGCAGGCCCTGCCCGCTCCGCGTGTAAGACCCGCCTCGCGTGTAAGATTTACCCGCGGAGAGGAGCCGACAGCCCCGTGCCTACGCCGGCAGGGGCCGGAAGCCGCGGCATGCCGGACGTGGCACATCCCTTGCTCCCGACATCGGGCAGAGGAAGCCGACGCGAAACCTGAACGGGAATTTCAAGTCTGCTCCTCAGTCTGTAGCTTGAAGCCATCGGGCGGCTGGAACGGCCGCCCAACTTCTTTCTTCAGGGCACGACGGCAACCGGCCCTGAGGAGCGGAGCCGCGAGCCCCCGAAGGCGAGTCACCGGATGACCGACACCTCACAGAGCGGACCCGAGATCGACGAGCGCCTCGCCGGCTGCCTGCAACTGGCCTCGCAGATGAACGCCCTGGCGGGCCTCTACCCCGGCGTCGTCCACGATCTGAAGTCACCGCTCAACGCCCTGGTGGTCAACCTCGAGCTGCTCAAGTCGTCGATTTCCGGGACTCCGGACGTGGACCGCCAGCGGCGCTACGTGCGCATTCTCGACGAGGAGCTCGTGCGACTGAACCGGGCGATCGAAAGGCTCCTGCCGGCCGCCGCACCGCCCGGCGACGGACGCGGGCGCTACGACCTCGGCCAGGTGACCCGGGACGTCGAGGCCCTGCTCTCGCCCCGGGCGCGCCAGCAGCGGGTCGCCCTGGAGCTCACCGTGCCCGACGAGCCCGTGATCCTGGACGGGCCGCGGGACCTGATTCGGCAGGCCCTCCTCGCGGTCGCGCTCAACGGCCTCGAGGCGATGCCCGGGGGCGGGACCCTCGCCGTCGCAGTCACGTCGGACGGCGTGCGCGCCGTCGTGTCGGTGACCGACACGGGTCCGGGAATCCCGAGCGATCTAGGCGAGCGGGCTTTCGAGCTCTACGCCTCCACCAAGGGCGGCCACCGCGGCCTCGGCCTGTTCGTCGCCCGGACGGTGGTAGAATCGGTTTCGGGTACCCTCTTGCACTCCATCGTCCGGGGCCGCGGCTGCCGCTTCGATCTCACCCTTCCGCTGGCCGCGAAGGCGAATCAGGAGTATTGACCTCTCATGCCCCACGCACTCGCAGTCGACGACGACAAGAACTTCCTCTCCGCTCTCAAGGAGCTCGCCGGCCAGGTCGGTTTCGAAACCACCACGGTGACCAGCCTCGCGGAGGCCAAGAAGGAGCTCTCCGAGGCCATCCCGGACGTCGTCCTCATGGACCTGGTCCTGCCCGACGGCAGCGGCTTCGAGCTGCTCAGGGACCTGGACAGCGCGGCGGCCTCGACCGAGGTGATCCTCGTCACCGGCCACGCCAGCGTCGACAGCGCCGTCGAGGCCCTGCGCCTGGGCGTCACCGACTTCCTGCCCAAGCCCATCGACGTCGAGCGGCTGCGCCGCATCCTCCTCGAGATCGCCCGCTCCCGCGAGTCGCGCCAGCAGATCCTCGAGATCGAAGAGGAGGTCAAGCGCCTCGGCCGGTTCGGGCCGTTGCTCGGCTCGTCGCCGGCCATGCAGCGGGTCTACCGGCTGATCTCTCGCGTGGCGCCCACCGAGGCCACTGTGCTGATCACCGGGGAGAGCGGCACCGGCAAAGACCTGGTGGCCCAGACCATCCACCAGCTCAGCCGACGGAGCAAGAGCGAGTTCCTGCCCCTCAACTGCGGCGCCATCTCCCCGACGCTCATCGAGAGCGAGCTCTTCGGCCACGAACGGGGCAGCTTCACCGGCGCCCAAAAGCGCCACCTGGGCTTCTTCGAGCGGGCGAGCGGCGGCACCCTGTTCCTCGACGAGATCAGCGAGATGCCCCTGGAGCTCCAAGTCAAGCTCCTGCGCGTGCTCGAGACCGGGGAGATCCTGCGCATCGGCGGCGACAGGACGGTGGCGACCGACGTTCGGGTGCTCACCGCCACCAACCGCAGCCCCGAGGAGGCGGTGCGCGAGGGCCGCTTGCGCGAGGACCTGCTCTATCGCTTAGAGGTCTTCCCGATCCACCTGCCGCCGCTCCGCCTGCGGGGACGGGACCTGGAGCACCTGGCCGACCGCTTCCTCCAGGTCCTCAACAAGAGCGAGGACACCGACAAGACGTTCAGCGCCGGGGCCATGGGCCGCCTGCGCGGGCACGACTGGCCGGGCAACGTCCGCGAGCTCAAGAACGTCGTGCACCGGGCCTTCATCATGGCCGACGACGTCATCGGGCCCGAAGAGGTGCCCCTCGGCGCCATGACCGGCGAGGCCCCGTCGGCGGGGCCAACGGTCCGGGTAAGCGTGGGATCCTCGATCGCCGACGCGGAGAAACTCCTGATCCTGGCGACCCTGAAACAATACGACGGCAACAAGAAAGAAGCCGCAGAGGTCTTGGGCATCAGCCTCAAGACCCTCTACAACCGCCTCAACGCCTACAAGGAAGAGGAGGAGCGCGAAGAGAGGCTTGAAGCCGCGGGTTGAACCGCTGGCCACGGCCCTCTTGAGGAGGTTTGAGAGCCGAATGTATACTGGCGCAGCGAACGATCCCTGACGAGCCCATCACCCGGCCGCCGGGCGGCTCAGCCAACGCGCGCCGGCCACTCGACCCCACCCCCCATCCCGCCTCGGAAGCCATGTGGCAAGGGGGTTGGAGTCGTCGATGCCGGGCCGTCGAGGAGAGGGAGACGACGAGGTACTACGATGGATTGAAGTGGGCGATCGCTGAGCTGACGCAGGCGGTCGAACGATTAACCTCAGAAGGGGGAACACCGACAATGAAGAAAATTCTGGCTTACCTGTTCGCAATGTGCATGCTCGCCGCCGTAGCCCTGCCCATGGTCGCCTGTGCGCCGAAGAGCAACGACACCGGCATGGAAGCCGCGCAGGGCGAGTCGATGCAGGAAGGCGCCCAGCAGGAGGAGATGGGCGAGGGCATGCAGCAGGAAGGCATGCAGCAAGAGGGCATGGACGAAGGCATGCAGCAGGGCTCGGACGAGGGGATGGGCGAGGAGGCCCAGCAGCCGCCGCCGTCCCAGATGTAGTCCACCAGGGCGGGCCTCGAGCCCGCCGGTCTGTCTTCGAGCCGCCGCTACCCTCCCGGGTGGCGGCGGCTTCGTTCGTTCAGAGCAGTTCGCTCGAATTCGTCCCGATCCGGGCGAGAAACCCGGCGACGGCCCGGCGGAACTCGCCGGTCCATTCGTGGCCGCCCTCGAAGACACAGGTCTCGACCGGCACGCCGGCGGCCGCCAGGCGCTCGAGATCGGCGGACATCTTCGCTTCGTCGTACCAGGTGTCTCCCCGCCCGCGACCGATGAGCACCGGCGGCAAGCGCCGGACGTCCACCTCCGGCGGAACGTCTCCGGCCAGCGCCACGAGGCCCCGGGAGGGCACCGTCGCCGCGGCCCGGTAGGCCATGGCCACCCCCTGGGAGAACCCGGCGAAGACCGGCTCGCCAGCGGTGGCGAGATCCGCCCGGAGCGCCTCCACCACCGCCGCCGCGTACGCCGTGTTGTCGGCGATAGCGAGCTCCCGGTCGAAGCGCGTCATCCAGCCCGCCACCACCGCGCCCTGGCGAGTGTAGAAGGGGTGCAGCCCCTGCACCGACGCCAGGTGCCACGACTCGGCCCCCGGGATCCGCTCTGCCGCCGCGAGCAGGCGCTCGGCGGTCTCGCCGTAGCCGTGGAAGCCCACGAGCCAGGGGGCCGGCCCACCCGTCGCCGCCGGCCGCACCCAGTAGTGACCGTGGACCGTGGCCGCGATCGCCCGATCGAAGCGGGCCTCGACCCTCTCCGGCGTCATGCCCGGCGCCCCGAGCGCCGGTCCTCGCCCCGGAGCGGCTCCACGAGCTCGCGCACCCGCGCCTCGAGACGCTCGGGCAGGTCCTCGCCCCCCTCCTCCACCAGCCGCACCAGGGCGCTGCCCACTACCACGCCGTCGGCCAGGGCGCCGACGGTCCCGACCTGGTCCGGCGTGGAGATGCCGAAGCCCACGGCCACCGGCAGGTCGAGACGCTTGCGCACCCGCTTGACCTCCTTGGCCAGGGTCTTGGTCAGGAGCTCGCGCTCGCCCGTGACGCCGGTGCGCGACACGTAGTAGACGAAGCCGGTGGAGGCCTGGCCCACGAGCTTGATGCGTTCGGTCGTGCTGGTGGGCGCCAGGAGGAAGACCGTGTCCAGGTCCTTCTTGCGCAGCACCGGGCGGTAGCTCTCTGCCGCCTCCTCGGGTGGCAGGTCGACGCACAGCACGCCGTCCACGCCGGAGGCCGCCGCCTGCTCGGCGAACAGCTCGATGCCCCGCGCGCGGATCGGGTTGAAGTAGCTGAACAGGACGATGGGCACGCGGATGTGCTCGCGCAGCGTCGCCACCATCTCGAGGATGCGCTCGAGCGTGGTGCCGGCGGCGAGGGCGCGCAGCGCGGCCCGCTGGTTGACCGGTCCGTCGGCGATCGGGTCGGAGAACGGCACCCCCAGCTCCACCAGGTCGGCGCCTCCCGCCACCAGGGCCTCGACCAGGCGGCCGGTGGTGGCGAGGTCCGGATCGCCCGCCATCAAGAAGGGGATGAAGGCGGCGCGGCGCTCCTCGGCACAGCGCTCGAACACCTCGGCGATGGCGCTCACGGGCTTCCTCCTTCCTCCGGCTTCTCCGGCTCGTCCGGCTCGTCCGGCTCGTCCGGCGCGTCCGGCTCGCCGTTCGGCTCGTATGGAGCCTCGGCTTCCGGCGGGACGGCATCGGGCGGCTCGACCTCGAGGGCCTCCGGGATCCACGCGCCGTGGGGGCGCTCCCGGGGATCGGCCCGCGGGATCGCCGCCAGGGCCCGCTTCTTCGCCTCGAGGGGCTCGCGGACGAAAGCTTCCTCCTCCGCCGCCGCGGCCGCCTCGAGCCGGTCGTACTCGAGGACCGACTCCACGTCCTTGTCCCCGCGCCCGGAGAGGTTGACCAGGATCGTCGTGCGCCTCGACAAGCGCGGGGCGTGGCGGATCACCTCGGCCAGGGCGTGGGCGCTCTCGAGGGCCGGCAGGATGCCCTCGGTCTCGGAGAGCAGGTGGAAGGCCGCCACCGCCTCGGCGTCGGTCGCGCTGGTGTACTCGACCCGCCCCCGGTCGTGGAGCAGGACGTGCTCCGGCCCCACCGCCGGGTAGTCGAGGCCGGCCGAGACCGAGTGGGTGCCGGCGATCTGCCCGTCGCGGGTCTGGAGCACCAGGGTGCGGGTGCCGTGGAGAACGCCCAGGGACCCGCCCCCGAAGCGCGCCGCGTGCTCGCCCAGGGCGCCGCCGCGGCCGCCGGCCTCGACCCCGATCAGCCTCACCCGCTCGTCGTCGAGAAAGGCGCTGAAGATCCCGATGGAGTTCGAGCCTCCGCCCACGCAGGCCACCACCATGTCCGGACCGTGGCGCCCCTCGCGCTTGCGGAGCTGGCGCTTGGCCTCGTCGCCGATCACGCGGTGGAAGTCCCGCACCATCCGGGGATACGGGTCCGGCCCCAGGACCGAGCCCAGCACGTAGTGGGTGTCGGCGACGTTGGTCACCCAGTCGCGGAGCGCCTCGTTGATCGCGTCCTTGAGGGTCCGGCTGCCGGCGTCCACCGGCACGACCTCGGCGCCCAGCAGGCGCATGCGGTCCACGTTCAGGCGCTGGCGCCGCATGTCCTCCTCTCCCATGTAGATCGTGCAATCGAGGCCGAGGAGGGCGGCGGCGGTGGCCGTGGCGACGCCGTGCTGGCCGGCGCCGGTCTCGGCGATCACCCGCGTCTTGCCCATCTCCACGGCGAGGAGCGCCTGGCCCACCGCGTTGTTGATCTTGTGCGCGCCGGTGTGGAGGAGGTCCTCGCGCTTCAGGTAGACCCTCGCCCCGCCCAGCTCCTCGGTCAGGCGGGCGGCGAAGTAGAGCGGCGACGGGCGACCCACGTAGTCGACGAGCAGCTCGTCCAGGCGCCGGCGGAAGCGGCGCTGGCGGGAGATCTTGTCGTAGGCCCGGGCGAGCTCCTCGACCGGGGCCATCAGGGTCTCCGGGATGAAACGCCCGCCGTAGGGGCCGAAATGGCCGGCGGCGTCAGGAAGCGTTGCGGCCTTGGCCATGGTGTACCTCCTCGAAAAGACGTGTCATGAGCTCGAGGTCCTTGATCCCCGGCGCCGACTCGATCCCGGAGCAGACGTCCACGCCGCGGGCACCGGAGGTCTCCAGGGCGCGGCGGGCGTTGCCCGGGTGGATGCCGCCCGCGACCAGTACCGGCCGGTCCGTGGCAACGCCCCGGAGGGCCCCATGATCCCACGTCCGGCCGGTCCCGCCATAGGCCCCGCCGGAGGTGTCGGCCCCGGTGGGTGCCGCCGGCCCCGGCCGGGCCGCGGGCGGAGCGTCGAACAGAAAGCCCCAGACGGCGCCGTAGCGGGCGAGCTCGGCGGCGGCGGGCGGGCTCGGCCGGCGGAAGACCTGGATCGCCCGGGCGCCGAAGCGGCGGGCCACCCCCGGGGCCTCCGGGCCGTGGAGCTGCACCAGGTCGAGTCCCACGGCGGCGGCCACCGCCTCGATCTCGTCCGGGGCCAAGTGGACGAAGACGCCGACGACGAGGGCCCCGGACCCGGCGACGGCGGAGGCGATCTCCCGGGCCGCCTCCACGCCGAGGGCCCGGGGGCTCGGCGGATGGAAGTTCAGACCGATCAGGTCGGCGCCGAGCGCGACCGCCCGCCGGGCGTCCTCGACCCGGGTGAGGCCGCAGATCTTGACGACTGGACGGGGGGGCCGGGTCACCTGGCCAGCTCCCGGAGCTTCGCCGCCGGGTCGTCGGCCAAGAGCAGGGACTCGCCGATCAGAAACGCGTCGAAGCCGGCGGCGCGGAGCCGGGCGACATCGCGGCCGGAGGCGATGCCGCTCTCGGCCACCCGGAGCGCCCCGGGCGGCAGGCGGGAGGCGAGGGCCGTCGAGCGCTCGAGGTCCACGTCGAAGGTCCGCAGGTCCCGATTGTTGATCCCCACGAGCTCCCAGGCGGCGCCCGCGAGCTTCGCCAGGTCGCCGGCATCGTGGGTCTCGACGAGGGGCGCGAGGCCGAGGCCGCGGGCGAGCCCCGCCAGGCGGCGGAGCTCGTCGCCCGGATAGAGGGCGGCGATGAGCAGGATCGCGTCCGCGCCCGCCTCCCGCGCCCAGACGAGCTGCACCGGATCGACCACGAAGTCCTTGGCGATGGCCGGCAACCCCGAGGCGAGCCGGCAGCGCTCCAGCAGCTCGTACGAACCGCCGAAGAAGTCCGGCTCCACCACTACCGAGAGCGCCGCCGCCCCACCCGCGCCGTACAGCCGCGCCTGCCCCTCCGGATCCACCCTTCCTGAGAGCGACCCGATCCGCGGCGATCCCATCTTCACCTCCGCGATCACCGCCCGCCCCCGCTGTGCTGACAACGCCGAAAGAAAGGGGTTCTCTTCCACTCCCAACACCCCGTCCCGCTCCACGAGGCCCGCACCCGCCGACACCCCAGCCAACCGAGCCCGCCGACGCTCCACAATCCGAACCAGGACATCCGGCAGATCACTCACCGCCGCCCCCCACCCCGGCCGAGACAGAGCTCGGCCGCTTCAATCGAGGGAGGACTACGCTCCAACGAGCAAGACGCCCATCCCCCCCCACCCCCTCCCCAGCACAGGGGCGCAACCTGTCGGAGTCCGGTCGTACGCAGGTCCGGGGGCTGCGCGGCTCTCCGCCGGCGCAGTTTGCCGCCGGAGAGCCACCTGCCACCGGGCCGTGTCTCCGGCAACCCCGGCCCAACTCCTCCCTCAACCCTCACCCCCCCTCCCGAAGCCCCGCAACTCCTCCAACTTTCCCATCGCCTCCCCCCCAGCCAACACCCCCCGAGCCACCTCCACCCCCTCGTCCCAACTCCCCACCACCCCACCGACATACAAAGCCGCCCCCGCATTCAAAGCCACCACGTCCCCGAGCGCCCCCCCCTCCCCACCCAACACCCGCACCATCGCCTCCGCGTTCGCCTCCGGCTCCCCGCCCGCCAGCTCCGCGAGCTCCGCCCGCTCGATCCCGAACCGCTCCGGCGCCACCTCGTACACCGCCACCTCCCCGCACCGCACCTCCGCGATCCGCGACCGGCCCGTCGTCGTGACCTCATCCAGCCCGTCCGAGCCGTGCACCACCAGGGCGTGCTCGCTCCCCAGCTCCGCCAGCACCCGCCCGATGGGCTCCACCAGCTCCTCGGCGTAGACCCCCATGACCTGGCGCCGCGCCCCCGCCGGGTTGGTCAGGGGCCCCAGGACGTTGAACACCGTGCGCACGCCGAGCGTCCGGCGCACCGGCATGACCTCGCGCATGGCCGGATGGAGCAGGGGCGCGAACAGAAAGGCGATCCCCACCTCGTCGAGGGCCCGTCCCACGACC
Source organism: uncultured Acidobacteriota bacterium (assembly GCA_963739795.1). GTDB lineage: Bacteria > Acidobacteriota > Thermoanaerobaculia > Multivoradales > DATKCC01 > CAVUBL01. Next base: position 18,247 of record CAVUBL010000013.1, on the reverse strand, counting down.
GCCGGCGGGGCCTCGATGTCGACCCCCAAGGCGGCCAGCACGTCGGCGCTGCCCGAGCGGCTCGAGACCGAGCGATTGCCGTGCTTGGCCACCGGCACGCCGCCGGCCGCCGCCACCAGGGCCGCGGCGGTGGAGATGTTGAACGTGCCGCGCCGGTCGCCGCCGGTGCCGCAGGTGTCGACCACCCTCTCCCGGTGGTGGGGGATGCGCACCGAGCGCTGGCGCATGGCCGCGGCGGCGCCGGCGATCTCCGCCGGGCACTCCCCCTTCATGCGCAGGGCGACCAGGAGCGCCGCCTTCACCGGATCGGGGATCTCGCCGTCCATCAGCCGGCCGAACAGCTCCTCCATCTCCTCGCGGGTCAGATCCTGCCGCTCGAGAAGGCGGTTCAGGGCGGCACGGGGATCGATCATGGCGTCCTCCCCCCGCAGGCCGCGAGGAAGTTGCCCAGGAGGCGGGGGCCGACCTCGGTGAGGATCGACTCGGGGTGGAACTGCACGCCCCACCAGGGAAGCTCGGTGTGGCGCATGGCCATGAGGAGACCGTCCTCGCTCCGGGCTGTGGGGCGAAGCTCGGGGGGCAGGGTCTCCTCGGCCACCACCAGGCTGTGGTAGCGGGTGGCCTCGAAGGGGTCGGGCAGGCCGGCGAAGAGCCCGGTCGCGTCGTGCCGGACGCTCGAGGTCTTGCCGTGCATCAGCTCCGGCGCCCGGTCGATCCGCGCCCCGAAGGCCATGCCCAGGGCCTGGTGCCCGAGGCAGACGCCGAGGAGCGGCACGGCGGGCCGCCGGGCCAGCAGATCCAGGCAGAGGCCGGCGTCCTCGGGCCGTCCCGGCCCGGGCGAGAGAACGATCCCCGCGGCGCCCCGGGCGAGAAGATCGTCCACCGGCGCGGCGTCGTTGCGAACCACCTCGACCTCCGCCCCCTGGCTCGCCAGGATCTGGACCAGGTTGTAGGTGAAGGAATCGTAATTGTCGATAATGAGGAGCTTCATCAGACCACCCCGCAACCCCTCGATCCCCTTCCCTCCCCCAGGTCTAGGTGACGAGTTGGGGTCATTGCTTGGACTCCTCTGCGGACGGGCCCGCAGCCGCTCCTTCAATCTCCTCGGCCAGGGCGACGGCCGCGAGCATTCCGGCGGCCTTGTTCTCCGTCTCGTGCTGCTCGCGCTCCGGGTCCGAGTCCGCCACGATGCCGGCACCTGCCGTCACCGAGGTCTCCTCTCCCCTCACCACCAGAGTGCGAATCGTGATGCAAGTGTCCACGTCCCCCGAATAGGAAAGGTACCCCACCGCCCCGCCGTACGGCCCCCGCGCCTCGGGCTCGAGCTCGTCGATGATCTCCATGGCCCGGATCTTGGGCGCCCCGGAGAGGGTGCCCGCCGGGAAGCAGGCGAGGAGCGTGTCGAGGCCGGCCCGGGCGTCGTCGCGTCCCGGCGGAAGCAGGCCCTCGACGCTCGAGACCAGGTGCATGACGTGGCTGTAGCGCTCGATCTCCAGGAAGCTCGACACCTGGACGCTCCCCGCTTCGGCGACGCGACCCAGGTCGTTGCGCCCCAAATCGACCAACATCACGTGCTCGGCGCGCTCCTTGGGGTCGGCCAGGAGCTCTGCGGCGAGGCGCCGGTCCTCCTCCGGGTCGCCGCCCCGCGGCCGCGTGCCGGCGATGGGCCGGGTCTCGATCCGGCGGCCGGTCTTGCGCACCAGCATCTCGGGCGAGGCCCCGGCCAGGGCCACCTCCGGGGTCTCGAAGAGCACCATGTAGGGGCTCGGGTTGATCACCCGGAGCGCCCGGTAGAGGGCCAGGGGATCGACCCGCCGCCCGACCCGGAAGCGCCGGGCGAGAACCGCCTGGAAGATGTCGCCGGCCGCGATGTAGTCCTTGATCCGGCGCACCGCCCGCTGGAACGAGGCGCCGTCTAGGCTCACCGCCGCGATCTCCGGCGGCGCCGGCCGGCGGGCCGGGATGGCGACCGCCCGGCCGCTCCGGCCGCCGGCCGTACCGTCCAGGGCCGCGGCGGCCCGCGCCAGCTCCCGCTCCGCGCCGGCGGCGTCGATCTCCCCCTCGACCTCGTTGGCCACCAGCCGGACGCGCTGGTGAACGTGGTCGAAGACGGCCACCGTGTCGAAGCGGGCGAGGAGGGCCACGGGCAGGCCGAGACGGTCGGGCGGGCCGCCCGGCAGGCGCTCGACCAGGCGGACGGCGTCGTAGCCGAAGAAGCCGACGAAGCCGCCGGTGAACGGGACGGAGCCGCCCCCGCGGATCGAGTCGGGCTCCGAGCGGATCGAGCCCACGACCCGCCGCAGGGCCTCGAGGGGCGCGCCGGGCAGGTCCTCGCGGCGTCCGTCCCGCTCGCGCTCCAACCGGTCCGGCCACAGGCGGTAGATCTCGCTCGGCGCGGCCCCCAGGAAGCTGAAGCGGGAGACCTGCTCGCCGCCGGTCACGCTCTCGAGCAAGAAGCGGACCGGCGAGAGGGCCGAAAGCCGGCGGTAGACCTCGAGCGGCGTCAGGCTGTCCGCCAGGTACTCGCGCACATGGGGCACGGCCCGTCGCGGGCTGCTCACGGCCGCCTCCGGAAGCGACGGCGGGCTACGGTGACTCGTCTCGATACCAACGAAAAACCTCCTCGCCGGAAGTCCCGGGAGGAGGTTTCGGATCGCGCGCGAAGCCGCGGAGCTCTCGTCCTCACCCCGGGGCGCCGGCCACCGGGGCAGTCCACCCCGGCTACGAGCTCCCTAGGAAGGAATGAGGCCAGCACCACCAGCACCCCCTGGCGGCAAGCGACGAAGCGATCTGGTCTCGGCTGTCCATCCAAACGCCCTCAGCGGCAACAGAGTAGAGCAGTTCCCGGACCCCCGTCAACCGGTCCCACCTCGCACCACGATCACTCGGGTTCCGAGGCGAACGACAGCCGGCGGCTCGGCCGGAGAGGGCGGCCAAGGGTCTTTTCAACCCTTCGGACCAAGGCACCAGACTCGACGAGCTCTCGAACTCTGCAGATGTCGCCCGCCAAAAGGCGATCTTCGACGAGCGGCTTCACCAGAGGCTTCGCCGGCTCTTCTCCGCGGATCGCCTGGTAGGCAGCGAAGGTCGCGGGCGCCAAGTGTCCGACCACCGGCCACTCTTCTCCTTCGACCGCCTCCCGGAAGCTCTCTCCTTCGGCTTCTGCCGCCTCCATCAGCCCGCGGAGCCGAGTACCGTCGGCCCTTCCCGCGAAGGTCGGAGGGTCGCCCCCAGGCCGCTGATCAACCGCGGGCGCACCTCGCACGGCCCGCCAATCCGCCGCCTGGGCCGCTACCAAGAACTCGATCGCCACCACGGCTTGGGCGTTGGCGATCACGGTTCTGAGCTTTCTCGCCGCGGTAGTCGACATGGCCACGTGGTCTTCGGCGTTGCCGGAGGTGGGGATCGAGTCGACCGACGACGGATGGGACAGGACCTTGTTCTCGGACACCAGGGAGGCGGCGGTGTACTGGACGATCATCAGCCCGGTGTTGAACCCCGGCTTCGCCACCAGGTTCGGCGGCAGGCCGCGGCTGTAGTTCTCGTCGAGGAGCAGATTGGTCCGGCGCTCGGAGATGTCGGCGATCTCCGCGACGGCGCACGCCAGGTAGTCCGCCGCCAGCCCGATCGGCTGACCGTGGAAGTTGCCGGCGGAGTACGACGCCCGCCCCTCGCCGCTGTAGCCGGTGCCCTCCCAGTTCGCCCGGAACTGGAAGTCCCAGGGAGGGGTGACGTGGTCCTCGCCGTCGTCGCCGGGGAAGAAGAGCGGATTGTCGGTGGTGGCGTTCATCTCGGTCTCGACGACCTTGCGGGCGAACGAGATGGCGTCGCGGCTGGCGCCGTGGACCGCCGGGGCGCAACGCAAGGAGTAGACGTCCTGCACCTCGCCCGAGCGCTCCAGGAGCCGGCTGCCGGCGAGCAGGGCCCGCACGTTGGCGGCCGAGTCGATCTGGCCGGGGAGGCCGCGCGCCTCGTGGATCTTCGGATCGAACGCGCGGGCGCAGCCGCACAGCCCCTCGAGCGAGAGCGCCAGCGCCACGTCGGCGGTCTTGGCGAGCACCTCCGCGTCGTACACGCCGAGGGCGAGGAGCGCGGTCGAGAAGGTGGCACCGTTGGTGAGGGCGAGACCTTCCTTGTAGCTCGGGTCCGGGGGCTCGGCTCCCAGGTCGGACGCGAGCTCGGAGGCCGGTTTCCACCGCTCGGGAGTGCGCCGGGCCACGATCGCGTCCTCCGCGCTCCGGAGCACGTAGTAACGCCCCTCGCCGAGGAAGACCACGAACAGGTGCGCGAGGGGGCAGAGGTCGCCGCTCGATCCCACCGAGCCGCGAATCGGGACCAGCGGGACGATCCCCCGGTTGAGCATGGCGGCGACGGCCGCGACCAGCTCCAGGCGGACGCCCGAGTGCCCGTTGAGAAAGGTGTTCAGGCGCAGCACCAGAACCGCCCGCACGACCTCGGCCGGGAAGTACCCCGCGGGGTCGTCGGGATCGCTCCCCGCACCGACGCCCACCGCGTGGCTCAGCAGGATGGTGCGTTGCACCCGCTCGAGCTTCGTCGGTTCGATCGCCACGTTTTTGAACGAGCCGAAGCCCGTGGTGACCCCGTAGTCGAGGACGATCCCCTCCAGCGAGTCGCCGTTGTGCGAGCGGGCCGCCTTGTAGCGCTCGACGATCGACCGGATCTGGCGGCGGCTCCGCTCGATCCGCTCCGCGGCGGCGTCCGTCCAGCCCACCTCGATGGACGGATCGCGCGCCACCCGGGTCAGCTGTTCGAGGGTGAGGGAATGGCCGTCGAGGACCAGCCTCGTCATCGGCCGTCCTCGTCGATCGCGTTGAGCATCTCGCGCACCGCGGCCACCAGCTCGGTCCGCTTCGCCTCGCGCTGCCCCGGCCGCTTCTCGATCCATTCCTGGCGGTCCCCGATCTTCTCCGACTTCGCGCGGCCCGCCCCCATGTCCTTCAGGGTCACGACTCCCCGCTCCTTCTCGTTGCCGCCGTAGAGCAGGGTGACGGGGATCTGCCACTGGTCGGCGTACTTGAGCTGCTTGCCGATCCCCCGCTCCTGACCGAGGTAGACCTCCGTCGGGATGCCCGCGCGGCGCAGCTCGTACGCCATGTCGAGGCAATCCTGGCGCAGGTCGGGATCGAAGAGCGCGACAAGCACCCGGGCCGTCGCCTTGCGGGCCCCCAGCTTGCCGAGCTGGAGCAGAGCCGCGAGCAGGCGGTCGACGCCGATGGAGGCGCCGGTCGCGGGCACCTTCTCGCCCAGGAAGCGCATCACCAGGTCGTCGTAGCGGCCGCCGCCGAAGACCGAGCCGAATTCCGGAGCGTCCAGGAGCATCGCCTCGAAGACGGGGCCGGTGTAGTACGCGAGGCCCCGGGCGATGGAGAGATCGAGGTCCACCCGGTCGTCCTCGTAACCCAGGGCGTAGAGGTGGTCGGAGATGCGCTCGACCACCCGGATCTGCTCCTCGCCGCCCTCCACGCCGGCGAACAAGTCCCGGAGGCGCTGGACGACCTCCCGCCGGTCCTCGGCGCGGATCTCCAGGAAGCGCTCGATCCGATCGACCTGGTCTCCGGAGAGGCCGAGGCCGGGAATCGTGTCCCCGGACTCGTCCCGATAGCCGGTGGTCAGCTCCAGGCGCACCTTCTCGGGGCCGATCTTCTCCAGCTTGTCGAGCACCCGGAAGACGTCTTCGCCGCGCGCCTGGGCGATGTCGGCGAAGGCGAGCAGCACGTTGAGGATGCCGCGGCTCGAGTAGCGGACCTTGTAGCCGCCGACCTCGAGCGCGGAGAGCGTGTCGCACATCGCCGCCACGATCTCGGTGTCGGCCACCTCGGAGACCACGCCCACCGAGTCGAGGTCGAACTGGGTGAACTCCCGGTAGCGACCACGGCCGGGCTTGTCCGCCCGCCACACCTGGGCGACCTGGTAGCGCCTGAACGGGCGCGGGAGATCCGGGTACTGGGCCACCACCCGGGCGAGAGGAACGGTCAAGTCGAAGCGGAGCCCGAGCGACTCCCCCTCTGGATTGGTCACCCGGAAGATCGACTGCTGCGCCTCCTCGCCGGCCGATCCCCCGAGGATGTCCAGGTACTCGACCGCCGGCGTGGCGAGGGGCACGAAGCCGTAGAGCTCGTACACTTCGCGGATCCGGCCGATTATCCACTCGCGGGCCAGGACCTCGCCGGACATGAGGTCCCGCAGGCCTCGGGAGAGGCGCGGTTCTACCGTGGAAGACATCGTCGGTTCTTCGTCCAGGGGTCGGGTCGTCTCGTGGCCATCAGCCGGTGCCGAAACGAGGGGTTGGTACCGGCGCCGGGGGTCGAACCCGGGACCTCCTGATCCACAGTCACGGCGTAGTCCGTTTACGGGTGTTGACGGGTGCTCTCAAACCCCCGTAAAATATGGACTTGCGACACGCGGTGACACGTGGAGACGCACAGGAACAGTGGCAAATGCGTTACTTGTGCGTTACTCGGCAAGGGGTCGACCATGGCGACGGCGAAATTCACGAAGCGCATTGTACAACGGGCGAAGGCTCCGAAGGCGGGCGTGCGCTACCTCTGGGATACGGACAAGCTCCCGGACGGCCAGGGCTCGCTCGGACTCCGCTTGAGCGCCACGGGCTCGCGGACCTGGTGTGTACAGGCGTCGCCGGTCGGGAGCCGGCAACCACTCCGCCGCTCCCTCGGCGATGCACCGGCCGGCGATGCCCTACTTCTTCATTTCCTCCCCTGACTTCTTCATCTCCCAGGGCCCGCCAGTGAGGGCCTGCGAGCGGCCCTCGGCATTGTCCGAGACCTTGGTGAACAGCAGGCTCTTGCCCTCGAGCTTCCAGGTATAGGAACCGACCTTCCCGGGCTCGGCAAGCGGGCCGTTCTTGTCCATGAAGTCAATCTTGTCCTTGGTGACCTTGTAGGCCCCCACGACACCCTCGGTGCCGTTCTGCAGGACCTCGAACTGGCCCTTGCCGTCGAACGTCAAGTCCCAGACGGTGCCCCTCGCATCCTTCAACGTGAACGTGCCGCTGGGAAAGCTCTTGGCGCTGCCCGCGACCGAGAACAGCAGACCAAGGACGACAGCGAAGACGGAAACGCCGAGTCTCTTCACCATGACTGAATACCTCCTCGTTGGTTTGGGCTTTCGATTGAGCTGAGAGGCCGGCTTCACCCTGGGGCTGTCGACGCACCTACAAACCAACGTCAGTGCTCGCCTCCGGCTCTTCGACCTCGAGCGGAATTCCCACCTGGGCCTGCTGGCCGGCGTTGATGACCCCGGCGCCGGCACCCTTGCGCATCATGCGGACGAAGCTCCCGCCGTAGCGGCCGCCGATGTCGAAGTTGCCCCAGATCACCTCATAGGGCGCCGTCCCCCTGGCACCCGACTGGAACGTGCAGGTCAGGGGCTCGACCCGCTCCTGAACGAGCCAGTCCGGCTCCGCGAGGGCATGATCCACCAGGGCCTGCCACCGTTGCGGCGGCGTGTACTTGCCGAGAAAGACGGCCTGGCCGCTCATGGAACGAGCCTGCTTGAGCACCAGGTCCTCTCTCCGGTCTTCCAGGAGCTCGCGCAGGCCGACCTGCCGTCCCTTCCAGGTGACCTCCCCGGCGCCGGTACGGCGCGTCCACGGCACGTGCCGCTCGATGAGCTCGCGCTCGGCGGCCGAGAAGAGGTCGGAGCCCGCATTCTCGGAGAGCAAGGCGAGGTTGCGTTTGTCGGAGAGGAGCTGGGTGATCGGGCCGCTGAAGAGGTTGACCATCCCGGCCTTGAAGCAGCGGAAGGCGCGGGGATCGGTGAGCGCCGCCTGCTGTTCCAGGAGGGCGTGGACGGGCAGGTCTCCATGGGCGAGGACGCGGCCCTGGGGCTCGAGGTCGTCGTAGCCGCAGACGAGAAGGCGGCCTCTCATGCCCCGGGTGGCCAGGGCTTGGTGAAGCTCATGGCGGTAGATCTCCCGCGGGTGGGTGGCGACCCACTCGTCGCTCTGGGGGTAGATCACGACCGCGAGGTTGAAATCGCCTTCCTGCCAGATGCCCCGTCGGACGGTGTCGTCGATCATGTGCTCGAACGTCTGCCGGACGGTGTTGCGGTGCCGCGCCGTGACGCCGTAGTCGGCGAGGAAGGAAGCGACTTCCGGACAGCCGAGGACGAGAGGCTCGACGGCCTGGATGTTCCAGCCGCCGAGATAGCTGCCGCAGTTGAGCTCGAGGCACTGGAGCCCGCGGGCGGAGTCGATGAAGTCGCAGCGCGCCGGCGCCGCCTCGATGCCGTTCGGGCTCTCCAGGGCCATCTCGACGAGGGCCGGGTCGCCGAAGTCGTAGTAACGGGCGATCCTTCCGGCGTCGGTGGCGAAGAAACGCTCCGGGATGCTCTTGAAGAGGGGGACCAGGCCGCAGGTGACACGCTCGAACTCCGCGATCACCGCACGGTCTAGAAAGATGGGCCAGGACTGCATCTGGTAGTAGGCGAGCGGATTGCCGTCGTGGACCGCCGCAAATGTGGCGCGCTCGAGGAGTGCGGGCATCCGGTCCGCGGCCTCGAGGAACCGCCGGTTGACGGCCGACCACCTGACCTGGGTATTCTGGTCCGGGGTTGGGGAGAGCGACGAGATCGTCACGCGTCTACTCGCTGCGCAGCACCAGGCTGGGGTTGATCCGGCTCGCCCGCAGCGAGGGCAGGCAGCAAGCGGCGAGGCCCACCGCCGCCAGGAGCAACGAGACCAGCACGTAGATCGAGAGGTCACTGGCTTTGACGCCGAAGAGCATGCTGGACAGAAGCCGGCCGGTGGCGAGGGAGGCGAGGAGGCCAAGAGCCAGGCCGAGGGCGAGAAGCCGCATCCCCTGACCCAGCACCTGCCGGAGCACGGCCCCGCGGCCGGCTCCCATGGCGATGCGCACGCCGATCTCGCGCCCGCGCTGGCTCACGAGATAGAAGATCAAGCCATAGATGCCGATGGCCGCCAGGACCAGCGCTATGGCCGCAAACGTGGTCAGCAGAAGGGCGCTGAACCGAGGTTGCCCAAGGGTCTGGGCCAGGATGTCCTTCATGCTGCTGACCTCGAAGGTCGCTAGGTCGCGGTCGATCTTCCGAATCGCACGCCGCACGTCCGGATAGGCGCTCATCGGGTCTTGGCGGGTGCGGACGATGACGCTGACCTCGCGCATCGGGACTTGGAGGAGCGACGGGTAGATGGCAGGCTCGGTCTCGGTGTTGAGGCCCATGAACCGGACGTTGCCGACGACGCCGACGATCGTGCGGGACACGCCCCAGAAGGAGAGCCGCCGACCGACCGGGCTGCGGTCCGGGAAGTAGCGCCGGGCCATCGCCTGGTTGATGAGCACCACCGGCGTGCTGTCCGCCTGGGTGAAGGAGCGCCCGGAGACGATCGGCACTCCCACGGTCCGGAAGTAGCTGGGCGTCACCGGCCGCATCCGGGCCTCGTCCTCTTCCCCGGGCTTCAGCGGCGGCGCGTCGTCGATTACGAAGCTGGTGGTCCAGCCCGCCTCGAGCGGGTGGTCGAGGGCCACGGCGGCCGACTCGACGCCGGGCACGGCGGAGAGGTGGTCGAGGGCCTGGCGGAAGAAGTTGACCATCTCCGGCGAGGCGGGGTTGCTGCGCGACTGCGGGTAGCGGCTCTCCGGCAGCTTGAGCTCGAGCTTCAGCAGGTGATCCGCCTTGAATCCCGGCTCGACGCTGCGCAGATGGAGCAGGCTCTTGATGACCAGGCCGGCGCTGATGGTCAGCACGACGGCCAGGGCCACCTCCGCGACCACCAGAGCTCTGCGCAAGCGCTGCCGCTGCACACCGGCACCGCTCGTACCGCTGTCCTTTAGAGCTCCCTCGACGTCGGTGCGCGACAATTGAAGCGCCGGCACCAAGCCGAACGCGATACCGGTCAGCAGCGAGACGACGAGCGCGAAGACCAGGGCTCGTCCGTCGAGGCTCACCGAGGCGAGGCGGGGGATGTCCTCCGGTCCGAGCACCCTGAGCAGGTGGACCCCCCAGAACGCGAGCATCAGCCCAGCCGCGCCGCCGAGGATCGCCAACACCACGCTCTCCGTCAGCAGTTGCTGCACCAGCCGCCCCCGGCTGGCGCCGAGAGCCACGCGGACGGCGACTTCACGCTGGCGGGCGAGCGCCCTCGCGAGCAGCACGTTCGCCACGTTCACGCAGGCGATCAGCAACACCAGGCCGACCGCGGCGAGCAGCATCAGAATCGTCGGCCGGATGTTGCCGACGATCGCTTCACGCAGGGTCACGAGCCGAACCCCGCGGCCCGAGTTGAACTCAGGATAGAGCTGCTCGAGCCGGGAGGCGATCGCGTCCATGGTGCTCTGCGCTCGCTCGAGGGTCGCCCCCGGAGCGAGCCGCGCGAAGACCCGCAGGACGTGGCGGCCGCGCCCCAACGAGGAGGACGAGTACTGCAAGGGAGTCCAGGCTTCGGCGGGCGTGATCGGGTTGTCGAAATCGGGAGGCATGACCCCGACGACTTTGTAGACGGCGCCGTCGAGGGTCAGGGTCTTGTCGAGGATGTCCGGGTCACCCCCGAACTGGCCTTGCCACAGGGCGTAGCTCAAGATCAGGACCTGCTCGCCGCCGGGCTGGTCCTCCACCAGCGAGAATGGTCGGCCCAGGGCGGGTCGGGCCCCCAGGGCCGAGAAGAAGTCGTGCGACACGGAACCGCCGGCGATCCGCTCGGGCTCGCCGCCGGCCTCGGTCAGGGTGCGCTGCCAGCCCTCGAAGGCCACGAGCCGCTCGAAGACACCTTTCTGCTGCTCCTTCCAGTCGAAGAAGTCCGGCGGGGACGCCTCCTCCCGTTGCGTTCCCTGCCGGCGATCCTGCTCGAAGACGACCACCAGGCGGCCGGGATCCTTGTAGGGCAGCGGGTGGAGCAGAACGGCGTTGAGAACACTGAAGATCGCGACATTGGCGCCGATGCCCAGGGCCAGCGTGAGGATCGCCATCAGGCTGAAGGCGGGCCATTTGAGCAGTGCCCGCAAGGCGAGTCGGACGTCTTGGCGAATAATCTTCAACATCGCTCGAATCTCTTTCGAAGTTGCAAGCCTACAACAAGCGATCGCTGACAGCGAGTACCGGAGCTTCGCGGTCGAGACAGGCCCGAAGGCGCTTGGCGAGGGTCTGGACGTAGGGCTTCTCCATCAGAACGTTGTGGCTGCCCGGCACGTCGAAGATCTCCAGGCCGCCGAGGGCGAGTGGCTCCCAGCCGAGCGAGGGGTCAGGGCTGCTGTCGACATGGCCCGACGTGGCCCGGAAAAGGGTGACCCGGCCGGGGTAGGGCTTCGGCACATAGGTCTCTTTGGCCCGGCTGCTGGCCTCCCCCGCCCGCGCGTAGTGGACCGCCATCGCGAGGTCCAGGCCCGGCGGCAGAAACCCTTCGCGGGCCGCCGTCTCGAAGGCGTAGGCGAGCTGCTCGTCCACGCTGCCCAGCGTCCGCATGTGCTCGACCGACAGCGAGGGGTGGCGGCGGGCGAACCGGAAGATGAACTCGGCCGCGTCGGCCGAGCCGCCCCGGGCCAGAAGGTTGGTGTCGAAGATTGCCAGGAGTGCCACGGAATCGCCCTCGGCGTGGAGCTGCTGAGCCATCTCGAGAGCGATGATGCCGCCCAGCGACCAGCCTGCGAGATGGTAGGGGCCTGCCGGCTGCACCTGGCGGATGGCGGCGAGATAGCTCGCTGCCATCTCCTCGATGCTCCTCGGCGGCTCGGCGTCCGGCTCCGCCCAGGAGCGAGCCTGCAGACCGTAGAAGGGCTGGTCAGGCCCCAGGTACCGCGCCAGCTCGGCATAGCAGAGGACCTCGCCGCCCATGGCGTGGATACAGAACAGAGGGGCGCGGACGCGACTGCCCTCCTGAAGCTCGACGAGCGGGGACCACGGAGTGGGCCCGGTGTGGCTGCGGACCGCGCGGGCGAGCAGCTCGACCGTGCCCGCTCGCAGCAGCGTGGCGAGCGGCAGGTCACGTCCCAGTTGGCTGCGGATCCGATCGATCATCCGCATGGCCAGCAGCGAGTGTCCGCCGAGCGCGAAGAAGTCGTCCCGGATGCCGATCGGCCGGATGCCGAGGAGATCCTCCCAGATCTCCTTGAGCTGGTGCTCGAGGGGGTCGCAGGGGGCGACTTACGGCGTTTCGAGCTGGCCGAGCGCCTGGTCCGGCGCCGGCAAGGCGGGGAGGTCGACCCGGCCGTCTCCGGCCAGGGGAAGTGCCCCCAGGCGGATATAGAGATCCGGCACGGCGAACCGCGGGAGACGCCGTAGCAGCGTGGCGCTCAGATCCTCGATCCGCGGCAGCGCCGAGCGGTCAGCCACGAGGTAGGCGACCAGGTGGAGCTCGCCCACGGCATCCTGCCAGGGCACCACCCTGGCGGCGCGCACGGCGGCGTGGCGCAGCAGCTCCAGCTCCACGGCCCCGGGGTCCACGGCGCCGCCGGCGAGGTCGATGCGTTCCTCCAGGCGGCCCAGCAGCTCGATGCGGCCATCGCCGCGCCGGCGGGCGAGGTCGCCGGTCGCCACGAGGCCGGAGGAAGCCACGGCCGGCCCGCCGGCGAAGAGCTGGCCGGTGACCCCGACCGGCTGCGGCCGGCCGTCCGCAGAGAGCACGTGGAGCTCGGCGCCTTCGAGCGGCGGACCGATCAAGCTGGGGCCCTCCAGGGCGTCGCCCGGACACACGGCCCGGGCCGAAAGCCAGCGGCCGCCGTCGGCCAGCGCGTAGACCTGGAGGACCGAGCCGCCCTGCGCTGCGAGCTCCCGCGCCAGGGACGGGGACAGACCCGCGCCCACGCACACGGCCGTGAAGCCCCCAGGCGGCCGAAAGCCCAGGTCGAGCAACCGGCTCCAGAGCGGCGGCGGCGCCTGCATCACGGTGGTGCCCTGCCGCTCGAAGAAGGCGGGCAGGAGCTCGGAGCTGAGCTCGGTCTCTCCGGTGGGGACGGTGACTGCGGCGACTTCCGTCTCCAGCGCCGCGAGCCGGTCCGGGGCGATCCACGGCGCGTCATTCCACTCCACGAGGATCTGGTGCCGCTCGGCGTCGGTGAGCAGCGGCAGGTCGCCGAGCCGTCGCTCAGGGTCGGCCGCGAGCGCCTGGAGCAAGGTGCCGAGCTGCCGGCCGAGGCGCCCGGCGGTCACCGCGTCGAGGCGGCGCGTGTCGAAAAAGAGGCGCGCCGAGAGCGGACGCAACGGTCCGGCCACCACGGTGAGCGGATAGCCCGTTTCGAGGCGGCTGCTGACCGCGGTCACCGTGAGGTCGCCGCCCGCTCCTTCAGCTGGAGCGTCATCGGCCGGATAGTTCTGAACCACCAGCAGGCTCTCGAACAGGCGCTGACCCGGCGGCAGGTCGCTCGCCTCCTGGATGGCCAGCGGCGAGACCCATTCGTGCTCGCGCAGGCTCGCCAGGTCCTCCTGGAAGCCGCGCAGCCAGTCGCCCGAGAGCTCCTCGCCCGTGAAGCGTGCGCGCACGGGAACGTTGTTGACGAACATACCCAGGATCGACTCGACTTCCGGAAGCTCGGCGGGCCGGCCGGCCACGGTCGCGCCGAAGACCACGTCTCCGCGTTCCGCGTAGCGGCCCAACAGCAGGGCCCAGGCCGCCTGGACGAGGGTGCCCAGGGTCACCTGATGGCGGCGCCCGAAGGCTTCGAGAGCTTCGGTTGCTGCCGCCGAGAGCCGGAGCCAGCAGTGCTCGACGCCACCCTTCCCGGCAGGCCGCCGCGGCAGCGGTGACGGGCTGCGGAAGCCCTTCAGGTAAGCGGCCCAGAAGGTACGCGCCGCCTCCGCGTCCCGGCCGGCGAGCCAGGCGATGTAGTCGCGGTAAGGCCGGCATTCCGGGAGCTCTGGCTCGCCTCCCCGGCGGAAGGCGTCATAGGCCAGGAAGACCTCCTGGAGCACCAGGTTCCGGCACCAGGCGTCGAGCAGCAGATGGTGGTAGCTCCAGACGATCTGGTGGAGGCCCTCGCCGAGGCGGATGATCACCAGGCGCTGGAGCGGCGCCCGGCCGGGGTCGAAGCCGCGCTCGCGCTCACCGCGCAGGAGGCCCTGGAGCTGGAAGCGCTGCTTCTCGGGCGTGAGACCGCTCCAATCGAGCTCCTCGATGGGCACCGACGCCTCGCGCCACACGACCTGCAAGGGGTCTCCGACACCGTCCCAGAAGAAGGAGGTCCGCAGGATCGGGTGGCGCGAGACCATCTCCCGCCAGGTGCGCGCGAAGGCGTCGAGGTCGAGCTCGCCGGCGAGGGTGGTGCTCTTCTGCTCGAAGCCGGCACCCGAGCCGCCGGAGGCGAGGGCGCTGACGAGCAGGCTCTCCTGGAGCGGCGAGACGGGATAGACGTCTTCGATCCGCCTGCGGCCGCCTGCCACCGCGGCATCGGCGTCGGCGGCGACCGCCGTGAGGAGGCGCGCCAGGCGTTCCTCGTCCAACCGCGCCAGGGGGAAGTCCGACACGCTGTAGGTCTCGGCCCCGCGGCCCTGGTCGACCAGGGTCGCGAGCTCTTGGAGCACGTTCGCGGCGAGCGTCTCGATCGTCTCGCGCCGGTGGCGTCGCTCGCTGTAGGTCCACGACAGGCGCAGGCAGCCGCCCACCACTCCGCCGTTGATCTCCAGGAGATGGGGACGGGCCGCTCCCCCGCTGCGGTCCTGCCCGGGCGACTCGCGCGGGGCGCCGAAGGGACCGGCCTCCGCCACGGCACGGTCGAGCTGCCCCAGGTAGTTGAGCTTGACCTCGGGCTGCGGCAGGGCCCGTAGTGGCGTAGCGGCCTCCTCGCGGCCCAGCTCGCGCAGGATGCCGTAGCCGATGCCCCGCCCCGGCATTCGTCGCAGCCGCTCCTTGACCGCGAGCAGGGTTTCGCCCGGACGGGCGCCGAGGTCCACCTCGAGCCGCACCGGGACGTGGGTGGTGAACCAGCCCACCGTGCGCGAGAGGTCGAGGTCGTCGAACAGCGGCTCCCGGCCGTGCCCTTCGAGATCGACCCACAGCTCTCGACTCCCCGTCCAGCGCGCGAAGCCGCGCGCGAGGGCCGTCAGCAAGGCATCGTCGATCTCCGTGCCGTAGGCGGCAGGCAGCTCCTTGAGCAGGGCTTGCGTGTGCTCCGCGTCGAGCGTGACGGTCACGCCGCGGGCCCCCGCGAGGGTGTCGTCTCCGGTCTCGAAGTCGCGCGGCAGAGCGGCGCTCCGGCCCTCGGCCGCCAGCGCGAGCCACACTGGCAGCTCGGCCTCGAGATCCTCCGAGCGCGCGTACTCGGCGAGCCGTTCGGCCCACTGCTTGACCGAGCTGGACTTGGCCGCCGGTGTGAACACCTCGCCCCGGGCCAGGAGCGGCCAGCCTTCCTGGAGGTCCTCTATGAGGATGCGCCAGGAGACCCCGTCGACCGCCAGGTGATGGATGACCGCCAGCAGTCGCTGCGGTTCTCTCGGGCCGACGTCGAAGAGCACGAAACGGGCGATGGGACCCCGCTCGAGGTCGAGGCTCCCCTGCACCCGCGCCGCGGAGGATTCGATCTCGGAGCTGCACCGGCCGGCAGGCAGGGCCGAGAGGTCGACCACCGACGAGCAACCGGCCACGGCCTCGGAGCCGGCGATCCATTGCCGCCATCCCCTTCCCTCACCGACCGCGAAGCGCAACCGCAAGGCGTCGTGGTGCGCGGTGAGCACCGCCACCAGGCGCTCGAACGCCGACGCCGAGAGAGGCTCCCGAGCCTCCATGAGCAGGCTCTGGTTCCAGTGATGCGAGTCGGCAAAGCCCTGGGCGAAGAACCAGCTCTGAATGGGCGTCAAGGGCACGGGACCGCTCTCTAGCCCCTGTCGGGCCTGCACTCCGGGCACCTCGGCGGCGACGGCGGCCAGCCGGGCGATCGTCTGGTGCTCGAAGATCTGCTTCGGGTTGAGCAGGTAACCCTCGCGATGGGCACGAGCGGCCACCTGGATGGCGAGGATGGAGTCCCCCCCGAGCTCGAAGAAGTTGGCCTCGACGCTCATCTCGGAAATCCCCAGCACCTCGCTCCACACGGCCACGAGCGCGCGTTCCGCCGGGGTCCGCGGAGCCACGATCCGCTCTCCCGACGCGCTCCTCTCGGGAGCCGGTAGCGCCCGCAGGTCGACCTTGCCGTTGGGCGTCAGGGGCAGAGCCTTGAGGAGCACGATCGCCGCTGGCAGCATGTACTCCGGCAACCCCTCGGCTAGCCCGGCGCGCAGCTCTCCGGGATCGAGCGTCCGGCCTCGGCGGGGTACCACGTAGGCGACCAGGTGCTTCTCGTTCGCCGTGTCCTCACGCAGCACGGCGACCGACTCCCAGACGCCGGGGTGGCGGTCGAGAGCCGATGAGATCTCCCCCAGCTCGACGCGGAAGCCGTGGATCTTGACCTGATGATCGACGCGGCCGAGGAACTCGATCGAGCCGCCCGGCAGCAGGCGGGCTAGATCGCCGGTCCGGTACAGGCGCTCGCCGGGGGCCCCGGCGAACGGAGCGGGCAGGAACCGCTGGGCGGTCAGCCCGGGCCGGCCGAGGTAGCCACGGGCAAGGCCGGCACCGCCGATGAAGAGCTCTCCGCCCTCGCCCGGGGGCACGGGGCGGAGCCGCGCGTCGAGCAGGTAGACGCGGTAGCCGGCGAGCGGCCGACCGATGGGCAGGGTGGCCGCGACGGCGCGGTCCACGACCGCGTGGGCGTCCTGCGCCGTGGCGCCGATCGTCGCCTCCGTCGGGCCGTAGTGGTTGAAGAGCCGGCACTCCGGAGCCAGGGCCTCGACCGTCTCCACCAAGCTCCAGCTCGTGGCCTCGCCACCGAGCACCAGCATCCGGCGCGGCAGGATGTCTCGCGCTTCCGGCGACAGAAGGAGCGCCGCGAGGTGCGAGGGCACGATCTTCAGTCACGGCGTAGTCCGTTTACAGGTGTTGACGGGTGCTCTCAAACCCCCGTAAAATATGGACTTGCGACACGCGATGACACGTGGAGACGCACAGGAACAGTGGCAAATGCGTTACTTGTGCGTTACTCGGCAAGGGGTCGACCATGGCGACGGCGAAGCTCACGAAGCGCATTGTACAACGGGCGAAGGCTCCGAAGGCGGGCGTGTGCTACCTCTGGGATACGGACAAGCTCCCGGACGGCCAGGGCTCGCTCGGCCTCCGCTTGAGCGCCACGGGCTCGCGCACCTGGTGCGTACAGGCGTCGCCGGTCGGGAGCCGGCAACCGCTGCGGCGCTCCCTCGGCGATGCGCGAGAGATGGAGCTCGACGCGGCCCGGGTGGAGGCTGCGCGGGTGGCGGCAACACTGCGCTCCGGTGCGGCGGCCGAGGTCGCGAAGCGCCAGCCAGTCAAGACCATTGGAGCGCTCCTCGACCGGTTCATCCGCGAGCATGGCCCGGACGTGCGCCCGTCGACCCTGGAGATGTACCACCTCGCCCGCCGGAACCTCGCGCGCCACCTCCCGCCCGGCACAAGGCTCGAAGCCCTCACCGCGGCGGTGCTCTATGAGGTATACCGGGCAATCGGCGCCGACCGGCCCACCACCGCAAACCACCTTCGCGCCGTCGTCTCGAAAGCCTGGAAGTGGGCGCAGTCGGCACCCGTGGGGGCGATCCCGCCAGACCTGCCGAATCCCGCCGCGACCCTGGGAAAGAAGTTCCGGGGCTCGAAGCGCGGCAAGGTCTGGAGCCGGAGCGAGCTCGCGGCCATCGGAGACGCGCTCGCTGCGATGCCCGACGGGGTGGCGAAGGTGGCCACCATCGTTCGCATGCTCACCGGCTGGAGGGGCGAGGAAGTGCTCTCGCTCAAGTGGGCGGACCTCGGCGAAGGGGGCGTGACCACCTTGGAGCGGGCGAAGACAGGCGACCGGGTGGCGATGCTCCCCACGCTCGCCGAGCACTTCCTCCGGACGCTTCCGGAGTGCTCGGAGTACGTCTTCCCCGCCAGCCACGGCAAGACTCCCCACCTCACCCCCAACGGGCTCAATCAGGCCTGGCGCCGCGAGATCGTGGCACGGACCGGGCTCGAGGGTCAGGCGGCGATGCCGGGCAACAGCCGCAAGACGTTCACCAGCCTGGGTCCCGGGCTCGGCGTCGATGCCGACATGATGCGGCTCTTGACGGGTCACAAGGTGCAGGGCTCGCACGGGGACTATCTGCGCCTGATCGAAGACCACCGGGCGCACGCCGACAGGATCGCCGCGGAGCTCGCCGCGCGGTTGAACCTCTTCCCGGAGGGAGCCGAGGTCGTGTCGATCGCCGGCCGGAAGATGAAGGCGAG
>CAVUBL010000012.1:0-190197 GCA_963739795.1 uncultured Acidobacteriota bacterium | reverse complement strand
GGACCGCCTCGTCGGCTTGAAGGGATGCGTCGGTGAAGAAGACGCGGGACCCCAGCCGCTCCGAGATCTGGGCCTGTTCGAGGGAGATCCCGAGATGTCTCAGGGAGACCCGTGCCTCCGTGTAGGCCAGGGCGAAGGCGCGAGAGGCGGCGCCGTGGTCGTGGTACTTCTGGGCGTAGGCGCGGGCGGTCGGTTGGTCGTCGGCGACGCCGGTGGTGAACGAAACGCGGGCGAACCCCCCGGGCGCGAGCCGCAGCCGGGTCCTGAGGCTCAGGATCGGGTCGAGCACCGCGCCCGTCGTCCCCGAGAGCGCACGCCCGTCCAGGGCCCTCGGGTCGTCGGGTCCACGCCCGCGGCCCAGAAAGCGCATCCGGTCGGTCTCCCACTCGACTTGCGCCTCGGTCGGTCCGTGCATGGCGAGGACGTGGAATCCGACGAGCGCGGGGTCGTGCTCGGAGCGCGGCCGGCGCCGCGCCAGCAGAGCCGTGTTCTCGGCGATCCACTCCGTCTCGACGAAGAGCTTGCCGAAGGCGGGGTTGGCGGCGTCTTCCGCGACGGACCCCAGACCCATCTCGACGTAGCTCGTCAGCTCGATCTCGCGAGGACGTTCGCTGCGGTTGGTCAGAGAGACGCGCCGCACCTCGACGTCGTCCCCGGGAGAGACGGCGACCTCGAGGAGCGTCGTGATGCCGTGGTCGAGCCGCTCGAAGGTCGCCTTTTCGCCGAGGAGCTCCACGAGGTAGCTGTCGGGCTCCTTGGCCGTAGGCTGGTAGGTGGCGGACCACACCGCCCCCGAGTGGACGTCGCGTAGATAGACGAACTGGCTTCCGGGATCGCAGGTGCGGTTCTCGCGCCACCGGGTCACGGCGCGGCCTCGGCAGAAGCTGGTTCCGCCGCCCCCGTTGGTGACGATGGCGACGTAGCTGCCATTCGAAAGGATCTGCGCGCGCGGATACGGCGTGTGGGGCGAGCGGAAGCGGCGCGGTGCGCGCGCCAGGGCGGGCCCTTCGGCGCGGGTCTCCTCGGCCGGGTGCACTTCGATGGCGGGCGCCGCGCGCGGGATTCGTTCCTGCAGGAGGAGCTCGGTCGCCTGGATGCGCCGGTCGGCATGGAACCGGTGGACCATCAGGTCGCCCAGCAGGACGTTGGCGATGGCGACCAGGGTCATTCCCTGGTGGTGCGCCAGGTAGGTCTTGACGACGGTGCCGCGGCCGGGTCGCGCGGCCGTCGGACCGCCGCTCTCGTCCGGCCGCCGCGCCGTGTAGTCGATGGCGTCGTAGTAACCCAGCGGCCCTTCGGCTCCCTCGGTCGTCAGGCGTCGGAGGTTGCCTGCGGCCTCGACCGGCTCCAGGAGAGCGGCCAACGCGGTCGCGTAAGGCGCGATCACGAGCTCGTCGGCCAGCCCTCGCTTCAGCCCCAAGCCCGGAACGCCGAACTCCTTGTACTGGTAGTTGCCGAGCCGGTCGGTCAGATCGTAGGCGGACTCGGAGACTCCCCACGGAACGCGGCGCTGGCGGCCGTACTTGACCTGCTTCCTGACGACCATCCGGCAGCTCCGGTCGAGGAGCGTGCCCGGGTAGGTCCTCATCAGGAGGAGTGGCATCAGGTACTCGAACATCGTCGCGCTCCACGAGACGAGTGTCGGGACGCCCTGCACGCTGACGACGAGCCGGCCCAGGTGGAACCAATGGCTTTGCGGAACGTCGCCCTTGGCGATGGCGAAGAAGCTCGCGAGGCGGGCCTCCGAGGCCAGCAGGTCGTAGTACGCGTCGTCGAGTCGTCCCGGCCCGCCGGCGTCGGCCAGGCGATAGCCGAGCGAGAAGAGCTGACGGCGGCGGTCGAAGAGGAACCCGAAACGCATCTGGTCCGCCAGGGCCGCCGCGCGCCGGGCGACGCCGGACAGCCGCGCGGCCAGCTCCGGTCGCGCCGCGCCCGACTGGCGGCAGCCTTCCGCCAAGGCGAGGAGCGCCCCCGCGAGGTTGCCACTGTCCACCGTGGACACGTAGCGCGGCAGGAGGGGCGAGAGGGTCTGCGTGTCGTACCAGTTCAGGAGGTGCCCCTTGTAGCGCTCCAGCCCTTCGACCGTGGTCAGCGCCCGGTCGAGCCGTTCGACCATCGCTTCCGCCGGCAGCAGGCCCAGGTCGTTCGCCGCCAGGGTGGAGAGGAGGCCCAGGCCGATGTTGGTCGGCGAGGTCCGGTGGGCCACCCGAGGCGTTCGATCGTCCTGCAGGTTGTCGGGCGGGAGCCAGTGATCCTCGGGGCCGGCCAGGGTCTCGAAGTAAGCCCAGGTCTTCCGCGCCACCTCCATCAGGAGCCCGCGGTCCTCCGGCGACAGCTCCTGGCGGTGCGCCGCGGTGGCCCGGCTGAGCCAGTACGCGCAAGCGGGCGCCGCCACCCACAAGGCGAGCAGCGGCAGTGCCACCAAGAGAGCGCCCGGCCGGACGGCGCCGACCAGGGCGAGGAGCGCGATGGCCGCGATCGGGCTCGCGGCCATCGCGACGAAGAAGGATCGGATCCCCTCTCGCAGGAGGCCGGCGGCCCGTGCCGCCTGCGTGGCCGCGGTCTCCCACTCGAGGAGGCGCCGGTGGGTGACGACGAGCCGGACGAGCGTCAGGCTGACGGCACGCACCATCTCCCAGGCCTGGAAGGGCAAGAAGACCAGCGTCAAGAGCGCCTGCCCGAGGGCGGTGCCCAGATCCTCCGCGAGGCCTCGCAGGTGGACGCGGGCGGGCTCGTGCGCAGGCCGCGGCTCGAGGAGCTGGAACAAGGCGGTGACGAACGGGAACGCGACGACCGCGAGGCCGCCCAGGGTCCAGACCAGGGGGCTCCCCGGCAGGACGGTCCACGCGGCCGCGAAGAGGGCGAGGAGAGCGGGTGCGACGAGGCTGCGCCTGAGGTTGTCGAGGATCTTCCATTGACTGATGAGCGGGAGGTGGTTCCTCACGAATCCCTGCGGTGTCGGGACCACCGGGAAGAGCCAGGCGAGGATCTGCCAGTCGCCGCGCACCCAGCGCTGTTGCCGCCGCGCGTGCGCGAGGACGTTGGCAGGGTAGTCGTCGACCACCTCGACGTCGGAGACCAGGCCGGTGCGCGCGTACAGCCCCTCGAAGAGATCGTGCGACAGCAGCGCGTTCTCGGGCACACGCCAGCCGACGGTCGCCTGGAAGGCGTCGACGTCGTACAGCCCCTTGCCGGTGAAGATCCCCGTGCCGAACAGGTCCTGATAAGTGTCCGATACCGCCGTCGTATAGGGGTCGACGCCGGTGTGCCCGGCATACACCCGCGCGAACAGCGACCCGGCGGCGCTCGCCAGGTTGACGCTCACGCGCGGTTGGAGGATGCCGTAGCCCTCCGTGACCCTGCGCTGGGCGACGTCGACCACGGGCCGGTTGAGCGGGTGCGCGAGGATCCCGATCAGGGTCCTCGCGACGCCCCTCGGGAGTCGCGTGTCGGCGTCCAGGGTGAGGACATAGCGCACCGCCGGCAGGATCGACAGGTCTCCGATCTGGACCGAGAACCCGGTGTCGGTGGGGGAACGCAGCAGCCGGTTGAGCTGCTCGAGCTTGCCGCGCTTGCGCTCCCAGCCCATGAAGACGCCCTGTTTCGGGTTCCATCGGCGATCGCGGTGGAACAGGTAGAACCGGTTGTTCCCGGCGGACACGTACCGGCGGTTGAGCCTTTCGATCCCGGCCACCGCCGCGGCCAGGATCTCGTCGTCCCCGGCGACCGCGAGCGTCGGCGCGTCCTTGAAATCGCTCAGGACCGCGAAGTGGATCCGCGGGTCGAGGTTGCCGAGTGCCTGCACCTCCAGGTGCGCCAGGAGGCGTTCGACCTCCTCGACGCTGCCGAGCAGCACGGGCACGACGACCATCGTGCGGACGTCCTCGGGGATCCCTGCGCTGAAATCGAGGCGGGGGAGCCGGCGCGGCGGAACGAGCGCGGCCACGGTCCGCTGGACCAGGAGCACGGCGAGCTCGCTCGCGGGGAGCAGCGCGAGGAGGGCCCCGGCCGTCGCCATCCCGACGGCGCCCGTCGCGCCGGCGTACGCATAGGCGCCGAGAGCGCCCAGGGCGGTCAGGAGGCCGATGGCGCCGAGGTACGCCGCGGTGGCATGAGCGAAGACCCAGCGGCGGAGTCGCTGGGTCGGGCGCGGACGGTACGCCAGGTCGCTCTCGAGGCCTCGCCGGCTCGGTCCGATCAGGTGATCGCCGACGTGCGCCGCCCGCTCGGCGATTCCCTTCCGCCGGGCGGCCCGGCGGGCACTCTCGACGGTGCGCAGGGCGACCCGCACCTGGGCCTCGCCGGTGGGCTCGGCGAGATCCTCCACGGCGTGCCGGTAGCGGTCGCGGCTGGCGAAGTCCATCCGCGGGTAGATCCCCGCCGGGTCCCGCCGGAGGATCTCCTCCACCGGGCTGACCTGCTCTACGAAGCGGCTCCAGTCGAGTGCCGCGCAAAACCTGAGGCTGGTCACCGTGTTGGCAGTGGAGACTTGATCGGTGGCCTGGCGCTGGTGCTCGAATCGGACCGCGTCCTCGGGCGTCGTCCCGCGCGCGGCGAGCGCCTGCTCCACTGCGGCGGCGAGAGGGGACACGCTGGGTCCGTATTCGCGCATCCGCTGCCTGAGCTGTGCCACGAAGGCGTTCAGGAGCGGATCGGGCAGGGGACCGGCGAGATCGCCGGACTCGAGCCGCGCGAGAGCGCGATCCGCCTCCTGCCGCGCCGTCCGCCCGGCGAGGATCCAGGCGACGAGAAGCCTCAGGTTTTCGAGCAACCCGAGCTTGAGCATGCTGGGCAACGCCCAGAGCTCGCCGATCGTCAGGGGCGCCCCGACCTGGAAGGCGTTGAAGAAGTGCGTGAGCCGCTTCTCGTCCACGCGGCCGTCGCCGTGCCGGATCAGGTCCAGCGCCAGCGCGTGGATGCGGGCTCTGCCCGCGAGCTCGCCGGCCGCTAGCTTGGGCAGCGTCCGGTAGTAGCGGACGGGGAGGTCCCGCCGCACGGCGCGCACTTCCGACTCGATGAGGTGAAAGTTGTCGAGAAGCCACTCGCCGGCCGGAGGAACGGCGACGCCCAGGTGAACGTCGTCGGCGAGGTGGTGGTACGCCGAGGCGAGGAGGCGGGCGTTCGCCTCGAGTCTCGGCAGGACGTCGTGCCCGTGCGCGCGGGTGGGGGGAGCTGGAGTGAAGACGGCGGCGAGCGCCTTGGCGCGCTCTTCGAGGCCCTCGACGCTCAGGAGGTCGCCCCGAAGAGGCTCGGTCGGTTCGGAGCGGGGTCGTCGAAACAGGGACTGCCTCCTGACTGTCCTTCGTCACTCGTTCGATGGGCCGGCGGGGCGCGAGGTGGGTCAGGACTCCGAGAGCTGCACCAGCTGCTTGCCCTGGTTCTTGCCCTGTAGCAGGCCGATGAAGGCCTGGGGCGCGGCTTCGAGGCCTTGGGCCACATCCTCCCGGTATTTGAGCTTCCCCTCCTCGAGCCATGTGGCCAGTTGCTCGAGCCCCTCGGAGAACCGCTGGGAGTAGGCGGAGATCAGGAAGCCCTGCATCTTTCCCTGCTGGGCGATCAGCTGGCCCAGCCAGCGCGGTCCCGTCTCGGGCCTCTCCAGGTTGTACTGCGAAATCTCTCCGCAGAGGGCGATCCGCGCCCGAGCGGCGATCTGCCTCATGACCGCGTCGGTGACGGCCCCACCGACGTTGTCGAAGTAGACGTCGATGCCGTCGGGGCAGAGCTCCCCGAGCCGGTCCTCGAAACCGTCGGCCGCCTGGTAGTTGAGCGCCGCGTCGAAGCCGAGCTCGTCGAGCAGCCACCTGATCTTGGCCTCGGAGCCGGCCACGCCCACGACGCGGCACCCCCGGATCTTGGCGATCTGGCCGACGAGCATCCCGACCGCTCCGGCGGCCGCGGAGACCACGGCGGTCTCTCCCGGCTGCGGGTCGCAGATGTCCAGCAGGCCGAAGAGCGCTGTCAGCCCGGGCATACCCAGCACTCCGAGAGCGGTCGAGATCGGGGCCCGGCCGGGGTCGATCTTCCTCAGCTCGCGCCCCGGGGCGACGGCGAACTCTTGCCAGCCCAACATCCCTGCGACCACATCACCCGCCCGGAAGCTCGGATCCTCGGACTCCACCACGTAGGCGACCGCTGCTCCGGGCATGACTTCCCCGATGGCGACCGGCCGGGCGTAGGAGTCGGCACCGTTCATCCGGCCCCGCATGTAGGGGTCGAGCGACAGGTAGACCGACCGAACCAGTACCTCGCCGGGACCGGGTGAGGGGACCGCGGAGTAGACCAGCTCGAAATCGGACACCCTGGGCAAGCCCACCGGCCGTGAAGCGAGCGCGATCAACCTGTTCACTTCCGCCATGGGGTTGCGCCATCCTTCCTTGCGAAGAACCTGAGCCCGTTGCCGCCGGTGGCCGGCGGCAACGGGCTTCTCCTACAGGCGCCGTCGTCCGGAAACGAGCTGATAGATGAGGATGATCACCGCCACGACCAGGAGGATGTGGATCAATCCGCCCATCGTGTAGGAGGTGAAGACGCCGAGCAACCACAGCACGAGAAGAATGACCAGAATCGTCCAGAGCATCGCAGTTCTCCCTTTCTCGCCGTGCCTACTGTCCGATCTTTCCGACCAGGAGCTCGTTGTTCACGTCGGTGACGCCCTTGGTGGCGCGCGCGATGCGCTCGGCTTCGGTCTTGATCGCCTGAGAGCTGACGCGGCCGATCAGCGTCACGACCCCCTGCGACGAGCTCACGTCGATGTCCCAGGCCTTGATCGAGGAGTTGGCGATGAGCTTCGACTTGACCTTCGAGCTGATCATCACGTCATCGACCCAGTCGCCGACCGTCCTCTCGCCGACCGTGAGGTTGTCCTCGACGCCGCGCACGCCCTCCACGTGCCATGCGACCCGCCCGGCCTCGCGCCGAGCCTCCTCGCTGTCGACCACGCCGGTCAGGTACACGACGCCCTCGCGGGTCTCGACGTCCAACTGCCGTGCATTGACTTTGTCGTTGGCCTTGAGCGATTCCTGAACGACCGAGGAGATCCCTTCGTCCGCATGCCGCGTGTTCTTGGGCACCATCGACGAGGCGCATCCGGTGAGCGCGACCAGCGCGACACCACCCAGAAGTCCTGCCACTACGATGAGTTTTCGATTCATGAGACACCGTCCTTTCTGGAACGTGTCTCGAGCCTAGTCTCCGGATCTACCGTCAGGAAGAGCACTTACTACCCGGGGGAGGGGCCGCGAGGGAGGTAGAAACTACCTCCAGGCCCGCTGGGAGGAGATCAGAGGATTCCGGTCACGCGGACGACCTCCTCGAAGGTCGTCACCCCTTCGGCGAGCTTCCGGAGCGCCGACTGGCGGAGCGTGCGCATCCCCCGGTTGACCGCCTCGCGCTTGATCTCCGGGGCGTCGGCGCCTTGGACGATGAGCTCCTTGATGCCTTCGTCGATGGGGAGGATCTCGAACACTCCGGTCCGCCCCAGGTAGCCGGTGCCGCGGCACTCGACGCAGCCTTCGCCCTCCTGGACCTTCACCCGCCGCCCCTCGGGGACCGAGATGCGGAGAGTCCGGGCTTCGTCGGTCGAGAGGTGGCGCTCGGTCTTGCAGTGGGGGCAGATCTTGCGCACCAGGCGCTGCGCCATGGTGCCTGTCAGGGTTGAGGAGACCATGAAGCGCTCGACGCCCAGGTCGCTCAGGCGCGAGATCGAGGATGCGGCGTCGTTGGTGTGGAGGGTGGAGAAGACCAGGTGGCCGGTGAGCGCGGCCTGGGTGGAGTACTGGGCAGTCTCGGCGTCGCGGATCTCGCCCACCATGATGACGTCGGGGTCCTGGCGGAGGATATGGCGCAGGGCGGAGGCGAAGGTGATCCCGACCTTGGGCTGGACCGCCACTTGGTTGAACGCGTCCTGCACCATCTCGATGGGGTCCTCGATGGTCGAGACGTTGATCTCGTGGGTGGCGATCACCCGCAGGGCCGAGTAGAGGGTGGTGGTCTTGCCGGAGCCGGTGGGGCCGGTGACCAGGACGATGCCGTGGGGGCGGGTGATGAAGTCGTTGAACAGGGCGAGCTCGTCCGGATAGAAGCCGAGGCCCACCAGGTCCTGCATGAGGAGCTGGGGATCGAAGATCCGGAGCACCAGTTTCTCGCCGAAGGCGACCGGCAGGGTGGAGACCCGGAGCTCGACCTCACTCCCGCCCCGGCTGGTCTTGATGCGGCCGTCCTGGGGTCGGCGCTTCTCGGCGATGTCGAGGCGGGACATGGTCTTGATCCGCGACACCACCGCCTTGTGCACCACCCCCGGCATGGTCTGGATGTCGTGGAGGACGCCGTCGATCCGGAAGCGGATCAGGCTCTGGTCGCGCTTGGGTTCCACGTGGATGTCGCTCGCGCGGCTCTCGAAGGCGTGCTGGAGCATGAACTCGACCGCGTTGACCACGTGCTGGTCGCTCGACTCGATCTCGGTCTCGCTCTTCATGCGAACGAGCTGCTCGAGGTTGCCGAGGTCGACGCCGGTAGTCAGGTCGCGCTCGGCCCGCTTGACCGAGTGGCGCAGGCCGTAGAACTCCGTGATCGCCTTGAGGAGGTCGGGCTCGGAAGCCACGACCAGCACGATCTCCCGCTCGGCGATGCGCCGGAAAGAGTCGATCGCTTCGATGTCGTAGGGGTTGGCGCAGGCCACCTTGAGCTTCCCGTCGACCATCTCGAGGGGAATCATTCGGTGACGCCGCGCGAAGGGGCGCGACATCTTCGATTCGATCAGGTCCGCGTCGAGCGAGAGCGCGTCGATCCGGACGTGCTCGAGCTTCGAGTCGGCGGCGATCGCCTCGGCGATGGCGAGCTCGCCCACCGTGTCGCCCAGGCGCTCGGCGTCGGGCAGGTGGAGGCTCTCGATGAGCTCGTAGGCCGCGGCGCGCTGCTCGTAGGCGCTGTGGGAGCGCACGCGTTTGGGGACCGAGCGCGACTCCTTCTTGATCAGCTCGGCGTGCTCGGCGTCGATCCGGCCCTGGCGCAGCAGGACGTCGGCGACGAGCTCTGGGGTGAGGCTCAGCATGAGGGAAGAAGTCTAGTCCATCATTTCAGGCCAGAAGCCGAAAGGACCCCGTTCCCGGTCGATGTGGCGTTCTCGGTCGCGATCTGCTTCGGAGGGACGCATGATACTTAGGCATGTTATCCTGTGGCTATGCATGAAGCATCCGACATCACGGTCGTGACCGAGCGTGGCCAGGTCTCCATCCCGGCGCGCCTGCGCCACGCCCTCGCCCTGGACAAGGGAAAGAAGCTCCTCTGGCAGAAGGTGAGCGAACACGAGCTCCGCGTGACGCTCGTCGAGGAGGGGCGCCCGGCAGGCGCTCAGGCCATGCGAGGATTCGCCCGGCGGTTCCGGCCGACTCCACGGCGCACCGCGGACTGGATGGCGGAGCTCCGGGAGGGTGAGGGCTCGTGAGCTGGGTGGTGGACACCTCCGTCCTCATCGATGTGCTGGAGGACGACCCGGAGTTCGGGCAGGCCTCCGCCGGCATGCTGGATCGGTTGGCGCAGGGAGGCCTGACGATCTGCCCCGTCACCTATGCCGAGCTCGCACCGGCCTTCGCGGGGAGCCGAGCTCTCTTGGAGGAGTTCCTGGCCGGCGTCGGTGCCGATTTCTCCGAAGATTGGAAACGCGCGGACACCATTGCCGCCTTCGAGGCGTGGAACGCCCACGTCCAGCGGCGCCGTGGCGGAGAGGGGCCGAGACGGCCCATCGCCGACATCCTCATCGGCGCCTTCGCGCGGCGCTTCCAGGGCCTCGTGACCCGCAACGGAGACCACTTCCGCCCGGCGTTCCCCGAGCTCGAGCTCCGCGACCCGTCGGATCGACCGGTCCGGGCCGGGGCGTCGGCCTGAAGGGCGGACCGCGAGCCGCAAGTTCGGCCGCAACGGGCCCTGCCCTCGCGGTAGCCTGGACTCTTCATGAGGCGCGGTAGCGAGAGGCGCAAGTGTGTGTGAGATCAGGGCGCACGTAGCGATGAGAGACGCAGGCGTACTGGACAGTACGTTGAGGAGCGAAGAGCGAGTACGCCCTGAGATCGCGTGCAATTGCGGCTCGTAGTAGGTGGCTCATGAATAGTCCAGGCTAGGAGTCTGCGCGGCAGAAACACGTAGCCGCGCGCAAGGGTCTTACGGGGTGGATCCAAGGCGCGAGGAGGAGGCGATGCGGGGACATCGCAGACGACGAGCAACGCCAGAGACACCCCGTAACCCCCTTGCGCCCAGAGGGTTGCGGCGGCGTGTGAGCCGTCTACTTCGTTCCCGCTCCTCGACGATGGCTCGGCATCGCCTGCGTCGCGGTGCCTCGTATCCGGCCCCACGGCGCTCGCAACGCGACTGCGCGTTTCTGCCGCGCAGACTCCTAGTGGCAAGAAGCTCGAGAAGTGCTGCGGGAGAGTCGGTTCCTCGTAACCCTCACTCCGAGCGCAGCACCGTCGCCGGGTCGACCCGCGCCGCGCGGCGGCCGGGGATCAGGCAGGCGAGGGCCGCGGCGGCGAGCAGCACGCCCACGACGCCGCCGTAGACCAGCGGGTCGTGCGGAGAGGTGGCGAAGAGGAGGTCGCCCAGGTGGCCCGCGGCGACGATGGATACCAGGACGCCGAGCGCGAGGCCGAGGCCGGCCACCCCCAGCCCGTGGCGCAAGACCACGCCCAGGACCTGAGCCCGGCCGGCGCCGAGCGCGGCGCGGACTCCCAGCTCGTGCCGCCGGCTCGCCACCATGTGGGCGAGCAGGCTGTAGAGACCGACGACGGCGATGACGAGGGCGAGCGCACCGAAGACGCCCATGAGCGCGGCGCCGAGGCGCCAGGGGCGGAGCTGCGGCGCCAGGTGCTCGTCGAGGCGTGCCACGTCGAGCCAGAGGAGGCTGGGGTCGAGCTGGAGGAGGGCCTTCCTCAGCGGCTCGATCATGGCTCCCGGCTCGCCGGCCATACGCACCAGGAGGCTCGAGCCGGCGAACCCCTCCTCCTGGCCGAAGGGTACGTAGTACTGCATGGCCGCCGCCTCGCGGAGCCGGCGGCGATGGGCGTCCGCGACCACCCCGACCACCCGCGTGCAGGGCGGAGCCTCCCCGGGGCCCACCCGCAGGCACTCGCCGAGCGGGTCGGCCCCGGGCCAGAGGGTCCGAGCCATGGTCCGGTTGACGATCGCCACCGGCTCGCTCCCGCGGCGGTCGGCCGGTGCGAAAGCGCGGCCCTCGAGGAGCGCGAGGCCGACGGTCGCGAAGTAGCCCGGCGAGACCGCCTGGATGTACGGACCGCCGCCCGGAAGACGGGGGAGCTCGGCGAGCCCCGGCACCCGGAGCTTCACCTGGAACGAGTTGCCGAACGGCGTGCCGACGGCGATCGCCGCGTGGGTCACGCCGGGCAGGGTGCGGGCGCGCTCGAGGGCCGCGCTGTAGAAGCGCTCGCTCCGGGCGCGGCGCCTTTCCGCCAGGTCCGGGCTCCACCGCTCGTCCGAGCGCAGCCAGCTCGCGTCCACCCGCAGCACGCGCCCCGGCTCGATCCCCAGGTTCGCCGTCTCGGCCGCCGCGAAGCTGCGCACGAAGAGGCCGGCGCCGACTAGGAGCACGACGGAGAAGGTGGCCTGGGCGACGGCGAGGGCGTTGCGCAGCCGCGAGGCGCCGCGACCTCCTGCGGCCTCGCCGCCTCGGAGCGGCGCGGTCAGGTCGCGCCGGCCGGTCTTGAGCGCGGGCACCAGGCCGGTGACCAGGCCCACGGCGAGGGCGAGGCCCACGGTGACCAGGGCGATCCGCCCGTCGACCGGCGGAGCGGTCCACTCGACGTTGGTCAGGAGGGTGGCGCGCACCAGACCGGAGATCAGCGGAACGACCGCCAGGGCGGCGGCGCCGCCGGCCGTGGCGAGGAGCAGGCTGTGGGTGAGGACCCGTCGCACGAGGCGGCCGCGGGAGATGCCCAGGGCGAGGCGTACCGCGACCTCGCGCCGACGGCGGAGGGCGCGGGCCAGCAGGAGGTTGGCGACGTTCGCCGCCGCGATCAGCAAGACGACCAGGGAGACGCCCAGAAGCCAGCGCGAGACGGTGACCTCGAGCGCCTCGTGCCCCCGCTCGTCGTACGACAGCGGGGTGAGGGCGAGGCGGGCCTGCTCGAAAGGCGGCTCGCCGCCGGTGTAGGCGTGGCGGAAGAGCCGCGTCGCCTCCGCGCCCGCCCGTTCGGGGCTCACGCCGGGAGCGAGGCGCGCGACCACGTGGAGCCACTGGCAGCACCAGGCCGTCCGCCAGTCGTCGGTGA
Source organism: uncultured Acidobacteriota bacterium (assembly GCA_963739795.1). Classification (GTDB taxonomy): domain Bacteria; phylum Acidobacteriota; class Thermoanaerobaculia; order Multivoradales; family DATKCC01; genus CAVUBL01. Next base: position 177,922 of record CAVUBL010000012.1, on the reverse strand, counting down.
TGCGGGCGCTCCGGGGTTCCATGGGGAGCCAGGCGTCGACCGGCCCCAGATCGACCCCGGTGAAGCCGTGGGGCGCCACGCCGATGACCGTGTACGGATGGCCGCCGATGGTGATCGTCCGGCCCAGCACACCCGGGTCGGCTCCGAATCGGCGCCGCCACCAGCCGTCTCCCAGGACCACCACCGGCGACCCGCCGGGTGTGTCCTCGGTCCGGTCGAAGAAGCGTCCGAGGTGGGGCCTGACCCCGAGCAGCGGGAAGAGGTCCCAGGTCGCCTCGGCGGGAACGATCTGCTCGGCGTCCTCACCGTGGCCCACGGTCAACCGGCTCTCGGGCGAGTAGGAGTAGGCCGCCACGCCGTCGAAGGAGCGGGCGTGGTCGCGGAGCAGAGCGTACGTGACGTAGCCGAAGTCGGTCCCGGTGAAAGGGCCCATCCCCGGCACGTTCACCGTGAAGTCCACCCGCCGCACCCGCTCCGGCTCGCGGACGTGGTCCGGCCCGCTCAGGAGGAGCCGGTCGACGATCCCGAACATGGCGGCGTTGGCTCCGATCCCGAGCGCCAGCACCGCGACGACGACTGCGCTGAGGCCCTTCTCGGCGGCGGCGGTGCGCCAGGCGTGGCGCAGGTCCTGGGCCAGGGCGTCGGCCCAGGCGGACAGTCTGTGGTGCGTCATCGTCGTCTCCTCTCCCGGATCTTCAGCGGCCACTAGAATTCCTCCTCACATGCCCATCGAGCCCCTCGCTGCCGCCGTGCTCGTCTCCTGCGCCCTGGCGTGGGCGTCGTTCGACTTCCTGCGCAAGACGCTTCTCCAGTGGATGGATCCCATGCCGCTGGTCTTCCTTCTGACCGCGCTCCAGACGCCGCTCTTCGCCCTCTGGGCCGCGGGTTCCGGGGCGGCCGGTCCCGGGCGCGGCGAGGTCTGGCTCTACGCGCTCCCCGCGGCGGCCTCGGTGGCCCTGAACGTCGTCTCCAACGTCCTCTTCGTGGTGGCGATCAAGGTCTCGCCACTCTCGCTGACCATCCCTCTGCTCAGCCTAACGCCCGTATTCACCACACTGTTGGCCGTGCCCATTCTCGGGCAGGTGCCGCGGCCGGTTCAGGTCGTCGGGATCGGGCTGGTGGTGGTCGGCGCCCTGGCGCTCCACCGGCGGCCGAGGGGGGAGGGCGGTGACGGCGAGCCGCCCTGGCGCGCGTTCGTGCGCGAGCGGGGCGCGGTGCTGATGGCGGCGGTGGCCCTCATGTGGTCCATCACGCCACCCCTCGACAAGCTGGCCATCGACCGGTCGAGCCCGGCCTTCCACGGCCTGGTGCTTTCGGGCGGGGTGGCGCTGGGTCTGGGCCTGATCCTCGCCGCGAGGGGTCGGCTCCGGGGCGTGACGGCGGGCCGCCGGCACCCGGGCCTCCTGGTGGCGGCGCTGGCCGCGAGCACCGTCGCCCTGGCCCTCCAGCTCGTGGCGATCCAGATCGTCCTGGTGTCGATCGTCGAGACGGTCAAGCGGGGGATCGGCAACGCCGCCGCGGTGGCGGTGGGCGGCGGCGTCTTCGGCGAGCGGGTGGGAGCGGCCCAGTGGCTGGCCGTCGCCCTCATGGCCGCCGGCGTGGCGCTGATCCTGCTGTGAGAAGCTGGCCGGGACCATGGGCCGACGCATCCGCGGCCTGCTGATCGACCTGGACGGGACCGTCCACACCGAGGCCGGCGCCGTCCAGGTCTGGGTCCCCGGTGCCGCGGAGGCGCTCCGAGCCGTGCGCGGCGACCTCGAGTCCGACGTCGTCGGTGCCCGCCGGGCCGGCCTCACGGGCGTGCTGGTTCGAACGGGCAAGTTCGCCCGCGACGACCGGAGCGAAGCCGACGCCCGGGAGCACGCCGACGCCGTCCTCGGCTCCCTGGCGGAGCTCCCAGGGTGGCTGGGGTCGGGGTAGGCCTCAGTAGGTCAGGAGCTGGAGGTCCTGAATCCGCTCGAAGTGCCGTGCGTTCCGAGTGACCAGGGGTGCGTTGGCGCAGAGCGCCGCCGTGGCGATCAGCAGGTCCATGGTGGCCACCGTCATGCCACGGGCCTGGAGGCCGACCAGCAGCCGGGCGTAGGTTTCGGGAAACTCCGCGCCCGGGACCTCGACGGTCATCGTCGACAACAGATGATCGATCTGCCCGCGCTCTTCTTCGGGGTGGCTCGTGAGCTCGACGCCCACGTACAGCTCGCACACCGCGTGAACGCTGACACAGGCCTCTTCGAGGTCCGGGCGGCCGGCCAGCAACCGATGAGCGGGGCCACGTTCCCGGCGTCGGCCCTCGCGAAGCAGATCGACGAGGAAGCTGCTGTCGAGGTGGATCAAAGCTCGAGAGCCCGGGCGGTGTCTTTCTGGCGGGCCTCGATCTGCCGGTCGACGGCGTCGAGGGTCTCCTCGGACAGGGCGACCCCTTCCACGGCCTTCTCGAGATCCCGGACGGTGTGCTTGGGCCGGAAGTGCTCCTTGATCACGTGGGAGAACGACTCCTTGCCCCGCTTGTGGCGGCGCAGGAGGTCGTAGGCCTCGAGGTCGAGGGTGATGGTCTTGACGGCCATGCATGCATCATGCATGAGCGCTTCGGCGAAGTCAACGAAACCGCTGGCGGCGACCCTTGCTACGATGCGCTGGAGGGAGGCTCTCGCCATGAACCCGAGCTCGAAGCGCACTCGTCTTCCCCTCGTCCTCGCCCTCGCGACTACCTTGGGCTTCGCCGCGGCCGGCTGCGCGGTCGGCGCCGCCGGCGGACGCAGCGCCTCGGAGCTGCCGCTGGCCTCGATCCACCTGCCGCCGGGGTTCCACATCCAGGTCTTCGCCGCCGACGTGCCCGGGGCCCGCTCCATGGCCCGCTCGCCATCGGGCGTGCTCTACGTGGGCACGCGCACAACGGGCAAGGTCTACGCCGTCCTCGACGAGGACGGCGACATGAAGGCCGACCGGGTGGTGACCCTGGCCTCCGGGCTCGAGATGCCCAACGGCGTCGCCTTCCGCGACGGCGACCTCTACGTGGCCGAGGTCTCGCGGATCCTGCGCTACGACGACGTCGAGAAGCGCCTCGACGACCCGCCGAAGCCGGTGGTGGTGGCCGACGACTTTCCCCACGACCGCCACCACGGCTGGAAGTACATCGCCTTCGGCCCCGACGGCTGGCTCTACGTGCCGGTGGGGGCGCCGTGCAACATCTGCGAGCCGCGGGACCCCTACGCCTCCATCACCCGGCTGAAGGTCGACGCCCCCACTCTGGCCGAGAGGGAGAAGACCCGAGAGATCTACGCCCGGGGCATCCGCAACACCGTGGGCTTCACCTGGCGCCCGGGGACCGGCGTGCTCTGGTTCACCGACAACGGCCGCGACTGGCTGGGCAACGACAAGCCGCCCGACGAGCTGAACCGCGCGCCGAAGGCGGGCCTCGACTTCGGCTACCCCTACTGCCACGGCGGCGAGATCCCTGACCCCGACGTCGGCCCCGGCAAGGGGTGCGCCGCCTACGTTCCGCCGATCCAGAAGCTCGGGCCGCACGTGGCCTCCCTGGGGGTCAAGTTCTACACCGGAGAGATGTTCCCCGCCGAGTACCGGGGCCAGATCTTCATCGCCGAGCACGGCTCCTGGAACCGGGACACGCCCATCGGCTACCGGGTGAGCGAGGTTCGCCTGGACGGCGACAAGGCCGTCTCCTACGACCCCTTCGCCACCGGCTGGCTGGGCGAGGACGGCAAGGCCTGGGGCCGGCCGGTGGACCTGCTGGTCCTGCCCGACGGCTCCATGCTGGTCTCCGACGACAAGGCCGGAGCGATCTACCGGATCACGCTATCGAGAAGCCGGCGAAGTGAGCCCGGACGGCCCATTGCGGGGGCGCATCAGGTTCTCCTAGGCACCGTCGGGCAGCTTTCCCTCGCTCCTGGAATCCCTCTCGCGGTCTTTGTCGCGAGAGTCCCACTCCTCCTGGCTGTAAGGTCGGATGTAGTCCCAGGGCTCGCTCGCGGCGCCCTTTTCCTCACCTGAAGCCGCGTCGCGAGGTTTCTGCTCGCCGTTGCCTCCCCACACGTGATAGGCGTGCCGCGCTGGTCGTTCGACCTCGATGTCCGTTCTCTCTTGCCGGAGCCGGTGGAGCATCCACTCGACGGACTTCAACGCCCCCTCGATCCAGCCCTGCTCCGGGGAGTAAGCCTCACCGCAGACGAAGAGCCTTCTATGCCAGGGTTCCTCTATGGCATCGTCGCATTCCCACGGCTTCCTACCCACCTCCCAGGTGTGCCAGCCGGCCCGTCCCTTGTCCTGGTCCCAATCCATGTAGACGCCGAAGAGCGGCTTGGGAACCTCGATGTCGTAGACCTCCTGCAATTGCTGCTGAACCTTGTTCAGCATACGATGCCCTGCCAAGCGCTCGCGCAGAGGGCTGCTGTGGTCGAGTAGGGTCTCGAGTAGAACCTGGCGCTCTACGGTCCGGCAATCTCGCGGCGGCTCGATCGCCGGACCCCGAGAGTGCTCGGGGGGTTCCCAGAACTCCGCGTAGTGCTCGTCGCTGTAGGAGGCCATCAGGAGGGCCCATTTCCCCCGAGCTACGTCCTGGAGCATTGCTCGAGCCTCCTGCTGCTCCTGGCCCAGGTTCCTCACTGCTCCCTTCTTGGTCTTCTGCGATTCGCCAGAGGCCGGAGGAATGCACTGCGCCACCTTGTCGATCCAGTCGGGACCGAAGTGGTAGAGCTGTCGGAGCGGCAAGTCGGTGAAGATTCTCCCCACTTCACCTGGAACCGCTTCGTGTCCCCTCCACCAGGCCGACTCGTAGACCAGGAAGAGCTTGAACAAGCGATGGGAACGAACGGAGCTCAGCCACTTGGGGTGCTGCGCTCGAAGGCTCGCGCCGGGAGTTGGCTCGTTGTCCGGCCGCTTGTCGCTGATCGCGCTCCGATCCACTCCCGAGGTGCCATCGGAACTGGCCTCCAACAGCTCCGAGAGAGCCCTCTGAGGGAGGGCGAGGATGACGTAGTCGAACCTGTCGTCTTTGGATTCCTCCGCTGCCTCCTTCGCTTTCGGCTTCCTCTCTTCCACCATCCCACTGGCCTCGCCCCGGCGCTCTTTTCTCTCGGTTTGCTTGTGACTAACGACGAACTCCGGTCCAGGCTGTTGGAGACGAAGCTTGAAGACGGCACGGTTCCTTTTCGCGTGCCATCTCTTGAACCCGGCGCCGGCTCTTCTTCCCTCGATCTCGGCTTCGAGCTCCGCGACGAGCTTCTCGAGACCCTCCGGCACCATGAAGCGCTCGTCTGTGCCGAAGTCGGCGAGGAACCACGGGATGGCCACTGCGACGCTCCAGTTGCCGAGTACGGACTCGAGGCTCAGAGCGTGGTGGGCGAGCTTGTATGCTTCGTTGCTCAGGTAGTGCTGGAGCAGGTTCCAGAAGCCGATGTCCCATAGTCGTACGTTGTCGTGGCGGCCGTGGTGCCGAAGCGTGAGCCAGTTGATCTCGTCGTAGCGGGCCTCGGCGACCTGTTTGCGTATCCTCCTCGCTTCGGATTTCGAGAGGTCGGGGTCGAAGTGGATCTCCTTCAGAAAGGTCTGGATCGCCCCGAGGATGAGATCGGTGGGGGAACGGCCGACCTCGTCCGACCGGAGGTGAAAGGGGCTTCGGGCGCCGCATCGTCGGCACCGCCCGGCTCCGAGCTCCTGGAGTGACAGGTGACGGCCCCGGACGTAGAGACTGGCGTTGCCTACTTCGAAGGGTAGAAACGGAATCCCCAGGCGGGTAAGGAGCGACCTGAGGAGCTTGTGTCGTGGCGGAAAGCGCATAGCCCCGAGCTCGCAACGAACCGGGAGCCCGGGAACTTCGGCGGAGAAGATCCGGCCTCCCAGCCGCTTATCCTTCTCGAAGAGGGTGAGCTCGACCCCCTCTGCCGTGCTCAGACGCCAAGCGGCGTACAGGCCCGCGATCCCCCCACCGACAATAGCGATACGAACCGGTTCTCGGGTCTCTGTCATGCAAGCCTCCTCGGTGGATGTTCTCGGATTTCAAGATGAGGTCGCCGACGACGCCGGAACGCTCCGACCCTTTGCCCCGATGCCTTTCCGGGTCTCGGTCTGCGGCCTCGGTCTAGGTCGACTCGGGCCGAGAGGCGAGCTTGACCTAGCTTCAGCACCGCAGTATCGTCGGACATATGGTGGTTGTCAAGGGGCGCTCTCGAGAATCCGAGAACGAGAGGTCCGAGCGCGGAGCTGGGGCCGACCTAGGTGAGTGTCCGGTCCGGTGGGGGTGCGACGAGTTGGGAGTGAAGCGAGGAAAGCGTGATGGAGACTTGGATTGTGCGGCGATTCGAGCGCCCGGAGTTTCGGGATTCCTGCGTGGTCTGGGAGTCGGGAAGAAGACTGCTCTCATGCGCCGCCCTGAAGCGGAACGGCTCCGGAGAAGCTTCAAACGCCCGGTGAGGGAGAAGTGGGCGTAGCAGTCCGAGAGGCCGAGACGGCTCGCAGAGGAGATCGATGAGCGAGGAACGCGTACCTTACGATCCGTCCGAAATCGAGCCCCGGTGGCAGAAGCGCTGGGAGACCGACGGCCTCTACCGGTCGGACGCAACGGCAGGGCGGCCGAAGCACTATGCCCTGACGATGCTGCCCTACCCCTCGGGGGACCTCCATATTGGCCACTGGTACGCCATGACTCCATCGGACGCCCGAGCGCGTTTCATGCGAATGCGGGGATACGAGGTCCTCTTCCCCATGGGCTTCGACGCTTTCGGCCTCCCCGCCGAGAACGCCGCGATCCACCGGGGCTTGCACCCCCGGGAGTGGACCTACGCCAACATCGAGCGCATGCGCGGGCAACTCCGGACGATGGGGGCGATGTTCGACTGGCGTCGGGAGATGGTCTCCTCAGATCCGGAGTACTACCGGTGGACCCAGTGGCTTTTCCTCCGGCTCCTCGAGGGCGGCCTCGCCTATCGGAAGCATGCGGCGGTAGATTGGTGTCCATCGTGTAACACCACGCTGGCCCGCGAGCAAGTGATCGGGGACGACCGCCGGTGCGAGCGCTGCGGAACGGCGGTGACCCGGCGTGAGCTCGAGCAGTGGTTCCTTGCCACCACCCGCTACGCGGAGGAGCTCCTGAACTTCTCCGGGCTGGACTGGCCGGAGCGGGTTCAGACCCTTCAGGCGAATTGGATCGGCCGCTCGGAGGGCGCCCGGATCGCCTTCGAAACCGACGCAGGAGAGGCGCTGGACGTCTTTACCACCCGCCCTGACACCCTCTGGGGCGTGACCTTCATGGTGCTCTCCCCGGAGCACCCCCTGGTCGACGCACTGACTACGCCAGAGCGCCGGGAAGAGGTCGAGCGCTACCGTGCCGAAGCGGCGCGCCAGAGCGACGTACAGCGGGAGGCCGCCGACCGAGAGAAGACAGGGGTGTTCACCGGCGGCTACGCCACCAACCCGGTGAACGGCGAGCGAGTACCGGTATGGATCGCGGACTACGTCTTGGTGACCTACGGCACGGGAGCCATCATGGGGGTACCGGCCCACGACCAGCGGGATTTCGAGTTCGCTCGCAGGTTCGATCTCGAGGTGCGGCCGGTGATCGCGCCGGACGGGGAGGTGCTCGACCCGGACGCCATGACCGAGGCAGTCATTGCCGACGGAGCGATGATCGCTTCGGGAGAGCTCACCGGGACCCCGGCCGACAAAGCGATCGCCCGCACCTTCGAGTACTTGGAGAACGCGGGAGCCGGCGCGCGGGCGGTGAGCTACCGCCTGCGCGACTGGCTGATCTCGCGCCAGCGGTACTGGGGTGCTCCGATTCCGGTGGTCCACTGCCCTCGCTGCGGCGTGGTGCCGGTTCCCGACGAGGATCTCCCGGTCACTTTGCCGGACGACGTGGAGTGGCTACCCACCGGCGAGAGCCCCCTCAAGCTCCACTCGACGTGGAGGCACACGAGCTGCCCGCAGTGCGGAGGCCCCGCCGAGCGGGATACGGACACCTTCGACACCTTCGTCGATTCCTCGTGGTACCACCTGCGCTACCTTTCGCCCCATTACGACCAGGGGCCCTGGGATCGCGAGGAGTACGCTTGCTGGATGCCCGTGGACACCTACACCGGCGGGATCGAGCACGCCACGATGCACCTGATTTACACCCGGTTCTTCCACAAGGCGCTTAGGGACCTCGAGATCACCCAGGGTGACGAGCCCATGATCCAGCTTCGCAACCAAGGGATCATCCTGGGCGAGGACTCGGAGAAGATGTCGAAGAGCCGGGGGAACGTGGTGGCGCCGGACGAGTTGGTGGAGCGCTATGGCGCGGACACCGTGCGCTCCTACCTCATGTTCTTCGCCCGTTGGGACCAAGGCGCCCCATGGAACAGCGCCGGGATCGAGGGCACCCACCGCTGGCTGCGCCGGAGCTGGAGCCTGCTTCTTGAGCCGCCGGAGGTGGCCGAGCCGCCGTCGGAAGAGACGATCACCGCCCTGCGTCGGAAGGTCCACCAGACGCTCCAGAGCGTCACCCGGGACTTCGAGCGCTTCCAGTTCAACACCGTCGTCTCCGCCCTCATGGAGCTGCTCAACGAGATGACTTCGGCGGCCCAGCAGGGGGCCACTGCGAGCGATGCCTGGGGAGAGGCCCGCTCCATCTACCTCCGGATGCTGGCGCCGGTGGTCCCCCATGTCGCCGAAGAGCTCTGGCACCGCCTCGGCTGTGAAGGCTCGGTCCACCTCCAGGACTGGCCCGAGGCGGATTCGGAGGCCGCGGCCGAGGAGGAGGTCACCCTGGTGGTCCAGGTGAACGGGAAGGTCCGCGACCGCCTCCAGGTACCGGCCGGGATCTCCCGCGAGGAGGCGGAGCGGCGAGCGCTGGCGAGCGAGGGGGCGAGGCGGTTCACCGGCGAAGGACCGCCGAGTAGGGTGATCGTCGTCTCGAGCCGTCTGGTGAACATCGTCTCCTGATCGGCCCGGTCACGGCGGGAGCGACGAGCCCTTGCGGTAGGGGCCGGGGAGCCTTGAGGGCCGTCGGGTAACATCGCGGGACTCGCGAGCCTCCTGCATTCCCAACCTCGATTTCCGGAGCCCCCCGACATGTCCTTTGCTTCCCCTGGCACCCGTCCGTCCGCCACTTCGCCCGCATCCGACGACCCCCTCGCCCTCGGTGAGCCGCGCCACGACTGGTCCGACGCCGAGATCCGCGCGCTCTACGACCTGCCGCTGCCGGAGCTGCTGTTTCGCGCCCAGAGCGTGCACCGGCGCCACCACGACTCGCGCCGGGTGCAGCTCTGCACGCTCCTCTCCATCAAGACGGGCGCCTGCCCGGAGGACTGCGCCTACTGCCCCCAGAGCGCCCGCTACCGGACCTTCGTCGAGCCGGAGCGCCTGCTGGACACCGAGACCGTGCTGACCGCGGCCCGCCGGGCCAAGGAGGGCGGCTCGACCCGCTTCTGCATGGGCGCCGCCTGGCGGGAGGTGAAGGACAACGCCGACTTCGACCGGGTGCTGGAGATGGTCCGCGGGGTGCGCGAGCTGGGGATGGAGGCCTGCTGCACCTTGGGCATGCTCACCCGCGCCCAGGCCGAGCGCCTGGCCGCGGCGGGGCTGACCGCCTACAACCACAACCTGGACACGGGGCCGGAGTTCTACGGTGAGATCATCACCACCCGCACCTACGACGACCGTCTGGGCACTCTGGAGCACGCCCGGCGGGCCGGAATCACCCTGTGCTCCGGCGGCATCCTGGGGATGGGGGAGTCGGTCGACGACCGCGTAGCGATGCTCGGCACCCTGGCGCGCCTCGACCCCCACCCGGAGAGCGTGCCCATCAACGCCCTGGTGGCGGTGCCGGGGACCCCCCTCGGAGATCGATCCGAGCGCGCCGACCTCCCGGCCGTCGATCCCCTGGCCATGGCGCGGATGATCGCCACCGCCCGCATCATCCTGCCCCGCGCCCGCGTGCGCCTGTCGGCGGGGCGCACCGCCATGTCAGACGAGGCCCAGGCCCTCTGCTTCGTGGCCGGCGCCAACTCCATCTTCACCGGCGAGCGCCTGCTGACCACGCCCAACCCCGGGGGGGACGCCGACCGGGCCCTCCTCGGGAGGCTGGGGATGGAGCCCATGGCGGCCGACGACGTACCCACCGCGGCGCCTCCGGGGGCCGCCGCGAGCGCAGGCTCCCCGAGCGCCCACGCGGTCGACCGGGCGCGATGAGCCTCCTCATCGACGAGCTGGCCCGGCGGCTCGACGAGCTCGCCGGGGGGGACCTGCGCCGCGCGCTCCGCAACTCCTCGGGGATCGACTTTTCCTCCAACGACTACCTGGGGCTCGGGGCCGACCCGGCCTTCGCCGACGCCGTAGCCCGCCGGGTCGCCGCGGCGGCCGGCGACGGCTCCGGTCTCGCCGCCCCGGCCTCGCGCCTGCTCCGGGGCGACACCCGCCGCCACCGGGAGCTCGAGCGCCGCTTCGCCGCCTTCAAGGGGACGGAAGACGCCCTCCTCTTCCCGTCGGGCTACCAGGCCAACGTGGGCCTCCTCTCGGCCCTCCTCGGCCCCGACGACCGCGCCCTCTCCGACGAGCGCAACCACGCCAGCCTGATCGACGGCCTGCGCCTCGCCCGCTGCCGGAAGGTGATCTATCCGCACCTGGACCTCGCGGCGGTCGAAGAGGCCCTGGCCACGCCCCACCCCGGCGGCCGGACCTTCCTGGTCACCGAGAGCCTGTTCAGCATGGACGGTGACGCGGCCCCCCTGGACCGCTACGCCGAGCTGGCCGAGCGCCACGGCGCCGCGCTGATCGTGGACGACGCCCACGCCACCGGGATCTACGGGGAGCGGGGCTCGGGCCTCGCCGAGCGCTTCGGGGTCGCCCGGCGCGCGGCGGCGGTGGTCTCCACCGGCGGCAAGGCCCTGGCCGCCGCCGGCGCCTTCGTCGCCGGGCCGGCGGTGCTGGTGGACTTCCTGGTGAACCGTTGCCGCTCGTTCATCTTCTCGACCGCCGCCTCGCCGCTGGTCGTCCTGGCCCTGGAGGAGGCCCTGGACCGGGTGGTGGCCGAGCCGGAGCGCCGGCGCCGGGTGCTGGCGCGGGCCGGGCGGCTGCGCTCGACCCTGGTGGCGGCCGGCCTGGACTGCGGTCCGCCTCCCGGGCCGGAGGGCGAGGCCTCGCCCATCGTGCCGGTGATTCTGGAGGAGAACCGCCGCGCCCTGGAAGTGGCCGACCGGCTCCAGGCGGCGGGCTTCGACGTGCGGGCGATCCGGCCGCCCACGGTGGCGCCGGGCAGCGCGCGCCTCCGGATCTCGGTCCACGCCGACCACTCCGAGGAGACCCTCGATCGGCTGGCGCGGGCCATCGTCCGGGCGGCCGGCGGGGCCGAGGGCGAGCCGGCGCCGGCCACCCCCCTCGAGGCGGTGGGGGAGGGGGCGCCATGAGCCGCCGCGGCCTGGCCGTCGTGGGCACGGACACCGAGATCGGCAAGACGGTGGTCTCCGCCCTGGTGCTGGCGCGCTACGCGCCGGAGGTCGCCCTCTCCTACTGGAAGCCGGTGGCGAGCGGCGCGAACACCGGCGAGCGGGACACGGAGACGGTGCGCTGGCTGACCGGCGCGGGCTCGGGAGGCCCGCCGGCGGGGGCCGTCGAGGTGCTGCCCGAGGAGTACCTCTTCGGCCGACCCCTCTCGCCGCACCTGGCGGCCCGGCTCGAGGGGCGGAGGGTGGACCCGGAGCGGCTCCTGGAGCGCTATCGCCAGCTCCGCCGACGCGGGGAGGGCCGCACGCTGGTGGTGGAGGGCGTGGGCGGCCTGCTGGTGCCCCTGACCGAGAGCGAAGGCGAGGGCGACGCCGAGGCGGCCGGCGCCGGCCTCTTGCTCATCGACCTGTTGCCCGCCCTGGACCTCGCCTGCCTGCTGGTGGCGCGCTCGACCCTGGGCACCATCAACCACTCCCTGCTGAGCCTGGAGGCGCTCCGCGACCGGGGCCTGGAGGTGGCCGGAGTGGTGATGGTGGGGCCGCCCGACCCGGAGAACCGCCGGGCCGTGGAGCGCTTCGGGTGCACCGAGGTGATCGGCGAGCTCCCGCCCCTCGCGCCCTTGAGCCCCGAGACGCTCCAGCAGGCCGCGCGGAGCTTCGACCCGGAGGGCCGCCTGCGGCGCCACCTGACACGAGACGAAGGAAGGCAGCACCCATGAGCTCGGAGTGGATCGACCTGGATCGCAAGCACCTCTGGCACCCCTACACCCAGATGGCCGTGGCGCCGCCGCCGGTGCCGGTGGCGCGGGGCGAGGGCATGTACCTGGTTACCCCCGACGGCCGGCGGATCCTCGACGGGATCTCCTCCTGGTGGGTGAACGTCCACGGGCACTCCCATCCACGGCTCAACCGGGCCCTCGCCGCCCAGGCGGAGCGCCTCGAGCACGTGATGTTCGCCGGCTTCACTCACGAGCCGGCGGCGCGCCTGGCCGCGGAGCTGGTGGCCCGGGCGCCCGGCGACCTGCCGTGGGTCTTCTACTCCGACGACGGCTCCACCGCCGTGGAGGTGGCCCTGAAGATGGCGTATCAGGGTTGGCGCCAGCGCGGCGAGACGGGACGCAACCTCTTCCTCGCCCTGGACGACGCCTACCACGGCGACACCTTCGGGGCCATGGCGGCCGGCGGGGCTTTGGAGTTCCACGCCATGTTCGAGGAGCTCTTCTTCGAGGTGCGGCGGGTGGCGACGCCGGCTTCGGCCCGGCGCCCGGAGCACGGGGCGGACCTGGCCGAGGTGCTGGAGCGCGAAGGAGACCGGGTGGCGGCGATGATCGTGGAGCCCATGGTGCAGGGCGCGGGCGGGATGATCTTCCAGCCGCCGGAGTTCCTCGCCGAGGTGCGGCGGTTGACGGCGGAGCGGGGGATTCCCCTCATCGCCGACGAGATCTTCACCGGCTTCGGTCGGACCGGGCGCTTCTTCGCCTCGGAGCACGCGGGGGTGGAGCCGGATCTTCTTTGCGTGTCGAAGGCGCTCTCGGGAGGCTACCTGCCGCTGGCGGCGACGCTCGCGACCGATGAGATCTACCGGTCGTTTCTCTCCGACGACCGGCAGGAGACGTTCTTCCACGGCCACTCCTACACGGCCAACCCGCTGGCCTGCGCGGTGGGGCTGGAGGGGTTGGCGGTCTTCGAGGAGGAGGGGTACCTGGCGCGGATCGGGGAGCTGGAGGCACTCTTCCGGGAGCGGCTGGCGCGCCTCGCGGAGCTGCCGGCGGTGACCGCCACGCGCTGCCTGGGGGCGATCGCGGTGGCGGAGCTGGCGTCCCAAGGGCGGGGTGGCTACCTGGACGAGATGGGGCCGCGGTTGGCGGACGAGTTCCTGGCCCGGGACCTCCTGCTCCGTCCGCTGGGCAACACCCTCTACTTCCTGCCGCCGTACGTGGTGACGGACGCGGAGGTCGGGCGGGTGTTCGACGCGATGGAGGAGGTGGTGGGGGGGTTGTGAGCGGTGGTGGGCTGGGCCGGGCCGGGGGTGAGGGGAGGGGGCCGGGCCGGGCGGCCGGGGGTGAGACCTCCCGCCCTCGGGAACAGCGCGCGCTGCTCGCGGGGATGGGGCGTAGGCGCGCGCTTCGGCTTCGCCCTGCCCCGGCGCGCCATGGCGGCCCATCGTGATCGCCCTGGCAGGGCTCAGACGTCCCCGGTCGGGAGGTCTCACCCCCGGCCGCCCTACCGTAGTCGCCCTCCGGGGCGGCCTCCACCGCTTTCTTGGGAGGAGGGGTGGATCGGCGTTGGAGGTGGTTGGGGCGGGCGGCCCGTGACGTCCTCCGGGCGGAAGCCCCCGGTTCTACCGGGGTGGTGCTCCGCGGGGGCTCTCCGTCGGCTCGGCCTTGAGCTCTACGACGACGACGTGGATCGTCGTGTCGCCGACGTTTTCGGCCCAGTGGGTGAGGGGGCGGCGGTAGAAGACCTCGTCGCTCCCGAGGACCGTGTCGACCACCGTGCCGTCGGCGTTGTGACTGCGCAGCTTGCCCCCGGAGACGACGTAGACCACGGAGGCCGGGTGGGAATGCCGGGCCTCCTTCTGTCCGGGGCGGAGGACGGCGTCGAGCACTCGCACCCGGTCGTTGTCGACCTTGACGGTGACGACTTCGCGGTTCACCTCGGCGGGGTCCTGGGCGGTCGCGGGAGCGGGGCTCGCCAGGAGGAACGGGGCGAGGCAGGCCGCGGCGGCGAGACGGAACGCGATGCGGGTCATGGGGTCTCCTGGTGCTCCGCCGTCCAGTGCCGCGCGATCTCTTCCCGGCGGCAGATCCAGACGGCGTCGTGCCCTTGCACGTAGTCGAGAAAGCGCGCCAGCGCCATCGCCCGGGCGGGATGACCGCTGATCCGAGGGTGCAGACCGACGCTCATCATCTTCGGAGACTCGGCGCCCTCCTGCCAGAGCAGGTCGAAGGCGTCCTTCAACAACCGGAAGAAATCATCTCCGCAGGAGTAGCCGGTCGGCAAGAGGTAGCGGAAATCGTTGTTGACCAGCGTGTAGGGGATCGCCAGGAGCGGCGGGGATCCCGCGAGCCAGTAGGGCAGGTCGTCGTTGTAGGCGTCGGAGGTGTAGAGGAACCCGCCCTCCTCGCGGATCAGGCGGCGGGTGTTGCGGCTGACCCGTCCCGTGTACCAGCCGACGGGGCGCTTGCCGCAGGTCCGCTCGATGACCTCGATGGTGAGGCGGATGTGGCGCCGCTCCTCGTCCTCGGCAACGTCCCGGTAGTCGTACCACCGGAAGCCGTGCCCGGCGACCTCGTGACCGGCGGCGGCGAGGGCCTGCCCGATCCCCGGGTTGAGCTCCAGGGCGCGGCCCACGGCGAAGGCGGTCAGCGGGAGGCCGCGGGCGCGGAAGAGCTCGAGGATGCGCCACGCCCCGGCGCGGGAGCCGTACTCGTACATCCCTTCGACGCTCAGGTCCCGCTCTCCAGCACGAGCCGGCTGGCCCGGCAGCTCGTGCAGGTACTCCTCGGACTGGGCGTCGCCGTTGAGCACGGTCCGCTCGCCGCCCTCCTCGACGTTGAGCACGAGCTGGACGGCGACCCGCGCCCCGCCCGGCCACCGGGGGTGCGGCGGACGGCCGCCGTAGCCGATGAGGTCACGCTCGGCCATCAGCCCGACCGGAGCCGAGGTTCGAGTGGCGCCGCGGCCCGGCGGCCCTCGTCACTGGGAGCTCGACGGGCCACCGGGCGTCTTGAGCTCGACCACGATGACGTGGACCGGCGTCGTGCCGACGTTCTCGGTCCACAGTGCGACCGGGCCCCGGTAGGCGACGTCACCGGAGGTGAGCACCTCGTCGACGACCGTGCCCTCGGCGTCGTGCACCCGCAGCTTGCCGCCGGAGACGACGTAGAGGACGGCCGCGGGGTGGGTGTGGAGGTTCTCCTTGTCCCCGGGCTGGAGGACCACGTCCAGCACCCGGACTTGGTCGTTGTCCACCTTGACCGTGGCGAGGTGGGAGTTGACCTCGGCGGGGTCCTGGGCGGCGAGGGGCGAGGCGCCGGCCAGCACGAACAGGGCCAGGGCGCCCAGGGAAACCAGAAGCGATTCCAGACCTCCTGACCTACCCTTCGTAACTCTCTGAAGCCACAGGGCCGGTCCTGGTGAGGGGTGCGGACCCAAAAGTGTCCGGTTTTTCCCGGCGCCGAGGCAGGATCGGGTATGGCGCCGACGACCGACGACTGCCTCCTGTTCCCCGACCCCGCCGGGCCACCCGCGGGGGTGATCGTCATCAATTTGCGCTGCCGGCTCCAGGAGCGCGACGGCTACCGGGTGGTGAGCGTCAACGGCCTGCCACTGGTGCACTTCGCGGCCGGCGACCGGGTGGGCGAGGCCTCCGCAATGGTGAGCCTGGTCGATCTCTGCTGGGCGCGGCAAAGCGAGGTGGCGCGGGCCTTCGGCTGCGACGTGCGCACGGTGCGGCGGCAGCAGCGCCGGTTCGAGGAGGGAGGTCTGGCGGCCCTGGGGCGACCGCGAGGCTTCCCCCGGGGCCGAGCTCGGGTCCCGCCGAGCCGCACGGACGCCGTGAATCGGTGGAAGGCCGAGGGGGTGTCGAATCGCGAGATCGCCCGGCGGCTGGGCATCGACGAGAAGGCCGTGCGCAAGCTGGCCCGGCGCCTCGGTTGGCAGGAGCGCTCGGTCGAGCAGCAGGTCATGCCCTTCGAAGATGCGGACCTAAAACTGTCCGCTTCTGCCGATCTGGGCGGCGCCGCAGCCCCGCAGACGGGGGCGTTGGTCGCCGAGGCGGACACTGCGCCTGCGGACCCAAAACTGTCCGCTTCACAGGGTGACCCGGAGCCGCTCCCGTTCTCTCTCGACCGCGACCCGGCCGATCGCTCGGGCGACCGTCTGCTGGCCCGGCTGGGGCTGCTCGAGGATGCGGCGCCGCTGTTCGGTGCGAGCGCCCAGGTGCCCGGGCTCGGGGTCCTCCTGGCGATGCCCTCGCTGATGGATAGCGGCGTGTTCTCGGTGGCCCGCGAGGTCTACGGCGGCCTGGGGCCGGCGTTTTACGGGCTGCGGACCACCCTGGTGACCCTGCTGCTGATGGCGCTGTTACGGGTCAAGCGGCCCGAAGGGCTCAAGGAGCGCTCACCGCGCCAGCTCGGCCAGGTGCTCGGGCTCGACCGCGCCCCGGAGGTCAAGACCCTGCGCCGCAAGCTCGCCCGGCTCGCCGCCCAAGGCCGTGCGGCCGAGCTCGGCCGCGCCCTGGCCCGGCTCCGGGTCGCCGCCCGGGGGCACGCCGTGGGCTTCCTCTACGTCGACGGCCATGTGCGCGCCTACCACGGAGGCCGCGAGATCCCGAAGACCCACGTGGCCCGGATGCGGATCTCGATGCCGGCCAGCACCGACTACTGGGTCCACGATGCCGAGAGCGAGCCGCTCTTCGTCGTCCCCACCGAAGCCAACCGGGGGCTCGTCAAGATCCTGCCCGGCGTCCTGGCCGAGGTGCGCGAGCTCGTCGGCGAGCGCCGGGTCACCGTCGTCTTCGACCGCGGCGGCTGGAGCCCGAAGCTGTTCGCCCGGCTCCTCGCCGACGGCTTCGACCTGCTCACCTATCGCAAGGCCCCCTACCGCCCGGTATCGCTCGGCCGCTTCCGGCGCCACCAGGCCCTGATCGACGGGCGCCCTCTCGACTTCTGGCTCGCCGACCAGGGCATCCGCCTCGAGTACGGCCCGAGGCGCAAGCGCAAGCGGCTCCCCCTGCGCCAAGTCACCCGCCTCAGCGAGAGCGGCCACCAGACGGCCATCCTCACCTCGCGCCGAGACCTCTCGGCTCTCGAGGTGGCCTACCGCATGTTCGAACGCTGGGGACAGGAGAACTTCTTCAAGTACCTCCGGGAGGAGTTTGCCCTCGACGCCCTGGTCGACTACGCCACCGAGCCGGCCGACGCCGCCCGCGACGTCCCGAATCCCGAGCGCAAGAAGCTCGACGCCGAGGTGCGCCAGGCTCGCGCCCACCTCGAGCAGCTCCAGGCCCACTACGGCCTCGCCGCGCTCGACAACCGCGAGCACCAGCGACCCACCATGCGCGGCTTCAAGATCGCCAACGCCGCCCTCTCTACCCGCCTGCGCCAGGCGATGCGCCGCCTCGCCGAGCTCGAGACCCAGCGCGCGGCGCTGCCCGTTCGCGTCCCGGTCCAGGAGGTCGTCGAGGCCGACGTCCTCAAGCTCTCCGTCGAGCGCAAGCACCTCACCGACCTGCTCAAGATGGTCGCCTACCAGGCCGAGGGCGATCTGCTCCGGCTCCTCGCCCCCCACTACCGCCGCACCGAGCAGGAGGGGCGCACTCTCATCCAGAACGCTCTTGCCACCGGCGGCGACATCGACGTCACAGGCACCGAGCTGCTCGTCGCCCTCGACCCCTTGAGCTCTCCCCACAAGACCCACGCCCTCGCCGCCGTCTGCGAACAACTCAACGCCACCGACACACGCTTCCCAGGCACCCGGCTCCGGCTGCGCTTCTCCCTCAAAGCCGAGCCGCCCAAGAGCCGCGCCTTCCCCGGCGCTCGAAACCCCTCAGACAGCCCTCAACCGGACATTTCGGAACAGGGGTAGGTCAGGAGGTCTGGATTCGGTCTTCCTCATGGAACCTCCTGTGGCGGATGCGGTGAATGGACAGCACGTCGCGGCCCGAGCGGCCATCACCGGCGCGGCTCGGGCCCGGACTCGAGCAACGATCGGACCTTCTCCGCGTCCTCGAATGTCGCCGGATTGTAGATCACCAGGCCGAGATCGGGCCGACCGTCGACGGCGAAGGCCGAGAACTCCAGCTCGATCGGGCCGGCGACCGGATGCCTCAGGACCTTCGTCCCCTCGCCGTGCGAGCGCACGTCGTGGTCGAGCCACAGCGCCTGGAACTCGGGGCTCGTTCGGCAGAGCTCGTCGACCAGGGACTGGGCTCGATCCAAGGCGCCCGCCCGGGCCACGTCCGCCCGAAAGGTCGCCACGGCGAACCGGGCGACGCTCTCCCAGTCGGTCTGCAGGGCTCGGAGCCTCGGATCGCCGAAGAGCTGGCGCAAGATGTTCCGCTGGCCGGCCGGGACCGTCTCGTAGTCGAGGAGCACCGCGGAGGCCGCGCGGTTCCAGCCGACGATGTCCCAGGTCGGAGTCTTGATGAAGGCGGGACTGAGCTCCAGGGCGTCGAGCACGCGCTGCAGCCGGGGCGTCACGGCGTCGGGCGCCTGGTAGCGAACCTCGGGCGGGTGGCCCAGGCCCAGCAGGAAGAGGTGCTCGCGTTCGGCGTCGGTCAGCATCAGGGCGCGGGCGATCCGGTCGAGCACGTCGGCCGACGGCGCTCCGCCTCGCCCCTGCTCGAGCCACGTGTACCAGGTCACGCTGACGTTCGCCCTCTGGGCCACCTCCTCGCGCCGCAGGCCCGGAGTTCGCCGACGCCTCGTCGGGAGGCCGAAAGCCGTGGGGTCGAGCTTTGCCCGGCGATCCCTCAGGTAGGTGCCCAGCGCGTTGTCGTCGGGGGCCGGCATGGCGTCCTGGTTGTGTCTATACCCGTATAACGTCACTACTTTACCTGCATGGCTCGGGCGCCGACAATGACGTTCGTCCAACTACGGAGGATTCCTCATGCGTATTTGCGTCACCGGAGCTTCGGGTTTCATCGGCTCGGCCATCGTGGCCGAGCTCCTGGCTGCGGGCCACGAGGTCGTCGGCCTCGCCCGCTCGGAGGCTTCCGCCAATTCCATCGAGGCTGCCGGCGCCCGCGCCCACCGGGGTGATCTCCGGGACCTGGAAAGCCTGCGCCGCGGCGCCGCCGAGACCGACGGCGTGATCCACACCGCCTTCATCCACGACTTCTCGAGGTTCGAGGAGAGCTGCGAGATGGACCGCCGCGTCATCGAGGCGCTGGGCGACGAGCTCGCCGGCTCCGATCGCTCGTTGGTCGTCACCTCCGGGACCGGGTTGTTGGCGCCGGCCCGGCTCGCCACCGAGGACCTGCTGCCAGCCTCTGGTGCCGGTGCCGTTCCGCGGGTGGCTTCGGAGGAGGCCGCCGCCGCGGCGTCGGGGCGCGGTGCGAACGTGTCGGTGGTTCGACTGCCGCCGACGGTCCATGGCGCCGGCGACCACGGCTTCGTGCCGGTCCTCGTCGGCCTCGCCCGCGAGAAGGGTGTCTCGGCCTACGTGGGCGACGGGCTCAACCGCTGGCCCGCGGTCCACCGGGACGACGCCGCCAGCCTGTTCCGGCTGGCGCTCGAGAAGGGGGCCGCGGGCGCCCGCTACCACGGTGTCGCCGACTCCGGTGTGCCCATGCGAGACATCGCGGACGTGATCGGCCGGCGTCTGGACCTCCCGGTCGTCGAGAAGACCCCCGAAGAGGCTGCCGAGCACTTCGGGTGGTTCGCGCACTTCGTCGCGATCGACAACCCGGCCTCGAGCCGGCGGACCCGAGAGGCGCTGGGCTGGCGGCCGACGCGGCCGGGCCTGATGGCCGACCTCGACGGCGACTCCTATTTCGCGGTTTGAGGAGAGCCCCGGTCGCCGCCGAGCGGGGGCGAGGCATCCTCTCGAAGTCTCCGGCACCTCGTCGGGCGGTCTTTCGTTGCGGCGCCCCCTCTCGAGGTCGGGGGCCGGATCCCAGGCGCCGCGACACAGGCGATGCTGAGCCATCGTCGAGGAGCGGCAACGCCGGAGATGGCAACTGACCCCGGCAGGGCCGCCGCAACCCGACGGGCGCAGGGGGGTTGCGGGCGTCTCCTGCGTTGCTCGTCGTCGACGATGCTACGGCATCGCCTCCTCCTCGCGCCTTGGATCCACTCTGCAAGACCCCTACGCGAAAACTAAGGGATTCGTGAATCAGACCACTAGGACCGGGCCGGGGGCTCCCGCCCTTGCGAACGGCGCGACTTGGTCGGGCGGTGAGGCGCAGGAGTCGCGCCTCGGAACGGTCTGCGCTTCTCCGGGCACGGACTCTGAAGGACCATCAAGTGCGCGGCCCGTGACGTCGCCGGGCGGCAGCCCCCGGCCCTCCGGGGCTGCCCTCCCATCGCCGGTGGGGGAAGGGAGTGGGTCGGAATGCCGAGGCGGTTGGTGGGCGCGCGTCAACCTCGCCCGGCGCGCGGACTCCTAGTCGCCGGCTGCTTCGCGTAGCCGATTGTCCGTGGTGAGAAGCTCCAAGTCCTTGATCTGCCGCCGGACCAGGAGGTAGGTCGCCAAGTGGAGCGCGTCGAGGCTTCGGAGAAGCGTGTTCGGCGCCACGGTTGCGGCAAGCTCACAGACTTCGCGGTTCAGCTCGTAGATCTCGCAGCGGTTCCAGAGGCTGCGAACCGAGCGCTCGGCGTCGGCGATGACGCCGTCCGGCTTGTCGCCCAGGAGGCGCACCCGGAGGAAGGTGCGGGCGGTTTCCACCAGGGACAGGCGCGACGTCACGAGAACTTCGGCCTCCGCCAGCCGTCTCTCGACCTCCGGCGAAAGGCCCTGTTCGAGGACCGGCCGCAGGATTGCCGAGCTGTCCAGGTAGAGGGGCCGCGGTATTGGCTTCATCGGTCCTCGCGAAGCTCGTCGAGGATCTTCTGGGCTACCTCGGGCCGCAGCCCGAGTGACGGAGGGCTCCAGGTCCAGCCCTTCTTCGGTTGACTCGCCCGGGTCAGCGCTCCTCGGTCGGCCAGGCGTTCGAGGACATCTTCGATCGAGCCCGCTTCCGGGCGTTGGTGTCGCGCGGGCCCAAGCTCGGCGACCACCTCGTCCCGGTCGCTGACCAGGATGGTCTCTCCGGCGCGTGCCAGGCGGACGTACTCGGAGAGGCGGCTCTTGAGCTGCTTGATCCCAACTGCTCTCATGGGTAAATAGTAGTCACCGGTGGTTACTTGGTCAAGCCGCGGCTTCGTTGTCCTATTCAGCAGGAGCAGACGGGCAGAGGAGCTGGCCGGTGAGCCACTTGTCGCCGGCCTGGAGGGTCCAGGGGTCGCCGGGGCAGGGGGCGCCGAGGCAGGTGAGGCCCGGGGGCGGGAGGACCTCATTCCGCGTGTGCGGCTCGAGGGAGAAGGCGAAGACTCGGCCGTGGGCTTCGAGGAGGTAGAGGGCGTCGCCGCGGCGGGCGGCGACGCAGGGGATCGCGGAGCAGCTCGGGTAGCCGTCGGCGAGGACGTACTCGGCGTCCTCGACCGGGCCGCCGGTCTCGACGGCGAGCCGCTCGGCCGCCTGCTCGAGAGTGGGAAGCTTCGCCGGCGGCAGGTGGCCGGCCTGCCCCGTCGGGCCCACCCCGAACGTCTGGAGCTTCCCGCGGCCCGTGAGAAGGCCGTTCACCTGCTCGTCCGGTCGGCCCTCCGGAGTGGGGAGGCGAGCCTCCAAGTAGTAAGCCGTTCGCCGGCCGGGGTCGCTGCCGCAGCGGGTGCGCTTCCAGCTCACGACGCGGACGACGCGGTAGTGGAGGGTGTGCTTGCGGATCGCCTCGAGGAGGGCCGAACGGTCGGGATCGTTCGCGTTCGGCGGGCGCGCGAAGCGGCCGAGGCCCAGGGCCTCCGCCGCCGTGCGTGCGGCGTCGTCGAAGAGCGCCCGCCAGGGTCCCCCGAAGGCCTCAGCCCGGACCTGGGCCTCGAACGACCGGGCCACCTCTTCGTCCGAGAGGGGGGCCGGCTCGGCGGTGGCGTTCCCGTCGGCCTCGCCTCCCGGTGGAGCACAGTCGAAGGGCACCCACGGCTTCCGCGGCGCCTGGGGCCGGGCGCTCGCCCCGGGAACGAGGAGGGTGGTGACGACCGCGAGGCAGCCCGCCGCCAAGACCTGGCGGGCGCGAGCCAGGTGCCTCGGATCCCCACTCCTCGCCGCGCGTCGCATCCTCTGGTTTCGACCCCGTCTCCGGCGGCTGGGTTCCCTGCGTTGCCGGGGGGCCGCCGCCACCGGCCCCTACGCGGCTCCGAACCGGTCCCCACCGGGCGGGCCCGCGGGACGAGTCGGTTCCGTCGGCGGCTTGCGGTAGAAGTAGAGGAGCAGGCTCACGAGCCAGATCGCGGTGAAGGCGAGGTAGACGGCGAGGGCCCAGAGGGCGGTGTTTCCGAGGCTCGGGTGAGGCGTGAGGTCGGCGGCCAGGGTCACGCCCATGAGGTGGCTCACGAGCATGACGGTCGCGTTGCCGAACCAGAGCATCCGGGAGCCGAGGGTGCGAAAGGTCTCCGCCCGCCGCACCGGCGCCAGCCAGTAGTCCTTGTGGGGGAGGTTGATGAGGCCGTCCGGGATGTGGGGGAGGATGAGCGGGAAGAGGGCGAAGGGAGCGATGGTGACCAGGAGAATGACGACGTAGAGCTCGAGGAACTCCTCCCTCGGCGCCCAGCCGTCGGGCGCGCCCGAGGCCGTGAAGTGGGACGCGACCCTGGCGGGCAGGCGGGGCGCGTAGTAGCCGATCTGGGCGGCCACCACCGCCAGTAGCAGGACGAGGACGAGGATCGCGAGCTTCATGGTGTGGTGGGCGCGGCGAGACCCGGGGCGGCTCCTCAGCCGCCGAACCCCTCCGGCCATTCCGCCTGAAGCCGCTTCGTCGCCTGCCAGTGGGCCAGGAGCTCGGCCATCGAATCGCCGCCGAGCTTCTCGAGGAGGGCGTCGGCGAGGACGAGGGCGACCATGGCTTCGGCGATCACGCCGGCGGCGGGGAGAGCGGTGACGTCGCTCCGCTCGTACTGGGAGCTCCGGGCTTCCAGGCTGTCGAGGTCGACGCTCGGCATGCCCTTGCGCAGGGTCGAGATCGGCTTCTTGTAGGCGGTGATCACCAGGTCGGCGCCGTTGGTGATGCCGCCTTCGAGGCCGCCGGCCCGGTTGGTGGGGCGGTGGAAGTGGCCCGGCCGGCCGTCTTCGCCCGGTTGCCATTCGATGGGGTCGTGGGCCTCGCTCCCCACGGCCCGGCTCACCGCGACGGCGGCGCCGATCTCCACCCCCTTGACCGCCGGGACGCTCATCACCGCCTGGGCCAGGCGTCCGTCGAGCTTCTCGCCCCAGGCGACGTGGGAGCCGAGGCCGGGGGGCACGCCGTGGGCGATGACGGTCACCGCCCCGCCCAGGGTCTCGCCGTCCTCCTTCGCCCGGTCGACCAAGGCCACCATCTCGCCCTCGAGGTCCCGGTGGATCGCCCGGAGCGGCGACTCCTCGTCCACCGCCGCCACCTCCGCCCAGCCGGGCACCGGGCGCTCGGCGCCGATCGGCCCCAGGAAGCGCACCCCGCTCCGGATCTCCACCCCCACCTCGGCCAGGAGGGTGCGGGCGATGGCACCGCAAGCCACGCGCGCCGTCGTCTCCCGGGCCGAGGCCCGCTCCAGGACGTCGCGCAGGTCGCGGCGCAGGTACTTGAGGCCGCCGGCGAGGTCCGCATGGCCGGGGCGCGGGGAGTGGACCCGGCGCTTGCCCGCCATGTGAGGATCGACCTCCCACGGGTCCATGATCGAGTCCCAGCTCGCCCAGTCCCGGTTCTCGATCCAGATCGCGATGGGGGAGCCGAGGGTCTCACCGCCGCGGACGCCGCCCACGATCCGCGCCTCGTCGCGCTCGATCTGCATCCGCCGCCCGCGGCCGTAGCCGTGCTGGCGCCGGGCGAGATCGTGGGCGATCACCTCCGGGTCGAGGCGCAGGCCGGCGGGGATTCCGGAGAGGATCGCGGTCAGGCCCGGGCCGTGGCTTTCGCCGGCCGTGGTGAGCTGGAGACGGCGCAGCATGGCGGAGGCGAAGTGTACACTCGGGGCTAGGAAGAAGCGCTATCTCCACGCCCCCCCCCACAACACTCCCTCGCGCGGCGAACGAACGTCCCGCGATCTGCCGCGCCACGGCGCTGGCCCCTCGAAGTGGCATCTCTTCCCTGGACGTCCTGCCTCGTTTCAGCGGCACACCGGCGTCGCGGACGGGCGAGCTACATTCCCCAGCGCCGGATCGCTGCAAAGCCCGAGAGAGCCAGGACCAACGCCAGCAGGATCATGGCCGATCGGGAGAGGGTGGGAACTGCCACGGTCGGATAGGGAGGAGCCGCGGTGTCGCACAGGGAGGCGGTGATGGTGTCGAGCGTCACGGCGGCGTTGCGGGCCAGGAGCTGACCGGAAAGACTGACGCTGGTGTTCGACGTGATGCTCGACAGCGCGAGGATGCTCCCCGCGAAGGCCGTTCCCGTGCCGAGAGTCGCCGACATGCCGATCTGCCAGAACACATTGCAGGCCGAGCCACCATTGATGACGTCGACCACCGCGCTGCTCGCCGTCGTGAGCGTGCTACCGATCTGGAAGACCCACACCGCATTCGGGTCGCCCTGGGCGTCGAGGGTGAGCGTGCCAGTGAGCTGGGCCGAGCTCGAGAAACAGTAGACACCGGGCACGAGTGTCAGTCCGCCGAGGTCCTGACCGGTCAGGTCGGTATCGCACATCTGCCCCGCGGCGTCGTTGTAGGCGGTGACGAGATCACTCTGCGCCTGCAGCGCGACCGCGTCGCCGTCGTACGTGGTTCCGGTCACGAACCCGGGAGGAAAGCCGGTGATCGCCAGGCCCGGCCAGACCCCGAGATCGCCGGCCAGGACACTCGAGCCGGTATTCGTCACCGTCGAGCCACCCAGGACGACGAAGTTCCCCGCCGTACCGAGGTTCGGTGCGGTCGCGGCCAACGCCGGCGAGCCGGCGCAGAGACCTGCCGCGGCGAATCCCACAATTGCCAATCGCCTCGCGTACACTAGTTTCATGTCGGCCCCCCTCATTTCTTGGACCCACGATTGCGCGCCACCGTGAGGTTCCGATTCAACATTTCGACCATCTTATCGTATTCCCTGCAATAGGCGCACGTCAACCGTAGTTTCTACTCAGACGGTCGTGTCCAGTCCAGGGGTGTACGAGTACATTCCGTACTAAAGCCTGTCATAGTCGAGTTGCGATGAGCCGATGTTCTATCTGGATCTGACTTCGTAAGCACCGATCGTGGACCGCCTCGGGCGTCGGCCGGTCGGTGAGCTCGAAGCGGCCCAGCGGGGTGGAGACGACGTGTACACTGAGGGGCAGGAGGAGAAGCCCATGTCCACAAGCTCGACGTCCCCGCCCGTCCCCCAAGGAACGCCCAGCGATCTGCCGCTCCACGGCGCCGAGAACCCGTCGTCCCGCCGCCAGGGGACGACTCCCGGGAGCTTCGCGCTGTGCGCCGACGTGGGCGGCCCGCTGACCTACTCCTCGCCCGACACCCCGGGCATGCCCGCGCCGTCGGAGCGGACCGCGTGGGACTTCAATCCGGGCCCGCGGCCAGCCGGCTCGGCCGTGACCCAGCTCGAGCGGGCGCGCCTGGGCGAGGTGACCTCCGAGATGCGGCGGGTCGCCGAGCGTGAGGGGTATCTGACGCCGGAGCAGGTGCGCGACGAGGTCGCCGCCGGCCGGATGATCGTGCCTGCCAACCGCGTCCACCTCGGCTACCACCTCGATCCGATGGCGATCGGGCGAGCCTCGAAGACCAAGATCAACGCCAACCTGGGCGCCTCGCCGGTCTCCTCGGGCACCGGCGAGGAGGTGGAGAAGATGCGCTGGGCCGTGCGCTGGGGCGCCGACACGGTGATGGACCTCTCCACCGGCGGCGACCTCGACGCCTGCCGCGAGGCCATCATCCAGGCGTCCACGGTGCCGGTGGGCACGGTGCCGATCTATTCCATGATCATCGGCCGGCGCCTGGAGGATCTGGACGACAGGGTGATCCTCGAGACCTTGGAGCGCCAGGCGCGCCAGGGCGTGGACTACTTCACCATCCACGCGGGGATCCTCCGCGAGCACCTGCCGCTCATCTCCCGGAGGCTCATCGGGATCGTCTCGCGCGGCGGCTCGCTCCTCGCCAAGTGGATGCTCCACCACGGGCGCCAGAACCCCATGTACACGCTGTTCGACGACATCTGCGACGTGATGCGCGAGTACGACGTGTCGTTCTCGTTGGGCGACGGCCTGCGCCCCGGCGGCCTGGGCGACGCCACCGACGCCGCGCAGGTCGCCGAGCTCGAGGTGCTGGGCGAGCTCACCGAGCGCGCCTGGGCCAAGGGCGTACAGGTGATGGTGGAGGGGCCGGGCCACGTACCGTTCGACCAGGTCGAGTACAACATGAAGCTCCAGCGGCGCCTGTGCCACGGCGCGCCGTTCTACGTCCTCGGGCCCCTGGTGACCGACGTCTTCCCGGGCTACGACCACATCACCAGCGCGATCGGCGCCACCTCTGCCGCCTACCACGGCGCCTCGATGCTCTGCTACGTGACCCCCAAGGAGCACCTGGGCCTGCCCAAGCGCGACGACGTCAAGCAGGGGTGCGTGGCCTACAAGATCGCCGCCCACGCCGCGGACGTGGCACTCGGCATCCCGGGATCGCGCGATTGGGACGACGAGCTGACCAAGGCCCGGGCGGCCCTCCACTGGGAGAAGCACTTCGAGCTCTCCTTCGACCCGGACACGGCCCGCGCCCTCCACGACGAGGACCTGGACGTCGACACCGACTTCTGCGCCATGTGCGGCCACGACTGGTGCAGCGTGCGGATCTCCAAGGAGATCGTGGAGTTTGCCTCCGGCAAGGACCCGGAGTATGCCTGGGAGAAGCCGAGCCGCACCGCCGCGCTCTCGCCCGAGCAGCGGGAGATCCTCGAGCGCCGGGGCGTGCTCGCGCCGGAGGAGATCCACGGCCTGGCGGCCAAGACCCGCGAGGCCATGGGAACGACCGAAGGCGCCAAGGCCTCCTGCCACAGCGACTACGTACCCGACGCGGCCACGGCCGAGCATCTCCAGGAAGAGCGCCTGGTTCAGATCGGCGAGTAGGTGGAGGGTCCTTGAAATTCGTCCACGACGTGGACGATAATCGTTCACGCCGTGAACGATTATCCGCAGGGCTATCTCCGTCGACTCGCCCAGGCGACTCTGGAGCAGGCGCTCGAGGTCTCTCCTGTCGTCGTCCTCATGGGGGCGCGGCAGACGGGCAAGAGCACCCTGGTCCAGTCGGAGCCGTTCCACGCGGCGAACGCCGAGCGGCTCTACCTCAGCCTCGACGACCTCGGCACCCGGGAGCGAGCGGCGGCGAGCCCCGATGACTTCGTGCGGAGCGCTCCGCGCCTGATCCTGGACGAGGTCCAGCGCGAGCCGGACCTTATGCTGGCGATCAAGCGCGCGGTCGACCAGGATCGCCCCCGCCGCCCGGGCCGCTTCCTCCTCACCGGCTCGGCCAACCTCCTGCTCATGCGGCGGATCTCGGAGAGCCTGGCCGGCCGCGCCACCTACGTCACGCTCTGGCCGCTGACCCGGAGAGAGCGCCTGGGCCTCGGGCGTGCGGGGATCTGGAGCGACCTCCTGGCGACGCCGGTGGAGAAGTGGTACGACCTGGTGCGGAGCCAGCGCGTGCCCGCCGTCGACTGGCGGACCGAGGCGCGCACGGGTGGGTATCCCACGCCCGCCGTCGAGCTCGACTCGGACGAGGCTCGCACCCTCTGGTTCGACGGCTACGTGCGCACCTACCTGGAGCGTGACCTCCAGGACCTGGCGGCCATCGACAACCTCCTCGACTTCCGCCGCCTCATGCGAGCGGCCTGCCTTCGCATGGGAGATCTCGTCAACCAGGCCAGCCTCGGGCGCGACATCCGCGTGCCCCGCCCCACGATCCACCGCTACCTGAATCTCCTCGAGACCTCGTTTCAGCTCGTCCGCCTGGAGCCGTACTCCATCAACCGCACCAAGCGGCTCATCAAAACGCCCAAGCTGTATTGGAGCGATCCCGGCCTCGCCCTTTTCCTGGGGGAAGAGGACGCCCCCACCGGCCACCACCTGGAAAACCTCGTCCTGGTGGATCTCTTGGCTTGGCGTGACAGCCGGATCCCACGGCCCGAGATCCTGTACTGGCGAACGGCGAGCGGCCTGGAGGTCGACCTCGTCATCGAGCACCGCGGCGGCCTGCTGCCCATCGAGGTAAAGTCCACCCGCCGGCCCGGCCCCGGGGATGTCCGCGCCCTCGAAGCCTTCCGCGACGAGTACCCCGACCTGGTCGCAGGAGGCCTCCTGCTCCACGACGGCGAGGAGGTCCAGTGGCTCTCGAGAGGCATCCTCGGCGCGCCCTGGCACCGGGTGGTGTGAGGGTGCAGCTTCTACCTGCGGCCGAGAAGCCTTCAAAGCGGTGGACCTGGAAGCCTCGCAAGCGCGGAGAGCTGCCGGCAGTCGTCCGGGGACGTGGGCGAGCTGGTAGGGTTCGAGAGGTAGCGCCATCATGAGGATGCACGAGTGCTTGGGTTCAGGGCCATGAGCGAGATGCGATCAGCGCTGCGCGACGTTCTGCGGTGGTCGAAAGGCCGGCCAGCATGGCAGCGAGATGCACTACGTCGCCTCTACCTGGCAGGTCGCCTCTCAGCCGAGGATGAAGAGGATCTCTACGGAATCGCGAAGGCAGCACGAGCGCTTGGCGACGGGACGTCAGGTTCGAGGCAGGCGCAACCCCTGGCGGATGAACATCTTCCCGCACCTCCAACGCCGGGAGAGGTGGTCACCCTCGAAGCCATCCGCGATGTGCAGGACGTGAACGCACTGGAACCTTGCCAGAGCCTCGTCTTTGGGAGGTTTGGACTTACGGTCATCTATGGTGATAACGCCGTTGGAAAGTCGGGTTACGGCCGTATCCTGAGGAAGGTGTGTCGCGCGCGAGGGGGTGATCGCCGCGTTCTCCCCAATGTGTTTACCCGGCAGCCATCGGACGACCGACTGCGACGATCGCATATCGCTTGGGAGATCGTAAGGAGGAGGTAGCTTGGCGGCAGGGTGAGAAGACCCCAGAAGTTCTGACGAGGGTGAGTTTTTTCGACAGCCAAAGTGCCTCGGCCCTGGTCACCTCGGAGAACGAACTGGCCTACGCCCCGGCGGTGGTAGACCTACTGCGTCAGTTGGCCGAAACGTGTCGGCGGCTCAAGGGGCGTGCAAGTGACGAGCTCGAAGTGCTGCGCCAGCACCCGTCGTCAGGGCTCACGACGGCGCCGCTCCGTAGAGATGGCCCAGTACAGAGAACTCTGTTGTCACTGCGGCCCACGACGCATATCGGGAGCATCCAGAAGCTCGCGACCCTGTCTGAGTCGGAGAAGAACCGCGCGGCTCAGCTCCGCGCGATTCTGTCGGACAGCCCAGAACGACTAGCAAAGTCAGCGCGACTGGACCGAGATCGGCTTGAGAGGCTCCGAAGCCTCGGTCAAGAGCTGGGTAGGGAGATGAGCGATCAGCGGGTCTCCGAGCATAGGAGGCTCCTCCAAGCGGCGCAAGAAGCAAGAAACGCTGCTCGTGTGGCTTCAAGCGAGGCGTTTGAAGCCGAGCCCTTGAGAGGGGTAGGTTCCTCCCCCTGGCGGCGACTTTGGGAAGCAGCTCGAGAGTACTCAGCGAGGGAAGCATATCCGGGGTTTGAGTTTCCAAACACGGAGGAGGGTGCGCGCTGTGTTCTCTGCCAGCAGGAGCTTGGGGAGAACGCCCGAGGAAGGATGAGCCAGTTCGAAGAGTTTGTCCAGGAACATCTCGAAGCGGGCGCTCTCGGGGCCGAGAGGAAAGTGAGCCAGAGCGAGGCGAGCTGGCGCTTCGGCTCAGTGGGCGCGACTTGGTCGAATGCCACCGTTCCCAGGTACGAGCGTTGACGCCCAGATCGAGAACTTTGCCCGACGCGAGCGTGAGTTCCTGGCTGTGATCGGGTCGGGCGAGCGGCAAGTGGTTCAGGATGAGCTGCAAGACCTTACTGACCGGCAGTGGTTGTCCGGAAAGTTGCCCGCCATCCAGTTCGAGATTGGCCGTCTTCAGCAGATCGAGCGCACGGAGAAGCTTGTTCAGGATCTGGATTCGTCGGCTGTGACACGGAAGAGTACCGAGGTAGCGGAGCAGGTGGTCACGGACCAGCGAGCGACGGCGTTCACTGGCGAGCTTGAGCGGCTGTCGGTCCAAACCGCGAGAGTCCAAGTCGGGCGAGCGAGGGGGCACTATGGCGCTCCGCACTTTCAGATCGAGCTGGCTGAACCGGCCTCAAGTCAGGTCAAAGCTGCCGAGGTACTCAGCGAGGGCGAGTACCGGGCCATAGCCCTGGCTGGCTTCTTGGCGGAGCTAGAGACTAGCGGAGATCGATCGGGGCTGATTTTCGACGACCCGGTTTCGTCCTGAACCGTCGGATTCAGGACGCCGGAGCCCTCAGGCGGAAGGAAGGAGACGCTGCCTATGAGTCCGCGACGCGTGACATCTACTACCGTCTACGCAAGGCATGGGAGAGGGCGATCGAGGAGGTGCTCCTCGGGGGCGTCATCGAGCGGCTTGGCGACGAGATTCACACCCGACAGCTGCGACACGTCAGTGATATCACCGAGGAGGACATCCGGTTGGTCGAGCGCAACATGACCAAGTGTTCCCGATTCGTGCACGATGAGGCGACTCCAATTGGCGACCCGGTTCCTCCACCTGAAGGAGTTGGGCGGGATATCGCCACGCTAAAGGACTGGTGCAAGGCAATCCGTGATCGCCGCGAGCGAGCCTAGACAGTGAAATGCCGAAGCTGAGGCCCTTTTGGGGCGAGGGCCCGCTAAGTGTTCCGGCCGAGAGGAAGGGCACCGCTCGGGGGTCCGAACCCGCAAGATCCGGGGCATGTCGTTCCGGAGCCCGGCTCCAAAACGTCCGACCCCGCAGGGCCGGGGGCTCCCGACCGGCGACGTCATGGACCGCGCCCGACGGGGCCTCGCGGAGTCCGAGCCGGGAAAGCGCGGTCCATGCCGAGGCGCGGCTCCTCCGTCCCGTAGTTCTTGCAAGCCGCGCCGTCCGCAAGGGCGGGAGCCCCCGGCCCGCCCTACTCGTCCGCGAACGCCGGCTCGGGCGTCTGGCGCAGCGCGGCCTGTGCCCTGCGCTCGGCCCTCCGGGCCTGCCACTCGGCGAGGGTGGTGTAGACGACCGGGACCAGGAAGAGGGTGATGAGGGTGGAGGTGACGAGGCCGCCCACGACGACCCGGGCCATGGGGGTCTGCATCTCGGAGCCCTCGCCCAGGCCGATGGCCAGCGGCACCAGGCCCAGGACGGTGGTCGAGGTGGTCATGAGGATGGGGCGCAGGCGGCGCCGTCCGCTCTCGATCACCGCCTCGATCAGCGGTAGCCCGTCCCGTCTACGCATCAGGTTGGTGTAGTCCACCAGCACGATGGCGTTGTTCACCACGATGCCGGCGAGCATGACCATGCCGATGTAGCTCTGGATGTTGAAGGTCGTGCCGGTGAGCCAGAGGGTGAGGAGCACGCCGATGGAGGCCATGGGGATCGAGAACATGACCACGAAGGGGTCGAGAAGGTTCTCGAACTGGGCCGCCATCACCATGTAGACCAGGAGCACCGCCAGGATGAGGGCGATGAACAGGGCGTTCTGGGCCTTCTGCTGGTCCTCGTACTCGCCGCCGAAGGTGATGGCGAAGCCGGGCGGTGTGTCGATCCCCCGGATCGCCTGGCGGGCGTCGGCGACCACCGAGCCCAGGTCGCGGCCGGCCACATTGGCGTAGACCGAGACCACCCGCTCCTGGTCCTTCCGGTCGATGACCACGGGCCCCGTGGCGTACTCGACGTCGATCACGCTCTTGAGGGGCACGGACTGGCCGGACGCCGAGACCAGCGACACCTGGTCGATGTCCTTCAAGACCTCGCGGTCGGTCTGGGCGAGGCGCACGAAGACGTCGTACTCCCGGCCCTCCCGGCGTAGCACCGTCGCCTTGCTGCCGGCGACGTTGGTCTCGATGATGTTGGCCACCTGGTTCATGGACAGTCCGAGGCGGGCGATCTTGTTCCGGTTGATCCGGATCACCCGCTCCGGCCGGCCCGGGTCGCGGCTGATCCGGGCGTCGGAAATCCCGGGGACGGTCTCCAGGGCCTTCTCGACCTGCTCGGCGAGCTTGTAGCCCTGGGTGAGGTCGAAGCCCCGAATGTCGGCCTCGAGGGCCTCGGAGCCGCCTCCGAAGGCGATGCGCAGCAGGAACAGCCCCGAGCCCTCGCGGGTCCGGATGATCACGCCGGGGATGTCGGCGAGCTCCTGGCGCAGGTCGGCGGCGATCTGGGCCGACGAGCGCTTGCGCTGGGACTCGGGCACCAGGGTGATCCGCATGTCCCCGGTGTTGCCGGCGTCCCCGTGCCAGCCGCCGCCACCGATGTTGGTCA
This sequence comes from uncultured Acidobacteriota bacterium, assembly GCA_963739795.1. Classification (GTDB taxonomy): domain Bacteria; phylum Acidobacteriota; class Thermoanaerobaculia; order Multivoradales; family DATKCC01; genus CAVUBL01. The sequence continues at coordinate 145,362 of CAVUBL010000012.1, read as the reverse complement.
GGATGCTCACGGCCTCGGGCACGTTCTGCTTCACGATCTTCTCGATCTGGCGGAAGGTCTTGTCCATGAGCTCCAGGCGGGTGCCCACCGCCATCTGGGCGTCGACCCGCACCTCGCCTTCGTCGGCCTTGGGCATGAGCTCGGTGCCGATGAAGGGGATCAGCACGAGGCTCGCCGCGAACAGCCCCAGCGTGCCGAAGATGATCAGCTTGCGGTGGCCCAGGGCCCACGCGACTCCCGAGCGATAGCGGGTCTCCATCCCGGTCAGGATGCGCTCGCTTCGGCTGTAGAGGGGCTGGAGCCAGGTGCGCTTGTCATGTGCCTTGCCCCGCTTGAGGACGTTGGCCGAGAGCACGGGAATCAGGGTCAGGGCCACCGCCAGGGAGGCGAAGAGGGCAAAGGCCACCACCACCGCGAGCTGCTTGTACATCACCCCCGAGATGCCTTCCATGAACACGATGGGCAGGAAGACGGCCATGGTGGTCAGGGTGGAGGCGGTGATCGCCATCGCCACTTCCTGGGTGCCGACCACGGAGCTCTCGACGGCGTCGCAGCCTTCCTCGCGCTTGCGGAAGACGTTCTCCAGCACCACCACTGCGTTGTCCACCAGCATGCCGACCCCCAGGGCGAGGCCGCCGAAGGTCATGATGTTGAGGGTGTAGCCGGTGAAGTAGATGAGGGCGAAGGTGGCGACGATGGAGATGGGGATGGCGGTGGCGATGACGAAGGTCGACCGGCCCGAGCGCAGGAAGAAGAGCAGGACGACGATGGCCAGGATGCCGCCGAGCAGCGCCGAGCTGCGCACGTTGTTGATGGCGTTGCGGATGTACTCGCTGGTGTCGACGATGGTGGTGATCTGGATGTTGGGGAAATCCTTGCGGATGCGCTGGACCTCCGCCCGCACCCCCTCGGCCACCTCCACCGTGTTGGCGCCCGACTGCTTGTTGATCGACAGGCGGATGCCCGGCTCGCCGTTGATCCGGGTGAGGCTAGTGACCTCCTCGACGCCGTCCTTGACCTGAGCGATATCGCGCAGGTAGATCGGCTTGCCGTCGCGCACCGCCACCACTGTCTGCCCCACCTCGGGCGCCGCCTTGTACTCGCCCACGGTGCGCAGGAAGACGTCCAGGTTGCCCTTTTCGACCTTGCCCGCCGGCAGGTTCAGGTTCTCCTGGTCGAGAAGCCGGGTGATCCGGTCGGCCGACAGGTTCAGGGCGAGCATCCTGTCGCGGTTCAGGTTGACCTGGATCTGGCGCCGGAGCCCGCCGCGCACGTCGACCGAGGCCACACCGGGCACCCGCTCGAGGCGCCGCTCGATCCGCTCCTCGGTGAACTCTCGCAGCTCGATCGGCCCCATGGTGGGGGAGGAGACGCCGAGGAAGAGGATCGGGAAGGACGCGAGGTCGAACTTGTAGACCGTCGGCGCTTGGGCGTCGTCGGGCAACGACGCACGGATGCGATCGACTCGCGAGCGCACCTCGTTGGCGGCGACGTCGAGGTCCGTGCCCCAGGTGAAGGCGACCCGCACCGAGGACTGGCCCTCCGAGGACGAGGAGGAGATCTGCTTGACGCCGGCGATGGCCGATACCGCCTCCTCGACCGGCCGGCTGATCAGGTCCTCGATCTCCTGGGGGCCGACGTTCGGGTACTGGGTGCGGACGGTGAGCGTCGGATAGGTCAGCTCCGGCATCAGGTCCACCGGCAGGTGGAGGAAGGCGATTCCCCCCAGGAGGATCACGATCAGGAAGGCCATGACCGTGGTGATGGGGCGGCGGACGCTGGCCGCGGCGAGGCTCATGACCGGGCCTCCGGCGCGATCGGCTCGGGGGACGCCGCGGCGCGGCCGGCCCCGTCGTCCGAGAGAGTCACGGGAGCGCCGTCGACCAGGGCGTCCTGGCCCAGCACGATCACCTGGCCGCCGGCTCGCAGGGGCGTGTCGGTGCTTTCGGCTTCGATCGCCGAGCGCCCCCCGGTGCCGGTGCCCACGACCCGCACGGTGACCTTGTGGGCCACCCAGGGGCTCGGCGGCGCGGCGCCCTGGCTCGCGGCCGGCCGCGGTGAGGCCCCCGGACCCTCGGCGGCGTCGACGCGCTCGGCCATGAAGATGTGGGTTTCCGACTGGCTGTCGACCACTGCCGAGGCCGGCACCAGGATCGCCGTCGGCTCGGTGCGGTAGGAGACCGCCACGTCGGCGAACATTCCGGGCTTGAGCTCAGCCCCGGGGTTGTCGACCTCGACCTGGGCATCCGTGGTGTTGGTCTCCGGGTCGAAGACGGACGCGACCCGGGCCACCTTCCCCTCGAAGACCCGGCCGGGGAAGGCGTCGGTGGTCAGCGTCGCCGGTTGCCCTGCGTGCACGTGACGCGAGTCCTTCTCGGTGATCGAGATGGTGGTCTTGATGGTCGAGAGGTCGACCACCGAGAACACTGGGCGGTTGGTCGAGGCGAGGGCGCCGAGGTCGAGGTAGCGCTTGCCCACCCAGCCGTCGAACGGGGCGACGACCCGGGTCTTCGAGAGCTCGAGCTGGGCGGCAGAGAGGTTCGCCTGGGCCTGCTGGATCTGAGCCTTGGCCAACTCGAGCTGGGAGCTGGCGCCCACCAGCGCGGCCTGGACCGAGTCGTAGTCCTGCTGCGAGACCAGGTCCTGGTGGTAGAGGGTCTCGGTCCGCTTGGCCGTCGCCTGGGCGACCTGCAAGTTGGCGCGGCGCTGGGCGATGGTGGCCTCGGCGATGCCCAGGGCGGCGCGCGACTGCTCCACCTTCTTCTCGGCCTCGTCGGGCTCGATGAGGGCCAGGAGCTGGCCGGCGTGGACGCGGTCCCCGGCGTCGGCGAGGACCTTGACGATCTGCCCGGAGGTGCGGGCATAGAGGTCGGCGGCGGACTTCGCCTCGAGAGTGCCGACGAAGTGGGCGTCGACGGCGAAGGCGCCCTGCTCGACCGGCGCGGTGGTCACGACGGCGGGGGGGCGGGAGCCGCCGAAGGCGGCACCCGAGGCCTGGGTGGCGTCGTCGCCGCTACACGCCCCGACGAGGGCGCCGGCGGCCAGGAGGAGGGCGAGGGCCCACGGGGAGGGGGTGGAAAGCAATCGGCTGGGTCGCATCAAGGTTTCGATCCCTCGCGGGGAGACGGTCGTGGGCTGGGAGGGGCTGCGCCGACGGTGCGCGGAGCACTCCCGACGGCGAGATGTCGCTTCTGGCTGGTACGGCGCTGGATGCCGAAGGTTGCAGGAGCGGGCGCGCAGCTCGGCGGCACTCCGGGCCGGTCTCGTACTGTCTGTTCTAAACGCCTTCCGAGCGGCGGCTATTCTCCGCGCCGGCTTCGGGAGCGGCCTCCCGATCGGGCAGGGGCGGAGCCCGAGAGGGACTCGAAGCCGGGGCGGAGGATCTCGGGGATGCGGCAAGGCCGGCCGCTCTCCCGGGAGACCCACAGGTGGTCCGTGGTGCCGGTCGCCAGGCGCTCGCCGTCGCGGGTCACCTCGTAGGCGAAGCGCAGGCCGCGGCTCGCCAGGCGCTCGAGGCGGCAGGTCACGTCCACGGTCTCGCCGTAGCGGGCGGGCCTGGCGAAGCGCACCTCGAGCCCGGTGACCATGAGGAGGTAGCCCAGGTGCTCGACCTCGGCGTAGTGGACTCCGGTCTCCAGGCACAGGGCGGTGCGTGCCATCTCGAACCAGACCGCGTACACGGAGTGGTGGACGACCCCCATCTGGTCGGTCTCGGCGTAGCGCACCTCGACCGGGATGGTCTTGGCTCGTGACGGCATGGGTGTCATGGATCTCCCCCCTCACCCTCGGTCCCTCTCCCACCCTCCGGGGGGCGAGGGACGCCCCCGCCCCATTCGGCACCGACGTGCAGTCTCGCCCCGGGCCGACTCCCGGGGCCGGCCAAAGCGGCACGGTTTCGGGGCTTCTAGAAGTCTGCGCGGCAGAAACGCGCGGCTACGTGTTTCTGCCGCGCAGACTCCTAGCCTGGACTATTCATGATCCGGCTACTGCGAGGCGCCATTGCACGCAATCTCGGGTCGTGCTCGCTCTTCGCTCCTCAACGTACGTTCGAGTACGCCTGCGTCGCTCATCGCTGCGCTGCCTCGATCCCACGCACACTTGCGGCTCTCGCTACGCCGTCTCATGAATAGTTCAGGCTAGGGCGCCTCGATCGTCGCCGGCTGGAGCGGCTACACTGCCGGCGGCGGGGAGTCTACCGCCATCCCCGCGATCGCCGGGGCTCCTCCGCCCTGGCAGGAATCCTGCTTTCCAACCACCGATACACGCGACCACCGATCGAAGACGACCCCTGTCGAGGAGAGTGACCGATGCCCCATCGCCCCCACCCGTTCGCCCTTACGGCCCTCGCCGCCGCCGGCGCCGCGCTCTGCCTGGGCGCCGCCTTCCTCGCGGCGCCGGCCACCGCCGCCGTGGCGCCCTCGGAGGCCCCGAGCCAGGCCACCGCCGCCACTGCGGACATGGCCGACTCCACGATGCGGGTCGAGCTGCCCGGCTTCAGCAAGACCGACTCCTACCCCTACACGATCGAAGTCCCCCTCACCTGGGGGCCGCGCCGTGACCTCGCGGCTCCCGGCGCCTTCCTCGGGCCGCCGTCGGGGACCCCCGACAGCAACCCGGAGATGGTCCTGATCCACTCGAGCAAGGTGAAGCTCTCGGACCCCGCGGAGATCCTCTCCTACATCAAGGCGAACACCGAGAAGGAGGCCAAGGCGACGCTGGAGGAGGGCAAGGTCGAGGACTTCGGGGGCGCCCAGGGCCTGTGGATCGTCCGCCGGCTGCCGCCGGCCGAGCTCCACGGCGAGCGGGTTCATTTCTGGGTCAAGCTGCCGCTGCCGGACGGCAGCCTCGACGTGACCGCCACGGTCCCCGTGGAGAAGCTCGACGCGCTGCGGCCGGAGATCGAAAAGATGCTCCACTCGATCCGCCCGGCCGAGGCGAAGCCGGCCAAGAAGGAGGCGCCGGAGTCCGGCGGGGAGAGCTAGCGGGCCACCGCCCCGTGGTAAGCTCCGGGGCCCGACCCGTCCGGCGCTCCGCCGGCCACCACCTTTCCGAGGATCCCGTCCATGCCCGCCCAGCCCTTCGGGACGACTGCTCCCCGCGTCGGTGAGCGGGTCTTCCTGGCGCCGTCGGCGGTGGTCATCGGCGACGTCGAGCTGGGCGACGACGTCTCCTTCTGGTTCCACACCGTCGCCCGTGGCGACGTCAACCGGATCCGCATCGGCGAGCGCACCAACATCCAGGACGGCTCCGTCCTCCACGTCACCCACGAGACCCACCCCCTGGCGATCGGCCGCGGCGTGGTGGTGGGACACCAGGTCGTGCTCCACGGCTGCACCATCGAGGACGGCGCCCTCATCGGCATCGGCGCCCGGGTGCTCGACGGCGCCGTGGTCGAACGCGGCGCCCAGGTGGGCGCGGGGGCGGTGGTCACGCCGGGGCACCGGATCCCGGCCGGCTACCTGGCCCTGGGGATCCCGGCCCGGGCGGTGCGCCCACTGGACGAGAAGGAGCGCCGGACCATCCGCGAGATCGCCGACCGCTACGTCGACCTGAAGGAACGCTACCGCCGTACCGAGGAAACCGACCGATGAACCGAACCGGAGCGGGCACCCTGACCGCCGCCCGAGCGGGCGAGCGGGTGAAGCTCCAGGCCTGGGTGGCGCGGCGCCGCGACCTGGGCGGCCTGATGTTCTTCGACCTGCGCGACCGCAGCGGCGTCGCGCAGGTGGTGGTGCGTCCCGAAGAGCACCCCGACGTGGCCGAGGTCCTGTCGCCGGTGCGCAACGAGTGGGTGGTGGAGGTCGAAGGCGAGGTGGTGCCTCGGGAGAGCCCCAACCCGGAGATGCCCACCGGGGCGGTGGAGGTGATTGCCGACCGCGCGGAGGTCCTGTCGCGCTCGGCACCGCTGCCGTTCAGCGTCACCGCCGGGCCCGGCTCGGCCGCGGGCGCCGAGCCCGACGCCAGCGAGGAGACGCGCCTGCGCTACCGCTACCTCGACCTGCGCCGCGCCGAGCTCCAGCGCAACCTGCTGCTTCGGGACCGGGTGACGCTCGAGATCCGGAAGTACTTCCACGAGCAGGGCTTCGTGGACGTGGAGACGCCCGTGCTCACGCGCTCGACCCCCGAGGGCGCGCGCGACTACCTGGTGCCGTCGCGGGTCCACAAGGGGGAGTTCTACGCCCTGCCCCAGTCGCCCCAGCTTTTCAAGCAGATCCTCATGATCTCCGGGCTCGAGCGCTACGTGCAGATCGCGCGCTGCTTCCGCGATGAGGACCTCCGGGCCGACCGGCAGCCGGAGTTCACCCAGGTGGACGCGGAGATGTCCTTCGCCACCGAGGAGATGGTGATCGAGCTCGTCGAGGGCCTGTTCGGGCGGATCTTCCCCCTGGTCGGGATCGAGCCGCCCCGGCGCTTCCCGCGCCTGGCCTGGGCCGAGGCCATGGCGCGCTACGGCTCGGACCGGCCGGATCTGCGCTTCGGGCTCGAGATCCGCGACCTCTCGGAGCGCCTGGGGGCCTCGGGCTTCCGGGCCTTCGCCGCCACGGTCGCCGAAGGGGGCGTGGTGCGGGGCTTCACGGTGCCCGGGGGGGCCGGTGCCAGCCGCAAGGAGCTCGACGGCTGGGCGGAGGTGGCGCGGCGGTACGGCGCCGCCGGCGTGCTCTGGCTGCGCCACAGAGGCGACGGGCCCGAGTTCCAGGTCAAGGGGGCGCTGAGCCCCGACGAGCTGGCCGGAGCCGCGGCCGACCTGGAGGTGGGGTCGGGCGACCTGGCTCTCCTGGTCGCCGCGCCCGAGCGCACCGCGGCGGCGGCCCTGGGCGCCCTGCGCCTCGAGCTCGCGCGCTCCCGGAACCTGGTGACCCCCGGCGACCACGCCTTCTGCTGGGTCACCGAGTTCCCCCTCGTCGAGTGGTCCGAGGAGGACGGCCGCTGGCAGGCGAGCCACCATCCCTTCACCGCCCCCGATCCCCGGGACCTCGCCCGGATGGAGGAGGCCCCAGGGGCGGTCCGCTCGCGCGCCTACGACGTAGTGCTCGACGGCACCGAGCTGGGCGGCGGATCGATCCGCATCCACGACCCGGAGGTCCAGCGCCGGGCCTTCCGGCTCCTGGGCATCGGCGAGGAGGAGGCGGAGCGGCGCTTCGGCTTCTTCCTGGAAGCCCTGCGCTACGGCACGCCGCCCCACGGCGGGATCGCCCTCGGCCTGGACCGGATCGTCATGCTCATGGCCGGGGCGCCGTCGATCCGCGACGTGATCGCGTTCCCCAAGACGACCTCGGCGACCGACCTGATGACCGACGCCCCGAGCCGGGTGGAGGCGGGCCAGCTCCGGGAGCTCGGGCTCGAGCTCGAGAGCGACGACTGAGGGACCCGCGCCGCCCCGGGCCGCCATGTACCGCCTGAGCCTCCAGCATCCGTCCGGAGCCACACCGATCCTGGTGGGGGCCGGGGCCCTGACGGAGGCGGCGGAGGAGGAGCTTCGCGCCTGGGTGGATGGGCGCAGCCTGTTCGTCATCACCACGCCGCGGGTGCTCGCCCTCCACGGGCGGCTCCTCGAACCGGTCCAGCGCCGCGCCGCGCGCTGCATCGTGCTCGAGGCCGAGGACGGCGAGGCGGCCAAGACCCTGGCCAGCGCGGAGCGCCTGTGGTCCGAGATGCTGGTGGCGGGCGGCAAGCGAGACAGCCGGGCGATCGCCTTCGGCGGCGGGAGCTGCGGCGACCTCGCCGGCTTCGTGGCCGGTTGCTTCCTGCGCGGCATCGCCCTCGCCCAGGTGCCCACCACCCTCCTCGCCCAGGTCGACGCGGCGATCGGCGGCAAGACGGCGGTCGACCTGCCCGGCGCCAAGAACAGCGTCGGGCTGTTTCGTCATCCGGACCTGGTGATCGCCGACACGCGGCTTCTCGAGACGCTTCCCGGCGACGAGCTGCGCTCGGGCCTGGTCGAGGTGGTCAAGATGGCCTTCCTCCTCGACCCCGAGCTCCTGGCGCGGGTCGAGGTGGACCTCGCCCGCCTGCTCTCCGGCGAGGCGGAAGCCCTGGCAACGGTCGTGGCCCAGGCCGCCGCAGCCAAGATCGCCGTGGTCGAGGCCGACCCCACCGAGCAGGGCCGCCGGCGCCTTCTCAATTTCGGCCACACCCTGGGCCACGCCATCGAGTCGGTGCTCGAGTACCGCGGCTTGCGGCACGGCGAGGCGGTGGCCTACGGAATGCTCTTCGCCCTGCGCCTGGCCGAGCGCCGGGGCCTGCCCGCGGACGATGCCGGGCGGTTGCGCTCGCTGCTCGGGCGCCTCGGCCTGCCGGTCCTTCCCGAGCTCCCGATCGACGGCCTCCTCGAGGCCGTGCGGCGGGACAAGAAGGCGCGGGAAGGGGGCGTAGTCTGGGTCCTCCCGGCGCGCCTGGGGGAAGGCCGGTCGGTGTCCGGCATCGAAGAGGCCGAGGTCCGAAGTGAGCTCGCCGCCTTCCTCGCCGATCCCGTCGGATAGCCGCCCGTAGGCCCTCGATGTGGAGGGAGGAAAAGGGGATCGAGGAGATGTCGGGGTGGTCCAATCGATTTTCGTCTATACTCTCCTGAACCGTTCGTCCAACCGGCACGGGAGACAACTCCCAGAGCCCGGCGCGCGTCGACCATGCCTCCACGTCGCCTCATCGGCCGCCTGAAGGTCGGGCACATCATGTTCCTGGCTCTCGTGCTGTCAGGCATCATTCCGCTGGTCATCTCCACCTTCCTGCTCATCGGCCAGAACCGGGACCGCCTGGAGACCGAGGAGCGGACCCAGCTCACCAACGCCGCCGAGGGCCTGTCCCGGGAGATCAACGATCAGCTCGCGTCGGTGGGCTCCTCGCTGCACCAGCTCGGCAGGGGGCTGCTCGAGGTGCCGGGGCCGACCTCCGTCCAAGACCGTCTCCACCAGGGCTGGATCGGGCCCTACCTCCAGGACTTCACGGTCAGCGACACGAGCCTCGAGAAGCTGCGGGTCCTGGGGCCGGAGGGGTCGGGGCCGAACGTGGGACCGCAGGACCAGCCCGAGGTCGCCCGGGCGCGGGACGCATCGTGCGAGGCGGCTCAGAAGGAGAACAAGCCGGCCTACCGCTTCGCCGTCCTCTCGCGCTCCAACGAGCCGGTCGTCTCTCTGGCGGTGCCGGTCGAGATGGGCGACGAGGTGCCGGAGTCTCCCGACCTGGTGGTCGAGGCCCTGGTTCGGCTGCCGGTGATGGAAGCGGTGTTCCGGCGCGAGGCCCAGGGCGAGGTGGGGATCTTCCTGGTGGACGGCTCCGGAAAGGTCCTGTGGTCGGAAGGGGTCTCCGCCGCCGCTCGCAAGGCCCTCGAGGCCTCGCCGATGGCCCGGAGCGTCGCTGGAGACGCGCCGGTGGCGCTGACCACCGAGTACGAAGTGCCCGGGCCCACCGGCCGCCGCCGGATGCTCGCCCAGGTCAGCCCGGTCTCCGAGGCCGGCTGGGCTGTGGTGGTCCAGAAGCCGGCCGCCGCCGCGTTCGCGGCGATCGACCGAATGGTCTTCAACGCGATGGCTGCGACGACCCTGCTGATCCTCCTGGCGCTGCTCTTCGCCATGGTCACCTCGCGCTGGGTCAGCCTGCCGATCCGTCGCCTCGCCGAAGGCAGCCACGAGATCGCCGAGGGCAGCTTCGGCCGGCGCATGGAGGGAGCGGGCCTTCCCTCCGAGCTCTCCGACCTGGCGCGGGACTTCAACCGCATGTCGGACCATGTGGAGAGCTACGTCGCCCAGCTTCGCGAGGCGGCGCGGATCAATCGCGAGCTGTTCATCGGGTCGATCCGGGCGTTCGCCGCCGCCATCGACGCCAAGGACCCGTACACCCGCGGCCACTCGGAGCGGGTCGCGGCCCTCTCGCGGGTCATCGCCAGGCACCTCTCGCTGTCTGAGGACAGCCAGCAGAAGGTGTGGATCGCCGCGCTGCTTCACGACGTGGGCAAGATCGGCGTGGAGGACCAGGTGCTGCGCAAGGTCGGACGCCTGACCGACGAAGAGTACGACCAGATGAAGAGCCACACCATGATCGGCGCGGAGATCGTCAGCTCCATCGAGCAGCTCCGGGAGATGATCCCGGCGATCCGCTGGCACCACGAGTCGTGGAACGGCCGAGGCTATCCGGACGGCAAGCGGGGCGAGGAGATCCCCCTGTCGGCCCGGATCGTGGCGGTGGCCGACACCTTCGACGCCATCACCACGAACCGCCCCTACCAGAAGGCGTACTCCCTCGAAGAGGCGACCTCGATCATCACCAAGCTCACGGGCAGCCGTTTCGACGCCAAGGTGGTCACGGCTTTCTTCCACGCGTATGAGCACGGCGAAGTGCGTACCCCGGACCCGGGTCCGGCGCCCCGGGAAGCGGCGGCCAAGGTGGCGAGCCTAGGGGTGGGCGCGCTGAGCTGAACCGAGTGCGCTAAGCTCGCCCCACCATGCCCTATCAGTACATCCTGGCGAACCTCCTGTCGAAGGTCGACGGCGCCGTCGGCGTGCTGTTCCTGGACGACAGCGGCGAGACGGTGGATCTCTCCTGCTCGGACTTCACGCCGTACCAGATGCGGGTCCTGGGCGCCTACCTGGGCATCTACATGCGCCAGCTCCAGAAGGTTCTGGAGGGCAACGACCTGGGCAAGCCGAGGCTGATCCACATCGAGAAGGCTTCTCTCCACATCTACGCCCATCCCCTCCCCGAGGGCTTCTACCTGGTCCTCGTCCAGCGCCAACCGGCCGTGGTCGCCGTGGCGGAGAGAAGGCTCCAGGCGGCCGCCGTTCAGCTCGAAAAGCATCTGTTCGCAGCGTAAGGGGGCAAGCGATAGGGGGGCCGGGCCGGCCGCCTGGAAGGGAGTGGGGAGGGGGAATCGGCGTTCGGTGCCGGCCGGAGCGTCGTCGTCCCAGGCAATCGCTCGTCGGACTCTGGCACGGTGCCCTCGAGTGGGAAGCGGCCGCCACGATCGCAGGCTCCACCCTCCGCCACGGCGATGAGCCCGCTGCAACAGGCGATCCCGCCGATCCACTCACCACCCCCCAGCCCTCCGGAGCGGCCCCCTTCACAACAGCCAAGACGCCGATTCCCCCACCCCACCCCAACCGATCGGAGCGACACCACCGTGAATCGGGCCAAACGCTGAATTCACCGGCCCGTAATCCGCGCGCTGCCGCTCCAACCCCCTCCCACCGCCCACCGGCCCGTCGTTCCGGCAACCGCGCTCCAACGTCCGACGACCCCCAACCCCGATACAATCCGCAAGATGCCTGACGACTCCAAAGCTCCGACCGACACCCTAGAGCTCGCTCCCGAGACCCCGCTCCCGGAAGCCGACAACAAAGGCTTCTGGAAAAAGCTCAAGAAGGGTCTCTTCATGACCCATACCGAGATCATCGAGCGCATGACCTCGGCCGTCGAGGGCAAGAAGACGCTCGACGAAGACACCCTCGATTACCTCGAAGAGATCCTCATCGGCGCCGACCTCGGCGTCGAGACCTCCCTCGAGCTCGTCGACGAGATCCGCAAAGACCTCCGCGGCCAGGAGGCCGCCGACATCCTCAAGCTGCGCGAAAAGCTCGTCGATCAGATGTCCATCCTCCTCCTCGATGCTCCGAGGCCCCCGCAGGAGGTCGCCGGCCCCCGGGTCACCCTGGTCGTGGGGGTCAACGGCGTCGGCAAGACCACCTCCATCGCCAAGCTCGCCCGGCTCTCCCTCGAGCGGGGCGAGTCGGTGATGCTCGCCGCCGCCGACACCTTCCGGGCGGCGGCCATCGAGCAGCTCCAGCTCTGGGGCGACCGCCTCGGTGTACCGGTCATCCGTTCCCAGCCCGGTACCGATCCGGCGGCGGTGGTCTTCGACGCCCTCCAAGCCGCCAAGGCGCGGAACATCGATCACCTCCTGATCGACACCGCCGGCCGCCTCCACACCAAGGAGCACCTGATGGCCGAGCTGGGCAAGGTCGGCCGGGTGATCGAGCGCGAAGCTCCCGGTTGGCATCGCCGCGACCTGTTGGTGCTCGACGCCACCACCGGCCAGAACGCCATCGCCCAGGCCCGCACCTTCAGCCAGGTGGTCTCCGTGGACGGGGTGCTCCTGGCCAAGCTCGACGGCACCGCCAAGGGGGGCATGGCGGTGGCGGTGGCCCGGGAGCTGCGCCTGCCGGTCCTCTATCTGGGGGTCGGCGAGACGCCCGAGGACCTCATCGAGTTCCGCCCGCGGGAGTTCGCCGCTGCCCTCCTCGGCTAGCTTCATGCGTCGGGCGTTGCGCCTGGCGGCGCGGGGTCGCTACGGCGTGGCGCCCAACCCGCGGGTGGGTGCCGTCGTGGTGGCCGGCGGCGAGGTGGTGGGGGAGGGGTTCCACGAGCGGTTCGGCCAGGCCCATGCCGAGACCCGGGCCCTGGCTCGGGCGGGAGAGCGCGCCGGAGGGGCGACGGTCTACGTGACCCTCGAGCCGTGCGCCCACGTGGGGCACACCCCGCCCTGTACCGACTCCCTGATCGCCGCCGGCGTCGCTCGGGTCGTCGCCTGCCACCGGGATCCCGATCCGCGCACGGCGGGCGCCGGCTTCGCCCGCCTGCGGGCGGCCGGGATCGAGGTGGACGAGGGGGTGCTGGCGGAGGATGCGGTGGAGCTCAACCTGCCTTTCCTGGTGCCCAAGCTCCTGGGCCGGCCGGAGGTCACGGTCAAGTGGGCCATGAGCCTCGACGGCAAGATCGCCACGGCGTCCGGCGAGAGCCAGTGGATCTCCTCGCCGGCCGGGCGGCGCTGGGGCCTCGCCCAGCGCGAGGAGCACGACGCGGTGTTGGTGGGCAGCGGCACCGTCCTCGCCGACGACCCGCGCCTCGACCGGCGCCTGGGACTGGCGTCCGCCGACCCGGAGCGACCCTTCGTGAGAGTGGTCCTGGACCGGCGCCTACGCACCCCGCCCACGGCCCGTATGCTCGCAATCGACGGCCCGGTGCTGGTGTACACTGCCTCCCTGTCCGCGGCCCCGCCCAGAGTCCGCTCCGGAGCCCACTCCGGAGCCCACTCCGGAATAGAGTCCCGCCGGGCCCTGGAGGCGGCCGGCGCGACGCTGGTCGAGCTCGACGAGGTCACCCCCGGCGCGGTCCTCGCCGACCTCCACCGGCGGGGCGTCGCCAGCGTCCTTGTGGAGGGTGGCGCCGGGATCGCGGGGGCCTTCGTCGCGGCCGGCGCCTTCGACCGCGTAGCCATCGACTGCGCGCCGCTCCTGGTGGGCGGCGAGAGGGCTCCCGGGCCCCTCGGCGGGTCGGGTGCCGGAACGCTCGCCGGCGCCCCGCGCCTCGAACGCCTCGCCACGCGCCGCCGGGGCGGCGACCTGATCATCACGGGCTTGAGAGAGAAATGTTTACCGGACTTGTTGCGGAGCTTGGGCGTGTCCTCGAGGATCCCAGACCGTCCCCCCAGGGCGGACGGCTCCTGACGGTGAGCCACAGCGCCGGTCTGGGTGAGCGCCTCGGCCTGGGAGCGAGTGTCGCGGTCTCCGGCGTCTGCCTCACGGTCATCGATCTCGGTGGCGATCTCGGTGGGGATCTCGGTGGGGATCTCGGTGGCGGGCGAACCTCGTCGACCCTCGAGATGGGAGACGAGACCCTGGTTCGTTCCACCCTCGGGTCGCTCCGGGCCGGCTCGCCGGTCAATCTCGAGCCGCCCTTGCGCATGGGCGATCCCCTGGGCGGCCACTGGGTCCAGGGGCACGTGGACACCACCGTCGAAGTCGTGGAGCGGGAGGACCACGCCGAGCACAGCGTGGTCGCCTTCTCCCTGCCACCGGCCATGGCCTCGTTCGTGGTGGAGAAGGGGTCGGTCGCCCTCGACGGCGTCAGCCTCACGGTCACCGGCGTCGCCGCCGACCGCTTCCGGGTCTGGCTGATCCCCCACACCCTCGAGGTCACCACTCTGGGCGCCGCGCGCCTGGGCACGAGGGTGAACTTCGAGGCCGACGTCCTGGCGAAGTACGTCGGCCGCGCCCTGGAGGCGTTCGCCGGACGTCCGGCTCCGGCCGGCGAATTGGGCGCGGGCCGGTAGCGTGCCTCGCACTGTGGGGAGAGACCGCCCCGCCGTCCAGCTCCCCGATCCGGAGCACTTCTGGATCCGTTTCAGCCCGCGGGTCTGGGAGGCGGGGCCGCCGGCCGAGGTTCCCTGGCTCGACCTCGCCCGCGGCCGGCTGGGCTTCCTCCCCGCGGGAGACGCCCGGGTCTCCGGGCTTCCGGGCGGTCCGCTCGACGACGTGCTCTACGTGCCGCCGGTGGCGGCGGAATGGCGCGCCGAGCGCGACCGGAGGGCCGCCGCGGTGGCGGCCGAGGGGACGCCCGTCCTGGTGCAGCTCCTGCCCGGCGAGCTCGCTCCCGAGGAGGTCGTCGGGGTCTACGACCTGCTCTCCTCCCTGCTGGCCGGGAACCTCGTCGCCCTGGCCGCCCTGCCCCCCGGCTCGCATGTCGTGTGGCCCCTGGTCGCCGGGCTCACCGACGATTCCGAGCTCCAGGAGGAGGGCTGCCGGCGGCTCGCCGAGGCCGGCGTCGCGACGGTCCAGGCCGTGGCGCCGGACCTGCCGCCGGCGGACCGGAGGCGCCTCTACGAGCTGGCCGCCGGCGCGACGGCCGGCGGAGCGGGGGAGGGGGCGGACGCGGTCTTCGACGCCCTGTTCCACGGCCGCCCGCCCATCCCGCGGGACTTCGCCCGCCGGGCCCACACCCACGGCCTGGCGCCGTTCCTCCCGCGGCCCGTGCCCCGGCCGCCGCTCAGCGGCGCCGCCGGGCGCGAGATCGCCGGCCTCCTGGCCCTCGCCGGGGAGCTGTCGGCGCGCCTCGGGCGGGTCGGCCGGGGCCAGTCCCTCTTCCGGACGGCCCGCTGGATCGACCGCGGCGAGCTGGACCTCCGCGCCCTGGCCCGCGAGGGCAACCTCCACGTCCTCCACTGGCTCGACCCCGAAGGCCGCCGGATCGTCGAGGAGTGGGCCGAGACCGGGACCTCGGAGACGGTCCAGGCTCTCCTCGACGAATTCGTGGGGCCCGCCGACTGACCTCCGGCCGATACCGGAACCCCGGCGCCAACATCCGCGGGTCCGAGCCCGCCAGGTCTCGGCCGTCGCGGCTCGGGCGTCCTCCTCGACCTACTCCTGGCAGGGGACGATAGCCGTCTCCGGGTCGCACGAACCGCCGCCACCGGTGTTGCCCCCGCCTCCCGAGGTCGCCCGGCCGTCGTTCCACTTGCCCTGGTACGCGGGCCCCCGCGGGCCGCTGGAGATCGGGCCGATCTCGCCCCAGCGTCCGGAGTAGCGTACGAAGCTTTGCCCGTTGAGCGGCTGGTCCTTCTCGCCCACCATCACCAGCCCGCCTCCCTGGTACCCCTCCTCACCCGCGGGCCGGCCGCCGGACCAGGTGAACCAGCGCCAGGACGGATCGCCCCAGGCGCAGCCATATTCGCGGTAGTCGCCGTCGCAGGCGGCGAAGCTCTCGTAGCTCGCGTGACTCCCTATGGCCGAGAGGACCATCGGGTGCGTCCCCTGGAACCAGGTGACGTTGGACGGCGAGATCGGGTGATACGAGTCGTCGTGCCGGGCGAAACGCACCTCCACCACGTTCTCGGCGCCGTCCAGGACCACGATGATGTTCTCCCAGTCCGCCTCGTGGTTGAGGGCGAAGGTGCTGGTGTCGTAGGCGTAGAAAAACCAGTACTGGAGGTTCACGCCGCCGTGGGTGTTGGGGTAGGAGTGGACGTAGACCTTCCAGTCGAAGGGGTAGAGACTGCCGGTGTGGTCCCCGTCGTGGAGCTGGAGGAAGAAGGCTTCGCTGTAGCTGAAGTCGCGGTCGGAGTATTGGGTATCGTAGTGGTGGCAACCCTTGAGCAGGCTCCAACCTTGCTTTCCGTGGGCCTGGCTGATCAGGTTCTGCTGGTTTGGCAGCCCCCAGTCCAGGATTCCGTGGTCGCCGCAGCACAGGGCCAGCGCGTCGCAGGAGTGGTCGAAGCGCATGCGTGCCCGGCTCAAGTACCAGTCGACGTTCGCCGGGTAGTTGGGCTCCAGAGGGTGGAGGAAGACGACCGGGGCGTACTGCTGGGCGAGCTGCGCCTCCAAGGCGTCGTCCAGGCCGTCGCCGTCGCTGTCCGTAGCGTGGAGCGGTGGCGGGGCCGCCAGCAGCATCAAGGCCGAGACCAGGGCGGGGACGAGGACGAGGCGTACGGTTCTCATGATGGGGGTTCCTCCGGATCGAAGTGATGCAGTTCACCTTTCGACAGGCGCGCCTTGGGCGCTCCTGTCGCGTCGATGCTCTATGCCGGGGGAGTCCTACCTAGATCAGTGCACGCGGCTCTTCGACCGGGACGGCTCGCCGCAGCCCCGCCGTTCCTTCCGCGCCTCGAGGGCTGCTACGATGCCTGTCCATGGCCATCGACGGCGCACCCTCGCTCGTCCCCTCGATCCCCTCAGACCCGAAGACGCCCAGCCACGTCCCCGTCCTCGGCGCTCTCCGGCTCCCGCTGACGGCGCTGGTCTTGCTGGCCCTGCTCGTCGCGGGGCCCGCCCGGGCCTGGCAGCCGGACCCGACGGCGCCCGACGTGGCCCTCGAGACGTTCCACGACCACTTCAGCGCCGTCGCCTATCCGTACGCCCGGCACACCCCGAAGCCCCTGGGAACGCTCGGCTTCGACGTCTGGGCCGAGGCCGCCGGCGAGCAGGGCCAGGGGGACAAGGTCGATCCGGCCCTCGACGGGAGCCTCCAGGGCGGCCTGCTCGGCGTCTACCGGGTGGGCGCCCGGAAGGGCCTCCCCGGAGGCGTCGACGTGGGGCTCTCCCTGGGCAAGGTGATCGACTCGGACCTGAAGCTCGTCTCGGGCGAGGTCTCCTGGGCGATCCTGGACGGGGGCCTCGCCACGCCCGCCCTCGGCGTCCGGCTGACCGGCAACCGGACGACCGGCGGCTCGGACTACCGCTTCGAGCAGTACGGCGCGGAGGTCGCCCTCTCCAAGGGCTTCGCCTTCCTGACGCCGTACGCCGGCGCCGGCCTCTCCTGGGGCCGGAGCACCTTCCGCCGGCCGGCCGACGACTTCACCGTCGACTCGACCCGGGGATTCCTCTTTGGCGGCGTGATTCTCAACCTGGTGGTGCCCAAGATCACCCTCGAGGTGGAGCAGGGGGAGACGCTCCAGGGGGCCGTCCGGATCGCCTTCGGTTTGTGAGGCTCCGGGGGTTCATTCTTGCCTGATCCGCTCGTAGACCTGCGCTCCGACACCGTCACCCGCCCCGACGCCGAGATGCGCCGGGCGATGGCCGAGGCCGAGGTGGGGGACGACGTCCTCGGCGAGGACCCCACAGTCCGCCGCCTCGAGGAACGCGCCGCCGAGGTCACGGGCCAGGCGGCGGCGCTCTACGTGCCCTCAGGCACCATGGGCAACCAGGTCGCCCTCCACGTCCACGGCTTCCCCGGTGGCGAGGTGATACTGGACGCCCGCTCCCACGTGCTCCACTACGAGATGGGCGCCATGGCGGCGCTTTCGGGCCTCCTCCCCCGAGCCGTCGACACGCCCCGCGGTCAGCTCGCGCCCGGCGACGTCGAGCCCCTCGTCGCCACCGGAGCGGGCCTCCGCGCCCGCACCGCCCTGGTGGTCGCCGAGACCAGCCACAACGTGGCCGGTGGGACCGTCTACCGACCCGAGGAGCTCGACGCCCTGATCGCCCTCGCCCGCCGCCACGGCCTTCCCCTCCACCTGGACGGCGCCCGGGTGTTCAACGCCGCCGTCGCTCTCGGGGTTCCGGTCGCCCGCCTGACCTCGGAGGTCTCCTCCGTGAGCTTCTGCCTCTCCAAGGGCCTGGGCGCGCCGGTGGGGTCGGTCTTGTGCGGTTCCCGGGACTTCGTCGCCGAGGCCCGGCGAGTGCGCAAGATGTTCGGCGGCGGCATGCGCCAGGCCGGGGTGATCGCCGCCGCCGGTCTGGTGGCCCTCGAGCGCGGCCCGGCCCACCTCGCCCGCGACCACGAGCACGCGCGCCGCCTCGCCCGGGCCCTGGCGAAGCTGCCCGGCATCGAGCTCGATCCGGAGCGGGTGGTGACGAACATCGTGGTCTTCGGCGTCGCGCCCGACCGGGCGCACGAGCTCTTCCCCGGCCTCGCTTCCGACTCGGATCGGGGCTCGGATCGGGGCGTGGACCCGGTGGCGGAGCTGCTGGACCGCCTTCGCCGACGGGGTGTTCTCGGCTCCCGCATCAGCCCGACGCGGGCACGCCTCGTCACCCACCGGGATGTGGACGCGGCGGGCATCGAGCGGGCTGTGGCGGCGATCGCTGCCCTGGCGCCCGGGATCGCGGCGTGAGCGCCGTGGCGTCCGAGCCTGCCGTCCTCACCTGCCGCGAGCTGCCTGCGGGCGCCCTGGCGCGCCTCTTCGCCCGCTTCGAGATCGAGGTTGTGGAGGTCGCCGACGGCGCGGCGATCCCGGGGAGCTACTGGGGCGCGCCGGAGGCGGGCATCCGCGGGCCGTCCCTGTTCGTCCGGGGCGACACGCCGGTCCACTCCGCCCTCCACGAGGGCTGCCACCTGGTCTGCGCCGACGCCGAGCGCCGCCGCACCCTGGACACCGACGCCGGAGGCACCGACCCGGAGGAGAACGGGGTCTGCTACCTCCAGGTGCTCCTGGCCGACCACCTCCCCGGCGTCGGCCGCGACCGCCTGATGGCCGACATGGACGCCTGGGGCTACAGCTTCCGCCTGGGCTCGACCCGCGCCTGGCTCGAGCGCGACGCCGAGGACGCCCGCGCCTGGCTCGTCGAGCACGGCTTGCTTACTCGCGCGGGCCAGCTCACGTGGAGCTGCCGGACGTGACCGAGATCGGCCTTCGGGCTCCCGAGATCGCGCCAGAGGACGATCCGAGCCGGCGAAGCGACCGTCCGGCGCCCCTCCGCCGTGTGACCCACGTCCTCCTGGCCGGCGCCCTGGCCACTCTGTTCCTGATGGCGCTGGTGCTCCTCGTCGAGATCGCGACGAACCGCCCGTTCCAGGTCGACGAGGTCGAGCACGTCCACGCTGCCTTCGAGACTCGGGTCGGGAGGCTCATCTACCGGGACTTTCGGCAGACGCACGACCCTCTCCTGTACCCGCTTCTCGCGCTCGTGATCGATCCGGCCCACCCGGTGGCGAGCTTCCACCGGTCGCGGGCCGTGAGCACGACCTTTCTGATCGCGATCATCCTCCTGACGGCCTATTGCGCCGGCCGCCTGAGCAACGCTCTCGGGGGTCTACTTGCTCTCGGGCTCGCCCTGACCCACACGACGCTGATCGAGCGCGGGATGGAGGTGCGGCCGGACGTGCCGGCCGCCCTGTGCATCGTCGCCGCGCTGGCGGTGGAGCTCTCGGGGATCGAACGGCGACGCAGGTTCGTGCTCGAAGGGCTCATCCTGTCCCTGTCCTTCCTGTTCATCAACAAGGCGGCGTTCGCCTGTTTCGCCTTCGGTTGCCTCTGGCTGGCCTCGGCGATCCGCAGGCGATCCCCGGGGCTGGTGCTCTGGCCGATGGCCGCCTGGACCCTGCCTGTGGCCGCGGCCTTCGGGCTCATGGCGTGGCTGGGGAGCCTCGAAGGCTTCCTTCGAATCAACGTCGTGAGCGCGGTCTCGGAGGCTCTCGGCGAGGTCCCGTTCAAGGCGAGCTTCGGTCCCTGGCCTTTCCTTGCGCGCGAGGGGTCCCGGAACGTCGTCTT
The DNA here is from genome assembly GCA_963739795.1 of uncultured Acidobacteriota bacterium. Classification (GTDB taxonomy): domain Bacteria; phylum Acidobacteriota; class Thermoanaerobaculia; order Multivoradales; family DATKCC01; genus CAVUBL01. The sequence goes on along the minus strand of CAVUBL010000012.1, from coordinate 125,672 downwards.
CTCGGCGCTCGCGGTGGTGGGCCTCGCGTACGGAGTGGCCTCCTGGTGGCCGAGATCGCGTTTCGCGGACGGGCGGCTCCGATTCACCGGGTTCCTCGGCGTGGTTTTGGTGGCCTCGCTGTGGCTCAATCCGTACCCGTTCCCCTACCTCCACGTCACCGTTCTACCGACCCTTGCGGTGCTCGCCGCCGTCGCCGTGGCGCGCCTCGCGGCGGCCCGTGGGCTGACGGCCGCCGGCCCCGCAGGCATCGGGCTCGTCGCGGCCCTCGTCGCGGTCAGCCTCCTCCTCGCCGCTCCACGGCTCGTGGAAGTCGCCACCCGGTCTCAGCAGGAACAGCTCGCAACCCTGAAGACGATCCAGCGGGTCACCGGGCCGGACGACCCCGTGTTCGACATGGCGGGCTTCTACTTTCGCCCGGACGGCCAGTACGCGTACGCCATGGCCGGTGCCATCTTCGCTCGCTATCGGGCGGGAGGGCTGGCGCCGATCCCGGAGGAGCTCCGCCGCACGGGGACGGTGGCCGTGATCTTCAACTACCGCACCACGTGGCTTGGGCCGAAGGATCGGCGCTTCCTGTCGGAGCATTACGTCCAGTACGACCGCAACATTTTCCTCCTGGGGATCGCCTTGTCCAAGCTCGGACCCGGGGACGGGACGAGGTTCGAGGCGCTCGTAGGCAAGCGCTTCCGCTTCGACGGGCGCGGGAGGATCGCGGTCGACGGCAAGCCTTTCGAGGAGGGCTTCCTCGCGCGCGGCTGGCACACCGTCGAGCGGATCGAGGGAGACGGCCCCGCGCGTCTGATCATGGAAACCCCCGGGCGGGCGCCTTGGCCTCCCCGGCCTCCACGGCAGCTGTTCGTCAACTTCGACTGACAAGGCTCCCGCGAATCAGGACCGCCTTGGCCACGACTCGGGGGCCGGGACGGCGGCCGGACGCTCGAGGCGGGAGGCGGTCGCCGAGCCACCCCCCTTGACTTCGTCGCCGATGGGGCCTAGCACTACTATGTCAGAAATATTGTTTTCGGAGTCGTGCTGTGCCAGAGTCTTGTCATGGCACACCGAGACGAGACCGAGTCGGAGCGGTTCGAGTCGTACGTGGAGCGACTGAGCGCGGTGGTAGGGCATGCGGACCGCCGTCGGCCGCTGCGGGAGTACCTGACGGGTCTGCTGCTGCCGGGCGAGCGCAAGAGCGTCGAGCCGATGGCGGCGCGGATCGATCCGGCGCACGTGGCGGCCCGGCATCAGTCGATGCATCACTTCGTGGCCAACGCGCCGTGGGACGCGGAGGCGTTGCTGCGGGTGGCGAGCGACTACGCCTTGGCCGCGATGGAGCGCCATTCGCCGGTGACCGCGTGGGTGGTGGACGACACGGGGATCCCGAAGCAAGGGCGGCACTCCGTGGGAGTCGCCCGACAGTACTGCGGAATCCTGGGCAAGCAGGCCAACTGCCAGGTCGCGGTAACGGTCTCGTTGGTGAACGAGGTCATGAGCGTGCCCTGCGCTTACCGGTTGTACCTGCCGAAGCCGTGGGCCCACGACGCCAAGCGGCGGGCGGCGGCGAAGGTTCCCCCTGAGGTGATCTTCCAGAAGAAGTGGGAGATCGCCGTCGGGATGATCGACCAGCTCCGGGCCGAGGGCTTGGTGCCGGCCCCCATCGTGGCGGATGCGGGCTACGGCGTGGCGAGCGAATTGCGCAAGGCGCTGACGAAACGCGGCCTTGTCTACGCCATGGGTGTGACCGAAGAGACGACGGTCTGGCCGCCGGGCCAGGAGCCCTTGGCTCCTCCACCCAGGACGGGTCGAGGAGCCCGCCCCCAGCTTCTTCGCCGCACGGCCGAGCACCACCCCGTCTCGGTCCGCGAACTGGCAGCCTCCCTGCCTGCTGAGAGCTACGAGACCGTGCGGTGGCGCGAAGGCACCCGTGGTCGCATGGCCTCCCGATTCACCGCCGTGCGCGTGCGTCCGGCCCACCGAGACACCCGACGCCGGGCGCCGCATCCGGTGGAATGGCTCTTGATCGAGTGGCCCGAGGCTGAGAAGAAACCCTCGCACTACTGGTTCTCCACGGCCTCGGAATCCGCGGCGCTGGAGGATCTGGTGCGCGTGGTGCAGGTGCGCTGGCGCATCGAGCGCGACTTCCAGGAGCTCAAGGACGAGATCGGCCTCGATCACTACGAGGGCCGAGGCTGGCCCGGCTTTCACCATCACGGCGTCTTATCCATCGCCGCCTATGCCTTCCTCGCTGCCGAGCGAGCTCGGCTTTCCCCCCAACTGCCTGTCTCCTTCCTCCGAGCCGCTCCTTTACCCGACACCTTCCGGCCCCGGGGAGCCGCCGCGGCGTCCTGAGCGTCACAACCCCGCCTCCATCGCCACGCAGCACTGGCTCCACGCCCGGGCCCTCGTTCGCACGCTCAGTCAGTGCCCCTGTTGCGGCGCAATACAAAGTTAGATCTTTTGACACAGTAGTACTAGGAGTCTGCGCGGCGGAAACACGTAGCCGCGCGCACGGGTCTTACGGGGTGGATCCAAGGCGCGAGGAGGAGGCGATGCGGGGACATCGTAGACGACGAGCAACGCCAGAGACACCCCGTAACCCCCTTGCGCCCAAAGGGTTGCGGCGGCGCGCGGCCGTCTAGTTCGTTCCCGCTCCTCGACGATGGCTCGGCATCGCCTGCGTCGCGGTGCCTCGTATCCGCCCCCACGGCGCTCGCAACGCGACCGCGCGTTTCTGCCGCGCAGACTCCTAGGCTCCGAAGCGTCCCGTGGAGGTCCTTCCTTCAGGGTGTTGGGTTTCCGCAGGTGTGGAAGAGGATTCGTGCAACCTGAACGCCCTTCCGAGGTGATCTCGTGAACTCCAGCTCATCGTCCAGATTCCACAGGCTTTCGAGAACCTCCATCCCCTGGGTCGTCGCCGCCGCGCTGGTCGTGCTGCCCGGCGGGGCCGCGGCCCAAGGTTCGGCGAAGATCCAGAAGAGCGCGCTGCAGCAGATGGCCGTGCTGCGGAGTGTCAAGGCAGCCAAGAGCGCGTCCGAGGCGAAGATCGACTCCCGCCTCTACCTGGCGATCCTCCATCAACAGGGCGACCCGCGTCTGGCGCCGCTGCGGAGCTTCCGCTTCCTCGAGCCCGACGACGGGGGCACGATGCTGGTTGACATCAAGACCACCTCGGCGGCAGGCGTCAAGCAGATCGTGGACCGAGTACAGGCCCTGGGCGGCGAGGTGCGGGCGTTCCACTTCCGGTACAAGACCGTCCAGGCGCGCGTGCCGCTGGCCGCGGTCGAGAGCCTGGCCTCTTCGTACGCGGTGCGCAGCATCGGCCCGGCTGAGAAGCCGTTCTTCTCTAAGGTCAACACCTCGGAGGGCGACGTGGCACACCGGGCGGCCGAGGCCTGGAACTACTTCGGCGTCGACGGCTCCGGCGTCAAGGTCTGCGTGCTGTCCGACGGCGTGGACTCGTTGGCGACCCTCCAGGCGAGCGGTGACCTGCCGCCGGTCGTCGACGTGCTTCCGGGGCAGGCGGGCTCCGGAAACGAGGGCACGGCGATGCTCGAGATCGTTCACGACCTGGCGCCCGGCGCGGCCCTGGGTTTCGCCACCGTCAACCCCGACCAGGCGACCTTCGCCCAGAACATCCTGGATCTGGCCACCTCCGGCTGCGGCATCATCGTCGACGACGTGATCTACCTCGCCGAGTCGCCGTTCCAGGACTCGGTGGTCGCCGACGCCGTCAACCAGGTGACCGCCAACGGGGTCCTCTACTTCTCTTCGGCCGGCAACGAGGGTAACCTGGACGACTGCACCTCCGGCACCTGGGAAGGGGACTTCAACCCCAACGGCACGCCGGCGGCCCTCGCCGGAGCCGGGCCGGTCAACGACTTCGGCGATGGTGGCCAGTCCCAACTCGTCACCGCGACCAGCGCGGTGGTGGTGCTCCACTGGACCGACGTGTTCGGCGCGTCCGGGAACGACTACGACGTCTACGACATGGACGGCGGCCTCACCACCATCTTCGACGCTTCGACCAACACCCAGAACGGCACCGGCGACCCGGTGGAGATTTCCGGCCTGGCGTTCTCCGGCGAGCGCCTGGTGGTGGCGCAGTTCTCCGGCGCCGACCGCCTGATCAACCTCAACAACTTCCGTGGCAGGGTCGCTCTCCAGACTGCGGGATGCACTCGCGGCCACAGCGCGGCGGCCGACGCCTTCAGCGTGGCGGCGGTCGACGTGGCCACGGCCTCCGGCGGCGCCTTCACCGGCGGAGCGGCCAACCCGGTCGAGCCGTTCAGCTGCGACGGTCCGCGGCGCATCTTCTTCGACGCCTCCGGCAGCCTGCTGCCCGGTGCCCCGGCGGGCGACTTCTCGTCCACCGGCGGCGTGGTGCGCCAGAAGCCGGACGTGGCCGCCGCCGACGGCGTGGCGGTCGCCACTCCGGGGTTCAACCCGTTCTTCGGCACCTCGGCGGCTGCGCCCCACGCGGCGGCGGTCGCGGCGCTGGTCGAGGCGGCCTTCCCGGCCTACACCGCGGCGCAGGTCCGGACCGCTCTCGAGGGCTCGGCCCTGGACATCGAGGCCCCCGGCACCGACCGGGACTCGGGGGTCGGCATCGTCATGGCCTACGAGACCCTGGCCGACAACGGCGCCGCGCCCCAGGCCTACCTGGAGACTGCCATGCTGGCGCCGTCGGAGGTTGCTGGCGACGGCGATTCGACCCTGGAGCCCGGCGAGGACTGGGCGCTGACCATCCCGCTGACCAACTCAGGCGGCGCCGGAGCTTCGGTCGTCTCGGCGACCTTGACCATGTCGACCCCGGGGGTTGCGATCCTGTCCGGGGCCTCGACCTATCCGGACTTGACGCCCAGCTCGACGGCGCCCAACGCCTCGCCCTACGTCATCGGCCTGGCGTCGAACCTGATCTGTGGAGGGTCGATCGACCTCACGCTCACCGTGACTACTCCGGAGGCGCGAGTCCCCAGGCCTTCGACTTCTCTCTCTCCACCGGCTCGGCGGGCACGCCCACCTCGTTCAGCTACACCGGACCGGTGGTCGCCATTCCGGACGGCGGAGACCTCACGGGGACTCTCCCCGGGGCCCCGGTGAACGCGGACCTCCCGGTCTCCGGGCTCGTCGGCGGGTTGTACGACGTCAACTTCAGCCTCTACGGCACGACCTGCACGACCACGAGCGGAGCGACCACCGTGGGCCTGGATCACAGCTTCGTCAGCGACCTCGAGCTCACCCTCCGATCGCCGGCCGGCACCGAGGTGACGGTGGTCGATCAGACGGACGGCTCGGGCAACAACTTCTGCCAGACCGTCCTCGACGACCAGAGCGCCGGTCCCAACATTCAGTCCGTGGCCTCGGGTGACGCGCCGTTCACCGGCAGCTTCAAGCCCAACGCTCCGCTCTCCGGGTTCGCGGGCGAGGACCCCAACGGCACGTGGCAGTTCCAGGCGCAGGACTTCTTCTCCTTCGACACGGGCCACATCCGCGCCTTCACGCTCGAAATCACCCCGGCGGTCTGTGACGCCGCCGCGGTGGCGCCGAGCGTCACCGCCACCAAGGAGATCACCGGCGGCGATCTGAAGTCCGGTGGCTCGGTGATCTACACCGCGACGCTGACCAACAACGGCACCGGCGGCCAGCCGGACAACGCGGGTGACGAGTTCAGCGACCCGCTGCCTCCGGGCCTCACCGTAGGCACTCCCTCCGCCAGCTCGGGCACGGTCTCCGGCGCCGGGGTGAACCCGGTGACCTGGAACGGTTCGATCCTCGCCGGCGGCTCGGTGACGATCACCATCCCGGCCCAGATCGCCGGGAACATGGCGGGGCAGACGATCTCCAACCAGGGGACCGCTTCGTTCGACGCCGACCGCAGCGGCAGCAACGAGTCGTCGGCCCTCACCGACGTCCCGGGCGGCGGGGCCGACGAGCCCACCGAGGTCGTGGTCCTCGCCGCGTCGGTGGTCGACGTTCCGGCTCTCTCCGGGCCGGCGCTGGCCCTGCTCGCCCTGCTGCTGGCGGCGGCGGCCGCGCTGGTGCTGCGGCGGATGGTCTAGCGCGTTTCCGAGGGCAGCAGGCCCCGCGGGTGGTCTCGCCCGCGGGGCTCGCTTCCCACCCCGCCGGGTGTTGGCAGCGCCGCCCCCGCGTGCGAGCATGCGGCGGGAGACGTGCGCCATGAAGCGCCTGCCGCGGCTGGCGATCACCGGAGCGTCGGGATTTCTGGCCCGCTACGTCATGCGGGCCCTGAAGACCCAGTACCGATTCGTCGCCCTCGACCGCCATCCCCGGATGGAGAGCCAGGTGCCTCCGGAGGGGGAGGTGGAGTGGCACCAGGTCGACCTGGGTGACCGCGAGCAGACCCTCGCCACCTTCCGCAGGATCGCCGCCCGGGGCGGCGCCGAGGCGATGGTCCACCTGGCGGCGCACTACGACTTCACCGGCGAGGACGACCCGGAGTACTGGCGCACCAACGTCGACGGGCTGCGCAACGTCCTCGACGGCTGCCGGGCCCTGCGCCCGCGGCAGTTCGTCTTCGCCAGCTCCCTCGCCGCCTGTGCCTTCCCGCCGCCCGGCGCGTGCCTCAGCGAGGACTCGCCGGCCGACGGGGACCACGTCTACGCGCGGACCAAGCGGATCGGCGAGCTCATGGTGAGCTCCTACCGCCACGCCTTCCCGGCGACGATCGTGCGCTTCGCCGCCCTGTACTCGGACTGGTGCGAGTACCCGCCGCTCTACGCGTTCCTCGGCAACTGGCTCTCGGGAGGATGGCGGGCTCGGTCCCTCGCCGGGCGGGGCGAGTCCGCGGTACCGTACCTCCACGTGCGCGACGCGGCGGTGTTCGTGCGCGCGGTCCTGGCGCACCGCCGCGACCTGGCGCCGGGGCAGGTGGTGATCGCGTCGTCCGACGAGACCGTCTCCCACCTCAAGCTCTACCGCGCCGCGACCCGGGCGTTCTTCGGCACGGCCCGCGAGCCGCGCTTCGTGCCGCGGCCCCTGTGCCGGCCCGGCCTCTGGGTCCTCGACGCGCTCGGGCGGCGCTTCGGCGACCGCCCGTTCGAGCGCCCCTGGATGGCCCGCTACGTGGACCTTCGGCTCAGCGTCGACGCCTCGGGGACCCGGGCGCTCCTCGGCTGGGAGCCGCGGATCCGCCTCCAGATCCTGCGCCGGATGCCGTTCCTGGTGGAGAACCTGCGCACCGACCCGGTGGAGTGGCACCGGCGCAACCAGCAGTTCCTCCTGCTGCGCCGCCAGCTCCCCAATCTGCGCCTCTACCAGCTCCTACTGGACCGGCGCGAGGCCATCGTCTGGCGCGTCGACGAGCTCATGTCACAGCGCGGGGCCGAGCGGCGGATGGCCCACTACCAGGAGCTCTCCCAGGAGGAGCGCCAGTGGAACCACCGAATGATCCTGCGCAACCTGCTCCACGCCGTGCGCAGCCAGCGCAAGGGCCTGTTCATGGCCTGCTGCCGCGACCTCGCCGAGCGGCGGGCGGCCCAGGGCTACGCCGTCTCGGAGGTGGTCCACGCCCTCTCGGCCCTGCACCGGGCCTGCCGCGAGGTCCTGGGCCGGATGCCGGAGGTGAAGGAGCTGGGCCCGGAGGTCCACGAGACCGTGAGCAACACGATCCGCTTCGGCATCGACCAGGTGCAGATGGTCTACGAGGCCATCCAGGGCGAGGCGGATCGCCGAACCCGGGTCGGGCACCACGAGGCCGCCCTGCCGCCCCGTTCCCACCTCGCCGGCCGGTAGGCCACCACCCGCGGGGGTGTTGCCGTCCGGTGGCGAGCGGCGCCATCGTGAGGCCGCCATGGGCGACCTCCCCCGGCTGGTCCTGACCGGCGCCTCGGGGTTCGTGGGGCGCTACGCCCTGCGCGCCCTCACCCCCCGCTATCGAGTGATCGCCGTCGATCGCCAGTCGCGCTCCGAGAGCGTGGTGCCCGCGCGCCTGGACGTCGAGTGGCACCAGGTGGACCTGGCCGACGGCGCGCGGGTCGCCGCCCTGTTCCGGCTCCTCGCCGCCGAGGGCGGGGCCGAGGCCGTCATCCACCTGGCCGGCTACTACGACTTCGAGGGTGAGGATCATCCGGAGTACCGGCGCACCAACGTCGACGGTCTGCGACACGTGCTGGAGGGTTCCAAAGGGCTCGGCCTGCGGCGGTTCGTCTTCGCCAGCTCCCTCGCCGCCTGCGACTTCCCGCCCCCGGGCGGTGCCTTGACCGAGGCGAGCCCGCCGGACGGCGACCACGCCTACGCCCGGAGCAAGCGGGCCGGCGAGGAGATGCTCGCCGAGTACGCGGCCGACTTCCCCTCGGCGATCGTGCGCTTCGCGGCCCTCTTCTCCGACTGGTGCCAGTACCCGCCCCTCTACTACTTCCTGGAGACCTGGCTGTCGCGCCGCTGGAACGCCCACATGCTGGGCGGGCGGGGCGAATCGGCGGTGCCCTACCTCCACGTGCGCGACGCGGCCATGTTCCTGCTCGCGGTCCTCCAGCGCGCCGACGACCTGGCCCCGGGCGAGGTGCTCCTGGCGAGCCCCGACGGGGCCGTCTCCCACCGGGAGCTCTTCGAGGCGGCCGTGGCCGAGTACTTCGACGGCCGAGCCCCGCGTCCGCGCTTCGTGCCCCGCCTCTTGTGCCGGCCGGGCATGTGGCTTCGCGACGCGGTGGGCCGGCGCCTCGGCAGCCGTCCCTTCGAGCGTCCCTGGATGGCCTCCTACGTCGACCTCCGCCTGACCTCAGACGCCCACCGTACCCGCGAGCGCCTGGGCTGGGCGCCCCGGGAGCGGCTGGCGATCCTGCGGCGCGTGCCGTTCATGATCGAGAACCTGCGCACCGACCCGGTGGAGTGGCACCGGCGCAACCAGGAGATGATGGAGCTGCGTCGGTTCCGTCCGAACCTCCAGATCTACCAGCTCCTCAAGGAGCGCGAGACGGAGATCCGAGACCTCTTCGAGGAGCGGCTGGCGCAGCCGGAGACCGTCGCGCGGCGGCCCCACTACCAGAACGTCCCGGCCGAGGATCTGGAGTGGAGCCACCGCGTGCTCCTGCGCAATCTCCTCAACTCGGTGCGCACCCGCCGGCGCGATCCCTTCGTGGCGTACTGCCGGGACCTCGCCGAGCGCCGGGCCGAGCAGGGTTTCGACGCCGCCGAGCTGATCCTCGCCCTCGACACCCTGGGCCGGACCTGCCTCCAGGTCCTCGCGGGCCTCCCGGAGGTCCAGGGCCTCGAAGACGACGTCCACGACCTGGTCGCCGGCACCGTCCAGTTCGCCATCGACCGGGTGGAGGAGCTCTACGAGGCGGTCCGGGGCGAGGCGATCGAGCTGCCGCCCTCGGTGGAGCTCTTCCCGCCGCGCCCGGCGGGCGGCCGCACGTCGCGCCGGAAGGCCCTGCGGGTCCTGGGCACCCTGGCGGGGTACGCCTGGCTCGGCCTGAACGGAGTGACCGGGTGCGGCGGGCCCCCAGCCGCGGAGGAGGACGCCGCTCCGGAGGAGCCAGCCGAGCTCCGCGTCCCCCTCGACTCCCTGCCCCCCGGCGAGCACGTCCGCGTCCACGTGGGCAAGATCCCCGTCGAGCTCCGGCGCATGGACGGCACCGTCGTGGCCCGCTCCCTGGTCTGCACCCACTTCGGCTGCGAGGTCCGCTGGAACGGCGAGCGCAAGGAGTACTTCTGCCCCTGCCACGGCGGGATCTACGACGCCCAGGGCAAGCCCATCGCCGGCCCCCCGGACTTTCCCCTGCACCTGCTGAAGGCCCAGGTGGAAGGGGACTCCGTCGTCGTCACCGAATAGGGAGGCGACGGCGATGAAGGCCGACGCCGCGACTCTCGCCCGCCTCGAGCGCTGGCTCGTGGTCCTGGTGGCGCTCCACAGCGCCGCGGTGGGCGCCATGCTCCTCGGCGCCCCGGCGTGGTCGGCGTCCTTCGGCGGCTGGGGGCGGGGAACGACCCTGTTCTTCACCCGCCAGGGCGGGGTCTTCCACTTCATCGTCGCCTTCGCCTACCTCTGGGAGTACCGGCGCTTGCGCGGAGTGACCCTCCTGGTCGCCGCCAAGGCGACGGCGGCCCTGTTCCTCCTCGCCAGCTTCGGCCTGGGCGAGCCGGCCTGGGCCGTGCCGCTGTCCGGCGTGACCGACGGCCTCATGGGCGCGGCGGTGCTCGCCGTCCATCGGGCGGGCCTCGCCACCGCACGCAGGGAGAGGGCCGGACCCGCCCCCGAGGGTGGCGCGGCGCGGCCCTCTTTGCCGGAGAGTGAGTGAGGTGATGAACTTTTCACGATCCTCCGACGCCCCGTGCGGGACCGCAGCCGCGCTCCTCGAGCCCGCCGGCGAGCGCCGGCGGCTGCGGCTCTCGGTGCGCGGAGCGGTCCAGGGCGTGGGTTTCCGCCCCTTCGTCTACCGGCTGGCGAACGAGCTCGGCGTGGCCGGCCGGGTGGCCAACGATCCCCGGGGAGTGACCGTCGAGGTCGAGGGGACGGGGCCGGTCCTGGAGCGCTTCCGCGAGCGCCTGGCGACGGAGCAGCCGCCTCTGGCCGCGATCCACGACCTGGAGTCGACCTGGCTCGAGCCCCGGGGCGAGGAGGGCTTCCGCATCGAGACCAGCGAGGTCGCCGGAGTGAAGACGGCGGTGGTGCTGCCCGACGCCGCCACCTGTCCGGACTGCCTGGCCGAGGTCCTCGATCCGTCCGACCGGCGCCACCGCTACCCGTTCACCAACTGCACGCACTGCGGCCCGCGCTTCACCATCGTCCGGGAGCTGCCCTACGACCGGCCGAGCACCACCATGGCCGGCTTCCGCCTCTGCCCGAGCTGCCGCCGGGAGTACGAGGATCCGGCCGACCGGCGCTTCCACGCCCAGCCCACCGCCTGCCCCGGGTGCGGCCCGCGCCTGGCCCTGTGGGACGAGGGCGGCCGGCCCGTGGCCGGGGAGGTCGGCGACCGGGCTCTGCGGGCGGCGGCCGAGGCCGTGCGCCGGGGCCGGATCGTGGCCGTCAAGGGGCTCGGCGGCTTTCAGCTCCTGGTGGACGCCCGCGACCAGGCGGCGGTCGAGCGCCTGCGGCGGCGCAAGCGGCGCTTCGAGAAGCCCTTCGCCCTGATGGCCGCCGACCTGGCGGCGGTCGCCTCGATCTGCCGGCTGCCGGAGGGCGCCGCCGAGCTCCTGGCCTCGCCGCGCGGCCCGATCGTCCTGCTGCCCCGGCTCTCGGCCGGGGAGGCGCGGGTGGCCGTCGCGGATGCGGTCGCCCCGGGCCACCCGGACCTGGGGGTGATGCTCCCCACGACGCCGCTCCATCACCTCCTGCTCAGGGACCTGGGCTTCCCGGTCGTGGCGACCAGCGGCAACCTCTCCGACGAGCCCATCGCCATCGACGAGGTGGAGGCCGTCGGGCGCCTCGCCGGTGTCGCCGACCTCTTCCTGGTCCACGACCGGCCCATCGAGCGCCACGCCGACGACAGCGTGGTGCGCTTCGTCCTGGGCGAGCCCCGCGTGCAGCGCCGCGCCCGCGGATACGCCCCCATGCCCCTGGTGCTGCCGGCGCCGCTGCCTTCGGTGCTCGCCGTCGGCGCCCACCTCAAGAACACCGTCGCCCTGTCGGTGGATCGGTCGGTCTACCTTTCCCAGCACCTGGGTGACATGGAGACGCCCCAGACCCTGGCCGCCTTCGAGCGCGTGGTGGAGGACTTCCTGCGCCTCTATGAGGCCCGGCCGGTGGCGATCGCCCACGACCTCCACCCCGACTACGCCTCGACGCGCCACGCCCGCCGACTCGCCGAGACCTGGAATCGGGAGCGGGCGGCGCGGGGCGAGGCGCCGGTGACCCTGGTCGGGGTGCAGCACCACCACGCCCACCTGGTCTCCTGCCTGGCCGAGCACGGCGACCCGGTGACGGCCGAGCCGGTGCTGGGCGTCACCTTCGACGGCACCGGCTACGGCACCGACGGGACGATCTGGGGCGGCGAGCTGCTCCTGGGCGACGCCGTGGCCTTCCGCCGGGTCGGCCACCTGCGCCCCTTCCGGCTGCCCGGCGGCGACGCGGCGGTGCGCGAGCCGCGGCGGGTGGCCCTGGCTCTCCTCTGGGAGGTCCTCGGGGAAGGCGCTTTCGGCCGGGAGGACCTGGCCCCGGTGGCCGCCGTGGAACCGGGCGAGAGGCGGCTCCTGGCCCGCATGCTCGAGGCGGGGATCCACGCCCCGGTCACCACCAGCGCCGGCCGCCTCTTCGACGGCGTGGCGGCCCTCGTGGGCCTGCGCCAGACGGTGTCGTACGAGGGCCAGGCGGCGATCGCCCTGGAGCAGGCGGCGGACGCAGACGCCGCCGGCTCGCCCGAGGCCGGCGCCTACCTGGTCGAGGTCGCGGGCGGCCTCCTCGAAGGCTTCGAGCTCGACTGGCGTCCGTTGGTGCGGGCGGTGCTCGACGACCTCGCCCGCGGTGTGCCGGCAGGGCGGATCGCCGGGAGGTTCCACGAGGCCCTGGCGGCGGCCGTCGCCGTGGTCGCCGGCGAGGTGGGCGCGCCGCGGGTGGCCCTCTCCGGCGGCTGTTTCCAGAACCGGCGGCTCACCGAGGCGACCGTCCGGCGCCTCGAGGGCTCCGGGTTCCAGGTGTTGCTCCACCGCGACGTGCCGCCCAACGACGGCGGCGTCAGCCTCGGCCAGGTGGCGGTGGCCGCCGCCCGGCTGGCGGGTCCTTCGAAGCTGGCGGGATCTGAAGGCGACGTGAAGGCAGAGGAGGTGTCCAGATGTGTCTAGGAGTTCCGGGACAGGTCGTCGAGATCGAGGACGACGCCTTCGGCATGACCATGGGCAAGGTGAGCTTCGGCGGTGTCGCCAAGCGGGTCTGCCTCGCCTACACCCCCGAGGTGGCGGTGGGCGACTGGGTCGTGGTCCACGTAGGCTTCGCCATCAGCCGGATCGACGAGCGCGAGGCCCTCCAGGTGTTCGAGACGCTGCGCGAGCTGGGGGAGCTGGAGGGGCTCGACGTGCCGCAGCCGGCCGGGGCGGGAGGCTGAGGCTGCCATGCGCTTTGTCGACGAGTATCGGGACGAGGCCGCGGCCGGCGGCTGGGTCGAGGCGATCCGCCGCGCGGTCACGCGCCCCTGGGTGCTCATGGAGATCTGCGGCGGCCAGACCCACACGGTGATCAAGGCCGGCATCGACCGGCTGCTGCCCCCCGAGGTCACCCTGGTCCACGGTCCGGGCTGCCCGGTCTGCGTGACGCCTCTCGAGCTCATTGATCAGGCCGTGGCCATCGCCCGCCGACCGGAGGTGATCTTCACCTCCTTCGGCGACATGCTGCGGGTGCCGGGCTCCCAGGTCGACCTGCTGTCGGTCAAGTCGTCCGGCGGCGACGTGCGCATGGTCTATTCGCCCCTCGACGCGGTGGCCCTGGCCGAGCGCCACCCGGACCGCCAGGTGGTCTTCTTCGCGGTGGGTTTCGAGACCACCGCGCCGGCCAACGCCATGGCGGTCTGGCGCGCCGCCCGCATGGGCCTCGAGAATTTCTCGATCCTCTCCTCCCACGTCCTGGTGCCGCCGGCGATGGAGGCGATCCTCTCGGATCCGGACAACCGGGTGCAGGGCTTCCTCGCCGCCGGCCACGTCTGCGCGGTCATGGGCTACCACGAGTACGAGCCCATCGCCGAGCGCTTCCGGATCCCCATCGTGGTCACCGGCTTCGAGCCGGTCGATCTCCTCCAGGGGATCTACATGACGGTCCAGGCCCTGGAGCAGGGGAAGGTGGGAGTGGAGAACCAGTACAGCCGGGCGGTCACCCGGGAGGGCAACCTCCCCGCCCAGCGGATCCTCTCCGAAGTCTTCGACGTGTGCGATCGGCCGTGGCGCGGAATCGGCGTGATCCCGGCCTCCGGCCTGGTCCTCAAGCCGGAGCTCGAGCTCTTCGACGCCTCCCGGCGCTTCCCCCTGGAGGGCCCGAAGCCGGTCGAGCCGCCGGTGTGCATCGCGGGCCGGATCCTCCGCGGCCTCGCCCGCCCCCACGAGTGCCCGGCCTTCGGCGGCCGGTGCACCCCCGAGCGCCCCCTGGGCGCCCCCATGGTCTCCTCCGAGGGCGCGTGCGCGGCGTATTTCCGCTATGGCAGGGACGGCGGTTCGATGGCCGAGGAAGGAGTCCCGGCATGAGCGTTCACATCGCGGAGGGGCTCGCCTGTCCCTTGCCGCTCTCCGACTACCCGACGGTGCAGATGGCCCACGGCGGCGGGGGCCGTCTGTCCCAGGTCCTGATCGAGGGGATGTTCGTCAAGGCGTTCGCGAACCCGGCCCTCGAGGCCCTGGGCGACGGCGCGATCCTCGACCCGGCCGGCTGGGAACCGGGCGGGCGCCTGGCCCTGTCCACCGACTCCTTCGTCGTCCGGCCCAGGATCTTCCCCGGCGGCGACATCGGTTCCCTGGCGGTCCACGGCACGGTCAACGACGTGGCCATGTGCGGCGCCCGGCCCCTGGCCATCTCCGCCGCCTTCATCCTGGAGGAGGGTTTCTCCATGGAGGAGCTCTGGCAGCTCACCGCGTCCATGCGCGACGCCGCCCTGGCCGCCGGGGTGCCGGTGGTCACCGGTGACACGAAGGTGGTCGACCGGGGCATGGGGGACGGCCTCTACCTGAACACCACCGGCGTCGGCTGGATCCCGCCGGGCGTGGAGGTCGGGCCGGGGCGTGCCCGTCCCGGCGACAGGGTGGTGATCAACGGGTCCATCGCCGAGCACGGCATCGCGATCATGTCGGTGCGCGAGGGGCTCGAGTTCGAGACCGCGATCGTCAGCGACTCGGCGGCCCTCCACCGCCTGGTGGCCGGAGTGCTCGAGCGTGCCGGCGCCGGCGTCCACGCCCTGCGCGACCCCACCCGCGGCGGCCTGGCGAGCGCCCTCAACGAGATCGCCGGGCGCTCCCGGGTGGGCGTGCGCCTCGACGAGCGCCTTCTGCCGATCCGCGAGGAGGTCCGCGGGGCGTGCGAGATCCTCGGTTTCGACCCCCTCTACGTGGCCAACGAGGGCAAGTGCCTGGCGATCGTCGAGGCCGATCGGGCCGAGGCGGTGGTGGAGGCCATGCGCGAGCACCCGGAAGGTCGCGATGCGGCAATCGTGGGCGAGGTGGTCGACGACCACCCGGGCCGCGTCGTCCTGCGCAGCCGCATCGGCGGCGAGCGGGTGGTCGACATGCTCTCCGGCGAGCAGCTGCCGAGAATCTGTTGAAACGCCCGCCCACCCTGCGGGAGTGGAACGGCTCCCACCTCCCCGCGTGCCCTCTCCCGCCCAGCCGAGTGTTCGATGGTTGATCACTTGGGGCATAAAAAGGGGCGACCATGCCGTACCTCGACCGGACGCAAGGAGAGACCATGGAGCCAAGCGGATTCCTCACCCACCTGAAGGACGATGTCCTCGACCGTCCGATCGGCCGGCGCTCGTTCCTGCAGATCTGTACCCTGGCCGCCGCCGCCGTCGGCCTGCCCGCCTCCGCGGGGCGGCTGATGGCCGAGGCGGCGGCCAAGGGCCAGAGGCCCTCGGTCATCTGGCTGTCGTTCCAGGAATGCACCGGCTGCACCGAGTCGCTGCTCAGGACGTCGCACCCGGCCCTCGACGAGCTGATCCTGGACCTCATCTCCCTCGACTACCACGAGGCCCTCATGGCTGCCTCGGGGAACCTGGCCGAGGAGGCGCGAGAGGCGGCCATGAAGGCCCACGAGGGGCAGTTCGTGCTGGTCGTCGAGGGCGCCATCCCGACCAAGGACGGCGGCATCTACTGCAAGATCGGCGGCCGCACGGCCCTCGAGAGCGTCACCGCGGTGGCGGAGCGGGCCGGCGCCATCATCGCCATCGGATCGTGCGCGTCGTGGGGCGGCATCCCGTCGTCGGACCCCAACCCCACCGGCGCCAAGGGCGCGCCCCAGGTGCTCGAGGGCAAGACCGTGGTGAGCATCCCCGGGTGCCCGGCCAATCCCTACAACTTCCTGGGCACCGTCCTCCAGTACGCCACCTTCGGCACCCTGCCCGAGCTCGACGACAAGGGGCGCCCGAAGTTCGCCTACGGCCGGACGATCCACGAGAACTGCCCGCGCCGCCCGCACTTCGACGCCGGCCGCTTCGCCGAGCGCTTCGGGGACGAAGGCCACCGCCTGGGCTACTGCCTCTACAAGCTCGGCTGCAAGGGGCCCCAGACCCATGCGTCCTGCTCGATCGAGAGCTTCAACGAGGTGGTGGACGCCTGGCCGATCGGCATCGGCCACCCCTGCTTCGGCTGCACCGAGGAGAAGCTGGCCTTCAGGGTCCCGCTCTTCCAGACCGTGCAGATCGACCGTGCCA
Source organism: uncultured Acidobacteriota bacterium (assembly GCA_963739795.1). GTDB lineage: Bacteria > Acidobacteriota > Thermoanaerobaculia > Multivoradales > DATKCC01 > CAVUBL01. The sequence goes on along the minus strand of CAVUBL010000012.1, from coordinate 109,373 downwards.
CTCCGCCGGACACCTACGCGCCCATCGCCGCCGACCACGACCGGGTGAGCCCCTGGGCCGTCGGCGCCGGTAGCGCCGTGGTCGGGGCCCTCGTCGGCGCCGGCGCCATGGCGGGACGGAAGCTCTCCGGCGGCCAGCCGTCGGCCGGCGACTCGTCCCCGGACGAGGAGGATTGACCGTGTCTGTCGACCGCCGTTCCGTCCTGAAGGTCGTCGCCGCCGCCGGTGCGGCGTCGGTGGCCGGGGCTCTGCCCGCCGCGGCCAGGGAGCGGGCCCAGGCTCCGCCGGACGCCGTCGGCCTGCTCTACGACGCGACCAAGTGCATCGGGTGCAAGACCTGCGTGGTGGCCTGCCAGGACGCCAACGGGCTGCCGCGCGACACCCGTCTCGACCCGCGCTACGACGCGCCGACCGATCTCAACGATCGGGCGAAGACCGTCATCAAGCTGTTCCACGACGGCGACCGCCGCTCCTTCGTCAAAGCCCAGTGCATGCACTGCATCGATCCGGCGTGCGCCGCCGCGTGCATGCTGGGAGCGCTCCAGAAGCGCGAGCACGGCATCGTCACCTGGGACCCGAACCGGTGCATCGGGTGCCGCTACTGCCAGATCGCCTGCCCGTTCGAGGTTCCGAAGTTCCAGTGGGCGAGCGCCGCGCCGCGGATCGTCAAGTGCGAGCTGTGCAACCACCGCCTGGCCGAGGGCAAGGAGCCGGCGTGCACCGAGGTCTGTCCCGCCAAGGCGGTGATCTACGGCACGCGCACCGAGCTGCTGGCCGACGCGAAGAGGCGCATCGCCGAGAATCCCGGCCGCTACCAGCCCAAGGTGTTCGGCGAGACCGACGCCGGCGGCACCCAGTGCCTGATGCTGGCGCCCTCGAACGTGTCGTTCAGCGAGCTCGGCCTGCCGGCGCTCGGCGACGAGCCGGCCCCCGAGCTGGCCCGCTCCGTCCAGCACACGGTCTACAAGGGCTTCGCGGCGCCCGTCGCCCTCTACGGCCTGCTCGGCTTCGTCATGTGGCGCAACCGGCGCCGGAACCGGATCGAAGGGGAAGGTGAAGGCGGGAAGGAGGAGACGCGATGAGCACCCACGCCGCCGTCGGCGGGCCGATCCTCACCCGCCCGGTCAAGCTCCTCCTCGGGCTCGCCGTTCTCGGCTTCGCCATCGTGGCCTGGCGCTTCGGCGTCGGGCTCGGCGCCGCGACCGGGCTCTCGGACGGCTATCCCTTCGGCCTCTGGATCGCCTTCGACGTGGTCACCGGGACCGCCCTCGCCTGCGGCGGGTACGCCGTGGCGCTCCTGGTCTACATCCTCAACAAGGGCAAGTACCACCCCCTGGTCCGGCCGGCGCTCCTCACCAGCGCCCTGGGCTACTCCCTGGCCGGGCTGGCGGTGGCGGTGGACGTAGGGCGGCCCTGGTTCATCTGGAAGGTGCCGCTGTTCTTCTGGCGCTGGAACCTGAACTCCGCCCTGCTCGAGGTGGCCCTGTGCATCATGGCCTACGTCATCGTCCTCTGGATCGAGCTTTCACCGGCGTTCCTCGAGCGCTGGGAGACGAGCTCGAAGCCGAAGCTCGCACGGTTCGCCAAGAAGACCCGGCCACCGCTCGAGAAGGCGCTGCTCTGGATCATCGCCTTGGGGCTGCTGCTGCCCACCATGCACCAGTCGTCCCTGGGCACGGTGATGCTCCTCGCCGGCCACAAGCTCCACCCCCTCTGGAACACGCCCCTGGTGCCGCTGCTCTTCCTGATCTCCTGCCTGGCCATGGGCTACGCCGTGGTGGTCATGGAGTCGACGCTGTCCACCCGCCTCCTGGGCCGGAGGTCCGAGACCGACATGCTGGCGTCGCTCTCCGGCGCCATGGTCTTCGTGCTCGGCCTGTGGCTGGTGATCCGCTGGGTGGACGTGGCGGTGCGCGGCCAGCTCGGCGCCGCCTTCGCGTTCGACGGCTACAGCTTCTGGTTCCTGGTGGAGACCCTCCTCTTCCTGGTACCCCTGGCCATGCTCCTCGCCAAGGGGAGACGCCGGGACCCCGGGTACCTCTTCCAGGCGGCCCTGCTGATCATCCTGGCGGGTACGCTCTACCGCTTCGCCACCTATCTCATCGCCTTCAACCCCGGCAACAACTGGGCCTACTTCCCGACCATCCCCGAGCTGCTGGTGACTCTCGGGTTCATCGCCGCGGAGATCGTGGCCTACGTCGCCGTCGTCAAACGATTCCCGATCCTGGCCGGCCGTGAGGCGGCAGGGTCGCACGCTTGAGCCCACGCGAGGAACACGCCATGTCCACACGCATCACCATCGATCCCATCACCCGCATCGAAGGCCACCTGCGCATCGACGTCGAGGTCGACGGGGGCAAGGTGCGCAACTCCTGGTCCTCGGGGCAGATGTGGCGCGGCATCGAGCTCATCCTCGAGGGGCGCGACCCGCGCGAGGCCTGGCTCTTCACCCAGCGCATCTGCGGCGTGTGCACCACCGTGCACGCCATTTGCTCCGTGCGCGCGGTGGAGAACGCCCTGGGGATGGAGATCCCGCTCAACGCCCAGTACATCCGCAACGTGATTCTTGCAAGTCACGCCCTACACGACCACATCGTTCACTTCTACCACCTGTCGGCCCTCGACTGGGTCGACGTGACCAAGGCCCTGGCCGCCGACCCGGCCAAGACCTCGCAGCTCGCCGAGAGCCTCTCGCCCTGGCCGCGCAACAGCCGACGCGAGCTCGAGGCGGTCAAGGCGCGCCTCCAGGGGCTGATCGACAGCGGCCAGCTCGGGATCTTCGCGAACGGCTACTGGGGCCACCCGGCCATGCACCTGTCGCCCGAGGTGAACCTCCTGGCGGTCTCCCACTACCTCCAGGCCCTCGAGTACCAGCGGGCGGCCAACAAGGTGGTCACCATCCTGGGCGGCAAGACGCCCAACATCCAGAACCTGGCCGTGGGCGGCGTGGCCAACGCCATCAACCTCGACAACCAGTCGACCCTGCGGATGGAGCAGCTCTACCAGATGAAGGACCTGCTCACCGAGGTCGAGGCGTTTGTCAAGCAGGTCTACCTGCCCGACGTGATCGCCATCGGCGCCATGTACCCGGAGTGGCTGGGCTACGGCTCGGGAGTGACCAACTACCTGGCGGTGCCCGACCTGCCACTGGACGGCGCCGGCACCAAGTTCGACCTGCCGGGCGGCACCCTCATGGGCGGTGACCTGTCGACGGTGAAACCGATCTCGAGCTTCTCCGATCCCTACTTCCGGGAGAACGTGGAGGAGTCGATCGCCCACTCCTGGTACGACGGCGACTGGTCGCGCCACCCGTGGGAGGAGGAGACCGTCCCCAAGTACACCGACTTCGAGGACGCCGGCAAGTACTCCTGGGTCAAGTCCCCCCGCTTCCAGGGCAAGCCGATGCAGGTCGGCCCCCTGGCACAGGTGCTGGTGGGCTACGCCGGCGGCGATCCGCGGATCAAGAAGTGGCTCGAGTTCGCCCTGTCGGAGGCGTCGAAGATCGCCGGCAAGCCCCTCGGCCCGGAGGTCGCCCACTCGACCCTCGGCCGCCACCTGGCCCGGGCGGTGCGGGCGACGGTGATCTCCGAGCTCGCCCTCGAGCACCTGCAGCACCTGATCGACAACATCGGCCGGGGCGACACCGACATCTTCGTCCAGCCGGTCTTCCCCAAGGGCGAGCAGCGGGGCTTCGGCTTCCACGAGGCGCCCCGCGGCACCCTTTCGCACTGGGTGGTGATCCGCGACGGCAAGATCGCCAACTACCAGGCGGTCGTGCCCTCGACCTGGAACGCTGGCCCGCGGGACGAGAAGGGGCAGATGGGTCCGTACGAGGCCTCCCTGATGGGCAACCCGGTGGTCGACGCCGGGCACCCCCTGGAGGTCGTGCGGACGATCCACTCCTTCGATCCCTGCCTGGCGTGCGCCATCCACACTCTCGATCCCGAGGGCCAGGAGCTGGCGCGGGTGAAGGTGCTTTAGTCATGGCCTCGAACCAGCTCGGGGCCGAGCGTCGGGTGGGGGTGTCCCCTTTCCCCCCGCGGGGTGGGAAGGGGACCGAGGGGGTGCGGGGGGTATCCGAAGAATCGGCGCACCGGATCGGCGTGGTGGGGATCGGCAGCGTCCTCATGGGGGACGACGGCATCGGGCCGTACGCGGTCGAGCTCCTCGACGCCGGGTGGGCCCTGCCTCCGGAGGTCTTGCTCCAGGATGCCGGTACCCCGGGTCCCGAGCTGGTTCAGTTTCTGATGGACGTGGACGCGGTGATCGTCATCGACACCGTGCGCGCCACCGGCCGACCGGGCGAGCTGCGCTTCTACCGCCGCGACGACGTCATGCGCATGCCCACGGCGCCGCGCCTGTCCCCCCACGACCCGGACCTGCGCCAGGCGCTCCTCACGGCCGAGCTCGCCGGCCGGGCGCCGGCGGAGGTGCTGGTGGTGGGCGTGGTCCCCGCTCGGGTGGAGCTGGGTACCGAGCTCAGCCCCGAGGTGCGCGCCGCCCTCCCGGCCATCGGCTCGGCGGTGCGCGCCGAGCTCGGGCGTCTCGGGACGCCGGCCGTCCGGCGGGCCGTGCCGCGCGAGCCCCGGATCTGGTGGGAGCGGCCAGGCCAGGAGTCCGCTGGAGCCCGGATCGGAGCGGAGCGCTGAAGGCCGTGCACGAATACTCGATCGTCCAGGCGCTGCTGGAGCAGGTGGACCGCCAGGCCCGCGCCCACGGAGCCACGGCGATCCACCGCCTGCACGTCTCGATCGGAGAGCTCTCGGGGGTCGAGGCCGCGCTCCTCGAGACCGCGTACGAGACCTTCCGCGAGCGCACCCTGTGCTCCGGTGCCGAGCTCGCCGTGCACCCGGTGGCGGCCCGCTGGGCCTGCCCCGAGTGCGGCCGGGCGGTGGTGCCCGGCGCGGCGCTCCGTTGTCCCGAATGTCGCCGGCCCGCCCGACTCGAGGCGGGAGACGAGATCGTCCTCGATCGCATCGAGATGGAGGTGGCGTGATGTGTGAAGACTGTGGCTGCGGTGATCCCGAGATCGTCCCCGTCGAGGTCCGCGAAAGCCTGCTCTCGGACAACGACCGTCGCGCGGCCCACAACCGGGAGCATTTCCACGACGCGGGCGTGCTCGCCCTCAACCTGATGGGCTCGCCCGGTGCCGGCAAGACCGCCCTGCTCGAGACGACGGCCAAGCTCCTGGCCGGCCGGCGCCGCCTGGGCGCGGTGAGCGGCGACTTGGCGACCGACAACGACGCCTCCCGGCTGACCTCGGCAGGCATCGTGTCGAAGAGCATCACCACGGGCTCCGCCTGCCACCTCGACGCGCGCCTGCTCCACGAGGCGCTTCACCACATGTCCTGGCGGGGCCTCGACGTGTTTTTCATCGAGAACGTGGGCAACCTGGTGTGCCCGGCGATCTACGATCTGGGCCAGGAGGCCAACGTCGTCGCCCTGTCGGTGACCGAGGGCGAGGACAAGCCTCTCAAGTACCCCGTGATGTTCCAGAAGGCCGACCTCGTGCTGCTCACCAAGATCGATCTGCTGCCCCACCTGCCGGGCGTCTCGGTGGAGCGGATCGCGGAGAACCTGGCGCGGGTGAGCCCCGAGCCGGAGATGTTCCCGATCTCGGCGGTCACCGGCGAGGGCTTCGGCCGCTGGCTCGACTGGCTGGAGCTCCGCGGCCAGGAGCTCGCCCTGCTGCCGGCCCGCGAGGCGGCCGCCCGCATCCACGGCATGGCAAACCTCGAGCAGGACTGGTAAGAGCGCTCCCCATGGACACCTCCTCCCTGGCCACCCTCGCCGCCACCGCGGCGGTGATCGGAGTCGTCCACACCGCCACCGGTCCCGACCACTACGTGCCCTTCGTCGCCATGTCCAAGGCGGGTGGCTGGTCGCGCGCCCGGACCCTCACCATCACCCTGCTGTGCGGCGTCGGGCACGTGGGCTCGTCGGTCGTGCTCGGCATCCTCGGCATCGCCCTCGGTCTGGCCCTGGGCGGCCTCCAGTGGTTCGAGGCCATCCGCGGGCACTTCGCCGGCTGGCTGCTCCTGGGCTTCGGCCTGGCCTACGCGGCCTGGGGCGTCCACCGGGCGATCCGCCGCCGTCCGCACCGCCACTGGCACGCCCACCCCGGAGGCGTGGTCCACGACCACGAGCACCACCACGAGGCCGAGCACGCCCACGTCCACGCCCCCGTGCAGGCCCCGGAGCAGGTCAAGTCCACGGCCCAGGTCATGACGCCATGGATCCTGTTCACGATCTTCGTCTTCGGTCCCTGCGAGCCGCTGATCCCGCTGGTCATGGTGCCGGCGGCGGAGCACAGCGTGTGGGGCGTGGTGGTGGTCACTGCGATCTTCGGAGCCGCCACCCTGGTGACCATGACCACCATCGTCATCGCCTCCCTGGCCGGCCTCGACCGCCTCAACCTGAAGAGCCTGGACCGCTGGTCCCACGCCACCGCAGGAGCCGCCCTGGCGGCGTGCGGCCTGTTGATTCAGCTAGGACTCTGAAGCGGCGAGGCGCCCTGATCGGACGTGCCTCCGGCCGGCGGGCGCCCCCACCCTCGAGAACCGATCAAGCCAAGGCGGCACCGGCCCGAGCCTCGACCCCCGCAGAGACCGACCGGATCCCCCCTACAACCCCTCGATCCCCTTCTCACCCCCGGGGGGAGAAGGGGACGCCGATTGACCGGATCCCCCCTACAACCCCTCGATCCCCTTCTCACCCCCGGGGGGAGAAGGGGACGCCCCCACCCGAGCTTCGGCGGTGGGTCGGTGCCAGCTTGAGCCGCCGACCCCGCCGATCCCCCCAATCCCCACCAGTTTCGGGCGGAGCGCCAAGCCGGGCGGAGGGGCCCAGCGGTCCATGAGCCGGTAGTACGCAGGGACGGGGAGATCCGAGGTTCGCCGGCGCAGTTTGCCGCCGAACCTCGGGCTCACCGGCCCGTGGCTACGTCACCCCCGCCTCAGTCACCTTCAGTCACCTTCAGCCACCTTCAGCCACCTCCATCCCCCGACAGCCACTCCTCCAGCCTCTCCAAGCCCGCCCGAAACCCCCGCCTCCCGAACCCGATCCGAAAGTGCCGGTGATCCCCCTCGTCGAACACGCTCCCCGGCAACAACAGCACCCCGCACCCCTCCAGCACCCGCCGGCAGAACCGGTTCGCCCCCTCGTCGCCCAGGAGCGCCGGGTAGGCCACCGGCCCGCCGCGGGGCGGCACCCACTCGAACCGCTCCGTCCACCGCTCCATAAAGCCGGACAGCAGCTCCAGGTGCTCACGCACGGTCCCCAGGTTCCGCGCCACCAATTCCTCCCGGTGCCGCAGCGCGACCGTCGCCAGCAGCTCGCTCGGTGCGCTCGAGCAGATCGTCAGGTAGTCCCGCACCTCGGCCAGCCGCTCCAGGAGCTCCCGGTCGTGGGTCGCCACCCAGCCCACCCGCAGGCCCGCGAGGCCGAAGGACTTGGACAGGACGCCCAGAGAGACCGCCCGCTCGTTGAGCTCACAGCCGGAGGCGGCCCGATCCGCCGCGTCGTACTCCAGGAACCGGTACGCCTCGTCCACGATCAGCCGTAGCCCGTCCTCCCGAGCCACCTCCGCCAGGTCGGCCAGCGCCGCGGGGCCGAGGACGTGACCCGTGGGGTTGTGAGGGGTGTTGACGATCAGGGTGCCCCCCCGGAAGGCCGTGCTCAGGACCCGCAGGTCCAGGGCCCAGGCCTCCTCTTCCCGGGCGCGCCAGAGCTCCACCCGGCATCCCCGGGCGCGGGCGACCTCGTGGAGGGAAGGATACGAGGGGAAGTGGACGACCACTGGATCGCCCGGCTGGAGGGCGGCTTGGGCCAGGGCGAAGATCGCCTCCTCGCCGCCGGAGAAGACCAGCACCTCGTCCGCGTCGAGGCCCCGGTAGAGGCGGGCGATCTCCCGGCGCAGCTCCGGATGGCCGGCCGACTCGGTGTAGCCTAGACCGAGATCGGCGAACGCTTCGGCCGCGCCGGGCTCCAGCGCCAGGAGCTCGCCGACGGTCACACTCTCGCAGTCCGAGGCGCACAGCAGGTGCTCGACCGCGAACTCGTGACGGGCGAAGAATCGTTCCAGCCGGAACGGGGGAAGAGTCATGGGGCCCTAGATTATCTCCTGTGGCGAACGGGTGACGGAGAGCCTGGGAGTCTCACGGGACCGGTCGCGGTTCGTGTATGCTCGGCGGACGTTCCCGCAGTCGGTTCGATCGATCGCCGAGCGCCGGGTGATCGCAGAGATTTCGTTGACAAGATGTTGGTTTACGTAAGTTGTGTAACCGGTTCTTCGACGTCGCCGGGCCCTCACCGCGTGGGCCGGCAAGCGCGGGACGGTGGACGGCGGAGCGGGCCGACCGGGCCGACCGGGCCGACCGGGGAGGATCTCCGGCGTCGCACCACGGGGTTCCGGGTCGAGATCTCACCGGAAACGTGAGCAGTCGGCCCTCGGGCGGCGCCAGACCCGGCGCCGCGACCGCGGGGTGAGGAGCCTTCGGGTCGAGACTCGTTCTCTGCGAGGACCCCATGTCAAAGGAGGAGCGAGCTGTGCAAGCTGCCGAGATCAAGGCCAAGATCAAACAGATCATTTCGAACGTCACGAGCATCGATCCCGGGGAGATCGGAGACGACGCCTCGTTCACCGAAGAGCTCGGGCTCGACTCGCTGTCGCTGCTCGAGATCGGGGTGGACGTGGACTACGAGTTCCAGCTCGGTCTGCCAGAGGAGCGCATGCGCGGCCTCGACTCGGTGGAGCAGACCCTCGCACTGGTCGAGGAGCGGCTCCAGGAGAAGGACGGCCAGGCCGAGGTCGCTTGACCTTGCGACGCGCGGTCGCGGTCACCGGCCTGGGGGTCGTCTCGTCGGTCGGGACGGGCCGGCGGGCCTTCTGGGAGAGCCTCCTGGCCGGGCGGAGCGGGATCTCCGAGGTCCGCTCCTTCGACACCGCGCGTCACCCGGTGCACCGGGGTGGAGAGGTCGTGGGCTTCCGCGCCGAGGAGCACCTCGCGGTCCTCGATCCGGCGTCGATCGGCCGGGCGTCCCAGATGGCCTCCGCGGCGGCCCGCCTCGCCATCGCCGACGCCGGCCTGGACCCGGCGTCGATCGGCTCCGGGCACGACCCGAACCGCGTCGGCGTCGCCATGGGCACGACCTCGGGCGAGCCCCTGGAGATCGAGCGCTACGACGACCGGTACGTGGCCGGGGAGCTGGCGGAGGTGGACGGGGGGATGGTCGACCTCTACCCCTGCCACACCATCTCCACGGCCGCCGCCGCCGAGCTGGCCGTGGGCGGCCCCAACGCCATGTTTCCCACCGCCTGCGCGGCAGGGAACTACGCCATCGCCCATGCCGCCGACCTCTTGGCCGCCGGCCGCGCCGACCTGATGCTGGCCGGGGGCGCCGACTCGTTCTCGCGCATCACCTACACCGGCTTCGCGCGACTGGGCGCCATCGCTCCCGAGATCTGTCAGCCCTTCGACCGCCACCGCAAGGGGATGATCCCCGGCGAGGGGGCGGCGGTGCTGGTGCTCGAGCCCCTCGACCGGGCTCGGGAGCGGGGGGCGCGGATCTGGGCCGAGGTGGCCGGCTACGGCCTGTCGTGCGACGCTTTCCACATGACCGGGGCCCATCCCGAGGCGGCGGGGGCCGCCCGGGCGATGGAGCAGGCCCTGGCGACCAGCGGGCTCGGCCCGGACGACGTGGACTACGTGAGCGCCCACGGCACCGGCACCCCCACCAACGACCGGATCGAAGCGCTGGCAGTGCATCGGGTCTTCGGGAACAGGGCGAGCCGGGTGCCGATCAGCTCTATCAAGTCGATGATCGGGCATACCATGGGCGCGGCGTCGGCGCTCGAGTCGGTCGTCTGCTGCCTGGCGGTGGCCGACGGGCGGATCCCGCCGACGGTCAACTTCGAGGAGCCCGATCCCGAGTGCGACCTCGACTGCGTGCCCAACCGGGCGCGGGAGCTCCCCGTGAGAGTGGCCATGAACAACGCCTACGCCTTCGGCGGCAACAACGCCTCGGTCCTTTTCCGGGAGCCGCGGACGTGACGGCGGTCCGGCCGGCGACCGGGGGCGATGGGCCCCGTGCCGTGGTGGTGACCGGCGTCGGGGTTCTCTCCCCCCTGGGCGACTCGTCGGAGGCCGTGCACCGCGCCCTGTGCCGGGGCGAGAGCGCCGTGGCCCCGGTCGACAGCCTGCCCCTGACCGAGGGGGGCGAGCTGCCCTGTCGGCTGGGGGCGCCGGTGCCGGCCTTCGACCCCGCCGCCTACCTGGGGGAGGGCAACTTCCGGCCCCTGGACCGCACCGGGCGCCTGGCGGCGGTGGCCTCCCAGCTCGCCCTCGCCGCGGCGGGCTGGGACGCCGAGGCCCGACGCGAGCGGCAAGTGGGGCTGGCGCTCGGGACCATGTACGGCAGCGCTCACACCATCTCCGAGTTCGATTGCCGCGCCCTGACCGCCGGTCCCAACTACGTCAAGCCTTTCGACTTCGCCAACAGCGTGATCAACGCCGCCGCCGGCCAGGCGGCGATCTGGCATGGGCTGCCCGGGATCAACGCCACCCTCGCCGGCGGCTTCGCGGCCGGCCTCCAGGCCCTGGCCTACGCCGCCGACCAGGTGGCCTCGGGCCGCTCCGAGGCGATCGTGGCCGGCGGCGCCGACGAGCTCTGCTTCGAGACCTACCTGGGCTTTGCCCGCGCCGGCGCCTTGTGCGGCTCGGACGGCTCCGGCGGCGAGCCCCGCCCGGTCCCCTTCGACGCGCGGCGCAACGGCCTGGCCCCGGCCGAGGGTGCCGCCTTGCTGGTGCTCGAGGCCGAGGGCTCGGCGCGGCGTCGGGGCCGGCCGCCCCTCGCCCGGGTTCTCGGCTGCGGGGCCGCCTTCGACCCCTCTCGGGGCCGGGACGGGGATTCGGCCTCGGCGGCCGTGGCCCGGGCGGTCCGCGGTGCCCTGGAAGCGGCGGGCCTTCCGCCCGAGGCGGTCGACTGCTGGAGCGCCGGGGCCGACGGCCTGGTGGGCCTCGACGCCCGGGAGGCGGCCGGCGTCGCCGCGGCCCTCGGCGCGCGCGCCCGGGACCTGCCGGGGACCGCTGTCAAGTCGATGCTGGGCGAGGCCCTGGGGGCCTCCGGCGCTCTCCAGGCCGCGGCCCTGGTCGAGACCCTCCGCACCGGCGAGCTGCCCGGGGTGGCCGGGCTCGAGGGGACGGATCCGGGCTTCCCGCTGCCCGCCGTCCGGCGCGAGACCCGGACCCTGGATGCGCCCCACGTCGGCCTCGCCACCGCCCTCGACCGCCACGGCGGGGCCCAGGCCGTGCTCTTCGGAGCTCCCGAGGCCACCGGATGACCTCGCGGCCGGGTCCCTCCGCCATCGAGCTGGTGCCGCGGCCGACCGGCCCGGGCTACCGGGACGAGGACCTGGCGGCGCGGCGGGCCTGGGTGGAGAAGCGCACGGGCGCCCGGCTGGAGCACGTGGGCGCGTCGACCATCCCCGCCGGCGAGCTGCGCGGCAACGTCGAGAACCCCCTGGGGGCGGTGCAGGTGCCCCTCGGGGTGGCCGGCCCCCTGAAGATCGACGGAGAGCATGCCCGCGGAACCTTCTTCGTTCCCCTGGCCACCAGCGAGGGCGCCCTCGTCCGCTCGTTCGAGCGGGGTATGGTCGCCGTCACCCGGGCCGGAGGAGTCACCGTCCGGCTGTGGTCCGACCAGAACCGGATCTCGCCCATCTTCACCTTTCCGGACGTCGCCTCCGCCCGGGAGCTCGCCCGCCGGCTCCCCGAGCTCGCCCCCGCCGCCCGGGCGGCCGCCGAGGCCACGACCGGCCACGGCCGGCTGCTGGACCTCGTCGCCCACCCGGCGGGCCGCCGGGTGATCGTGGAGCTGCGCTTCGCCACCGGCGACGCCTCCGGCATGAACCTGGTCGCCCGGGCCGGCGAGGCGGCTTGCGCGCAGCTCCAGGCGGACTCGGGGGCCGAGAGCTACCTGCTGTTCAGCGGCCAGGAAGGGGAGAAGCGGGCGACCGGATCGCTCCTGGCCGGCGGCAAGGGCAAGACGGCGGTCGCCGGCGCGCGCCTGCCGCGACGGGTGGTCCGCGCCGTCCTGGGGGTTAGCCCCGAGGCCCTGGCCGGGCTCTGGCACACGACGGTGATCGGGCACCTCCACGCCGGCTCCCTCGGCTACGGCGGGCACTTGGCCAACGGCCTCGCCGCCCTGTTCATCGCCTGCGGCCAGGACGTGGCCAACGTCGCCAACTCGGCCGTCGGCGTGACCGACCTGGAGCTCTCCTCCGACGGCGACCTGCTGGCGAGCGTCACCCTGCCTTCGCTGACGGTGGGCACCGTGGGCGGTGGCACCGGCCTGCCCACCGCCCGGGAGTGCCTGGCGATGATCGGTTGCGTCGGCCCAGGGCACGCTCCGAAGCTGGCCGAGATCGTCGCCGCCACGGTGCTCGCCGGGGAGCTCTCCTTCGGCGCGGCCATCGCCGCCGGCGAGCTGGTCCGCGCCCACGAGGCCTACGGCCGCAACCGGCCGCCGGAGGCGGAGACGCCGTGAAGCGACTGTTCCGCGGCCTGCGCCACGAGGGCCCCCGGCCGGCCTACGACGCCGTCGTGATCGGCGCCGGGGTGGGCGGCCTGGTGGCGGCCAACCTGCTGGCGCGGGACGGCCTCTCGGTGCTCCTGGTGGAGCAGCACTACATGGCCGGAGGCTACTGCTCCACCTTTCGGCGGGCCGGCTACACCTTCGACGCCGCCACCCACTTCTACCCCCTCTTGGGCAACGGGGACACCCTGACCGGCAAGCTCCTGGCCGACCTGGGGGTGGAGACCGGCTGGGTCAAGATGGACCCGGTGGACACCTTCCACTTCCCCGACGGCTCGCGCTTCGCCGTGCCCGCTGATTTCGCGTCCTACCGGGCCGCCCTCGACCGGGAGTTCCCCGAGGAGCGGGAGGCCCTCGACGGGTTCTTCGAAGAGGTGAATCGGGCCTACCTGCTCGGCCTGCTCGCGTACTTCCGGGGCCGGGTGACGGAGGGGCTCGAGCGCCTGCGTCCGCTGACCGTCGGCGAGGTCCTCCGCCGCACCTTCCGGAGCGAGAAGCTCAAGCTCCTGCTCACCGCCGACTGCCCCCACTGGGGATCGCCGCCGTCGCGCACGTCGTTCGTCTTCGACTCCATGCTCCGGCTCTCCTACTTCCTGGGCAACTACTACCCGGTAGGCGGCTCCCAGGCCTTCGCCGACGAGCTGGCCCTGCGCTTCGAGGAGCGTGGCGGGCACATCCTGACGTCGACCCGGGCCGACCGGATCGAGATCGAGGGCGGCGCGGTCCGCGGCGTGGAGATCGAGACCCTCCGCGGGCCCCTCGCCGGCCACCGGCGGGTCGCCACGGGGGCGGTGGTGTCCAACGCCGACCTGCTTCAGACCGCCGAGCGGTTGGTGGGGGTGGACCACCTCGACCCGGAGCGCCTGGCGGAGATCCGCCGTCTGCGTCCCACGTTTCCCTGCTTCCTGACCTACGTGGGGCTCACCGGCGTGCCGCCCGAGGTCCTGGAGGAGGTCCAGGGCTACTACTGGCGCCATTGGGACCCGGACCGGGTGGGCCGCGACGGCCTGGTCTGCAAGATCTTCGCGCCCACCCTCTACGAGCCCGGGATGGCTCCGCCCGGAGGCCAGGAGGTGATCCTCCAGAAGGTGCTCGAGATGGACTACGAGGGCGTGGAGGACTGGGACGCCCACAAGAGGGCGGTGGAGGCGGAGGTGATGGGCCACCTGGAGCGCGTGATCCCGGGCGTCGGCGAGCACGTGGTGGTCCACCTGTCGGCCTCGGCGCGCACCGCCTGGCGGTTCACCCTGAACTCGGCCGGCGCCATGCTCGGCTGGGAGATGTCGCCGGAGCAGCTCGGGTCCGGCCGGCCGGACCAGGACTTAGGGGTAGCGGGCCTGGTGCTGGCGGGCCACTGGACCCGCCCCGGCGGCGGCATCACGCCGGTGATCATCTCCGCCCTGCGGGCCGCCGAGGCGGTGCTCGCCGGGTCCCGGTCGGGCTCCCGGTCCGCGTCGCTTCCCGTTCCCCTGCCGGAGGTCACCCATGGCCGATGAGCTTCGCTACGACGTCGTGATCCTGGGCGCTGGCCTGGCTGGGCTCACCCTCGCCCGCCACCTACTGCTGGACACCAGCCGGACCGTCCTCCTCCTCGATCGCCGGGCCGAGGTCCCGCCGCCCGGGCAGAAGGTGGGGGAGGCCACCGTCCAGGTGAGCGGCTACTACCTCTCCAAGGTCCTGGACCTGGAGGAGCACCTGCTCCGGGACCACTTCATGAAGTACAACCTGCGCTTCTACTGGAAGCCCGAGGGCGAGGCCGACGGGGGCGAGGGTCGCCCCGGAGCCGCCGGCTCGGCCATCGAGGAGTACTCGCAGGCCTACATCCGGCCCTTCTCGAACATCGCCAGCTACCAGCTCGACCGCAACCGGCTCGAGGAGGAGCTGCTGCGCCTCGCCCGGCGCGAGCCGCGCTGCGCGTTCCGCGCGCCCGTCGCCGGCCTCGAGGTGGAGCTCGCGGCTCCGGGGACGGGAGCGGACGAGGACCACACCGTGCGCTTTGAGCACGAGGGGGCCCTGCACGAGGTGCGCGCCGGCTGGGTGGTGGACGCCTCGGGGCGCAACCGGGTGCTCGCCCGGCGCCGCCGCCTCGAGCGGCCGAGCCCGATCCATCATGGCTCCTCCTTCGCCTGGGTCGAGGGGTTGGTGGATGTCGAGCGGCTCACCGGCCGAAGCCGCCGCGAGCGCCGCCTCGCCCCGGAGCGCTCGGCCCTCGGCCACCTCCCGGTCTGGCTGGCCACCAACCACTTCATGGGCGAGGGCTTCTGGTTGTGGGTCATCCCGCTGCCGGGCAAGACCAGCCTCGGCGTGGTCTACGACGCCGAGGTCTTTCCGCGCGAGCGGGTGGCGAGCCCGGAGGCGTTCGTGGAGTGGATCTGCGAGGAGTTCCCCCTCTTCGCCCGCGACCTGCCGGGGCGCAAGATCCTGCACCACGGGGGCTTCCGCAGCTTCGCCTACGACACCGGCCAGGCGATCAGCCCCGAGCGCTGGGCGGTCACCGGCGAGGCGGGCCGGTTCTCCGATCCTCTCTACAGCCCCGGCGGCGACCTGATCGCCTTTCACAACACCCTGATCGTCGACGCCATCGAGAGCGCCACCCGGGAGGAGGTGGGGGAGAAGGCCCGGCGCTACGAGGCCCTGCTGCGCGCCGTTTACGAGGCCTACCTCCCCAGCTACACGGTGGGCTACGGCAACCTGGGCGATCCCGAGGTCTTCGGCCTCAAGTACTCCTGGGAGCTGGCGATCTACTTCGCCTTCTACGTCTTCCCGTTCATCAACGACCTGTTCACCGACCGCCGGTTCGTGGCCGCCTTCGGCACCCTGTTCTCGCGCCTGGGGCCGATCAACGGCGGCATCCAGCGCTTCCTCGCCGACTTTTCCCGCTGGAAGCGGGTCCACGGTGCGGCCCGGCCCGCCCGGCCCACCTACTTCGACTTCACCGAGGTGGAGGCCCTGGCGGCGGCGGAGAAGACCTTCTACCGGGTTGGGGTGGACGCGCCCGAGGCCCGAAAGGTTCTCGCCGCCCAGCTCGAGAACCTGGAGGAGCTCGCCCGCTTCATCGTCGCCCACGCCGCCTCGGTGGTGCTGGACGAGCCGCGGGTCCGGACGAGCCGCCGCTTCGTCGAGGGGATCGACCTCTCCGCCCTCGCCTTCGATCCCGAGGGCTTCGCCCGCCGCTGGGCGGCGTGTGGAGTGAACGACGAGCCCTACGCGTGGTCCCTCGACCCCACCGTCTGCGACCGCTTCCGACCCGCCGCTGCGAGGACCGAGGACGAGCCGATCGTCCAGGAGGCCATGTCATGACCGTCACCGATCGCCCCGCCGGCCCCCTCGGCGACCGTTCGCCCGACCTTGCACCGCATCTCGAGCGCCTGTTCGACCGCGTACCGGAGGAGGGGAGTTACCGGATCCAGCCCGCCTCCGGCACCCTGCCGCCCGGACTCCGCGGCACCTACTATGTCAACGGACCGGGACGCTTCGGCCGCGGCGAGGTCGTGTACCGGCACTGGCTCGACGGTGACGGGCTGGTCTGCTCTCTGCGCTTCGATCAGGACGAGGAGGCGGCGGGCGGCGGGGTGCGGTTTACCCGCCGGTTCGTCCGTAGCGCCAAGTGGCGCGACGAGGAGGCCGCGGGGCGCTCCCTCTACCGCACCTTCGGCACCGCCTTCCCTGGCGACCGGCTGGTGCGGGGCATCGCCATCGCCTCGCCGGCCAACGTCTCGGTCTACCCGTTCGCCGGGCGGCTCCTCGCCTTCGGGGAGCAGGGCCTGCCCTGGGAGCTGGACGCCGAGACCCTCGAGACCCGGGGCGAGCACACCTTCGGCCGGCGCCTGAACCCGGTGGCGCCGTTCTCGGCCCACCCGAACTTCGACCCGGTGAGCGGCGAGATGTTCAACTTCGGGGTGTCCTTCGCCGCCGACCGGCCGACCCTCAACCTCTACCGGTTCGCCCCCGACGGCGAGATGATCTACCGCCGGCGCGCCCCCTTGCCCTACCCGGCGTCGATCCACGACTTCGGCCTGTCGCGCCGCCACGCCGTGGTCTTCGTCCAGCCCTATCTCCTGGACATGGCCGCGCTCACCGCCGAGGGGGCGACGATCCTCGACGGCCTCTCCTGGGAGCCGGAGCTGGGGAGCGAGCTCCTCGTCCTGGACCGGGAGTCGGGGACCGAGGTCTGCCGGCTGCCCGTGGGGAGCGGCTACGTGCTCCACCAGGTCAACGCCTTCGAGGACGGCGACCGGCTGGTGGTCGACCTCGTGGAGCTCGAAGAGCCGGTCTACCCCGACTACCGGCCGCTGCCCGACCTCTTCACCGAGGTGGCTCCGGCCCATCCCGTGCGCCTGGTGGTGGATCTGGCCGCGGGCGAGCTGGTCGAGCGGCGCGAGGTGCCCTGCACCCTGGCCGCCGACTTCCCGGCGGTCGACCCGCGGCGCTGGGAGCAGCGCACCGACCGCTTCTGGATGCTGGCCATCTCGGCCACGGGACGGCCGGGGAGGAAGTTCCTCGACCGGGTGATGGCGGTCGACTTCGGCTCGGGGACGATCGCCGACGCCTGGCAGGCGCCCGCCGGGCGCTACCTGGGGGGCGAGCCGGTCTTCGCGCCCGATCCGGAGCGGCCGGAGGGCGGCTGGATCCTCTGCCAGGAGCTCGACGCCGAGGCGCGCCGGGCGGCCTTCTTGGTCTTCGAGGCCCACGACCTGGCGGCGGGCCCCCTCGTCCGGCTCCCCGTCGAGGGTTCTCTGCCGCCCCTGTTCCACGCCTGCTTCGTGCCGGACCCGCCCTCGGGCGCGGGGGCATGAGCCCGCCTCCAGTCGCGGTCGTGGGACCGCCCGAGCCCCTCACCCGCGTTCTCGCCGAGAGGCTCGTGCGCCTGGGATTCCCGGCCGAGCCCCTCGAGACAGGCGGGCCGGCGCCGGACTGGCCCGACCGGCTCGGCGAGTCCGCCTGGCGCGCCGTGGTCTACGCGCCGTCGCGGCGCGGGCCCGACCGCGAGGAGACCGAGGCGGTCCTCGGCGCCCTCGAGGCTCGGCCGGCCGGAGAGCGGCCGGCGCCGGCGGTGATCGTGCTCTCGAGCTCAGAGGCCCACGAGCCGAGCCACCACCACCCCGGGCTGGCGTCGGAGGAGCGCCCGGGCTCGCGGCCGGTCACGAACCCCGTGGCCCGGGCCTGGCTCGATCTCGAGCGGCGGGCGGCGGAGCGGGTCGTCGGCGCCCGCCTCACGCTGCTCCGGCCGGCGCCGGTCCCCCTGACCGGCGCCCCCGATCCGTGGAGTCGCCTGCTCTCCGGGCGCCTCGCCGCCACCCTGCCGGGCCACGACCCGTCGATCCAGCTCCTCGCCCCGGAGGACCTGGCCCGGGCGGTCGCCCGGGTGCTGGAGCTGGGGGGCGACGCCCCCGGGGGGACCTTCCACGTGGTGCCGTCCGGCCTCGTACCGCTGCGCCGCGCCCTCCGCCTCGCCGGGGTCCGGCGCGTGGCCCTGCCCGGGGCGCTCCGGAGCGCCCCGCGCCGCGCTTACCTGCGCTACTCCTGGAGCGCCTCGGGCGAGGCGGCGGAGCGGGAGCTGGGCTTCGTCGCCCGGCGCGCCAGCACCGACGCCGTGCGGGCCCTCCGCGCCGAGATCCGAGGCGAAGTGACCGGGTGGGACCCGGGCCGGCCCGAGCCCGCGGGGTCGCCCCCCTTCGACGACTTCGGCCTCGACCTCGGCTACGTCGCTGCCTACTCGCGCACCCTGTTCCGGTTTCTCCACGACGCCTGGTGGCGCCTGGAGACCGAGGGCACGGAGCACCTGCCGCACGAGGGTGCCGCGGTGCTCACCGGCGCCCACCGCGGCTTCATGCCCTGGGACGGCGTGATGGCCCTCGAGATGGTGCGCCGCGCCACCGGCCGCACGCCGCGCTTCCTGCTCCATCCGAGCCTGCTCAAGATGCCGTTCCTGTTCAACTACATGACCAAGCTGGGAGGGGTCCCGGCCTGCCGCGAGAACTCCGACCGCATGCTCGGGGCGGGCGAGCTCCTCGGTGTCTTCCCGGAGGGCATCCGGGGAGCCTTCACCCACTATCGGCGGGCCTACCGGCTGGGTGAGATGGGGCGCGAGGAGTACGTGCGCATGGCGCTTCGCAACCGGGTGCCGATCGTGCCCTTCGTCACCGTCGGGAGCGCCGAGATCTTCCCCGTTCTGGCGCACCTGGAGTGGCCCTGGTGGCAGCGTTTCACCGAGTGGCCCTGCTTTCCCGTCGCGCCGCCCTTCCCGCTGCTGCCGGTGCCGCTGCCCTCGAAGTGGCACACCCGGGTCCTCGAGCCGTTCCACGTCGAGGCCCTCCACGGCCCGGAAGCGGCCGACGATCCGGAGGTGGTGGCGGCCCTCGGTGCCGAGGTGCGGCGACGGATGATCGCAGCGCTCGAGGGCCTCCTCGCCCGGCGGCGGCACTGGTTTTGGGGTAGCCTGTCGCCACCATGACCGAAGAGATCGTGCGATATGCCGCGGCGGCCTGCCAGGTCGATTTCCTGAACCCGGTGGACCGCTCGGGCATCGGCAAGCACGTCGACCGGATGCTCGCCATGGTCGACATGGCGGTGGAGGGCTACTCGGCGTTCCTGCCGGTGAAGCTGATCGTGTTCCCGGAGTTCGCCCACGCGGCCCCGGTCTTCCCGACGGCTGCCGAGCTCCTGGACATGCTGGCGGTGCCGATCCCCAACGAGCACACCGAGCGCTACGCCGAGAAGGCCAAGGCGTTGGGCGTCTACATCCAGACCGGGACTTTCCTCGAGCGCGACGACCGGTGGCCCGGGGCGGTGTTCAACACCACCTGCCTGATCGGGCCCGAGGGCCTTCTCACCAAGTACCGCAAGGTCAACCCCTGGCTCCCCTGGGAGGTCCACGCCAGCCCCCACGACCTGTGGGGCTACGACGAGGAGATCTACCCGGTCGCCGACACTCCCATCGGCAAGCTCGGAGCCGCGATCTGCTACGACTGGCTGTTCCCGGAGACCTTGCGCCAGCTCACCGCCAACGGCGCCGAGGTGCTGATCCGGGTTTCGGCCTACATGGACCCCTGGGGGGCGACCGAGCCCATGGCCTGGTGGACCATCGTCAACCGCTGCCGCGCGCTGGAGAACGTCGCCTACGTGGTGGGGGCCAACCAGGGGGCGAGCCTCGCCCACTACCCGCCCTTCTCGTGGCCCGGGGGGAGCCAGGTGGTGGACTTCGAGGGCCGCCTGCTGGCCCAGGCCGACCCGGGGCCAGGCGAGAAGATCGTGGTGGCGCCCATCGACCTCTCGGCGCTTCGCCACGAGCGCGCCACCCGCCGGGGCCACCAGACCCTGGCCCACCTGCGGACCGAGACCTTCTCCATGTACCGGGACGGCTTCTTCCCGGCCGGCCGCGGAGTGGACAAGCTCTCGGTGGAGGGGAACAACGAGGCGACGGACGAGGCGAAGAAGAAGCTCGACTATTGAGTGCTGTCCCGGATCACCACCACCGTGCGATCCGCGGCGAGGTCCCGAATCTCTTCGGCCGTGCCGTCGGGCCAGGTGATCCGCAGGCGCTCGACCCGCGTGGCCGGGCCCAGGCCGAAGCTCGCCGCCGGCTCGACCTGGGAGAGGTAGCTCCGGGTGGGCATGATCCGGCGGGTCTGGGCGGCGCCTCCCGCCGTCGCCTCGACCCGTGCGCCGATCCCGTCCCGGTTGGGCGGCGGGCTTCGCAGGACCACCCGCAGGTGGTGGTGAGCCGCCGGGGAGCCCGGGTCCATCTCGTTGCGCAGCAGGCGGGCCGGGCCGCCGACCTGGGTGAGCACCAGGTCCAGATCGCCGTCGCCTTCGAGGTCGAGGAAGGCGGCGCCGCGCCCGGCCATGGGGCGGGCGAGGTCGCCCAGCTCGGCCGCTGGCACCTCGGCGAGGAGGGGCGCGCCGCCTCGCGAGCGGCCCGTGTTCCAGAAGAGCTGGGCCGCCTGGGCGTAGGTCCGACCCGGCTCGAGGGCGGCGATGTCGGTCTCCACGTGACCGTTGGCCTGGAACAGGTCGAGGCGGCCGTCGAGGTCCGCGTCGAAGAGCAGAAGGCCGAAGGTCAAGTGGCCGCGGGTGGTCCGGGCGAGGCCCGAGGCGAGAGAGAGGTCGGGGAGGAACGAGGGGTCGTCCCCCGCCCGATAGAGGGAGGTCGGCTCGCCCTCGAAGTTGCCCACCGCCAGGGCCAGGGCGCTCCCGGGCCCGAGCTCGCCGGCGTCGGCGCCCATGGCTCCGGTGGTGGCGCCGTCGCCGTCGTAGGCGAGGCCGAAGAGCTCGCCGGCCTCCTGGAAGCGGGGCACGCCGCTCTCGGGGCCCAGGTTGTGGAAGAAGAGGTTGCGGGTCGTGTCGTCGGCCACCAGCAGGTCGAGGCGGCCGTCCCGGTCGACGTCCACGGGCACGAGCCCCAGGGCCTTGGCCACCGGCTCGCCGGTCGAGGGATCGTGGACCCGGACGCCGCTCGCCGCCGAGACATCGGTGAACCGGCCGCCGCCGTCGTTGCGGAACAGGACCGGGTCGGCGCCCCGGTACTGCTGGGGGCGGCCGAAGAGGAGGGAGCACCGCGCCGGATTGACCCGGGGGGCGGCGGTCGCCGCCTTGGCCTGGGGGGCGGCGGTCGCCGCTCCGGGCGAGGCGCCGGTCGATCTCGGGCGACCAGGTGAGGTAGTTGCAGACGAACAGGTCCAGGTCGCCGTCGCCGTCGGCGTCGAAGAAGGCGGCGCAGGTCGACCAGTCCTCGTCGGCCCCCGCCACTCCGGCCGCCGCCGTCACGTCCTCGAAGCGGCCGCCCCGATTGTGGAGCAGGTGGTTCGGTCCGACGGCGGTGACGTAGAGGTCGGGCCAGCCGTCGCCGTCGTAGTCGCCCACCGCCACGCCCTGCCCGTAGACCGAGAGGTCGAGGCCGGCGGCCGCGGTCACGTCATGGAACCGGCCGGTGCCGTCGTTGGCGAACAGCGCCAGGCTCGATCCCGCTCCCGATCCCGACCCCTGAGGCCCCTCGTGCCCCGGCCAGTCGGTGGAGCTCACGAACAGCAGGTCGGGGTCGCCGTCCCGGTCGTAGTCGAGGACCGCCACCCCGCCGCCCATGGTCTCGGGCAGGAGCTTCTCGCCGTAGGCGCCGTCGTGGTGGACGAAGGCGACGCCCGAGGCCGCGGTGACGTCGGTGAAGGGCAGGGCGGGTGGCGCCGGGACGCCCGCCCCGGCGCCACCCGCCGCGGCCGCGGCGCCGACGGGACGGGGGCTCACCCCCGCGTAAAGGGCGAGCCCGGCGACCGCCGCTCCCCGAATCAGAGCGCCGGCCGTCACGGTGCCCCGCCGCCCGCCGGCGCGAGCCCCTCGGTCAGGGGGCGCACCAGGCGCAGGGCGGGCCGGGTGAGGTAACGCTCTCGGTAGAGGGTGTGGGCCGGATCGTCGGGGAAGTGCTCGTCGGGCGGGTAGGGGTACTGCGACATGGCGTGGAAGGGCAGGGGCTCGACGCTCTGGCCGAAGGCGGTGTTGGCGTCGCGGTCCTTGGCCCAGCCGTCCACCAGGAGGAGGAAGTCGCGCTTCCACCCGGCGCGAAGCGGCGGCAGCGAGCGGGCGTCGAAGGAGAGGCGGATCTCGTCGCCCGAGCCCATGACCACCATGCGGTCGTCGATCCCGGCCAGGAGGCTCGCCACGTCGCCGTAGCGGGTGTAGAGGCCGGGGGTCGGGTTCCAGCTCCAGTGCTCGGCCGGCCGGTGCTCGGCGTAGACGAAGCGCTCGGGCTGCTTGCGCTCCGGGTCCACGAGCACGCGGGAGAAGCCGTAGAAGTGGAGGTCCGCCGTCTCCAGGGCCACGTCGCTCTCGGTGACCCGGGGCGGCGACGGGTCCTCGCCCAGGAAGATCTGGTCCCAGTAGACGCAGGCGCTGGTCACGATCCGCACCTTGCGGCTCGCCGACAGGAATTTCCCCGTCAGGTCGACCACGATGGTCTTGGGCTTGCCCGCCGGCAGGCCCATGTCCTGGATCACCGTCACCCAGCGGCCCGAAGCGTCCTGGACCTGGAGGTAGGGGAGGACCAGGCCGGGGCCCCCGCCATGCGATCGACTCTGGGCGGTGGCCAAGAAGGTCGAGCCGTCGGCCCAGTCCACCCAGCCGTCGAGCACCAGGATCGCCCGGTTGTCGGGGGCCGCGTCCTTTCCGAAGTCGAGGTCCAGGTGGTGGAGCTCGGCGAGGCCGTCGTAGTCGCGCCGGAAGCCGTCCGGGTAGGTGGCGTCGCGGGCCAGGATCCGGCCGCGGACGTCCCGGCCCCGGCCGTCGACGGCGGTCACCGGGTAGAGGCGGCGGCCGACCCCGAACAGCCGGTGCTCCGGGAAGGGTGGCCCCTTGAACTTGCTGTTGACGAAGACGTCGAGCCCCGCCGGGTGGTCGACGGCCACCAGGCGCACCTGGTCCAGGAAGGCGACCTCCCGGAGCTCCTCGACGATCCGCACCTCGTAGCGGCCGTCCGGGGTCACCGCGAGGGCGTCGCCCGGCACCTGGATCGTCTCGTCGTGGTCGACGGGGAAGTACTCGCCGTCCCCGGAGCTCGCCCCCAGGGGCGCGACCCCCAGGACGTCGGTGATGAACCGGAAGCCGTGGCCCTTCCCTTCCCCGGACCAGGTGAAGATCATGGGGCACGAGCCCGACAGGCGCTGGGCCTCTTTGTAGACCGGCGAGGTGCCGGCGGCCTGGCGGGTCTCGTTCTGAATCAGGCCGTTGGGCCAGGTGATGCGCACCGTGTCGGCGGTCTCGTGGCCGTCGAGGCCGAAGACCAGGGGGACGCCCCGGTAGGGCTTCTTCTGGTAGAGGGTGCCGGCCTTGACCTCGACCAGGGCGCCGGGGGCGAGCTTGGGGTTCTTGATCCCGGCCAGGGAGACGCGCAGGAAGCCGTTGCCGGTCTTCGTGCGGTTGGTGAGGAGGACCACGTCGCCCGAGTCGGTGACGGCGGCCAGGTCCTGCCGGCCGTCGCCGTCGAAGTCGGCGGCCTCGAGAGCGCGGACCCCCGACTCCGCGGACCCCGCGGAGTCGGCGGAGTTGGCGGAATCGTTGGAGTCGGCGGGGAACGCCCGGCCGTCGGCCTCGAAACGGCCCTTGCCCCGGTTGCGCAGCAGCGCGTCCCCGGCCACCAGGTCCGAGACGCCCCGGTCCTCGGGATCGATCGCCACCAGACCTGCCGGGGCCGCCGCCGCGCCGGCGAGGCCGTCCACCGGGCGGGCGGTGAAGCCTTCGTGGCCGTCGTTCTCGAGCAGGGTCACGCCGAAGGTGCCCGCGGCCGCCAGGTCGACCTCGCCGTCGTGGTCGAAGTCCGAGGCGACGAGGCGCCGGGCGCCGGCGGGCAGGGCGGCCAGCGGCACGGCCTCGTAGCGGCCACCCAGGTGGTCGCGGTAGAGGACCCCCGGCCGGTCGGCGTAAGTCACCGCCAGGTCGAGCCCCTGGTGATCGGCGACCATGTGGAAGCGCCGGACGGCGAGGGGATGGCCGGCGACGAAGGGGAAGTCGGCCGTGTGGTCGGAGAAGGTGCCGTCGCCGTCGTTACGCAGGAGCGCCGGCCGGTCGCCCAGGAGCAGGAGGTCCTGGTCGTAGTCGCGGTCGTAGTCGAGCCAGAGGAGGGCCGTGTAGGGGCGGTGGAGGATCTCGTCCAGGCCGCCTCCCATAGGGCCCCAGGGGTGTGGAGCGAAGGCGCCTTTCTGGTTGGCGAGGAGCACGACGCCGTCCCCGGTGGCCACCGCCAGGTCGGGAAGGCCGTCGTTGTCGAAGTCGCCGGCGGCGAGGGCGGTCACGCCGTGGAGGTTGCCGAGGCCGGCATCCTCCAGGTGCTTGCCGCCGGCCAGGAGCCGCACGCCCTTGGCCGACCAGGCCAGCAGGTCGGCGGCGCCATCGCCATCGCCGTCCAGGACCGCGAGGCCGGCGGTCGCCGGATCGAGCCCTGAGGCCACCGCCTCGGCGGCGAAGCTCGGCCGCGCCTCGGGCGTCGGGAAGGCCTCGGGCTCGCGGGTCTCGTACAACTCGGAGTACCAGCTCCACTCCAGGTCCTCGGGGCTCGCGGCCTTGGCGCTTCTCTCCTTGATCTCGCGGAACGCCTTCATCTCCCGGGTCGCGTCGTCGGCGCGCCCCGCCCGGCGGTAGGCGGCGGCGAGCTGGAAGTGGGGGCCGGCCAGGTCGGGATCGAGGCGGGCGGCGCGCTCGAAGGCGGCGAGGGACTTCTCCGGCTGGCCCTGGAGCTTGTAGAGGACCCCCAGGTTGTACCAGGTGATGGGCTCGTCGGGCACCCGGCGGGCCATGCCTTCGAGCTGGGTGATCGCCTCGGCGTACTTCGACTGGCGCTTGTAGGCGATCCCCAAGTTGAACCAGGTGTGGGGGATTGACGGGTCCTGGCGCTGCGCCTTCTGGAGCTGGGCGATCCCCTCGTCGGTCTTGGCGGCGCGGAGCAGCGCCAACCCCAGGTTCACCCGGTCGCGGGCCGAGTCCGGGGCGAGCTCCAGCGCCTTCTCGAGCTCGCCCACCGCCTGGTACTGGGTGGCGGGGTTTTCGTAGAGGGCTTTGCCCAGGTTGCGGTGCTCGAAGAGGAGCTCCCGGCGCTGGTCCGGAGTGAGCTTCTGCTCCGCCGGCTTCGCGGGGGGGGCGCCACCGCCGGCGGCGACCAGGGTCAGGGCGGCGAGGGTGGCCAGGGTGGCGAGGCCGGCCGGACCGAGGTGGGCGAAGTGGGCGTGGCGCGTCATCGGACCACTCCCTTGCCCTGCTCGACATGAGTGATCGCGTCGACGGCGACCGGAGGCTTGCCGTCCCGCGCCTGGAGCACCTCCGTTCTACCATGAGAGCCCCGCGGCCAACGGATTTCCACGCGGTCCACGCGGGTGGCGGCGCCGAGCCCGAAGTGGAGGCGCCGGCTCGACTGGCCGGCGTAGCCGTTGCCGCCGTCGACCTCGCGCAGGTAGCTCTGGCCCCCGGCGGTGACGATCACCCGCGTGCCGACGGCGTCCCGGGCGGTGCCGCCGGCGGCGACCCCGGCGCCGGTCAGCTCGAGCTCCAGCCAGTGGAGGGCTCGACCAGATGCCCCCCGCATCCCCTCGGTCCCCTTCCCACCCCACGGGGGGGAAGGGGATGATTGACCAGGTCCCCCTCGCAACCCCTCGATCCCCTTCCCACCCCCAGGGGGAAGGGGACGCCGCCACCCCCTCGGTGACGTTGTGGTAGAGGAGGGACGGCTGGCGGGCGTCGGTCTGGTAGATGTCCACCCGCCCGTCATTGTCGAAGTCCCCCAGGCCGATGCCGCGGCCGTCCAGGTCGTTGTCGACCCCGGCCTCGGCCGCCATCTCCTTGAAGGTACCGTCTCCCAGGTTTCGGAACAGGCGCTTCTTCTGATACCCGCTCCAGCTCATGTCGCCGATGTCCGGGTAGCTGTCCAGGTCGGTGAAGTCGACGCCCGGGGTGAGGATCATCTGGAGGAGCACGGGGATGTAGTTCTCCTTCCCGGCCGAGCGCAGGCCGTCGACCACGAAGAGGTCCTGCCAGCCGTCGTCGTCGAAGTCGGCGAACTTGCCGGCCCAGCCCCAGTCGGTGTCGCAGGTGCCGCTCTCGCGCGAGACGTCGACCAGGGTACCGTCGCCCTCATTGTTCCAGAGCATGTTGCATTCGTGCATGTACTCGTCGGTGATGTTGGTGACGAAGACGTCCAGGTCGCCGTCACGGTCGTAGTCGGCCATGTCGACGTTCATTCCCTTCTTGGTGTCGAGCCCCCCCAGGGCCTTGACCGTGGCGTCCTCGAAGGTGCCGTCCCCCCGGTTCAGGTAGAGGCGGTCGGTGCCGTAGTCCGAGGCCACGTAGAGATCCTGGTCGCCGTCCCCGTCCAGGTCGCCGTCGCCCACGTCGAGGGTCCAGCCGGTGGCGTCGGCGAGGCCGGCCGCCGCCGTGGTCTCGACGAAGCGGCGCCCGCCGGTGGCGGCGGGGCCGCCCGGTACGTTGTGCCACAGGGTCACGCCGCCGCCGTTGTGAGCGTCGTCCAGGTTGTTCGGCAGCACGTGGGTCTCGCCGCCCAGGGTCAGCAGGTCCACCGGCCGGAAGTAGTTGCCGAAGACGAGGTCGAGCCAGCCGTCGCCGTCGTAGTCGAAGGCGACGGCGGCGATGGTGTTGCCGAAGGCCGTGAGGCCGGCGGCCTTGGAGACCTCCTGGAAGCGCACCCCGCCGGTTTCCGGATCGGCACCCAGGTTGCGGTAGAGGAGCGGAGTGCCGAAGCGCGAGACCAGCAAGTCCTCCCGGCCGTCGTCGTCGAAGTCCACCCACAGGGCGTCGGAGACGATGGCGTCCGCCGTGTTGCCTCCGGCGACCCCGGCCCCGGCCGCCACGTCGGCGAAGGCCAGGTGCCCCACCGAGCCGGTGAGGTTGCGCAGGAGGTGGCACGGCTTACCCTCGCCCGAGTCGGTGACGAAGAGGTCGTCCCAGCCGTCGCCGTCGAAGTCGCCCACCGCCACGGAGGCGCCCCCTTCGGTGAACATCTCCAGGACGTCGGCCTTGTGGCGGTCGCCGAAGTCGCGGGTGGAGTGGACGAAGCGGGCCCCGGCGGCGGCCCCCACCTCCTCGAAACGGATTGGCGGCGGCGGCGCCGCGGGAGCCTGAGCGGGCGCCTGACCGGGAGCTTGGTGCGGAGCCGGAGCCGGAGGCGCGGCCGACGCCCCGGCGCCGAGGGAGAGGCCCGCCGCCAGCAGGACCCCCAGGCCGGCCCCGGCGCGGCCTGTCACGGGCTCTCCCAGAGCTCGTGGAGGCTGGTGTCGACCCGCGAGTCGACCTGGTAGTGCTTGCCGAGGAAGTCGGCGAGGGCGTCGTCGCCCAAGGCGAGACGCCGCTCGAGGTAGGGCGTGCCCGGGTAGGCCTCGAGGCCTTGGCGCCAGGTCTTGCGCGCCGTCGAGAGGTCGCCCAGGCGCCAGTAGGCGTCACCTAGGGCCGCCCAGGCGCGGGCCTGGTAGGGCCTCGTCTCCCCCTGGCCTGCGATCTCGATGGCGTGCTCGAGGTCGGCGATGCCGAGCTTCGTGCGGTGGAAGATGGGCGGCCAGTAGACGTAGGCGTTGCCGCGGCTGTAGAGGCCGAGCCAGGTCTCGCGGAGCCCCAAGGCCGCGGTGAACGTCTCGATCGCCTTGTTGGCCAGGATCACGGCGGTCACCGAGCCGGCGGCCGGGATCTTGTCGACGAAGGCGAAGGCCTGGTTGAGGCGCAGGTCGGCGTCCTCCGGGTGCTCGGCGACCAGGGAGGCGAAGAGGTCGATCGCCCGGCCGTAGGCGCCTGCGGCGATCACCGCCTGGCGGTAGTCGGCGCCGTAGCGCAGGTCGTCCGGGGCCGCGCGGAGTGCGTCCTCGAACAGGGGCAGGGCCGCGGCCGGGTCGGTGGCGGCGGTCTCGACCGCCCGGTGGTACGCCTCGGCGCCCGGCGGGGGCGGAGGCGGCGCGGGGGCCGGACGGGCGGACGTACAGCCGGCGGCGAGGAGGGCCCAGGCGAGGAGGGCGAGCCCGGCGGTCCA
Source organism: uncultured Acidobacteriota bacterium (assembly GCA_963739795.1). Classification (GTDB taxonomy): domain Bacteria; phylum Acidobacteriota; class Thermoanaerobaculia; order Multivoradales; family DATKCC01; genus CAVUBL01. The sequence goes on along the minus strand of CAVUBL010000012.1, from coordinate 81,275 downwards.
GGCCTGCCGGCGAGGTCGGTTCAGGATCGTCATCGTGAGGCTTTCCCTTCCGGGCGCTCGCCCGGCCCGTCGCGTTCGATTCGGTAGACCCGGTCCGCCGGCAGGTCCTCGTAGGCGGTCCGGCCGCCCTCCGGCCAGTCGATCTCGAGGCGCTCGACCGACGTCGCGGCGGCGAGACCGAAGTGCACCCGGCGGGCGCTCTGGCCGGCGAAGCCGTTGCCCCCGTCGACGAAGGACAGACGGGTCGGCGGAGTGCCCAGGGCCGGGGCCTGACTCCGGGCCTGGACCCGCACCCGGGCGCCGACCGCCTGCCGGTTCGCTTGCGGCTGGCGCAGGAGGAGCTCGAGCCAGTGGGCACCGGTGGGCGCCACGTTGCGGTAGAGGTTCGGCGCGGCGCCGGCGTTGGTCACGAAGAGGTCCTGGCGGCCGTCACCGTCGAAGTCCGCCACCACCACGCCGCGGGCGTCGCGGACCGAGTCGACGCCCTGGCTCTTCGCCTCGTTCCGGAACAGGGCGCCGCCCTGGTTGTGGAACAGGACGTTGTGCTCGTATCCGGAGAGGCTCTTGGTTCCCATGGGCGGCCAGTTGCGGGCGTCGGAGAGGTCGATCGTATCGTCCTCCGAGCTGCGCACGATGAGGTCGAAGACGTCCACCACGTAGCTCTGAGGGCCCGCCGACACCCAGCCGTCGGCGACGTAGAGGTCGAGCCAGCCGTCGTTGTCGTAGTCGAGGAACTTTCCGCCCCATCCCCAGCCGGTGTCGGCGGTGCCGGTCTCGGCGGCGACGTCGGAGAAGGCGATCCCGCCCGAGCCGCCGGCGCCGCTCTCGTTGTGCCAGAGGAAGTTGCCCTCGCGCATGTACTGGCTGGTGATGTTGGTGACGAAGACGTCCAGGCGCCCGTCGGCGTCGAAGTCCCCCCACTCGGCGTTCATCCCCTTCTTGGTGTCGATGCCGATCGTCTCGCGAGTGACGTCGGTGAAGGTGCCGTCGCCGTCGTTGGCGAAGAAGTGGTCGGTGCCGAAGTCGGAGGCCACGTAGAGGTCGTCGTCGCCGTCGCCGTCGGCGTCGCCGTGCCCCAGGTCCAGGGTCCAGCCGGTGTCGCCGGCGAGCCCGGCCGCGGCGGTGGCGTCGGTGAAGGTGCCGTCGCCGTCGTTGCGCCAGAGGGTCACCCCGCCGCCGTTCTCGGCGGTCTCGAAGCTCTCGGGGAAGAATCGGGGGGTGTCCGGGTGGAAGATGTCCACCGGGCGGAAGTAGTTGCCGACGAAGAGGTCGAGGTCGCCGTCGAGGTCGTAGTCGAAGGCGATGGCCGTGATGGAGTTGGCGTAGCGGGTGAGGCCGGCCGTGGCGGTGACGTCGGTGAAGGTGCCGTCGCCGTCGTTCCGGAAGAGCAGGCTCTGGCCGAAGCGGACCACGAAGAGGTCGGGGTCGCCGTCGCCGTCGTAGTCGAGCCAGAGGGCGTCGGCCGAGGCGTTCGCGGCGTCGTTGCCCCGGGCGACCCCGGCGGCCTCGGCCACGTCCTCGAAGCGGAAGTCGCCGAGGTTCCGGTAGAGGTGGTTCCGGCCGTCCTCGGCCGAGTCGGTGACGTAGAGGTCGTCCAGGCCGTCGCCGTCGAAGTCGGCCACCGCGGCGGCGGCGCCGAGGGCGGTGTAGCCCTCCATGACTCGGGCGTACGGGTTGTCGAACCGGCGTTCGTGGTGGGGAGCGGCGACGCCGGCCGCCTGGGCGACGTCCTGGAACCCGGGGGCAGGGCCGTCCGCGGGCTGGGGCGGAGGAGGTGGGGCCGGGGCGCCGGCCACGGAAGGCCCTGCCAGGGCGAGCGTCAGGGCGCCGAGGACGGCGAGGCTCCGGCGGCGCCGCCGGGCGCGGGTACGGGTAGGACAGCTCACGAGGCGCGGTAGTGAATCGCCGGTGGCCCGCAGCCGCGGTCCGAGCACCGCGACCGGGTCCGCCCGGCCGGACTCCAGCTCAGCGGGGGCAGTCTAGCAGCCCGGGCGACGTTCCCGGGGCGCCGCCCACGGGGTCAGCCGTTGCTGGTCAGGCGCACCCCGGGGTCCAGGGGCCCGCCGCCCAGTGACTGGACGGTCCAGCCCGAGAAGGGCGCGTTGCGCAGCCGGATGAGGACCGTGCGCCGGCCCTCCTCGGTGTCCACCCGCAGCTCCGCCCGGACGATCGAGTCGACGAACCGGTAGAGGTAGTGGCCGTGCTCCAGGTGCACCTGGTCGGTGTGCCAGCCTCCGACCTGGCAGGCCTTCTCGATCGCCACCTGGAACGGCGGCCGGGCCATGAGGGTGAAGAGTGAGGTGCCGCCGTAGGCGACCAGCAGGGCGAGGGCGATGCCCGCCGCGCCGCGCAGGTGCCGTTTCCAAGGCGCCTGCCACGGCTCCGAGTCGGCCGCGGCCACGAAGGCCGCCGAGCCCCAGAGATGGTTCATGGAACGGTCCCCCTTCGGAACCGGCGGCGGGTCCCGAGGACGGGCCGCCGGCCGTCACTCGATGGAGCGGCCCGACCGGAGCAGGAAACCCTGCGCGGGCCAGACCCTCAACGCACACGGAATCAACAGCAGAAGAACGACGAGTGTAGACCTGATCGCCGGAAGGCGCAAGACGGGAGCGGACAGGCTCGGTGCGCCAGATTACGCGCAATGTCGGGTATTCTCAACGGCGGGGACGCACCACTCAAAGGAGGTAGAACAATGAGGTTACCGATCTTCGGGGCCGCCCTCGCCGTCGGTCTGCTCCTCGTGGCGGGTTCTGCATTGGCTCAGGCCCCCGCGGGGCCCGACTGCCCGCAAGCTCTTCCCATCGCGCCGCTGCTCGCACAGACCGCGCTTGCGGGCCTCGCCGGGTCGCCCACCCCGGCCGCGCCCCAGTGCTACTGCAGCGCCACGGCCCACTGCTCGGACGGGAGCACCGTCTCCTGCAGCGACAGCTCCGGTCCCTGCGACTGTACGGGGGTGGACGCGAGCTGCTCCGCGGGACAGCGCGGCTACGTCTCGTGCAACGGAGTGACGACCTACTGTCCGGTGTGTCCTCCGCCCTCGGGCGATTGCGCACAGCAGTGCAAACCTTGCGGGATCGGGCAGATCGACCCGTGCGGCCTGTGCACGTGCGTGAGGAACGTGTGCAGCCGGATCTCGGCCTGGGAGTGCTTCTGAGGTAGGCCCGGGCTGTCCGGGGAGGGCCCCCCGCCGGCACGTAGCTTCTTGTGAAGTACGCAACCGACGGTAGACGCCTGGCCGACCGGCTAGGCGCCGGGGCCCTCCGCTTGGCCCTCGCCTCCCTCGCGCAACCGGTGCGGGTGCTGGTCGGGGCGGCGATCCTGGTGGGGATCCCTGCCCTCGGGCTCTCGCGCCTCGAGCTCCGGACCGACGGGGCGGCCCTGGTGCCGCCGGGCGATCCGGCGGTGGCCGCGGACCGGGCGATCCGGGCCCGTTTCGGCTTGCGCGACCCGGTGGTCGTGCTGGTCGAGAGCTCCGACCCCCGCGGCATCTACAACCGGCGCACGCTCCTGCGCCTCCGAGACCTGAGCCGCCGGCTCGCAGCGGTCGACGGCGTGGCGCCGGAGGACGTGAGCAGCCTGGCGACGGAGCGGAGCTTCCGCTACCACCGGGAGGCGCCCCACTACCGCTCGTTCTTCGATCCGTTCCCCGAGTCCGCGGAGGACCTCGTGCGCCTGCGCTCCGACGTCGACGCCGTGGGGCTGTTCACCGGCACCCTGGTGTCGAAGGACGCGGCGGCGGCGGCGGTCCTGGTGGGCGTAGCGCCCGCGAGCGACCGGGAGGCGGTGGGGGAGCGCCGGGCCCTGACCCGCAGGATCGCGGCGGTCGCCCGAGCGGCGCAGGGGCCGCCCGACCGCGTCTCGGTGGTGGGGGCGCCGGTGGCCGAGGCGCTCCTGGGCGACCACATCCTTCAAGACCTGGTCGTCCTGCTGCCCCTGGCCCTGGTTTCCATGGCCCTGGTGTTCTGGCTCGGATGTCGCCGTTTCGCCGGCGTCCTCGTGGGCCTGTCGGAGATCGGGGCGTGCCTCGCCTGGACTTTCGGGCTCATGGGCTGGTTGGGGGTGCCGGTCTACCTGACCACGGCCGTCCTCCCGGTGATCCTGACCTGCGTCGGGCTGGCGGACGAAGTGCACCTGCTCTGGCGCTACCAGCGCCTCCTCGCCGAGGAGCCGGGACGCCCCCACCTGGAGCTTCTGGCCCGGACCTTCCGGGAGCTCGCCCGGCCGGTGGTGTTCACGTCCCTGACCACCGCGGCTGGATTTCTCTCCTTCGCGGTCTCACCCCTGCCCGCTGTGCGCTCCTTCGGAATCTTCGCGGCCTGCGGGGTCCTGTTCTGCCTGGCCTGGTCGCTGGCGGTGGTCCCCGCGATCGTCGCCTGGCTTCCCGCCGGGGCCCTCCGCCGACCGCCGAGCAGGCGGCGCGTCCGGTGGTGGCCCGCCGGCCCGCTGCCGAGGGGGCTCCGCCGGCGCGCCGCAGTGCTGTCGGTCCTCGGCCTCGTGACCCTCCTGCTGGCGGCCGGCGTGCCGCGCCTCTCGGTCCAGGACAGTTGGGAGAGCGGCTTCGCCCCGGCGAGCGCGTTTCGCCGCGCCTCGGACCGGGCGAACCGTCTCCTGGCCGGCACCCACACGCTCCTGGTGGAGGTCGGCTTTCCTTCCGGCACCATGCCGCTTCTTCAGCCGGGAGCGGTTCGGGCGATCGGGGACTTCGAGGCGTTCCTGGCGGGCCGACCCCGAGTGGGGAAGGTGCTCGGTCTCCGCTCCCACGTCACGACGACCCGCTACCTGGCAGCCGACAGGCAGGAGGACCTGAGGCGAGTCCCCGAGCGACCCTCCTTCGTCCGGCAGATGATCGCCCTGGAGGGGCTCGTCCGCGGGGAGGACAAGCGCGGGGAGCTCATCGACGAGGGCTTCCGGCACACGGTGATCACCGTGCTCCTCGAGGGCGCGAACTACCGCGACACCAAGGTCCTTCTCGCCGCGATCCGGCGCTACGCCGCGAAGCACCTGGCACCCCTCGGCGCCAGCCTCCGCTTCGGAGGGGACGTGGCGGTGAGCCAGGCCATGATCCCCGCCATCGTGCGCGGCCAGCTCGCCTCGCTGGGCCTCGCCCTGGCCGGCATGCTGGTGATGGCGGGCCTGCTCTACGGATCGGCCTCCGTGGCGCTGGTGGTGGTGGCACCGGTCTCGGCGGCCGTGCTGTGGATCTTCGGAGTCATGGGATGGCTGGACATCCCGCTGGGCGTGGCGACCTCCATGTTCTGCGCCGTCACCCTCGGGATCGGGGTCGACTATGCCATCCACCTCTTCGACCGGTACCGGAGCGAGCGCGCGGCCGGGCACCCCCGACCCGGGGAGGCGGCGATCCGCCAGGCGGGTCCGGCCATCCTCGCGGATGCGGCCGCCATCGCCCTCGGCTTCGGCATTCTGGCGTTCTCCCGGGTGCCGGCGAACCGCGCCCTCGGCCTGCTGATCGCAGGCGCCCTGGGCGTTTCCTGCCTCCTCACCCTGGTCGGTCAGGGTGCCTGGCTGACCCGCTCCGCCCGGCGCAGAAATCCAAGTGTCACGAAATAGAGCGATCGAGCACATAAAGGACTAGGAGAAAGTTTCAGAGACGTTCAGGCGCCGGGCGATCTGGGCGGACCGCCCGGGAGGCCTGCACAATTCCCGAGACTCGCCGCCCCCAACTGTTTCAGAAGGAGGAACCTGTCATGAGGAAGCAGTGTCTCTGTTGGCTCTTGCCTGTACTCGCGGTGCTCGTCCTGGCCGCGGCACCCCTGGCGGCGCAGGACATCTCGGCGGGCCCGGACGCCTGGTCCACCCCCGGTGGTGGCGGCACCTGGATCGAGCTGAACTCCGCCGACTGGGAATCGATCTGCGGAGTCCAGGGCGCTCTCGCCCAGCAGATCACCTTCAAGGGGGTCGCCCTCGACGGGATGGGTGATGCAAGTGTCGTCGTCACCCGGGACGAGGACGCGGTGTTCGGCTCCGACGGCCTGGCCCAGGTGAAGGTGCACGTGTCGGCTCTCCAGTTCCAGAGCACGCAGACCAGCGCGACGCCGTGCGGCAGCCTGGACTTCCAGGTTCACCTCAAGGGCGCGCAGGCGCCGGCCCAGATGGAGATCCGACGGGACAGCTCCGCGGGTGGGTATTTCTTCGTCGATCTGCCAGTCGATGCGACCGTCGAGGGTTACGACCACTCGACCGGGAAGTTCGTGGGACAGGCCGAGAAGGCGGGTACGCTGAAGGAGCCCGCCGGGGGCACGCCCTGGAGCTACGATCCACCGGCCTACCCCCCCGATCCGAACGCCCCCTGGTTCCCGGGAGTCACGACCACCGGCAAGCGGGTGACGATCGTCCGTCCGCACACCTTCCCGGCCCAGCACGCGTACCGGCTGGCCATCCTCTGCCCGCCTATCGCCACCACCGCGACGACCAAGTCGCGGAGCGTGGGAGGTGTTCAGCCGTCGCTGTGCCCGCAGCCCGTCGAACCGGCTCCGGTGAGCGCGCAGTAGGCGAAGAGCCTCTCGTAGGCTGATCGGCCCGGTCCGGGGCGTGCCGCTTGGGGCTCCGGACCGGGCCGACGCATCTTGGCAGCTCTCCTCTGTCGGTCCTCAGCCGCCCGCGGTCACTGTGCGGCGCAGGAAGGAGGTGGTGCCGGCGAGCTCGTCCCGGACCGCCACCGCCACCTCGTGACGCCCGTCGTGCAAGGAAATGTCCACCTCGTAGACGTAGTCCCGGCCCTCGTCCTGGCTCTGCACCTCGATCGGCACCGGCTTCTCGCGCACCTTGGTCATCTTGCCGGCCTCGTCGCGTCCCACGAGGAAGACGGTGAACAGGCCGCGCTCCCGCTCGCCCTGGGGCAGGAGGGTGAGCTTCGAGAGGGGCACTCGCACCTGGAGCCGGACGTCGTGGATGCCGGTAGCCGCCGCGGGCTTCTGACTCACGGCCGCGAAGCGGATCCCGAGGGGGTTCTCGACGTGGTCGTAGAGCAACGAGGTCAGGAGTCCGTCGACCACGAGCTCCGGAGTGGTCTTGGAACGATAGCTCTTGCGGTAGTGCACCCGGATGCCCGGGCGGTCGACCTCTACGCGCAGCCGGTGGATCCTGCCGTCGCCAGGGGCGGACGGCTCGAACGCCAGCAGGTAGTAGGCGCGCGAGTCGTCGACCATCTCCTCGATGCCGCTCGAGATGTCATTGGTGTTCAGGATCGCCCGGCCGCCGGTCTCGCCGGCGATCAGGCTGAGGCTGTCCTGGAGGTTGCGGGCGCCGAAGCTCGCGGTCTCCTGCGTCATCTGGACGTCGGTGCCGACGGAGCGGGTGGAGAAGCCGGCGAGCCCAGAGGCCTGGACGGGGTAGAAGCTCACCTGGTGGGCGTTGGCGTCGCTCGCCAGGGCCTGCCACTGGTTGGTGGTGTCGTAACCGAGCATCTCAACGCGGGCGGAGAATGGGTCCCATCGATGGAGCTGCTTCTCCTTGAGGAGTGTCACGTCCGTCGCGTACTCGATGCCGGCTCGGGCGCCGCTCCCGTCGCACATCGAGATGGCGTAGCTGTAGACCTCGCCGCCGGGGATGAGCGGCACGCCGTCGCTCACGTAGAGCAGGGCCTTGCGCCCGTCGTAGCCGGCCAGCGAGTTCACGAAGCCGGTAAGCGTGTCGATTGTCTGGAGGACCTGCTGGTGGGTCTGGTCGGCATACTGCTGGGCGAGCCAGCCGATGTCGGTGCAGGTCCCGACGAATCCGCGGTTGACGCCGGCGCTGTGGTTGCGCTGGAGGTCGCGGATCTGCTGGAGGGCGCGCTCCCTGCCGAGCCCGGCCTGGAGCTGAGCAGCCGTGATGCCCTGGGCGCTCAGGGCGGCGACGGTCTTGAGCAGCTCGCCCCGATCCGAGGTAAAGGGGCAGGCCACGCGGACGCCGCCGTCGTAGACCACGACCATCACCTGGTCCTCGGGCTGTAGGTCGGACTGGAGGACCTGGGCCAGGTTGGCGAAGAACCGGGCGCGGCTGCCCAGGCCCACGTGCAGGTCGTCCACGAAGACCACGATCCGGGCGCCGCCCGGCTGGAGCGTCTCGACGCCGGCGGCCGCGGCCGGCGAGGAGGCGCCGGCTCCCGGCGAGCCCGCCGCGGACTCCGCGCCCGAGCGGACGAGGGCGAAGTGGGTGACCTCCACCGGCTTGCCGTCCTCTAAGACGTGGAAGTCTCCCGGCCCGAGGTCGAGGACCGGGCTGCCGCCGGGCTCGTTCACCTGGACCTCGACGTTCACCAGGTCCACGTTGATCGCCTCGCCGAACAGGCCCACGGGTCCGGTGTCCCCTGAGCGGGGGGCGTCCTGCGCGAGGAGGCCGACGGGCAGGGCGGCGGCGATGGCGACGGCGGCGAAGATGCGGAGGATCGACTTCATGATCGTTCTCCCGAGCTCCAGCCCCGCCGTTGCGACGGCGGGGCTGCGGAGACTGCAGCCAGGCCAGGGGGTGTTGTCAAACTCGATCTCCTCTCGGTATGCAACTCCCGCACCTCGCGCGAAAACCGAGATGGAGGGGTGAAACCCCTCGTCGGACGGGGCCCCCGGCGCCGGTGGGCGACGGGGGGTGTCCAAGATTCTGAACGCCCCCGTCCTGGAAATTGAACCGCGGCGCGCGCCGCCTACGGCCGCGGCACCAGCACCTGGAACAGGATCGTGTCGTCCACCACGTCGTTCGGGCGGTAGGGGAACGCGTGATAGCGGTCGGTGAGCCACAGGGGGAGCTGGCTACCGTAGAACGGGCTCCCGAGGACCCCGCTCTCGCCGCCGGGGATGACCTCGACGGGCACCGGACCCGCCGGATCGAGCTCGCCGACGAAGCGCCGGGCCGGGCCCGAGCCGAACATGAACCCGTTCACCGAGTCCGCCCGGGCGCTGTGGGAGGCGGCGTCCACCGAGCCGAAGCCCCCGGCCCGCGCGATCCCCGGCAGGCCCGGGCCGAGGTCCGCGAAGCCGGCCGCCGGCGGGACGTCGAACGGCCCGCCGAGGACGTGGCCGAAAACGATCCGGTGGAGGCGGCCCCAGCGGTAGTCGTCCTGGTTCGGCGAGCCGCCGAAGGCGGGGGCGAACGCGGGGGAGGCCAGGAGGTCGAGGGCACTTCGCAGGCTCCCCAGGAGCACCACGTCCCGGGCCGCCGCGGGGTCGGCGACCCCCGGGACCTGGAAGAAGGGCAGCCCGGAGGCGCCCACGCCCCGGCTCTGCGCGAAGGTGTCCAGGAGGTGGCGCAGGTCGGCCACGGCCACCGAGCTCGGAGGGCCGAGGTCCGCGAGCCCGACGGTCGCCAGGGTGCCGTCGATCACTCTCTGCACCGCCTGGCCGCGCCAGGTGGAGTAGATCGTGGCAGCGACGGAGGCCGCCACCTCGCTCGGCCCCCGGAGCCGGGGGAGCGCCGCCGGGTCGTCGCCCGGATCGAAGCCCTCGGCGAGACCCGTGGGAGTCGAGAAGTCCCAGGCTCGCCAGCCGGCCCACCGCTTCGGCGACCTGGGGATCGGCGGCGAAGGCGGCGAGCTCCGCCGGAGCTCCCGGGTCCCCGATGCGTTCTCGAAGGCCTGGACGATGTAGGGCACCAGGACCTGGGCGTCGAGGAGCTGGTTGTTGGCCTGGAAGCTCCGGATCCGGTCGGTCGTGAGCTTGGCGCCGCCCGCCAGGGCGTCTTCGAAGAGGCGCCGGATCCGGCCCGCCCGGAAGCCCGAGGCGTAACCCGGAGAGAGATAGTAGAGGCCGCCGCCGGGGCGGAGCTGGTCGAGGGGGTCGTTGTCCAGGGTGGTGCCCACGGGGTCGTTGTTGGCGCTCACGATGAACCCCTCGGCGGGGTTGACCACGTGGGGCATCTCGGCCGCCGGCAGGACCTCGTACGGGACGATCTGGTTCGGCTGCGGATGCTCGACGGGGAGCCACTCGTGGTGGAGGACGTGGGTGCCGTCACGGACGAAGAAGGGCGGCACGCCGCCGTCGGGGGCGTCGAGGTTCTGAAGGTCCTCGCGGATCGGCATGGCCCCGCTCGTGAAGTAGGCGATGTTGCCGGAGGTGTCGGAGTAGGCGAAGTTCTGGGAGCCGAAGTCGAAGTACCTCAAGCCCCGCTGGAAGTCCGCTAGGTCCCGGGCCCGGTTCCACTTCTGGAAGGCGTCGAGCTCGCGGGTGGGTCCCCAACCCGTGTACTGGACGCTCAGGCCCAAGGGATGCTGCGGGTCCGAGAGGTCGAAGGCGACGATGGGTCCGTGGTTGCGCCGCGGGACGACCAGGGTCACTCCGCCGTTGGTGGGCGGCACGTCGGCCACCTCCAGGTGGTCGGACATGCCGTCCAAGGCATTGACCCGGAAGGTCTGGGGGATCAGCACCAGAGGCTCCGAGGCGCCGTCGAAGCGGGTCGCCACCGGCAGGCCGGTCCCCGGATCGAGGACCAGCTCCTCCTCGTAGACGTCCGTCACGTCCATGGGGTTCGTGGTGGCACCCCAGCAGATCCAGGGGTTGCACCCGAGGACGACGCCCGGGACGCCGGGAAAGGTCACGCCGAAGGCGTTCATCGCCGGCCGCGGGCCGGGGCGGATCCTGATCTGGGCCTCGTAGAAGATCGACGGCGAGTCGAGACCGAGGTGGGGATCGTTGGCGAGGACGGCGTGGCCGGACTCGGTGATCCGCCCCGACGCCAACCACCAGTTGCTCCCGCGCTCGTCCCACCGGCGGTGGAGGGCCCGCTCGAGGATCGGCACCCGGGCCGCCCGGTCGCGGAAGGTTCGGAGCAGGGCGAGGGTCCGGGAGCTTCGGAGGCGGGCGACGGTCGCGGCCCGGTCCGCGGAGCCGGAGGTGGAGGCGGCGGATCGCCGAGCGCGAGTGGTCGAGGCGGCGGAGGAGACCGAAGCACCGGGGATGGCGATGGTGGGATCGAAGGGCGCGCTCCGGAAGACGTCCTCGGAGAAGAGCGCGGCGCCGTCGAACCCGGCGGCTCCACCGGTGAGCTGGAAGGCGATGTAGGCTGTCGCGTAGTCGATGTCCGACAGGTCGAAGGAGAGGCCGAAGGCGAGGCCCTTGCCGATCACCAGGCTGTCGACAGGTGTCCAGCGAGGGATCGAGCCCCGGGTGAGGTCCAGGGCGGCGTACTCGGGCGGCAGGGGATGGCCGGTGTCGGCGAGCCAGGCGTTGACCCCGGCCGCGTAAGCCGCGAGCCAGACCTGCGTGACCCGGCTGAGGGCCGGCAGCGAGGCCTCGGCGGCGCGCCGCAGTCCCAGGGTGCGGAGCTCGACGTCCGAGGCGAGGGCGGACTGGCCCACGAGCTCGGAGAGGGTGCCGCTGAACGTCCGGCGCAGGACGTCCATCTGGAAGAAGCGGTCCTGGGCGTGGACGTAGCCCAGGGTGAACAGGGCGTCGCGGTCGTTGCCGGCGAAGATGTGGGGCACGTCGCTGGAGTCCCGCCGCAGGCGCACCGACTGGACGAGGCCGGGGACCTGGAGCTCGTCCGCCTGACCACCGAGGGCGCCGGGAGCGCCGGCTGTGCCGGTTGCGCTGGGAAGGGCGGGAGCCGCCGGCGCGGCGAGGAGAAGGACGGCGACGAGCGTGACGAGCGCGGGCAGCGGTCTCATGAGAGCCTCCTGAGAGGTGCCGGGGGAGGTTCGTTGGAGCGGGTTTCGTCTCGGAGGGATGTTACAGCAGGTCCGGAGGGAATGATTCGATGCGATGTCGAGAGGCGGTGGCGTCCGACGTTCCGGCCCTGGCCGAGCTGGCCGGCGAGCTGGGATATCCGTCGACCACGGCGCAGGTCGGCGAGCGGTTCCGGCGCCTCCTGGCTCATCCGGAGCTCCACAGAGTGTTCGTGGCCGAAGGCGCGGACGGCGAGCCCGCCGCCTGGATCCACGTCTTCGTCTCCCTGCGCCTGGAGTCCGAGCCGTTCGCGGAGATCGGCGGGCTGGTGGTCGGGGCGGCGAGCCGGGGCGGCGGGGTGGGGGAGGCTCTGGTGCGGCGCGCCGAAGCTTGGGCCCGCGGGCGCGGCCTCGCCCGGGTGCGGGTGCGCTCGAACGTGGTCCGCGAGCGGGCCCACCGCTTCTACCAGCGCCTGGGGTTTGCGCGCCTGAAGGAGCAGGTGGTGCTGGTCGAGGACCTGGACGGGGAGGGGGCGGGCACGACGTAGGCGCCGCCGGCGGGCCCGTGGGATGATGGGGCGAGGCTCGAACGTGCACCGAGTGGCAGAAGGGGTGGCCGTCCGGCTGGCCCGGCCGATCCGGACCGCTCGCCTGGAGCTCGTCCCGGCGACGCCGGAGCTCGTGCGCGCCGCGCTGGCCGGCGGCGACGCGCTGGGGCGCCGGCTCGCCGCCGAGGTTCCCGCGTCCTGGCCGCCCGAGCACCTGGACGAGGCGGCGCTCCGCTTCACCCTGGCGCGCCTCGAGGAGGGTCCGGAGCAGGCCGGATGGTGGCTCCACCTCGTCGTCCTCCGGGGCGGCGGGGCGGCCGCGGCCGCCCGAACGCTGGTCGGCAGTGTCGGCTACGTGGGGCCGCCCTCGGAGGAGGGCACGGCGGAGGTGGGCTACTCGATCGTGCCCGAGCACCGGCGCCGCGGCTACGCCAGCGAAGCCGTGCGCGGCCTCGTCGCCCACGCCTTCGGCCTTCCCGGCGTCGTCCGGGTCGTCGCCCACACGTTCCCGTCTCTCGAGCCCTCCATCCGGGTGCTCGAGGCCTGCGGCTTCCGCTTCGCCGGCGCGGGGTCGGAACCGGGCGTGGTGCGCTACGAGCTCTCCCGCGGCGAGGTCTCGGCCGAGCTCGCGGGCGGCGAGGAAGGGAGGGTGCTTCCGGCGTGATCTCGACCTCGTCTCCTCCGCGAGCCCGCCGGCGCGAGGGCCTCTCGGTGAGGCGTCGCCCGGGCCCGATTCTGTTTCTGGCTCTGGCCCTGACGCTCGCCACGGCCTGGCTCGCGGCGCCGCCCGCGGCCGGGGATCCTCCGGCCGCCGTCCCGGCCCCTCGGACCGCACCGACCGCCTCCGAGAAGGCCCCGGTGCCGGGCGGTCGGACCAAGCTCGTCCTCCTGGGCACCGGCACGCCCAACGCCGTTCCCGACAAGTGGGGCCCGGCGGTGGCCGTGGTGGTCGACGACGAGGCCTACCTGGTCGATGCCGGGGTGGGGGTCGTCCGCCGGGCCGCGGCGGCGGCGGAACGGGGTGTCTCGGCCCTCGAGCCGCCGGCGCTCCACCGGGTCTTCATCACCCATCTTCACTCGGACCACACCCTCGGCCTGCCGGACCTCATGCTGAGCCCGTGGGTGCTGGGCCGGAAGGAGCCCCTGGAGGTCTACGGCCCGCCCGGAATCGCGGCCATGACCCGCCACATCGAGGAGGCCTGGCGCCAGGACATCGACATGCGCCTGTTCGGCCTGGAGCCCCAGTCCTCGCGCGGCTACCGCGCCGTCACCCACGTGATCGAGGCCGGCCCGGTCTACCGGGACGACAAGGTCGAGGTCGACGCCATCCCGGTGCTCCACGGCTCGTGGCCCGAGGCCTTCGGCTTCCGCTTCAAGACCCCGGACCGCACCATCGTCATCTCCGGCGACACCCGCCCGGCCGAGGGCCTGGTCGCGGCCTGCGACGGTTGCGACGTCCTGCTCCACGAGGTCTACTCGGCCGCCACGCTGAGCCATCGCTCCTCGGCGTGGCAGACCTACCACCGGGCCTTCCACACCTCGACGGTGGAGCTCGCCGCCCTGGCGAAGAAGGCGAAGCCGAAGCTCTTGGTGCTCTACCACCAGCTCTACTGGGGCGCCACCGACGAGGACCTGGTGCGGGAGATCCACGAGGCCGGCTATGAGGGCAAGGTGGTCTCCGGCAAGGACCTGGACATCTTCTAGCCTGGACTATTCATGAGCCACCTACTACGAGCCGCAATTCCACGCGATCTCAGGGCGTACTCGCTCTTCGCTCCTCAACGTACTGTCCAGTACGCCTGCGTCGCTCATCGCTACGTGCGCCCTGATCTCACACACACTTGCGCCTCTCGCTACGGCGCCTCATGAAGAGTCCAGGCTAGGAGACGAGCCATGGGCGGAATCCTCAGCGACGTTCGACGGGCCTTCCGGCAGATCGGCCGAGCGCCCGGCTTCTACGCCGTGATCGTCTTGACCCTGGCGCTGGGGATCGGCGCGGACACGGCCCTCTTCAGCATCATCGAGACGGTGCTCCTCGATCCGCTGCCATACCCCGACTCGGATCGCCTGGTCACTCTGGCCGAGCACCCCTGGTCACCCAGCGAGATCACCCTCGACCTCCAGCGCTCGGCGACCGCCTTCGAGGGTGTGGCCGCCTACTCCCCGCAGCCGTTCGCCGTGACCGGCGGGGAGACCCCTTACGAAGTGGAGGGCGCCCAGGTGACCCCCGGGTTCTTCCACCTGCTCCGCGCCCGCCTTGCGATGGGGCGTGGTTTCACCGCCGAGGATGGCCGGCCCGGAGCGCCGCGTACCGCGATCCTCTCCTACGGGCTCTGGCAGCGGCGCTACGGCGGGTCGCCGGACGTCCTCGGCCGCACCCTGCGGGTCCGCGGCGAGCCGCATCAGGTGATCGGAGTCCTGGAGCGGGGGTTCCGCCAGCTCGTGCCCCGGAGCGACGACCCGGGGCTGTGGGTGCCGTTCGAGATCCGGCCCACCCTTCCGGACGGCTCGCCGAGCTACACGATCCCCCTGGCACGCCTGCGGTCCGGAGCGCCGATGGCGCGGGCCCAGGCGGAGCTGGACGCCGCCGTGCGCCGCTTCGAGGCGCGGCACCCGGAGGAGGATCGGTCTCGCTGGGCCCCGCGCTGGGCGCACGTCAAGGCCGAGCTGGTCCACGGCGTCCGCGGGGCGCTCCTGGTGCTCCAGCTCGCGGTCGCCCTGGTGCTCCTGATCGCCTGCGCCAACGTGGCCAACATGCTGCTGGCGCGCTACGGCTCCCGGCGGCGGGAGCTGGCGATCCGCACGGCTCTGGGCGCCTCGAAGGCGCGGCTGGTGCGCGAGCTGCTCACCGAGAGCCTGGTCCTCGCCCTGCTGGGCGGTCTGGGTGGGGGCGCGCTGGCGTTCGGCGGTCTCCACCTGATCCTCGCCCTCGCCCCCCGGGGCATCCCCCGCCTCGACGCGGTGTCGGTGGACGGCCCCGTGCTTCTGTTCACCCTCTGTAGCGCCCTAGCCACCGGCCTCCTCTTCGGGATGATCCCGGCGCTCGCAACCACTCGCTGGACCCTCGGCGGCGTCCTCAAGGGGGCCGGAGGGCTCCGACCCGGCGCCGCCCGGGGCCGCCACCGGATCAGCCAGGTGCTGGTGGTCGCCGAGGTCACCCTCACCCTCGTGCTGGTCATCGGCGCGGGCCTGCTGGTGCGCAGCTTCGTCTCCCTGACCGGCCAGGCGCCGGGGTTCCGCACGGCGGGCGTCCTGGCGGTGCCGCTCCACGTACCCGCGGACCGCTACCGGACCGTCCCTGAGCTGGAGGCGTTCTACGCCCGCCTGGTCGAGCGCCTCCGGCGCGTCCCCGGGCTCGAGTCGATCGCCGTCACCAACAACCTGCCGATCCGTCGCGGCCACGCGACCCGGGACTACTACGTGGCCGGGGAGCCCGAGACCGAGGAGAACGCCCGCAACGCCCAGTACGGCGTGGTCAGCCCCGACTACTTCCGAGTGCTCGAGATCCCCCTGGTGCGGGGCCGCGCCTTCACCGAGGCGGACCGCCGCGAGAGCCTGCCGGTGGCGATCATCGATCAGGCCCTGTGGAATCGGGTCTTCCCGGGCCGCGACCCGATCGGCCGGCGCATCCGCTTCGTGGACGAGAGCTCCTGGATGACCGTGGTGGGCGTAGCCGGCGACATTCGCGGCGGCGGCCTGGCCCGCGAGCCGGGACCCGGCGTCTACATCCCTTACCAGCAGCGGCCCGCGACCCCCACCGAGCTCGCCGTCGGGCGCAACGTCGACCTGCTCGCCGTCGCCCGGGGGGACGACTCGAAGCTGGGAGCGGCTCTGCGCGCGGCGATCTGGGAGGTCGACCCGCTCCAGCCCGTCCCCGAGATGGAGAGCCTGGCGGGCGCGGTGGCCGAGGGCGCGAGCCCGGAGCGGTTCCGCGCCGTGCTCCTCGGCGCCTTCGCGGGGCTCGCCCTGCTCCTGGTCGTGGCGGGGATCTACGGGCTCCTCGAGCGGCTGGTCGTCGAGCGCACGCGGGAGCTGGGGATCCGCAGGGCCCTGGGGGCGACCGAGGCGGATGTCGTCCGGAGCGTCCTGGCCTGGGGGCTCCGTCTGGCTTCGGTGGGGATCGTCCTGGGCACGGCCCTGGGCCTACTGGCGGGCCGATCCCTCTCCAGCTTCCTCTTCGGAGTGGCGCCCGCCGACCCCTGGACGTTCGCCGCGTCGGTCGCCGTGGTCCTGCTGGTTACGCTCGCGGCCTGCCTGGTCCCGGTGCGCCGGGCGATCCGGGTCGACCCCGCCGTCGCCCTCTCGACGGAGGGAGCTTGATGCGCGATCTCTGAGGGACAAACCCCGTCGAATTCGTTACGCTCTATAGGCTATCGAGCCGTTCCAGTTTCGGGCCGCGCGCACCGACGCGCCGGCGGCCATCTTGTCAAGAGGAGATCTGAACCATGCGCAGAGCCTTGTGGGCGAGCCTACTGCTCGTCGTCCTGCCCGCCGCAGCCTTTGCCATTCCCGGCACGCCCGACCACATCCGCGCGGCTTCGCTTCTGGTGCCCTACTTCTCGACCGGGATCGATGCCGGTGCCCATCCCGACGACACCCTGCTGGTCGTGACCAACGAGCAAAACGCCGACCAGATCATCCACGTCCAGGTCTGGGACCGGGACGGCCACGCGGTCGGCCTCTACACCAACATCCTCCTGCACGCGTTACAGACCTGGGACAGCGCCATGCGGGACTTCATCTCCACCGCCTCGCCGACGGTGAAGGGGCAGCTCACCGTGGGTGACTTCTACACCGGCTTCGTGACCATCGACGCGGTCACCGG
This sequence comes from uncultured Acidobacteriota bacterium, assembly GCA_963739795.1. Classification (GTDB taxonomy): domain Bacteria; phylum Acidobacteriota; class Thermoanaerobaculia; order Multivoradales; family DATKCC01; genus CAVUBL01. The sequence continues at coordinate 64,312 of CAVUBL010000012.1, read as the reverse complement.
CGGCACGACCATGAACCCGCTCCAGGCGGGCTACCCTTTCTCCACCAACAACTATCTCGAGGGCTACACCTACTACACCCGCCTCGCCGAGGGCTCCGCAAACGGCCTGTCGATGGTGCCCCTCGAGGCCGTCAGTCCGAGCATCGACTCCTACCTGCGCGACTTCTACCCCGGTGGCTCCCGCGAGGAGATCGACGCCGACGCCCGCCTGTGCGCCGACCAGCTCACCAAGGGGATCTCGCCGTGCACCGGCGACAGCAACGGCGTGACTGACCGCATCCACTTCCGACAGTTCGGGTTCCTGCCCTTCAACGGCACCACCAAGCTGGTCATCTTCACCTGGGAGCCCTTCATCACGGGCGCGGGGCCTTCTGTGATCTGCGACGCACCGATGTCCGGCTGCGCCAGCGACTATCCCTTCAAGGTCTACGCGCCGAACGGCTCGACGGTCCTCGACACCACGGCTCGCCTGAACCACGTGGTCAACGTCATCACCCTCGTGGGCTTCAATTCGTCCGGCTGGGCGTCGATCTGGAACATCCCCGACATCGGGCACGATCTCCAGGTCTACGGCTTCTCGTTCAACTCGGCGAACCCGGCCTCGGGCCCGTCCCAGAGCTGGGACGCGATCTTCGAGGCGTACATCCTCCCCTGAGCCCGGTGGGGCGGGGCCTCGACGGGCCCCGCCCCGCTGTGGCTCGTTCTCGGATTGAAGCGACGGTGCGGGATCGGTCGGCCGTCGCCGGTCGCTCGGAAGAGTTGGGCCGGCCGGCCGGTTGTCGTACGATAGAGACGGCCGGGGCGCATCCCCGGCCGTTCGCCGTGGACCGATCCCCCGCAACGCCATGAGCCCCTCTCCCGTCCCGCCCACCCCCCTCGTCCAGATCGGAGAGGGCCGCGGCACCGTCGGAGAGGGCGGCGGCGCCCGGGCCCGCCGCCGCGAGCCGCGTCCCGAGTGGCTGCGCATCCGCCTGGCGACGCCGGCGGCCTACCACCGGGTCAAGAAGCTCGTCTCCGGCCTGTCCCTCAACACCGTGTGCACCGAGGCGCGGTGCCCCAATATCTACGAGTGCTGGGGTGAGCACGGCACGGCGACCTTCATGATCCTCGGCGACACCTGTACCCGCCGGTGCGGCTTCTGCTCGGTCACGAGCGGTCGGCCCGAGCCCGGCGTCGACGCCACCGAGCCGGAGCACGTGGCCGAGGCGGTGGCGGCCATGGGCCTTCGCCACGCGGTGATCACCTCGGTCGACCGCGACGACCTCCCCGACGGCGGGGCGGAGCACTTCCGGCAGACCATCGAGGCGATCCACCGCCGCTCGCCGGAGTGCGCGGTCGAGGTGCTGACCCCGGACTTCCGCCGTGTCCCGGACGCCCTGGACACGGTGCTCGCGGCCCGGCCCGAGGTCTTCAGCCACAACGTGGAGACGGTGCCGCGGATGTACCGCGCCGCCCGCCCCGGATCGAGCTACGAGCGGAGCCTGGCGCTCCTGGCCGAGGCCGCCCGCCGGCGCGACGCGGGCGAGTACGCCGGACGCACCAAGACGGCGATCATGCTGGGCCTCGGCGAGCGCGACGAGGAGGTGCGGGAGACGATCGCCGACATCCGCCGGGCCGGCGTCGAGGTGCTGGCGGTCGGCCAGTACCTCCAGCCCACCAAGGAGCACCTGCCCGTCGACCGCTACGTCTCGCCGGAGGAGTTCGGCGAGCTGCGCGACTACGCCATGTCGCTGGGCTTCCTGCACTGCGAGGCGGGACCCCTGGTGCGCTCGAGCTACCACGCCCACGAGCACGTGCCGCCCGAGCTGCGCTCCGAGCTTCGGGCCACTTCCTGAGCCGGCCTTCCCGAGGAACCCACCGAATGCCCGAGACGATCGAAGAGGTCACCATCCGCCCGGCCGACGAGCTCGACATCGGCGACATCGTCGCCATCGACGAGAAGATCGGCGGCCGGTACCGCCCGGAAGTCTGGGAGCGGCGCCTCGGGTACTACATCCGCAGAGACCCGGACGCTTCGGTGGTGGCGGTCGGCGCCGACGGCAAGGTCGTCGGCTTCATGCTCGGCGAAGTGAGGAGCGGCGACTTCGGCCTGGAAGAGCCCACCGGGTGGATCGAGGTCCTGGGCGTCGATCCCGAGGCCCGTGGCCGCTCGGTCGGACGGCGGATGGCCGAGGCCGTCCTCGACCACTTCCGCTCCGAGGGCGCGATCCGGGTCCGGACCCTGGTCGACGAGGAGGAGATGGGCGACATCGCCGGCTTCTTCCGCTCCCTGGGCTTCGCGCCGGCGCCGCTGAAGCCGTTCGTCCTGGACCTGGAGTGACCCCTACCGATCTCCCGAGGAACGAGCCTCTATGAATACACGCACCGCCAGCCTGCCCAAGCCCTTCCACGAAGCCGTCTTGCGGTGGAAGGACACCTACCTCACCGACTTCGACTTCCTGATGGACAACTGGGAGAAGCACTTCCCCAACGACTCGCGCCTGGAGCTGTGCGCCTACCGCGAGATGGGCATGTGCAGCGAGATCGAGGTCGGCGACGAGAAGGGCAAGCCGAAGTACACGCGGGCCTCGGAGATGCACCCGGAGCAGGCCCACCACGTGTTCGGGGCGATCAAGGCCCAGGCCTCCACCGAGTTCGGCTCGATCCAGCAGCACCGCTTGACCCTGGCCCGGGCGCAAGAGGAGGAGGAGCAGTTCTGGGTGCTCCGGATGATGGCCGAGGAGCTGCGCCACGGCTACCAGATGCTCCACCTGCTGGTGGAGGACGACTGGAGCGCGGTGTCGAAAGAGTCGAGCGCCGAGGTGATCGAGGACATCCTGTCCATGACCACCGGCTCCCACATCCTCGGGGCGTTCAACATCGACTTCGACTCCTTCGTCGACAACGTCACCTTCTGCTGCCTGATCGACCGGGTGGGCAAGTACCAGCTCTCCATGCAGCGGGTGAGCGCCTACCGGCCCATGGCCGAGTCCATGCCCCAGATGCTCCGGGAGGAGGCCTTCCACCTGGCCACCGGCGTCGTCCCCATGCGCCGCTGGGCCCAGAAGGCGGCCGAAGGCGAGGTGTACATCACCATGGAGATGCTCCAGAAGGCGATCAACAAGTGGCTGCCCCGGGGCCTGGAGATGTTCGGCGACGAGCGCGGCGGCGGCACCAACGTGCGCTATGGCCTGAAGCCCATGAAGAACGCCGAGGCCCAGGAGCAGTACTACCAGGAGGTGGCGAAGGTCGTGCGCGACCTGAACATGCGCTACCTCCGCGCCCGCCTGCCGGAGCTCGATCTGCCCGAGGCCAACCAGGCCATGAGCCGCCTGGAGGCCGGCGAGACGGTCCAGGGCGTGCGGCCCGAGGAGCTGCTCTATCTGCCGCACCGGGACTACTTCCGCCGCCGCGGCGTGCCCGCCTTCCGCAGCGTGGGCTCGCAAGGCGAGAGCTTCGAGACCCCGGCCGAGTACCTCGAGCACCTGCGCCGGACCCTGCCCGAGTCCTACCTGGCGTCGAGCGACTTCAAGGACTTCGTCGACCGCCTGCACCAGGTCGAGGCGGGCGAGATGAGCGCCGACGAGGCCTCGCGCCAGCTCCCGGCCTTGCGCCGGGTGGCCGGCACCTGCCCGTGCTCGAGGTCGGTGCGCTGGGTCGTCGAAACCCCGGCCGCCACCCCCACCGAAACCGCAACCACGTAGACGACCCCCGCGCCGAGCGACGGGCAAGGAGAGGCGGCATGAGTGTGTTTAGCCGGTTGCTGGTGACCACCCTGCCGCTGGTCCCCAAGCCCATCGTGCGCCGCGTCTCCCGGCGCTACGTGGCGGGCGACACCCTGGACGACGCCATCGAGACCGTGCGCGGCATCAACCGGCGCGGGGCGAAGTCGACCCTGGACGTGCTCGGCGAGGAGGTCCGGGACCGGGAGCGGGCCACCGAGTTCACCGAGGAGTGCGTGCGGGTGATCGAGAGGATCGACCGCGAGGGCGTCGACTCCAACCTGTCGATCAAGCTCACCATGTTCGGCCTCGCGATCGACGAGGGCTTCTGCCACGGCAACGCCGAGCGGATCGTCCGGGCGGCGGGCGAGCGGGGCAACTTCGTGCGCATCGACATGGAGGACGCCGGCACCACCGACGCCACGCTGCGGATCTACCGCGACCTCCACCAGCGCTACGGCAACGTCGGCTGCGTGCTCCAGGCCTACATGCGCCGCACCCTGGCCGACGTCGAGGCCCTGCCCGCCGAAGGGGCCAACGTGCGCCTGTGCAAGGGGATCTACATCGAGCCCCGGCGGATCGCCTGGAAGGGCCACGAGACGGTGCGCCGCAACTTCGTGGCCGCCCTCGAGAAGCTCCTGGCCCGCGGCGTCTACGTGGGCATCGCCACCCACGACGAGTACCTGGTGTGCGCCGCCACGGCCCTCCTCGACCGCCTCGGCGTTCCCCGGGACCGCTACGAGTTCCAAATGCTCCTGGGCGTCGACCACGAGCTGCGCGACCTGCTCATCGACGGCGGCCACCCGATGCGCATCTACACGCCCTACGGACGGGAGTGGTACGCCTACTCCATGCGCCGGCTGCGGGAAAATCCCGAGATCGCCGGCCACGTGGCGCGCGCCGCCCTCGGCTTCAGGGCGTAGGGGAAGCGGCCCGCGCCGCTCCCGAAGCCCTCCATCCACCTCTGATACACTCGCGCGCCGATGCCCCGCGCCCAGTCGATCAACTCCTTCCGCTGACCCCGGTGCTCCGCGAGCTCCACGTTCGCAACCTGGCCGTCCTCGCGAAGGCCTCGGTGACCTTCGGTCCGGGCTTCAACGTGCTCTCCGGCGAGACCGGCGCCGGCAAGTCGATCGTCGTCGACTCGCTGGCCCTCCTCGCCGGCGCCCGGGCCTCCGGCGACATGATCCGGGCCGGCACCGAGGCCCTCACCGTGGCGGCGGTCTTCGAGCCGGTGGGGGAGGGCTGGCGACGGGTGCTCGCCGACGCGGGGATCGACCCCGAAGGGGACGAGGGCGGCCCTGAGGGGGGAGACGCCGAGGCCGAGCTCCTGGTGCGCCGCGAGATCCACCGTAACGGCCGCAACCGGGTCTTCGTCAACGACCAGCCGGCGACCGTGCGGGTGCTCGCCGACCTCGCCCCGTACCTCCTGCGCATCCACGGCCAGCGCGAAGAGCTGGGCCTGGTGGCCCCCGACCTGCAGCGCGCGTGGCTCGACCGCTCGGGAGGACGCGAGGCGCGGGAGCTGCTCGCGCGGGTGGCGGAGGCGTACGACGGCTGGGCGGAGGTCGCCGGCCGCCTCGCCGAGCTCTCGGGCGACCAGCGGATTCGCCGGGAGCGCCTCGACCTGCTGCGCTTCCAGGCCGGCGAGATCGACGCCGCGGCCCTGCGCGCCGGCGAGGACGAGGAGCTGCGGGCCGAGCGCGACCTGCTGCGCCACGCCGAGGCCATCACCCACGCCCTGGGCACCTCGGCCGAGGTCCTGTTCGAGGACGAGGGCTCGGCCGTCGACCGCCTCGCCAAGAGCGAGGACCTCCTCGCCGGGATCGAGGCCTGGCAGGGCGAGGCCGCCGCCTGGCGGGCCGAGCTCGAGGAGGTCCGGATCCGCCTGGAGGAGGCGGCGCGCTCGATCCGGCACCGGGTGGACGCCATCGACGTCGAGCCGGGGCGCCTGGACGAGGTGGAGGATCGGCTGGCGGCGATCGAGCGCCTGGCCAAGAAGTACGGCGGCTCGAGCGCGGCGATCCTCGAGCGGCGCCGGGAGATCGGTTTCGAGATCGAGCGCCTGGAAGGGGCCTCCGAGAGCCGCGACGAGCTGGCGGCGAAGACCGCCGCGGCCCTCGCCGCCTACCGCAAGGAGGCCCTCGAGCTCTCCCGCCGCCGCGTCGAGTGGGGCGGCGCCCTGGTCGAGGCGATCCACGGCGAGATCGGCGAGCTCGGCCTCGCCAAGGCCCGCCTCGAGGTGGAGCTTCGCCGCCGCCCGCGCCAGGACAGCCCCCTCGAGGTCGACGGCGACGCGGTGGACTTCGGCGCCGAGGGCGTCGACCAGGTGGTCTTCCTGTTCGCGCCCAACCCCGGGGAGGAGGCCCAGCCGCTGGCCAAGATCGCCTCGGGCGGCGAGCTCTCGCGGGTCTCCCTGGGCCTCCAGCTCGCGACCCGGGGGGACCGGGAGGCGAGCCCCACCCTCATTTTCGACGAGGTCGACGTGGGCATCGGTGGGGCGCAGGCCGCGGCCCTCGGCCGCAAGCTGCGGCGCCTGGCGGCGAGCGGCCAGATCCTCGCCGTGACTCACCTGCCCCAGGTGGCGAGCTACGGCCACCGCCACTTCCGGGTCGCCAAGAGCGTCGAGGGGGAGCGCACGTCGACCTCGGTCGAGGCTCTGGAGGACGAGGTGCGGGTCGAGGAGCTCGCTCGCATGCTCGCCGGCCGCAAGGTCACCGAGCTCTCCGTCTCCCACGCCCGGGAGCTCCTGGAGGCGGCCGTCGCCGAAGATGGCTAGGGGGGCGCCCGGTCCCCGAGCATCCGTCCGGATCTGGCGCTTCGGCGAGCCGGTCGCCCTGCTACGCGAGATCCTCGACCGGGGCGGGGTCCTCGCCATCCCCACCGAGTCGAGCTACGGCCTGGCCGCCGACCCCCGCAGCGAGCGGGGGGTGCGAGCCGTCTACCGCGTGAAGGGCCGGGACGCCGGCAAGCCGTTGCCGGTGGTGGCGGCGGACCTCGACCAGGTCGCCGCCCTCGGGGTGGCTCCGGGAGCCCTCGACGCCGGCCGCCTGGGGGCGCTCTGGCCGGGCGCGGTCACCGTGGTCCTGCCCCTCGCCCGCCCGGAGACCGGCGCGGGCCGGGAACCCCTGCCGGCGGCGGCGGGCGGCGGCTCGGTGGCGGTGCGGGTCCCGGGGCATCCGGAGCTCCGGCGCCTCCTCGCCCGGCTTGGCCGGCCCCTCACCGCCACCAGCGCCAACCGGAGCGGCGGGGCGCCGGTGCTCGATCCGGCGACCGCCGCGAGCCTCCTCGCCGGCGAGGACGCCGCCGTCGTCGACGGCGGCCGGCTGCCCGGCGGCGCGCCGTCCACGATCGTCCGGCTCGGTTGGCCCAGTGGGGGCGGGGAGGCGGGCGGCCGGCTGGAAGTCCTTCGGGAGGGCGCGGTGCCGACCGCCGAGATCCGGCGGCGTCTCGCTACGGTGACTTGATACACCCTGACCTGGGAGGCCCCGTTCGGGGTGCTCGCGAACAACGCATCTGAGAGAATCACACGACCCATGGGCCGGGCGCCGTGGAGGCGTCCGCCCGACGGTGGGAGTTATGACATGAAGTCTTCGCGTCCAGCCGGTCTCGCCCTCCTCCTCGCTGGCCTCGGCCTGCTCCTCTCCGGGGGCGCCGCGGCGGCCCTCCCCGTGCCCCCGCGGGCTCCGGACCCGCCGCTGGCCTCCTCGGGGTCGCCGCCGGAATCGACTCCGCGCCTGGCCAGCCTGCCGGTGGACAAGATCACCCGCGGCCAGACCGGCTACGGCCTCACGGTGTTCGCCGGCAGCGAGCCCGAGCGCTTCGACGTGGAGGTGCTGGGGGTGCTGCACAACACCGATCCGAGCGCTTCCTACGTCCTCGCCCGACTGTCGGGCCACGGGCTCGATGAGAGCGGCGTGGTCCAGGGGATGAGCGGCAGCCCGGTGTTCATCGACGGCCACCTGGTGGGCGCGGTCGCCTTCGCCTGGCCCTTCGCCAAGGAGGCGATCGCCGGGATCACTCCCATCGACGCCATGCGCTCGATCGGCGAGCTGCCCTCCGGCCTCGACGCGCCCGACCGGCCCGACGGGCGCGATCCGGTGCCCGTGGGCTCGGCCACCGACCTGTCCACGCCGGCCACGCCGCCGCTGGACCTGGCGAGCCTGCTGGCGGGCAAAGTGCCCGAGGGATACCTCGAGACGGTGCTCTCCGCCCTCGCGCCGCGCCTCGGACAGGCCGCCCCCGGCGCCCGCTCGGCGATCGAGTGGGCCACGAGCGGCTTCGGCGAGACCGCCCGCAAGCTCCTCGCCGGCAGCCTGGGGGAGGTGGCGGCGAGCGGCGGCGCCACCTCCGACGCGCTCCCTGCGCTCCAGAACGGAGCGCCGGTGGCCGCGGTCCTGGTGGACGGCGACCTCCAGCTCGCCGCCACCGGCACGGTGACCGAGCGCCACGGCTCGGAGATCCTGGCCTTCGGCCACGCCTTCCTCGGTTACGGGCCCCTCGACGTGCCCATGGCCTCGGCGGAGATCCTCACCGTCCTGCCCAGCAACTACAACTCTTTCAAGATCTCGAACCTGGGGCCTGTGGTCGGCGCCTTCGAGACCGACTCCCAGGCCGGCATCCGGGGCCGCCTGGGCGCGACGGCGCCCATGATCCCGTTCCACCTGTCGGTCCGGGGTCTGCGCGCCCGCGACTACCACATGCGGCTGGCGGCGGTGCCGCAGCTCGTGCCCGCCCTCCTCGCCGCCGCCACCGTCGGCGGCATCAACTCGGCCAGCTTCTCCAACGGTCCCCAGGGCCTCGACCTCGACGCCACGTTCCACCTGGCCCGCTGGGGGGACGTGCCGGTGCGCCAGAGCTTCGACGGCCCGACCGCGGCGTCCGACGCGTCCGCCTACCTCGTGGCCCTCGCCGGCTACCTGACCGGCAACTCCCTGGAGAAGGTGGAGATCACCGGGATCGACGCGGTGATCCACCAGACCGCCAAGCCGCGCAACGCCTCCCTGGCGGCGGCCCACGCCGAGCGGGCGGTGGTCCACCCCGGCGAGCGCGTGCGGCTCAACCTGGACTTCAAGAGCTTCCAGGGGGCGAGCTTCCGGCGGACCGTGGAGGTGAAGGTGCCCGAGGACCTGCCCTCCGGCCGCCTCTCTCTCGTGGTGGGCGACGGCCAGAGCATCGACGCCGCACGGATGGCCCTCGAGCCGGTCCAGCCGGTCACCTTCCCCCAGGCCCTGGGGCTTCTGCGCTCCATGCACTCGAATCGGGACCTCCTGGTGCTGGAGGTCTTCCGGGACAGCGGCCTGTCGGTGGCGGGCAACACCCTGCCGCGGCTACCCGGCTCGATCCAGTCGATCTGGCGGGCCGCCGGCTCCGGCGGTGCCAAGCCCCTGGGCCTCGCCCTGACCCAGATGACGGTCGACTCCCTGCCGTTCCCGGCCTCGGGCGTCGCGCGCATCGACCTCGAGCTGCGGCGCCGCGAGCCCGACCTCGCCCAGTCCGAGCGCGGGCACGGAGACGCGGAGGAGGCCGGGCCGCCGCCCGACGAGCCCGAGCCCGACGCTCCACCGCCACCGGAAGAGAAGGCGGGCGGCCAGGGCGCACCGGCGACCGGCACGGTGGGAGGTGAGCGATGAGCCGGTGCGGCGGACTCCTGGCGACCTCCCTGGTTCTTTCCCTGGGCCTCACCGCGACGGCGCCGGCCGGGGCGACCCAGGTGAAGATCTTCCAGCTCCAGAGCCAGAAGGCCTTCCTCAAAGGCACCCTCGAGGGGGTGAGCATCGACTCGGAGGGCCGCCTGCAGCTCGCCGACCGCGCCGAGCGCGTCGCCGCCGTCGGAGAGCCTTTCCTGTTCTCGGCGGCGCCCCATCCCAAGGGCTGGGTGGTGGGCACCGGCAACGACGGCAAGGTGCTCCTGGTGCACCGGGACGGCACGGTCGAGGAGCTCCTCGCCGCGTCCGAGGGGCAGGTCTTCGCCGTCTGGGCGGACCCGGACGGCACCGTGTTCGCCGGGGTCTCGCCCGGGGGCAAGGTCTACCGGATCCCGCCCGGGGCCAAGGACCTCACGCCGGAGAAGGCGCTCTGGTTCGACACCGGCGAGACCTACGTCTGGGCCCTGGCGCGGGCGAAGGACGGATCCTTGCTGGTGGGCACCGGGACCTCGGGCAAGCTCTTCCGGGTGACCGGCAAAGGCGAGGGCTCGGTCCTCTACGACAGCGATGACACCCACGTGCGCAGCCTCGCCGTGCTGCCCGGCGGCGACATCCTGGTGGGGACCGCCGGCGATGGGCTGATCCTGCGCGTCGCGGCCGATGGCTCGAAGGCGCGCACCCTCTACGACGCCGACCAGCCCGAGGTGGTCGCCTTCGCAGCCCACGGGGATGGGGGCGATGGGGCCGACGGCTCGTTCTACGCCGCGGCCATCGCCTCCGAGGCGAGCCCGGTCGACCTGGCGGCGGCCGCCGCGGCGAGCGCGCGCGCCGCGGCCAAGTCGGGCCAGGCGGCGGCCGGGGCCACGCCTGGGGAGCCGGGGGCGAAGGGCAAGCCGACCGTCACGGTCCACGTCGGGCCGGCGGCGGCCGGCAGCCGGCCGGCGGGCTTTTCCGGCAAGCGCTCCGAGGTGCTCTCGATCTCGCCGGAGGGCGTGGTCACGCCGGTCTGGAGCTTCGACGACGAGACCGTCTTCGACCTCCTTTGGAACCGCGGCAGGCTGTGGGTGGCCACCGGTCTCGAGGGCAAGCTCTACAGCTTCGACGGCCGCCAGATGGTGCTCGAGAAAGAGGTCGAAGAGCGCCAGGTGGTGGCCCTGCTGCCCGGCGAGCCCGGGCCGGCCTTCGCCACCACCAACGCGCCGGCCGTCTACCGCTTGACCGCCGCCAGGGAGCGGAAGGGCACCTACACCAGCCCGGCCCTGGACGCCGGGGCCGTCGCCCGCTTCGGGACCCTCTCCTGGCGCGGCGCGGCGGGCAAGGGAGACAAGGGCGGAAAGGTCGAGTTCGCCGCCCGGAGCGGCGTCTCGGAAGAGCCCGATGCCACCTGGTCGGACTGGACCGAGCCGAGGGCGCCGTCGGCCGAGGGCGAGGTCTCTCTGGCCGGCGTGCCGGAGGGGCGCTACGTCCAGTGGCGGGTGACCCTCGAGGGTGGGGGAGGCGCGGAGAGCTCACCGAGGATCGACGGCGTCGAGCTCTCCTACCGGCAGGAGAACCTGCGGCCCAAGATCTCCGCGTTCCAGGTGCTCGATCCCGGGGAGATCCTGGTGCCCGCCGGCTTCAACCCGTCGCAGCAGGTCTACGAGCCCGCGCACCCCAACAAGCAGGGGATCTTCACGACCCTCGAGAAGGCGAACGCGACGGAGGAGGGGCGCGTCAAGACCCTCTGGAAGAAGGGCTACCGCTCGTTCCGCTGGTCCGCGGCGGACCCCAACGGCGACGACCTCGTCTACTCGCTCCAGTTCCGGCCCCTTGATCTGACGGGCGAGACGGCGGGCAAGACCGGGAAAGGGGCCGGGAGCGGGGCCGGAGTCGGAGCCGGGGGCGACTGGCTTACCGTGGCCGACGACCTCGACGACGACTACTACAGCTTCGACTCCACGGTGCTGCCCGACGGGGTCTACCGCTTCCGCCTGACCGCCTCGGACGCGAAGGAGAACGCGCCCGGCGAAGGCGAGACGGGCGAGGAGCTCTCCGAGCCGGTGGTCATCGACCACTCGCCGCCGAATTTGGTGGAGGCGACGCGCAAAGGAGGTTCAGGCGGCGGCACGCTCCGGGTGGTGCTCGAAGACGCGTGGAACCCGCTCCGCGCCGCCGAGGTGAGCGTGAACGCCGGCGACTGGAAGCCGGCCCCCGCCGCTGACGGCCTCCTCGACGCCCGTCGCGAGGTCCTGGAGATCCCGGTGCCGAATGGGGCGAAGCTCCTTCTGCTCCGGGTGACCGACGCGGCCCTCAACGTCGCCACGTACGATCTCTCCGCCAGGCTCCAGTGAGGCGGTCCACCGAAACCAGGCGAACCAACCCCGAGAACACTATGAGCGCCCACCGCGTCGCCGTCTGCCCGGGATCGTTCGACCCGATCCACAACGGTCACCTCGACATCGTCGAGCGCTGCCGGCCGCTGTTCGACCAGGTGGTGGTGGCGGTGCTCCACAACGACGGGAAGGACCCGCTGTTCTCGGTGGAGGAGCGGGTCGAGATGATCCAGGAGCTGACGGCCGAGTGGCCGGACGTCCGCGTCGAGAGCTTCTCCGGCCTCCTGGTGCACTTCATGGACCAGATCGGCGCCCGCATCGTCATCCGCGGCCTCCGCGCCGTCTCCGACTTCGAGTACGAGTTCCAGATGGCGATGATGAACCGCCGCCTCAACCCCAAGGTCGAGACCATCTTCATGACCCCGAGAGAGGACTACAGCTTCCTCTCCAGCCGCCTCGTCAAAGAAGCCTTCGCCCTCGGGGGGGAGGCGACATCCGGGGGTTGGTGCCGGATCTGGTGCTGGAGCGGCTGGAAGCGCGACTGCGGAAGGGGTAGGAGCAAACGCGAGCTATGATGCGAGGAGAGCATCCCCTGCGCCTCTGTAAACCTGGCCAGAAACCAGGACCACTTAAGGCCAGCTAGTCTCTACTCCCAAGTGGCCTAACTCTCTAATCCGGTCAGCTCCTATTCCTGAGCGCTCTAGGATGCCCTCCCATGCGTGGACGAGTCGAATGCGCTGTACTATCGGCAAGCGGGCAACAGTATCTGGAAGAGGCATCTGGAGAAGAGCGACTCGCGAGAACTCCATAGGTGGTAGCTTAAGTCTTAGCGCCTCTAGTCGATCTCCCGCGTCCCTCTTTTCTAGGTTGATCAGGGAGCCATTGTAGTTATCGCAGACCTCTAGTAAGTCGCTGGCGACCAACAAGTCAGTTTGGTACCCAGATCCGAGACTCGTAGCGAAGTTACCTGCCCGAACAAGGCCAGACAGGATGCAGCTGTTGGGTTCCGTGATGTTTTCGGGCTTGTGAGCTCGCCGCCATTCCTCCATCAACTTTTCCACTTCGGCATCGATCTTCCTCCGCATTCGCTGTTCGAAGACCGCTTGGCCGTCCAGAGCTAGCCGATCTTCTTTGGTCTCTTCGTACCTAATCTCATCGGGATCAGAGTCATACACATCCCGGCTTACGGAAAAAACCGCCAGTATGTTGCCTATTCTCGCGTCCTTGGCGAGGTACTCTGAAATGCCCGTTAGTTGTTTCTGGATTCGATCGCCCGACTTGCTCCCTCCGCACGTAGGGTCAAAGAGTACAATGACCGCATGTCGATTGTTGACGGTAGGCTTGCTTGATGTCTCTGCTCTCACAGCCACGACTCCGCTGAGATACAGAGCTAGAAGGACTGGGAGCACTACGGATCGCAAAGCTGATCGACCTTCGCCCCTCATCGAATGTGTCACTGCCAGACGCCTTAGACGCTCCACCAGGGAACCGGTGGAGAGAAGCTGCTGAATTCCCTCATCGTAGCCGCTATCAAATTCTGCGATGGCCTGGTGGACCATTTTGCGAAAATGGTCTTCTGCTCGAAGGGCGGTCTCCTTGCTTTCGAGGTCGCGAATTCTTGCGGAGTGCTTCGTGGCGAGTTTCTGAACCACCCAGTGGGCCAGGTCAAAGGCTCTAGCGTGACAGGAGGTCCTAAGAAGACGATACCTCCTGGCAAAGGCTTCGTACCCCTTGATGAAGAAGCCGGCACTGACCACGGGCAGAGTCAGGCCCAGTACCGCGGAGACCCAACTGCCGACTCCAAGGGCGCCGTGCTGTCCACCGACCGGAACTGTCGCTCGAGCAACCGCCATCGCGAGCAGGATGACGCCTGCGAAAGCTAGGACCAAGTTAAAGAGCCAGATGTCGCGCTTGGATCGCCCCCGGTCCTCAAGTACATCCCTCCAAACCTTGAGGAACATCCCGGTCAAGACGACGGCAACTGTAAGGCAAAAGAGTTGCCAATAATCAGATAAGGCTAACCGCCAGTTGCCGGTCCAGATCAGGGAGTACACGCTTACGAGCTTGCCGTCAGCACCTTGTGACGATAGGTTGGCATGGAAGAACTGACCCGCCACTTCCAAAAGAAGTGTAGCGTCCGCCAATAGACAGACAATTGCAATCAGTGTATAAATTACTCCCTTGACTATGGAATAGTCTGCAACGGCACGCTCACGGCCTTCTTCAGCAATTGTCCGTCGTTCCGACAGAGCCTGTCGTCGAGCCTGAACAGACTTACCCAGGTCCACATAGTAGTCCAGTGTGGCTTGCCGCTGGGCTCTTTGTGTTTCCGCAGTGGTGGCCTCTTCAGTTATCTGAGCCCGGACAATCTCTGCCAGTGCTTGCTTCTCTCTTTCGCGGCTTCGGAATTCCCTCCCTGCCGCAATACCGCGATCGTGCCAAGTCATCAGTGTGCTCCTTTGGAGCGAATAATTGAATCTTCGAAATCGAGTTCTATGCCGAGGTGGCGACCGAGGTTGTACGCGCTCTTGCATCGAGCTATCGCTTCGCCGTATCGCCGCATCGCGACTACTAGCTCGGTGTGGCGACGGCGGATCGCCTCCACTCGTAAGCCTCTGAGAGTGGTCAGGCGACTGGCCGTCGTCGACCCAAGGGTTCGGGCGGAAGTGAGGTCTCGCTCGAGTCTTACTAGCTTTTCGGCGGTCGCTCCGAGCTTGGCTGTGAGTACTGCTTCGGCGGCTTCGATGCGTCCAAGTTGGGCCGTGAGTTCGGGCTCAAAGAGAAAGTCCATTCCTATAGGACTGAGCGTTCGCCTATGCCTCGCGGGGAATATGCGGCCGAGGTGTGGGCTGAAGCCGAGATCTCTGGGATCAAAGTCAATTCGTTCCCATTGGCGCTCGAATCTCTCTTGTAGTTGCTTTAGGAAAGTTCGATATTCGCGAGCTTCCGGATCCGAAGTTTCTACTGCAGGTAGCCCGGAGTATCTCTCGATTGCGTCGTCCAAGGCTATAAGCTGCCGGCGAAGGACGCGCTGATCTTTAAAGATTCCTTTGTAAATGAGGCCGTAAGCTACCACAAAACCGATGGCAAGAAGGGCTAGTGTCCAGAGCAGTGGCCGGCTTAGGTCTGTGTGGGGAGTTCCAAGGGAGGCCCCGCTTGCCGCGCGGATCAGCAAGATGAGGACTGTTGCCAGGAGAATGAGAGCGAGTTCGGCGTGGAGGCGAAGTGAGGCAAATGTCGAGTGAGGAGCGGAAAGACGGCCTTGGACGATAAAGCAGGTATAAAGAAGGGCAAACCCGGAAACGACGATAGTTAGGGCGACTCCCAGGTAGGTGTAGAGCATGGCTTTCCAGGGGTCGAGTGCTATGCTTCTGAGGCTTGCGGTGTTTCGGGCTCCTGAGAGGGCGAGAAGCGAGGCGAGGCCCAAGGGGAGGAGGGCCCAGGAGTAAATGAGGGGAAGCTTCGCAACGACTTGTGAGTAGTCTCTACGGCGAATTTGCGTAAGCGGCGGCGTGTAGAAGCCCGAGGCTCCGCGGTTATCCCCATGCTTGCCCCAATTATCATCGAAGAGTCCAGCCATGTAGTCTCCAAGAACGAAGAGAGCAAAGACGATAGCTAATAGTAGGAGGGGGGCAGCGAACACCAGTATTGCGGCCCATACAAGGCCTAGTCTATTGGCAAGACCTTCAATGCCGACTGAGATGAGGGATACTGCGTTACCGAGGGAATTTTTGGAGGACCCGAGCGCATCGTACAGAGCCTCACCGAGAAACCAGCCTGCAGCAGGGAAGGCGAAATATCCCGCCCACGTTAGAAAGCCTGCTGTAGTACGAGTGATTCCAAGATTTCTTAGCGTATCTACTTGTGTGTTGATGCGATCTAGGGTTTCGGCACTCGAGGCCCTCTTCCCTTCGAGAAGTTGCACCCTGCGCTGGTACTCGTCTTTGTTGAGTGTGTGAACTTCTTTGGCTACTGCGACTCGCTTCTTTTGAAGCTCGAGAGATAGCTCGCTCAACTCCTGAGTTTGCTCCTTGAGGTAGCGAATCCATTTAAGGGAGTAGCCTGAACGTCCCGCGCGGAGGCGACTCAGGAGCGATGCCTTGAGAGCAGACACAGACCCTCTTCGAGTCAACAGGCGCTCCTGCCTCTGGTACTCGGAGTTCAAAGATGTTTCGATCCGGGCGCCTTCTTTAGGCTCTCCTCAACTTGCTGTGGGTAGCTGGGAGGCCCTCGGCGGCCGGTGCTTCGCGGGGGTGGTCGGCCGCGGTGAGAGATCTGGGAGGAGGGTTATGGTGGCGCTAAGGGGTTGAAAACGCATGGGGTTTCCTGCTCTCCTTGGGAGCATCGAAACAACCGAGGAGGGAGGAGCGACCCCATGCGCCTGACCACTGTACTGCGTCGTCTGCTCGGTGTCATGAAGATGTACGTCGAATCCGCGCTGTTCCGGCGGGACGGGACGTTGGTGGTCCATGTCCGGCCCACGTGGCGTCGCTCTCGTTGTGGCGGGTGCGGCCGGGTCGGACCCCGCTACGACCGTCGATACGAGCGAGAGTGGCGGCACCTGCCCTGGGGACGCCATGTGGTGGTGTTGCGCTACGCGCCCTGGCGAGTGGAGTGCCCTCAGTGTGGCGTCCGCGTGGAGCAGGTCCCCTGGGCGCCCTCGGGAGGTCGCTTCAGTGAAGCGTTCGAGGAGCTGGCGGCCTACTTTGCGCAGATCACTGACAAGACCCAGGTGACGCGCCTGCTCGGGATCGCCTGGGAGACGGTTGGTTCGATCGTCGCGCGGGTGGTCGAGCGCCGCCTCGATCCGGAGCGTCTGGTGGGCCTGCGCCGGATCGGTATCGACGAGTTCAGCTACAAGAAGCGCCACAACTACCTCACCGTCGTGGTCGACCATGACCGCGGTCGCGTGGTGTGGGCCGGTGAAGGCCGTAGCGCCGAGGCGCTCGATCCCTTCTTCGAGGCGCTCGGCGATGAGGGCTGCAAGGCGATCGAGATGGTCACCGTCGATCTGTCCGCGGCCTACACCAAGGCCGTGCGGGAGAAGCTGCCCGAGGCCGAGATCATCTACGACCGCTTCCATGTCCAGCGCTTGGTCAGTGACGCACTCGACGAGGTGCGCCGCGAGCTCGTGCGCGAGCTCGCCTCCGACCCCGACGAAGCCCGCGCCGTCAAGCGCACCCGCTTCGTGCTTCTGATGAACCCGTGGAACCTCAGCCAGTCCCAGCGCCGCAAGCTCTCCGAGCTCCAGCGAAGCAACCAGCGGCTCTACCGCGCCTACCTGCTCAAAGAGACGCTCGCTCAAGCCCTCGACTACCGCCAACCCTGGCGGGCCGAACGAGCACTGCGCGCATGGCTCGCCTGGGCCTCTCGATCTCGGCTCCGACCCTTCGTCAAAGCCGCCCGAACCATCCGCAAGCATCTCAAGGGAATCCTCGCCTATATCGGCACCCGGCTCACCAACGGCCTCGTCGAAGGACTCAACAACAGGATCCGCATGATCGCCCGCAGAGCCTACGGATTCCACTCCCACCAAGCCCTCGCTGCCATGATCTTCCTCAACTGTGGAGGCATCCACCTCAACCCACCTCTACCCACTCATAGTTGAGGAGAGCCCTTCTTTAGTAGCCTGGTCAGTCTCAGTCCAAGCTCGCCTCTTCATCCTACCGAAGAGCCTACTCTGCTCTGCGTATCTCTCATTTTCCGTCAGGTGAGCTGCTGCTCCCGCTCGAGATTCTTGATTATTTCGTTAGCGATGTCGTCATTCAGAAGCCCACTGAGAAGCAGCCTCCTCGAGTGCCTCAATGGATGTCGACGTTCTCCGCTACGTCCCGCCCTGCCTCGCTCATTCTTCAGCTCCCAATACGTAAGAATCCCGCGCCGCGCTGGAGAAGCAGCCGTCATGCCGAATTCATTGATGAACGGAGTATACGGGTTTTACGAGACTGCGCAAGTCGATTACACGAGAGCGCTCTCCCAATCGGATTGGAGAGGCTCTTCCCCCGTTTCTGATTCGCGATCTCGAAGCTGACGCCTTGTTGTTGCTATGGGCCATCGGTGTGCAATGCCGACCAGGGGGCGACCGTGTCCGCGAGTAGCCTGCACCAGGCCGGTACGCGCGGAGGAGGCGCGGCTACGAGCGGCGAGGCGGCCCGAGGTCTTGGCGAGGAGCCTCGTGTTGCTGCCAGCAGCGGATGAGTAGTGGAGGAGAGAAAGTCGTCCTCGTGTGCGGGGGGGGGGGAGTGACGACCGTTGTGATCGGTATCCAAGTGAGGTGAGGTACGGGGCATATGCGCTAGCTTACCTGATACGTTTGCGAGCGCTGAGCATGGCGCTTGGTTCGCCGTTGCGTGTGTTCAGAAATGTCTTTTGAGCCGGCGCTTTGTCAATCTACGCGAAGCAGAAGGCCCCGAGATCGCGTAGCCATGTCCCGGAGTAGACTCGCTGAATGCGCCAGAGCACAGTGGCGGTGTGAGTCAGTACCCAGGGAAAACGCAAGTACTTCGCCATCAGATCCTCACCAGCAAGCAGCTAGAGCTTGAGAATAGAAGCCTGTGTGAGTCCGTTCTCTGCCGCAGCGAATCGAGGCACGAGTTCTTGAGCTTCTTGAAGTTCATTTCGATCTGCCAGCGCAGCGTAGTGCTCCATCCATTGCGAGAAGCATCAGCCGACGTGAGTGAGCACGAAGACGTAGCCGCAAGCTCGAGAATCTGCGTTGAGCTGAGCTCTCCTGGGTTGTCACCAGATTCGCTTTCACCGAGCCTTGCAAGCGTTTGTGTGATCCGCTGGTTCGTCTCGCCCTTCACACTTCTCGTTCCGAAGAGAGCTCGCCACCACCGTCACCAAGAATGCCTCGAAGTCGCCGCCGCGTCGTGCTTCGAGGTCGATTTCGTGGTTGAGGATCCGGATCGCGATGTTCGTGTCGAGGAGGTACTTACCACTCATCGAGGTCCACCCGCTCGCAGCCTTCCTCGATCGCCTCCATCATCTCCTCAGCCGACTCGCGTCCAAGGTTCCGGCTACCTGGAGCAGGTCCGCCACCGTTGCACCCTTGTAACGGAACCAGGCCATGCACGAGGTCGCGGCGCGCTCCTGCTGCTCCGGCGAGAGTTGGTCGAGGTCCTTCTGGATGCGCTCCTTACGGCTGGTTCTGCCACGGTAACCTCCTCGGCGAGTCCTCGAGCTGCTTGCTCGGCGCAGCCGTAGCTCATGCGTACCCATTCTACCGGACATGGCTTCCAGCTCAGTTCGATTTACCACCTCCCGGACTGGGCCCGGCCGGGGCGGGGTGGACCGCCTTCGGCCGGTTGTGGTGATCGGCGGGGTCGTCAGGCGACGCGGCGGAGGAGGGCGCGGGCTACCGCTCTCGCGAGGTCGGGGCCGAGGGACTCGAGGGTGAGGACCAGGGCCTCGGGGTGGGCGGCCAGGCTGCGGGTGGCGTGGTAGAGGAGGGGAAAATCCTCCTCGTGGCGGGTGAGGTGGCCGAGGTGGTGGCGGCCGTCGTGGATCGGGTAGCCGAGGTAGCGGCGGGCGACGGGGCGCCTCGCGTGACGGCTGAGGGTGAGGTGGTTGGGGCTCGCCAGGGCCGTCAAAGTGGCGGCGGCGAGGAGGGCGTCGGGGCGGCGGATGAAATGAGCCAGGGCTTCGCCACCTTTGGCAACCAGGTCGCCCTGGCGAACGACGGCCCAGAGGCGGCCGCTGCCGGCGGGGACCTCCTCCACGTCGTGGGCGCCGGCGTAGTGGGCCCGGCGCTCCAAGGGCGGTGCCCCGAGGTGGTGGGCTCGCTCCAGGAAGAGCGCCGAGAAGGCGTTCGGCTCTGTTCCAGCTAGGGGTTGGGCCTGGAACTGGGGTCGCGGCTCGGGCGACGGCTCGGCTTCAGCTCGAGTCGGGGCTACCGGGGCGACGGTGTGGGGCTCGGCGGGTTCGGCCGAGCGGTCTTGAGTGGGGGACGGATCCTGAGTGAGGGCGGACGGGGTGCTACGCTTCGTCTCGATCTGCATTGGAGCGGTATCTCCTTTGCGGGTCAGGCCCGGGTGAGTGCCAGCTCGCCCGGGCCGTTGGCAGTTCGGCGGAATCAATGGGGCTGGCCCCGCCGGATTCAATACCGCCACTTTACCGACTATTTAGAGAGATGTCAAGTGCGCACGGCCAGGAGGTCGCGGAGGGCTGCCTCGGCCTCCTCGGGCGGGTAGCGTCGCCTGAGCTCCTCGAACGTCTGGCGCTGGCTCTCCAGATCCGCGGCGGTGACCGACCTGGTGAGGGAGTAGACGACGTACTGGTTGAGCGAGATCCCCTCCCGCGACGCCTGCTCGGCGAGAAGGCGATGGAGCGAGTCCGGTAGGCGAACGGTCATGCGGCTCATGAGCCTTCCTCCTTCAAGAGCGCGAGGAAATCGGACGGTTGCAGCATCCGAAAGCCAAACTCCCGCGAGGCTCTCCGAAAGTCCTTCTGGTTCTCGGTGACGAGGACCGCGCCACAATTGACGACGCAATCCACCACCAGATCGTCTCCGGGATCGGGACTGGCAGGTCGGTAGGTGAACCTGACAGGGACGTATTCGCTGCGGCTTAGCAACGCCTGAAGTGCCATGGGCACGGCCTGCCGCCGGTCGGCACCGAGCTTCCGGAGCATGACGTCTTCGTACTCGAGAGCGAGAGCTGTGGAGACGCAGGGTTGGAACCTGCGGGTCACCCATGCGTCCATGACAGCTCCAGCCGGACCTCGCCGGCTCAAGCCGGCAATCAGCACGTTGGTGTCCACCACCGCTCGCCTCACTGCGTCACTATAGCACCGTATACGGCGCCACTTCGCAGTCGAAGTCGCGCCGCGCGACTCTCCTCACCCGGGCGAAGTGCTGCGCTCGCTCTGCCTGGAACCCCTCGGGCTGACCGTGACCGACGCGGCCAAGGCGCTGGGTGTCAGCCGGAAGACGCTCTCCGGGATCCTCAACGGCCGGGCAGGCGTCAGCCCCGAGATGGCCGTGCGCCTCTCGATCGCGTTCGACACGACGGCTGAGAGCTGGCTTGCCCAGCAGCTCCAGTACGATCTCTGGCGCGCCTTCGGGAGCGGACGGCCACTGTCAGGCGAGGAGGTTCCGCCACCGTAGGCCGGGGAAGCGGCTGAAGTCCGAGTCGGTCGTCCACCATTCGCAGTCGTGCTCGATGGCGAGGGCGGCGAGGTAGGCGTCGGTCGTGTCCGGGCCTTGGATGCCGCTGGTGAGAACCAGATCCTTGAAGATCGTCCAGTGTCGCGGGCCGGGGGAGATCCGCCGGACCTGCGCCGGCGACCGAAGCGCTTCCACGAACGCAAAGACCTCTTCCGGCGTGGGACACGGCTCGAAGAGTCGCGGATTGGTCCCGATGCGCACCACCGCCGCGAGGACCAGCTCGCTCACCGCCAGCTCCCGGGGATTCGACCTCAGCCGATCGAGCTCGCGCCGACAGAGGTCGTGATGCGCCGCCTTCCGGATCATGGCGTGGAGCAGCACGCCCACGTCACAGAGGATCACTCCATCTCCCAGAGCCGGCTCGTGTCATCCAGATCGACTCCCGGCAGGGGAGACGGCTCGGTGAGGACCGGAAGAGGCGCGGGCTCCTCGCGCCGCCGAAGGCGCTCCTCGCTGAGATAGGCCCGGAGGCTCTCTTCGAGAAGCCGGGTCAGCGGCAGATGCCGTTCGGCAGCGAGCTTCTTGGCGTCCACGAGGAGGTGGTCGGGAAGGTCGATCGTCGTCCGCATGATGGGTTGATGATACATCATGATGCGTGCGCTTGGTGCTTGCGCCAAAGACAGCAGACTCGACCCGAAGCGACAGCGGCGAGGAGGACGTCGACTCGGCGACCGTCCCGTCTACTCCTCCAGCGAGAGGTCGGCGAAGCGGGGGATGCCGAGGGGCGAGGGTTTGAAGCCCGAGACGCGGAGCGAGTAGACGCAGATCGTCGGGCCGTACATGAGGGGGAGGAGCGGCATCTCCTCGGCCACCGGCTCGAGCACCGCCGCCTTGTTCTTCTCGCTCGGTTCGCGGCGGTACCGCTCGAGAGCCTCCTGGACCTGTGCGTTCCTCCAGCGCGAGAGGTTGCCGTCGATCACGATCCGCCGCTCGGGGCTGGGAATCGCCTCCGGCGAGAGGAGCGCGTACAGGAAGTCCGCCGGGTCGGCCGTGTCGGCGACCCAGCCGGAGAGCGCCAGGTCGTAGTCGCCCCGTTCGATCTCGCGGAAGAAGTGGTTCATGCTCTCGGCCTGGCGCACCGTCACCTCGATGCCCAGGGTCCCCAGCACCGCAACCAGGTGGTCCGCCACCGGCCGGGGATGGGGCAGGTAGGGGCGCGGGCCGTAGACCATGAACATCGAAAGGCGCTTCGGGCGCGCGTCCCCCACCTCGGCGAGGAGCGCGGCGGCCTTCTTGGGGTCGTGACGGATGCCGTCCCGCCAGGTCCCCATCAGGCGCGGCAGCAGGCCGGTCGCGGTGAAGACCATGGGGTTGCTGTACGAGATGCGCGCGACCTCGGTGCGGTCGATGGCCAGGGCGAGGGCCCGCCGCACGCGGACGTCTTGGAGCGCCGGGCGCTCGGTGTTGAAGTAGAGGCTAGGAGTCTGCGCGGCAGAAACGTGCAGTCGCGTTGCGAGCGCCGTGGGGCCGGATACGAGGCGGCGCGACGCAGGCGATGCCGAGCCATCGTCGAGGAGCGGCAACGACGTAGACGGCCCCACGCCGCCGCAACCCTTCGGGCGCAAGGGGGTTACGGGGCGTCTCCTGCGTTGCTCGTCGTCCACGATGTCCCCGCATCGACTCCTCCTCGCGCCTTGGATCCACCCCGTAAGACCCTCGCGCGCGGCTACGTGTTTCTGCCGCGCAGACTCCTAGCCGTGGCGATTCCTGGTTCGAGCCACTTGCGCACGCCCTTGAGCCCGGCGATGTGCTCGCGGGAGAGGACGTTCGAGAACTCGACCTCGCCGGCCTCGATCGCCTGCAACAGGGCCGCGGGCACGCCGTCGTCGTCCGGCGGGTAGGCCTCGAACAGCAGCTCCTCGATCTCGGGAGGCGTCGAGCGCTCCGGGTTCGCCACCAGGCGGATGCGCTCGGGCGTCGAGTCTGCGGCGACACGGTAGGGCCCGGTGCCTAAGGTCTCGCCGCCTTTCCGGAGCCCGATCTCGCAGTACCGGTGGGTGAGGACGTGGTCGAACCGGGACGCCGGATGATCGAGGTGGAAGAGGACGCGGTTCTCGTGGGCCTCCACCCGCGCCTGGTCGGCGAGCCGGCTCGCCTCCGACAGGATCTTCGCCATCAGCTCGGCGGTGAGCGGCGTCCCGTCGGAGAAGCGCACACCGTCGCGGACCGGTGCCGAGAACGTGCGGCCGCCGGCCTCCCTCGTGAGCCCCTCCGAGAACAGGAGCGGGCGGGCAGGCTGGGTGATCTCCTCCGCGGGCTCCAAGGGCGTCTCGAACACCTGCTCGATGATCGTGGCGCCGACGAAATCCCGGCCGGTCCGAGGATCGAGGTCGTGAACCGGGGCGAGGAGCCCCACGCGCAGGGTCTTGGAGTCAGACAATTCGCCTCCCGGTGCCGCTCGACACCTTTCGAGTCTTCGGAGGAAGCCGTCACCCGGTCGTGGCCCGAGAAGCCGGTGTGGCGGCTCTTCCAAGAATCGAAGTGTGCAGAGCGCCGGCTCCGGGACGAACGCCCTCTCAGCCGGCCCGCGGACGGCTCCGAACCTGGCGGCGCTCACGCTCTTGGCGATGCCGGTTGGCCTCTTCGATCGTGCGGAACTTGTAAACGCCCGGCTCGAAGTGCCACGGGTGGAGGGCGTAGGCGAGCTCGGTGAGCTCGCAGGCGATGCGGAGGTTGTCCGGATCGAGCGGGGGGCGCGGCGAGACCCCGGGCATCTCTTCGGCCGATCGATACTTGCGGACGGTCACCTCTCCTCCAGGTCGAAGGCTTCGCGAATCCTGGCCGCATCGGCGCGGTCCTGCGGACGGACGGTGTCTCTCTTCATCCGGTAGAGGAGATCGGGGCTCGCAACCCGAACCGTGAGGGTGTCGACGTCCAGCTCCTCGGAGTGCGCCAAGATGTCCTGCCACGAGAAGGCCTCACCGAGCCGGGTCAGAATGTCCAGGGAGAAACGGCCATCTGGAGGCACGTACTGGACAGCGGGGTAGTCGCCCATCAGCTCGTCCGGGTCGATCTGGTCCACGTCCGGATCGTCGAACAGGGAGCGCAACGCGCGCTTCAGCGCCTCCAGGTTCTCGCGACGCGGGGCGACGAAGAAGTCGACGTCCTGGGTCGCGCGAGGCAAGCCCTGTGCCGCCATCGCCATGGCGCCGATGACGACGAACTCGACACCCTCCCGGAGGAGCGCCTCGAAAACCTCCCTTGCGTCGTCGAGCGTCATGGTCGAGGAATGGGTCGATCGTGCAGAGATCGCCCAGCGCGGAAATTCTACTGGACGCAGTGGAAGGACCACCGCGCACTGTCAACCGAGCGCTCGGCCGCGTGATCGGCGGGGCGCCGGGTCGATGAGGACCCGGCGCCCCGGAGAGGCTCAGAAGAGTGCGCTGGTCGTGCACCGACAGGCGAGACCGTCACCGCTCGGGCAGAAGTTGCCGGTCAAGGGCTTGCAGGCTCCCGTACCGCCGATCGTCGGCGGGAGAGCGCACGGCGAGAACAGGGCAGCCCCGACGCAGTTGGAGCTGCTGCACGAACCGCAAGTGTCGTAGACGGACTGCGTTACGGCGCCCAGGACGCTGTTCACCGAGATCAAGGACGACGCATCCTCGCCCGCGCATCCGGGCGTGGAGACGGCCGGAGCCTGACCCTGCAGCGCGGCCGGCGCCTGGACCGCCGGCTGGGCGGCCGGCAGGGTCTGCGCTGTTTCCACTTGGGGAGCCTTCGCGGGCTGGGGAGTGGCCGGGGTGCCGGCCGCGCTGGCGACGGACGCCGACGCCATCAGCACGCCGGCGGCGAGAAGAGCAGAAGAAAGCTTCATCAAAGTCCTCCGTAAGGTTCGAGGTCGAGGGAATCTCTGACCTGCCACCTACCTAAGTTCGCTTTGAGTCGAAAACGGGGCAATGCTGAAGAGCTGAGCTCGACCTCAATCCGTCCAGCGGAGTCCCACGCCCGCCGATCGCCCGGCGGCCGGGACGGCGAGGTCGTCGGCGGAGGGGAGGTAGGTCTCGCCCAGGAGGTTGGTTCCGAACAGCCGGAGCTCGAAGCCTTCGCGGAGGCGATAGGTGAGGGAGGCGGAGAGGAGCTCGGCGGCCGGCGTGCTCTGCTCGCCCGAGGCGGGATCGTTCTTCGCGAAGCGGTGCTGGAGACGGCCGGCGGCAGCCCAGCGCCCCCGGTCCCAGGTCGCGTCCACGCCGAGGCGGTCGGCCGGCACGTCGGCCAGGGGCGCGCCGGCATCGCTCTCGCCCTCGAGCCACTGGCCGCTCCAGCTCACGTGGAGGGCCTCCGTGGCCTGCACGAAGCCCTCGATCTCGAAGCCGTCGAGGGTGCCCGAGGTCAGGTTGACGAAGGTGCGCACGCCGGGCTCGACGTCGATCCGCTCGATGTAGTCGTCGATCCGGTTGCGGAAGACGTAGCCGGCGGCGAAGAGCCGTTCGCCGAAGTACCTCAGCCCCAGGTCCCCGGAGAGGGAGCGCTCCGGGGCGAGGCCGGTGTTGGAGATCACCTCGCCGCGCCCGGTGGTGCCGGTGAAGAAGCGCTCGGAGAGGGTGGGGAAGCGCAGGCCCGTGCCCAGGTTGGCCGCGAGCTCAAAGCGGCCGTCCAGGGGCACGGTGGCCCCGGCGAAGCCGGACCAGGCCGAGTCCTCCTGGCCGTCGAACCCGGCGTTGGCCTGCCGGATCCAGGAGATCCGGGCGCCCGCCTGCACGGTGGCCGGGCCCAGGGCGCGGCGCACCGAGCCGTAGGCGGCGGCCTGGTCCTCGGAGCCGTCGAGGGTGACGCTCCGCTCGAGGCGCGCGTCGTCGGCGGTGAGCACGTCCTCGATCGCCTCGACGCCCCGGCGGCCGAAGACCTCGAGCCCCGCGCGCCCGGCGAGCCCCGCCGGGAGCGAGAGCTCCCACTGGGCGTTGGCGCCGAAGTCGAAGGCGCGGTTCTCGACCCGCTCGATCCTCTCGATCCGATCCGGCCGGTCCCGGCGGGTGACCCGGGTCTCGAGGTCGTTGGGGTGGGCCCACAGGTCGAACCGGAAGGCGCCCGGCCGGCGCGCCCCCAGCTTCACGATCAGGTGGTTCTCCTCCGGGTAGAGGGTCTCCCGCTCCGGGTACTGGGCGTTCGACTTGCCGATGTCGCGGCCCGCGGCCGGAATCGCGAGGAGCTCCCACTCGGTGGCGCCGCCGCCGGTCCGCCAGCGCCCTTCGAGGACCGCCGAGAGCTGTCGGAAGCGGCTGAACAGGCGGGTGCCGTCCGGGGTGTGGGCGTCGTCCGCGGCGCGGTAGGCCGCCGCCGCCGACCACATCTCGCCCCCGGCGCCCGTCAGCGCCCAGCGCTCGCCGGCGGCGCCCCTGCCTCCGAGGTCGCCCCCGAGATCCCCTCCGAGATCGAGTTGAAGCCGGCCGAACCGCGCCGGGAAGAGCTGGACGACCCCGCCGAGGGCGCCCGAGCCGTAGTAAGAAGAGGCCGGACCGCGCACCACGTCGACCGTGCCGAGGAGCAGCGGGTCGAGAAAGGAGAGCGCCACGCCGGCCCGGCGCTCGGTGACGATGCGGGCGCCGGAGACCAGGGTGAGCACCCGCTGGCCGGCGATGCCGCGGACCGAGAAGGTCTGGAAGCGGCCCCCTTGGCCGCTCTCGGCGACGCTCGGGACGCTCTCGAGCACGTCCATCACGGTGGAGGGCGGCGCCGGCTGGTCCTCCGGCCGGACCGCGGTCGCCGCCACCGAGACCGGCTGGAACCCACCCCCCTCGCGGGTCGCCGACACCACGATCTCTTCATAGACCTGCCGCCTGGGCTCGAGGACGATGCGCAGCGGCTCCGCCCGGCCGTCCTCCACCTGGAGCGCCGCGTCCTCGAACCGGGGGTGGGTGACGAGGAGCAGAACCGGCGGCTCGAGCGCGGGGAAGGAGAACTCGCCCCGGCGGTCGGTGACCGTCCGGGCGGTCGGGCTCTCCCCGGCCCGCTCGCCGTCGGCGGGGACTTCCTCGACGCGGGCGCCCTCGATGGGGACGCCCTCCGGGGTGACCACGGTGCCGGAGAGCGCCGCGAAGGCCGGGACGGCGAGGAGGAGCGGGGCGGCCAGGGCGTAGAAGGCGGTACGCATTCGGTCGTGGACCTCGTGTGTCGCCAGGTGAGGAGGGGGGGCAGTGTCTCTCACCGCCGGGCAGGCGGTGGAGACCGGCGGGCCAGGACCCAATGATACGTGCCGTCGCCCAAGGGGAAACGGCGGACGGTGCGGTAGGGAAGGCCCGCGATGCGCAGGTCTCGCGCGGCGCCCGCGTGGAGCGGATCGAGGCGGTCGGCGTCCTCGAGCAGCCAGCCTGGCCGGACCGTCCGCCAGAGCGGGGCGAGGTCGGGGCTGCCGGGGGTCTCGAAGGAAGCTCCGCGAGCGGCAACCCGGTGGGCGACCCGCCGGTCGGTGAGGCCGAAGGCGTAGTCGAGGACCCGCCGTCTGCCGAAGTAGCCGAGGGCGCCGATCCGGCGGGCGGCGATGACGGCGCCTTCCGGGAGGTGCCGGTCGATCCAGCGCGCCGGTGGGATCAGGGTGTCCGAGGCGAGGACGAAGCCGGGGTACTCGCCGAGGGCCCGGCGGCCCAGGTGCTCGTGGACGCGCCACAGGTCGTAGCCGGCGAAGAGGGCGAGGATCACCGCCACGGCGACGGCGGCGGTGCGCCGGCAGGAGACCAGGGCCTCGAGGCCGCCCGCGAGGCCGCGGACCAGGAGGATCGCCGCCGCCGGCACGTAGGGCGCGAAGTAGCGCCCCAGGCCGGTCCAGTCCAGCGGCGCGTAGGCGCCGAAGGCGAGGCCGGTGGCCGCGGCGGCGGCGAGGAAGGCGGCGGCCGGGGGGGAGCGCCGCCAGGCCAGGACTGCGCCCCAGGCGCCGGCGACCAAGAAGACGGCGGTGCCGTAGGGCGGCGCCACGTCCCGGTTGGTGCCCTTCAGCAGGCCGGAGAGCCGGCCGAGCACGTCGGCCGCCGTCCCCGGCGGCTTGGCGAACGCGGAGTTGGGCACCAGGGAACCGTAGTAGCCGTAGCGCAACAGGGTGACGGCCAGGACGGTGGCGAAGAAGACCCCGAGGGCGAGGAGCAGGCGCCGGCGGCCGATCTGGCCGATCTGGCCGATCTGGCCGGGAAGGGCGAGCACCAGGGCGGCGGCGAGGGGGAAGATCGCCACGGCCTCCGGCCGTACGGTGACCAGGGCCGCCGAGACCAGGGCCGCCGCCACCCACCGTGGCCGCTCGGCCTGGCTCTCGGTCCGGGCCTCGGTCAGGAGCAGCCGGAGCGCGAGGACGACGAGGAGCGCCGCGAGGCCGGTCTCCATGCCGGCGAGGGAGAAGTAGACCAGCTCCGGCGAGGCCGCCAGGACCAGGGGCAGGGCGAAGAGCTCCACGGGATGGGCGTCGGGCACCAGGCGCCGGTAGCAGGCCACCGCCAGCACCACGGCCCCCGCGAGGCAGGCCGCACCCAGGGCCTTCGCCACCACCGGCAAGCCGAAGGGGAGCACCCAACCCACCCCCGCCACCCCCAGCACCCACCCCATGTTCGTGACCCCTTCGACCACCTCCCCGGGGTTGAACACCAGCCCCCGCCCCGCCAGCAGGTTGGCGGCGTAGCGCAGGGAGATGAATGCGTCGTCGACGAAGTGGCCCCGGTGCAGCCAGCACGACCACCCGATCCAGGCGAAGGCCAGGCCGAGACCGAAGGCCGGCGCGAGGCGGCGAGGCGATCGGTCCAAAGCCTGGTCTCCCCCGGTTCCGGGGCCTCTCCGTCGACGGTGCTCCGCTACTGCCCGACCGCCGCGAGGGCCTTCTTGCGGGCGGCTTCGAACTCGTCGCCGGGAACCCAGGACGGCATCTCGGCGGCCTGCGAGACGATCAGGCCGCAGTAGAACCCGAGGCGCGCGTCCTGGATCATCCCGTCGAAGTTCCACTGGTCGGTCAGCTCGTCGCTCGGCTGGTGGTAGTTGTGCTCCACCCAGGCGTCGATCTGCTCCTTGCCCCAGCCTGCCGGCTTGCCCACGAAGTCCGTGCCGGTGTCGAAGTAGAGGGCCGGCACGCCGATCTTCGCCAGGCTGAACTGGTCGGAGCGGTAGTAGTAGCCCTTGTCCGGGAACTGGTCCGGCTTGACCGTCCGCCCCTGGCTCGCCGCCACCGCCTTGGCCACGCCGTCGAGGGTGGACTTGCCGGCGCCGATCAGGGTGACGTCCCGGGTCGTGCCCCAGATGTTGCCGCCGTCGTAGTTGATGTTGGCAGCGATCCGTCCGGGCGGGACGCTCGGGTGGAGGGCGTAGTACTTCGAGCCCAGGAGTCCCTGCTCCTCGGCCGCCACGAAAAGGAAAAGGGTCGAGCGCTTCGGGGGCTCCGGCAGCGCCGCGTAGGCCCGGGCGATGGCCAGGACCTGGGCGTCGCCGGCCCCGTTGTCCACCGCGCCGTTGTAGATCCGGTCGGAGTCCGCCGGCCGGTCCGCGCTCGGCGCGGCCGTGCCCAGGTGATCGTGGTGGGCGGTGAAGACGACCACCTGCTTGGAGAGCTGCGGGTCGCTTCCGGGCAGGAGGCCCGCCACGTTGGCCGTCTGCTTGCGCTGGATGTCGTTATGGAGGGTGAGCGAGGTGGTGATGCCCAGCGGCACGGGGTGGAAGTCCCGGCTGTGGGCGCGCTTCACCAGGTCGTCCAGGTCGAAGCCGGCGGCCTTGAGCAGGCGGCGGGTGGCGTCCTCGGTGGTCCAGGCGGCCACCTGGATGCGCGGCTCGCCCTCGGCCGGCAGCTCGAACTGCTCGCCGGTCCAGGAGGTCTGGACCACCTGCCAGGGATAGCCGGCCGACGGCGTCGTATGGATGATGATGGCGCCGGCGGCGCCCTGGCGGGCGGCGCTCTCGTACTTGTAGGTCCAGCGGCCGTAGTAGAGGCGCGTCACGCCGTCGAAGAGGTCCGGCGACCAGTCCGGGTCGTTGTTGAGCATCAGGAGGACCTTGCCCTCGAGGTCCATGCCCTTGAAGTCGTCCCACTTGTACTCGGGGGCCTGGATGCCGTAGCCGACGAAGACCAGCTCCGCGCCGTCGATCGTCGACGTGGGCTTCTGCACGCCCGAAGCGGCGATGAATTCGGTCCAGTTCGCCAGGTCCACGCTCTGGCCGCCCGTCTTGGCGGGCGTCTTGAAGCTCCACGTGTCAGGCACGTGGGCGTTGATGCCCACCACGTCGAAGGGCTGCTGCCACTGGCCGTCGGGGAAGCCGGGCTCAAAGCCCAGGCTCTCGAGCTCGGTGGAGAGGTACTTGACCGCGAGCTGGTCGCCGGCGGTCGCCGGGCCCCGGCCGCCGAGGAGGTCGTCCGCGAGGAAGCGGATCGGGGCGCGGAGGGTGTCTCGGGTGATGGTCTCGGCCGCCTGCTGGGCGCCCGCGGGGAGGGTCGCCATCAGGTCGGTGCCCTGCTGGGCCGCCTGGCCCTCTTGGGCGCGAAGGGGCGCCGGGGCGGCGAGCCAGGAGCCGGCGAGCAGCGCCACGGCCAGGAGGCAGGCGAGGTGCGCGAAGGTGTGGCGGACGGAGTGGAATCGGGCTGCGTTCATGGGTCCTCCGAGAGGCAAAGGATACGGGTTCATGAGGATGGGGGACGCCCCAATCTACCAAACTTCCGCCTTGCGGGCCGCGGGAGGCCGAGCTATGGTGAGCCTCTCGACTCGGTTCGGCTCGGTTCGGCTCGGAAGGGGGCGAGGGTTCCTCACCATGGTCTTGCGCACGACGGTTCGCGACTGCCTGTTCCTCAACTGGGCCCTGCCCGCCTCGGCCCTGCCGCCCCTGCCCGAGCCGCTGCGCTACGAGCTCCATCCCGCGGAAGGCGCCGAGTGGGGCTTCGCGTCGGCCCTGCTCTTCTTCCAGGAGAGCCTGCGGCTGCGCGCCCTGCCCTTCGTCAAGCTCACCTTTCCCCAGCTCGATCTGCGCTACCTGGTGACCGACGACGACGGCCTGCCGGCGGTCTTCTTCCGACGCATGTACGTCCCCGCCTGGGTCCTCCCGGCCGCTCGGCTCGTCGGCCGCCAGCCCGTCCGCCCCGCCCGCCTGTCGTTCCCGCGCCCCTCCGAGGACCTGGAAGCGGAGAGCTGGTCGTGGACCGTGGGTGGCTCGAGCGGCCTGGTGGTCACCGCCGAGCGCGGCGCGCCCCGGCCCGGTCCGGGGCCCCGCTTCTCCTCGTGGGAGGCGACGGTGCGCTACTTCCGGGAGCGCCGGCGCGGCTACGCCGAGGCCGGCGGCGGCCTGCGCCGGATCGAGACGACCCAGCCGAGGATCGAGGTCTGGCCGGTGCGCGCCGAGATCTCCGAGCCCGGGCCGATCGCGCGGGATCTGGGCCTGGCCGGCGCGGACCCCGCGGCGGCCTTCGATCTCCACTCCATCCACTCCTCTTGGCTCTGCCCCGAGATCCCCATGATCTTCCACACCGCTCCCGTCCTCGCCGTCGAAGAGCCGGTGCGTCGAAGCGTCCCCGCCGCCGGCTGAAACACCCTACGGCCGGTTGGCGTAGGTACCGACGAACGACAACCGATCGGGAGGAGGAGACGGTGAAGAGAGCCTTCGAGTGGAAGATCGCGCTGCTGGCCGTGGCGCTGCTGGGGATGAGCGCGGCGGCACAGGCTGTCGAGCGCCAGGCGACCTACGACAAGTCCTTCCCCCTCGCCGCCGGCGGCGAGGTGACGGTGGGCAACACCAACGGCTCCGTGGAGGTGGAGGCCTGGGACCGGGACGAGGTCCGCGTCCAGGCCGTCAAGAAAGTCCGGGCGGGCACCTCCGCCCGGGTCGACGAAGCGCTCAAGCGGCTGGAGGTACGCGTCGAGGCGAGCTCCGACCGGGTGGAGATCCAGACCGCCGGGGATAGGGACTCGAGCGGCTTCCTCTCGTGGATCTTCGGAAACCACGTGGAAGCGTCGGTGAGCTACACCCTTTCCGTGCCCCGGATGGCGCGGGTCGAGGTGGACACGGTCAACGGCAAGGTCCGGGTCCACGGAGTCGGTGGGCACGTCGCCGCCGAAACGACCAACGGTTCCGTCGAGCTTTCCGACCTCGGCGGGGGAGCGAGCGCGTCGACCACCAACGGCGGCGTCCGGGTGGAGCTCTCCCAGGTGCCGTCCGGAGCCTCGATGCGCTTCGAGACCACCAACGGCGGCATCCACCTGACGGTGCCCCGGGACGCCCACTTGTCGATCGACGCCTCGACCACCAACGGTGGCATCGACATCTCGGGGCTCGAGGCGTCGATCGGCCGGCACAGCCGCCGGCACGTCGAAGCCGACGTCAACGGCGGCGGCGCCGACGTCCGCCTGTCGACGACCAACGGCGGAATCAAGATCTCAGGGGGCTGAGGCCGAGGGCCGCCGGCCCCGCGCGTGCTCGGCGCTGAGGCCGACGAGGGCCGTCCCGATCCCCACCAGCAGCAGCGCCACGCCGAGGAGCGCCCGGCCGTGCTCCTCGGCGCTGCCCTGGAAGGCCGCCTCCAGGATGTGCTCCGGCGACAGGGCGTGGGGCATGGCGAAGAGGCCGCTGGCGGCGACCAGGAATCCCAGGGAGGCTAGCTTCAGGCCCCTCGGGGTGTGCTCGGGCCGGCCCAAGGTCCGGCCGACGCGGCTCCGGGTGTAGCCGTAGGCGGTGTAGATCGCGAGGCCCAGGGTCAGCCAGCCGATGAAGCGCCACCAGGAGGCGGGCGGCAGGTAGATCATCAGGAAGATGCAGGAGACGACCCCCAGGCTCGGCAGGAGCCAGGGCCCCAGCGGCACGCGGAAGGGGCGGTGCCGATCGGGCTCGCGGTGGCGCATGACCATGATCCCGGTGCACACCAGGACGAAGGCGAAGAGCGTGCCGATGTTGGTCAGGTCGACCATCTCCTCGATGTTGGCGAAGGCCGCCACACTGCCCACGGCGACCCCGGTGAGGATCGTGGTCACGTAGGGCGTCTTGAACCGCGGGTGCACCTTGGCGAAGCTCTTGGGCAGCAGGCCGTCGCGCGCCATGGAGAAGAAGATCCGCGGCTGGCCGAGCTGGAAGACCAGGAGCACGGCCGTGTGGGCCACCACCGAGCCCAGGGCCACGATCACGCTCGCCCAGACCGCGTCGGGCGCCACGTGCTGGAGCGCCATGGTCAGCGGCTCCGCCTGCTCGGTCGCCAGCCGGTGCACCAGGTCGCCGTAGGGGATCATGCCGGTGAAGACCGCCGCCACCACGATGTAGAGGATGGTGCAGATGATGAGCGAGGCGAGGATGCCGATGGGCAGGTCGCGCGAGGGTCTCCGCGTCTCCTCGGCGACCGTCGAGACCGCGTCGAACCCGATGTAGGCGAAGAAGACGACCGCGGCGGCGGCGAGCGTGCCGCTCCAACCTTTGGGCTGGAAAGGCACCCAGTGCGCCTCCATGGTGTGGAAGGGCACGAAGTAGAAGGCGAGACCGACGAAGAAGAGCAGGACGAGGATCTTGATCCCCACCATTACGGCGTTGAAGCGCGCCGACTCCTGGATCCCCCAGACCAGGACCACGGTGATCACGGCGACGATCGAGAACGCCAACAGGTTGAAGACGATCGGGATGCCGAACAGGTGGGGCGCGCTGGCGTAGAGGCCGGGGATCTTCGCCGCCGTTCGGTAGTCGGTGGCGAGCCAGAGGGGCACGTCGATCCCGAGGCCGTGGAGCAGGGTGCGGAAGTAGTTGGCCCAACTGATCGCCACCGCGACGTTGCCGACGGCGTACTCGATGATCAGGTCCCAGCCGATGATCCAGGCCACCAGCTCGCCGAGGGTGGCGTAGGAGTAGGTGTAGGCCGAGCCCGAGATCGGCACCATGGACGCGAACTCGGCGTAGCACAGGGCCGTGAACGCGCACACGATCGCCGTGATGACGAACGAGAGCACTAGCGAGGGCCCGGCGCCGGGCCGGGCCGCGTCGCCGGCCGCCGCGGTGCCGATGGTGGCGAAAATGCCGGCGCCGACGATGGCACCGACGCCGAGAAGGGTCACGTTGAACGCGCCGAGGGAGCGCTTCAGTTGATACTCGGTGGTCTCGGTGGCCGAGAGGATCTCGTCCAGGCTCTTGGTTCGGAACAATCCGCGCAGCACGTAACCCTCCTGAAGTCGATGGTCGCTCGCCGTTGGAAAAACGCTACGCACTTTCCCACGCAGCGGTGCGGAACGCAAAGCCCGGCGGCGAGCGGTCTCAAGCCGGGCCGCCCTGTGGGATACTTGGGGCAGATCTGTGACCTGTATCGTCCCCAGGAGGGAGCTCCCATGACCGTTGCGACAGCCACCGGCTCCACCATCGCCCGCATCCAGGACTTCCTCGGCGACGAGGCCGAGAGCCTGCTCACCCATACCTGCGCCGGCATCCCCCGGGAGCAGCTCATGCTCCCCGGCCCCGACCACGTGGACCGGGCCTTCGGGCCCTCGGACCGCGGTCCCCGGGTGCTGGTGAACCTCGAGCGGATCCACGACCACGGCCGCCTCGCGGGCACCGGCTATCTCTCCATCCTGCCCGTCGACCAGGGCGTCGAGCACTCGGCGGCCTCGGCCTTCGCCCCCAACCCGGCCTACATGGACCCGGAGAACATCATCCGCCTGGCGATGGAGGGCGGCTGCAACGCCGTCGCCTCGACCCTGGGCGTGCTCGGGAGCCTGTCGCGCCGCTACGCCCACCGCATCCCGTTCATCGTCAAGATCAACCACAACGAGCTGCTGACCTACCCCAACACCTACGAGCAGATCCTCTTCGCCCAGGTGGAGCAGGCGTTCGACCTGGGTGCGGCGGCTATCGGCGCCACCATCTATTTCGGCGGCGACGACGCCCGCCGCGAGATCGTGGAGGTCTCCGAGTGCTTTGCCCACGCCCACGAGCTGGGGATGGCGACGGTGCTCTGGTGCTACCTGCGCAACGAGGCCTTCAAGAAGGGCGGGAAGGACTACCACGCCGCGGCCGACCTCACGGGCCAGGCGAACCACCTGGGCGTGACCATCGAGGCCGACGTGGTCAAGCAGAAGCAGGCGACCAACAACGGCGGCTACCCGGCGATCGGCTTCGGGCGCACCGACGACCGGGTCTACGGCGAGCTGGTGACCGATCACCCCGTCGACCTGGTGCGCTGGCAGGTGGCGAACTGCTACATGGGCCGGATCGGCATGATCAACTCCGGCGGTGCCTCCAAGGGCAAGGGCGACCTGGCGGCGGCGGTGCGCACGGCGGTGATCAACAAGCGCGCCGGCGGCACGGGTCTCATCTCCGGCCGCAAGGCGTTCCAGAAGCCCATGGCCCAGGGCGTCGAGCTCCTGAACGCCATTCAGGACGTCTACCTGGACGACGCGGTCACCGTCGCGTGACCCTTCCCGTACCCACATCTCGAGGTCTACGAGTTGTGTTCTCGCGCAGAGGCGCAGAGCCGCAGAGGAGGGCCTCACCCGTCTCGTCGACGGCCTTCCCGACGGAGCCGCGTCTCTGCGCCTCTGCGCCTCTGCGCGAGACTTGCCGAGCTCGGCTCGTGGGGTCCGGACAGGCCTAGACCGCCGGGCGCTTGACGACCTTGTTCTGGATCGGCTTCACGGTCTGGAGGTAGGCCCAGATCGCCTCCAGGTCCTGGTCGCTCGTGCCGGCATGCACCAGCCAGGGCATGACGGTGTTCCGGCCCGCGGGTGTCGCCACCTGGATACCGGGGTCCTGCCACGCCCGGAACATCCCGAGGAAGCTCTCCTCGCTCCGGCCGCCCAGGCCGGTGGGGTCCGGCGTCAGGTTCGCCGAGCGGACGTCGCCCCACGGGCCCTTGAAGTCCTGCCCGCCGGCGAGCTCCATGCCCGGGATCGGCTGCTGGTGGCTGTCGACCGGAGTGTGGCAAGAGATACATCCGGACACGGTGGCGAGGTACCGTCCGTAGGCCACGGTGTCGGACGGCTCCGGGGCGCTCACCGGGTCGGCGAGGGGCTTGGGGGCCTGCTTGATGAAGAAGCTCACCGGGAAGTCGATCTCGGTGGCCGGCACCGGGTTCGAGACCGGGGGCAGGCTCCGGAGGTAGGCGACCACGGCGTCGGCGTCCTGGTCCGAGAGGGCGTAGTAGGCCTCCGCGTAGGGCATCATGGGGAAGAGGGCGCGGCCGTTCTTGTCCACCCCTTCGCGGATCGCGCGCAGGATCTCGCCGTCGGTCCATGTGCCCAGGCCGGTCTCCTTGTCGGGCGTGATGTTGGGGAAGCAGACCTTGCCCGGCACGCCGTACTCCTCGCCCATGCAAGGCCCGCCGGCGCCTTCGGGGCCGTCGACCGGTCCACCGTAGCGACTCCAGTCCCGCGAGCTGTGGCAGTCGAAGCAGCCCAGCACGTGGTGGGTCAGGTAGTCGCCGCGGGCCACGAGCTCCGCAGTGACCTCGATCTTCGCGCTCGACGCCGGACGCTGGGCCGGCTGGTAGGTGGCGACGAAGACCGCCAGCCCCGCGACCGCCAGCACGATGAGCACGAGAAGCGACAGCAGGATCTTCTTGACCACAGCCTTGTCCTCCGGGTTCAGTGGCGTTCAGAACCGGGGGACTCTACTGAGGCCGGGTCGAGGGGCGCAACAGAAAGTTGCGCATGGGTTTATCCGCGAGCCCGCGGTGCTTCTACATCGAGCCGTAGCTCGGGCCGCCGCCCCCTTCGGGCGGCACCCAGGTGATGATCTGGTACGGGTCCATGATGTCGCAGGTCTTGCAGTGGACGCAGTTCGAGGCGTTGATCTGGAGCCTCCGTCCGTGCTCCGCGGCCGCGTCCTCGACCACCTCGTAGACCGCCGCCGGGCAGAAGCGCTCGCACGGGTTGGCGTACTCGACTCGGCAGCGGGTGACGCAGATCTCGGTGTCGTGGACGTGGAGGTGGACCGGCTGGTTCTCCTCGTGGGAGGCGCCCGAGTTGTAGACGTCGGCCAGGCGATCGAAGGTGAGGGTGCCGTCGGGAGCGGGCGGCGGGGTGGGGGCGAGACCGTGGCCCTCGGGGAGGTCGAGGCGGAGCATGCGCTCGTAGCCCGGCTCGGTGGCGAGGCGCTCCTTGAAGCCCCAGCCGCGCCCACCGGTCAGGGTACTCAGCGCGCCCTGGACGATCCCGCCGGCCAGGCCGTGGTCGAAGCCCTGGTGGAAGTTGCGGACCTTCCAGAGGTCCTTCGCGAGCCAGCTCTCATCCACCTTCCGCCGGAAGGACGACAGGGCCTCCTCGTCGAAGCGGCCCGCCTTCAGGCCCTCGAAGATCGTCTCGGCGGCCAGCATGCCGGACTTCATGCCCAGGGAGATGCCCTTGAGCTTCTGGGCGTTGAGGAAGCCGCCCGAGTCGCCGATGACCAGGAACCCGTCGCCGTAGAGCTTCGGCATGGACCACCAGCCCCCCTCGGGAATCGCCTTGGCGCCGTAGTTGACCATCTTGCCGCCATCGAGGAGGCCGGCGATCTCCGGGTGGGTCTTGAAGCGCTGGAAGAGGGCGTGGGGGTCGGTCCAGGGGTTCTCGTAGTCGAGGCCCACGACCAGCCCCACCGCCGCCAGGTCCCCCTGGAGACCGTAGAGGAAGCCGCCGCCGTAGAGGTGGGTGCCCACCGGCCAGCCCATGGTGTGGGTCACCGAGCCCGGGGCGAGGCGGCCGGCGGGCAGCTCCCAGTGCTCCTTGATGCCGATGGCGTAGGTCATGGGGTTCTTGCCGGCCCATAGGTCGAAGTGGCCGTCGAGCTGCTTGACCAGGGTGCCGCGCACGCCTTCGCCGAGCACCGTGACCTTGGTGCGGATGTCCATGCCCGGCTGGTAGTTGGCCTTCTTGTTCCCGTCGCGGTCGAGGCCCTGGTCGCCGGTGCGCACGCCGACGACGGAGTCCCCCTCGAGGAGGACCTCGGTGGCGGGGAACTCGGGGAAGATGCTCACGCCCTTCTCCTCGGCCAGGCCGGCGAGCCACTTGACCAGCTTGCCCAGGGTGGCCACGTAGTAGCCGTGGTTGGACATCATGGGCGGGGTCGGGAGGCCGACGGCGCGGCGCTCGGTGAGCCAGAGGAGGCGGTCCTTGCCCACCGGGGCCTCGAAGGGAGCCTCCTGCCAGCGGTCGGGGAGGAGCTCGCGGAAGGCCACCGGGTCGACGACGGCGCCGGAGAAGGCGTGGCTGCCAACCTCCTGACCCTTCTCGAGGACGGCGATCTCGATCTCGATGGGGGAGGCCCCATCGGCCGCGTTGTGCGCTTCGACCAGGCTCGCCAGGTGGTAGGCACCGGCCAGGCTCGCCGGCCCGGCGCCGACGAAGACGACGTCCATCTCCAGGGATTCGCGACCTTCCTCGCTCATGGCTCGGTCTCCTCGGGTGGGTGTGGGACGAAGGGGGTTCGCGGGGCCCGGTGGGGAGGGGGCCGGACCGGGGGGATCGTATCAAGGCCGGGCCGGGGCCGGGCCGGGGGCTCCCGCCCTTGCGAACGGCGCGGCTTACTAGAACTGTGGGACGGAGGAGCCGCGCCTCGGCACGGTCCACACTTTGTTGGGATCGGACTCCGTAGGGACATCGAGTGTGCGGCCCGTGACGTCGCCGGTCGGGAGCCCCCGGCCCTCCGGGGTCGGACTCCTCGGTGGTGCACTTGGAGGCGTTGAGCC
The DNA here is from genome assembly GCA_963739795.1 of uncultured Acidobacteriota bacterium. Classification (GTDB taxonomy): domain Bacteria; phylum Acidobacteriota; class Thermoanaerobaculia; order Multivoradales; family DATKCC01; genus CAVUBL01. The sequence continues at coordinate 25,916 of CAVUBL010000012.1, read as the reverse complement.
CCCGGGTCTCCGGGGTTGCTGACCGGGAGGGTTGACCAAGGGCCGGCGCGCCTCGGCACGGTCCGCGCTTTGGCGTGGTCGGACTCCGTAGGGGTATCGAGTGCGCGGCCCGTGACGTCGCCGGTCGGGAGCCCCCGGCCCTCCGGGGTCGGACTCCTCGGGTTCGCCCTAGCCTGGACTATTCATGAGCCACCTACTACGAGCCGCAATTGCACGCGATCTCAGGGCGTACTCGCTCTTCGCTCCTCAACGTACTGTCCAGTACGCCTGCGTCTTTCATCGCTACGTGCGCCCTGATCTCACACGCACTTGCGCCTCTCGCTACGGCGCCTCATGAATAGTCCAGCCTATGGGTTGCCGAGCCCCCTGGTCCTCCAGGGTCGGGCCTGTTGGTTGCGCCCTCTGGAGCGCTCAGCTCCTCGGCCGAAGGGGGCCTGACAGCTCTCTGTGCACCATGCATTCTCTGTGTATGGCGACGAAAACGATCTCCCTCCGCCTCGAGGCCTACGAGAAGCTTCGGCGGGTTCGCCGGTACGCGGGCAAGTCGTTCAGCGATGTGGTGCTGCGGGCGAGCTGGCGGCGGGCGCGAGCCTGGCCGAGCGTTCCGTCTGGGAGGAGCTTCTGGCGCCGTTCCACGTGCTTCCTTGCACGCCCGACGTCTGCTGGGAGCACGGCCGGGCCTTCCGCCAGCTCCAGCGGACCGGCCGGCTGATCGGAACCAACGATCTCTGGATCGCCGTGACCGCCGTGGCGCACGGCCTGCCCGTGGTCACGGCCAACGTGGAGCGCTACCACCGCGTGCCCGGTCTCGAGGTGGCGGGCTACCGGCCGTAGCGCGCCCGGACCGATTCCCATCACGAGCTCGGCAGGTACATCTCCTTCAGGAGCTTCAAGTACTCGGCCAGCGGGGGAAGGCCCACCTCGGCTCGCCGCTGGTCGACGTGGGCCTCGTCCTCGATGGGCTGCAGAACGGGCTCGCCACCCTTCCACTCGCTCGGCGCTTTGGCCTGCGTGCCGTAGACCTGCGGCTTGCCTTGGTCCACCCGCACCCGATCGAGGAGCAAGGCGTAGTCCTGACCCGTGAGCTCGGCACGTTTGTACGCCGCCTTGACCAGGGGTAGCACCTTTTCCTGGAACGCCGGGTCGGCGTGCTGTACGAGGAGGAACGCGGCCTCGGAGCCGTCCCGCCCGACGAGGTCCGGCCCGGGCCAGCCGTGCTCCTGCACGATCTCCTTGATCCGGGCGATGTTGGCGGTATCGATGGCTTTCATGCGCTCGATCACGGCCTCGTCCGGGTGCTCGGCACCCTTCTCGATGAGCTCGTGGCGGATCGCCTGATCCTTTGCCACCCGGTCCAGGAGCTCCTGGCGAAGCGCCGGGTCGGAGACGGCGGCGGCCGGCTCGCTCGCCGCGGCGGGAGTCGCCACCGCGACGAGGGCCAGCCCGCCGAGGAGAGCCAGACCGAGGACGTTGACGGAGGTGCTCATGTCGGCCGCCTTAGTACTCCGGCGCAGAAATACGCTCGCATTCGGCCGCCGCCGCATCCGCTCCAGCAGCGTTGCACTCCCTGCGACAGACCTTCGGGTATGCCTCGGTCGCGCGCCTTGCTGGAGCGGCGCCCCGGCGCCCTCGGTACGTGACCGTATTTCTGCGCCGGAGTACTCAGACTGCGCCTTCGCCGCAGTGGGCTCGCTCGAAGGCGACGGTCATTTCGGACCCGGGCGCGCGGTCGTGAACCTCCTGTCCCTCGTCGCCATAGCGCGAGACCGCGGTGATCTGCGAGCCCGGGAAGATCCCGGTGTAGAAGGTCGTCGCCTCCTCGGCCTCGCTGTCGAACCAGAGGAAGGGGGCGATCTTCTGGGCGTTGGCCATGGTGGCCCTCGTCGCCGGCCGTCTATCCGGGCCGCGGGGCGTCCGCTCCGCCTCGCCGCCCGGCGCACCGGCTCTCAAGGCAGGTCGGGATTCTGTAGGGCGCCATCGAGGGCGGCCTTGATCGCCTTCCAGCGCTTCGTGGCGTTCTCCTGGTAGATCTCGGCCATGGGCCCCTTGATGAAGGCCAGCTTGTGCTCCTCGAGGGCGGTGTAGGTGAGGGCGACGACGTCGTAGCCGGGCGCGTCGGCGAACGCCTCCTGCACGGCGGTGACGTTCTCCTGCGTGTCGTCGAGGAACACGACGTGCCGGATCGGGTGCGCGCCCTCGGTCCCGTTGTACTCGTCGAGCATGCACTTGAGGACCTCGCCCTTGTTCTGGCCTCCCAGGTACATGACTCCATCCTGGTAGGTGATGCCCTTCGGGGACTGGCCCGGGCACGGGGGGGTGGAGCTCCGTGGGCCGGCCTTCCCGGTCGGGCACGGAACGTAGGGGCTCGCCTTGCTCGCCAGCTTTACCGGCCCGAACGCGAGGGAGTCGTCGGAGACCAGCGTGAGCAGGGTGCCGGGGTGCCCCGAGCTCCGGTGCAGGACCCCGAGCTGCCGCTCGGTGGCGGAGACGGTGTCGTTGCCGCGGGCCGTCTCGACCAGCACCCGGACGCCGGAGTCGACGAGCTGGTCCAGGACGCCCGGCACGTCCCGGGCGGTGTAGGGCATGTCGTTGAGGGAGAAGAGGAGCGTTCCCACGCTCAGTAGCCCGTCGAATGTGTTGGCCACCCGCGGCTGGGCCAGGTCGTCGATCTGCCTCTGCTGCCAGGAGAACCAGGCGGCGCCGCCCAGGTACTGACAGGTCTCCGGCTCCCTCGGGTCGGGGCAGCTCATCATGGTCAAGGTGTCGTCGTCGTCCATGACCACGAGCGTGGCCTGGGGATCGTCGATCGTCTCCACGATCTTCTGCATCTCGGTGAAGCTCGCCACCTTTCCGGCGCGCGAAGCCGCGTGTCCCGGGTGCGGCGCGAGGAGCCAGAGGGTGGTGAGTCCCAGGATGACCGCGATCGATCGTCTCATTTCGTTCTCCCTCGAGGAGCCTGGGGGACCACCTCGGCCCCGTGCTCGTCCAGAAGCTCGCGGAGCACCGAGCGGTGGCAGTGGGCCTCGTCCTCGCAGTAGCAGCCGACCGAGAAGTCCGTCTGGTGGGAGAGGGCCGCGAGGAGCTCCAGGGCGTGACGGGCGTCGGGGGTCGCCATCTCCTTGCGGTACTTCCTCTTGAAGGCGGCCCACTCGGCGGGCGTCTCGGCCGCCTGGCCGAGCTTCACGGTCTCGGGGCTCGGCGAGAGGTTCGGAAACCAGACATCGTACCAGTCCTGCGCGGCGTACTCGCTCTTGGGCACCCCGCGGGGCGGGCGGCGGACGGTTCCGATGCGCAGGCCCTCGCTCGGTGCCCGCGGGCTTCCCAGCCTGACGATGCGTACGGTCATGACTCCTCCTCCACCGGACAAAGCGATCGAGAGCGAACGATGAGTATACGCCCGGCCGCGCATTGCTCGGGCTGTATTACCATGTTCCGGAGAAATCGTCAGCGCGTGAGTCACACTTCTCGGAAGAGAGCTCTGCCGAGTGGGGAGTGCCTGTGAACAGAGCGGCGGGAAGCCGCGCGAGATACCTTGAAGAGGAGCCGTCGATGCAGTTGCAGCCGTGTGCAAGGGAGAATTGGCCGAAGCTGCTCACCGTTGCCGTTCTGGCAGCGAGCATGGCCGTCGCCGGGTGGGGGCAGAGCCCTTCCAGCAGCGCTACGGGAGCGCAAAGCCGGTCGGCGGGCTCCCTGGAGCGCCTCGCCGCCCACCGGCTCGCCCGCCTAGACGAACGGCTCGGATTGGACACCTTCCCCGACGGCAGCGGCCTCTGGACCGCGCGGCTCGCCGCAGCCCTCGAGCATCAGGTGCACCGCCCGGGTGCCACGGGGATCTTCGCTCGACACCTGACGGCCCGCCTGGCGAACGAGCTGCGGCGACTCGGCGTCGAGCGGGCGCTCGATCCTCAACCGTCTGCAGAGTCTGCGCAGCGGGCTCCGAAACTTCCTAGCGAAACGCGCATCGAGCGCGTCCGCCGGATCCTCGAGATCGTGCAGCGGATCGAGGACAAGCTCGACCTCTGGACGGGCAGCGGGGAGCGAGCGGCGAGCTCCCTCGCCCGGCGCAGCGTTCCGGCCAACGACGACTGCACCGCGGCTACGTCCATCGGGATCGGTACCATTGCCGGCTCGACGGCGTCGGCGACCGCCGATGGGAGCGCCACCTGCGGCGGCTCCGACGGCGCCCCGGACGTCTGGTTCCGGTTCGCGGCGCCCGCCGCGGGGGTCTTCACCTTCGATACTTTCGGCTCGTCGTTCGACACCGTGCTCTCGCTCTACACCGGCTGCCCTTCAAGACGGGCGGGGCCAGGAGCTCGCCTGCGACGACGACTCGGAAGGCACGGCGCAGTCGGCGGTGACGTTGGAGCTCGACGCAGGTCAGGAGGTCCGGATCCGGGTGGCCGGTTCCGGCGAGGCGGCCGGGAGCTTCCAGCTCAACGTCCAGCAGCCGAACGGGATCGCGGGGACGGTGAGCCGCGAGGACACGGGAGCTCCGGTCGCCGGGGGCACGGTCGAGCTCTACAACGCCACCAACACGCTGGTCGACGAGGTGGTGACCGGGGGCGACGGCCGCTACCTGTTCGGCGATCTACAGACCGGGCTCGCCTACTACGTCGTGGCCGAGGCGAACGGACTGGTCCGCGAGCTCTACCAGGACGTGCCCTGCCCCTTCTCGACCACCTGCAACCCGGCCGAGGACGGCACGGCGATCGAGTGGAGCAGCGGCCTCGTCTTCGACGTCGATCTGGCGCTGGCGCCGGCCGGCGCGCTCTCGGGAGCCGTGACCGACGCCGGCACCGGCGACCCCCTCTCGGCCTTCCTCGACCTCTATTCGAACGCGGGCACCTTCCTCGACTCGGTCGCGACCGGCCCCGACGGCAGCTACGAGCTCGCCGACCTCCCGGCCGGCACGTACTACCTTTCCGCGGAAGCGGCCGATCACCGGAGCGAGGTCTACGACGACGTGCCTTGCGAAGGATCGTGCAACGTGACGGCGGGGACTCCGCTCCTGGTCTCGGCCGGCCACACCCTCTCCGGCATCGATTTCGCCCTGGACGAGCCGGGCGCGATCTCGGGCACGGTCACCGTGGACCCGAGTGGCGATCCGGTGAGCGGTGGGAACGTGAGCGTGTACGACGAGAGCGGCAGCTTCGTCGCCAGCGCCTACACCCAGACCGACGGCAGCTACCGTGTCGGCGCCCTGCCGGGGGGGAGCTACTTCGTCCGCGCCTCCGGCAACAACCTCACTTACGAGACGACCTACCAGCCGGAGATCTACGATGACGTCCCGTGTCCGAACACCTGCGACGTGACGGCCGGCACGCCGGTGACGGTGAGCTACAACGGCACGACGTCCGGGATCGACTTCGCACTCCTGCGGCTGGGCACGATCTCCGGCACCGTCACCGACGCCTCCTCCGGGGCGCCGGTGTCCGGAGCGCGGCTCGACGCCTACAACCCGTTCAACTCCCTGACGCGCTCCGCTCTCACCGACGTCGACGGCCAGTACACTCTGGTCGCTCTTCCCTCGGACGACTACACGGTGGTGGCGGTCTCCGACGGCCACCGAGGACGAGGTGTACGACGACATCCCCTGCGGGCAGCCTTGCGACCCGACGGTGGGCGAGCCGATCGGTGTGAGCGCCGGCTCCTCGACGACCGGCATCGACTTCCAACTGACGCCGTACGGCACGATCTCCGGCATCGTCACCGAGAGCCCTCACCGGAGACCCCCTGTTCGACGTCCGAATCGAGGTCGGTGCGTCCTTCACGAACACGGCGGCCGACGGCTCGCTACCGGCTCACCCTGCCGCCGGGCGCCTACCGCCTGAGGACCTTTGACTACTGCGGCTACCACCGAGACGAGGTCTGGGACGACGTGCCCTGCCAGCCGGACTGCGATCTCTCCAGCGGGACGCCGATCGAGGTTCCCGCTGGACACCGCCGTCTCGGGGATTGACTTCGCCTTGGATAGCTACGGAGTGATCCGGGGCAAGGTCGTCGAAGCGGGGACCGGAGCCCCGGGCGCGGACTTCGCCCTCGCCGAGCCAACGGCGGGCGGAGAGGCGAAAGGAGGCACTGTCTTGGCTCCTTCGGGAGACTATGCCATCCGCGGCCTCCATCCGGGCACCTATGTCGTCCGGACCGGCGAGGTCTCCTACGCCGATGTGCCTCCGCACCAGGACGAGCTCTTCGACAACGTCCCTTGCGACCCATCGTGCGACCTCTCGCAGGGGGTCCAGATCCCGATCGCCCTCAATGGCACCGTCCTGGGGGTGGACTTCGTCGTCGCCCGCTGCCCGGCCGAGTCCTACGATGAGATCCTGACGACCCGGTTTCAGGGCACCTCCACCGAGCAGGCTTGCGAGCGGGTCACCGCCGGCGGGGGTACGACGATCGCCTCCGGCGCCGACGTCACCTTCGAGGCGGGACGCTCGGTGGTCCTGGGAGACGGTTTCTCGGTCGAGTCCGGCGCCAGCTTCCGAGTGGTCATCGAGCCGAGCTGGACGACGGACGAGTAGCCGGATCGAGAGCGCCGCTTCCGAGACCGGCTGATCGCTTCCCACCCGGGGCGGGGGCGGCCGGGAGACGACGAGCGGGCTCGCCGGCGATGGAGAAGTCCAGGTCGGTCTCCACACTCGGCACTCAGGCATCGGGGCCTCCCGAGCTGATGAACGAGAAGCGGTGGATGTCGTCGCGCTTCTGCCAGCCGAGCTTGGCCCAGAAAGCCTGTGCGCCGGTGTTCGTCACCAGCACGTCGACGTGCGACTTCTGGATCCCCAGCGCCGCCAGAGCTCCCAGGCATCGACCGACGAGGCGTCTGCCGATGCCCCGGCCCCGGTAGTCGGGCGCCACCACGAGGTGCTGGAGATAGCCGCGCCTCCCGTCATGGCCGCAGAGGACGCAACCGACGACGCCCGCCTCTCCGACGGCGACCAGGCTCAACCCCGGGTTGCGCTCCAGGTAGCGAACCGTCGCCTCCAAGGAGTCCGCGGCGCGTAGCGTGACTCCAGGCGTTCCGGACAACAGCTCGAGGACCGCCGCGTGGTCCGAGATCGCCATCGGGCGGACCTGGACCATGGGCCCGGGGGGCATCAGCGCTTGAGGATGGAGAGGTATGTCGCGCCAGGGACCGACCTCCTCCGTGTAGCGCTTGGCCATGACGCGGGAGATCTGGGCGAGGTGGTTGAGGTCGTGGACGGCCCAGGTCGCCAGGAGCTCCTGCAGCGTGACCCGGCCGAGCTCGGGATGGCGGCCGGTGAGAGCGAGCTGGGCTTTGGTCAGGTTCCAGCCCCGGACGGTCCCGACGTTGGCCCGGCGGAGCTCGGTGAAGCGGTCCAGGAGGCGATCGAGGGACCAGCCGGCGAAGAGGCGCTCCTGGGCGAAGCGGTCGAAGGGCTCGAAGGGCTTGGCCTCACCGTGCTCCAGGAGGATCCGGGCGCGCGGCACCCAGTCGGTCTCCTCGCCGTAGACGAGGTGGCCGAGGACGTCGTAGGCGCTCCAGGTGTCGGGGCCTTCGTTGCGAGCATGCCAGGCGCGGCTCGTGCTGCCGAGGAGCGAGCCGAGGACGGCGGGTGTGCGCTCCAGCAGGTCCAGGGAGTCGGCGAGATCGAAGGTCATGGGCGTTTCCCTCTCGACGATTCTGTGTGGACTGATGATGCCATGGCCCCCGGAGCTCCAACGACGTTCGAGGGACTCGATCGCGTGGCTAGATCCGTCGCCCCGTCGCCCAGGCCGCCCGGCTCTCGCGCCGGACGACGAACCGGAGGCCGGAGAAGACCTCGTCGACGGCGCAGACCTTGTTGTCCACGAGTCCCAGGTCGAGGCCGGCGTGCTGGACGGTGGCGAAGTCCAGGTCGGTCTGGAGCCTGGAGGCCTTCTTCGGCCACGCGATCCAGAGGCCGCCGGCGGGGGCGAGCTGCGACGCGGCCGGCCGGAGAGACTTCGAGAGGTCGCTCGCGGACCGGCAGAAAAGGACGAACACGTCGACGTCGTGGTCCCTTGGGGCGAGCGTTCGGGTATCCATGGATGACAGCCGCACTTCCTCGGGCAGGGGCTCGAGCGCGTCCGTGAAGCCCTCGGGTGCGGAGATCAGCACCACCCGCGCGCCCGGCTGGATGCCGAGCTTCTTGGCGAGCGGAGTCTGGGAGTAGCCGGCCATGGTGAGGACGGTACCGCACCTTGACCGGAGTGGTGCGGGCTGAGCTGGGGAACGGTTGGTGCCGAGGCCGCCGAGGCAGGGCCGGGGCGTCCGCCCTCCGGCTCGGCTCGGGTCGGAAGGACGCTCGGCGGTGCCTTCGCTTGACAGCGCTACCGCGCGGGGCCGCTGCTGCCCTCCCAGGGTCATTGCTTGCTGCGCGGGCGCTGACACCTCCAGGCGGACGCCCCGGCCCCGCCCCTCCCGTTCCTCAGGAACGACAACTCGACGAAAATGAATGGCATGTCCCCACCTCCGACACGAGCTGCTTGGAATGAAGTGCTACCTGCAAGCGATCTGCTGTGACGTTCTCATCCCGTCGTTGGTTGGGTCGCGCCGGCATGGCCCCGCTACCAAGTCCGGTTGCTGGTGGAAGAGGACGTTGGCTGGAGGTCCCGGCATCGGAGGATGATGTCCGCTGCGACGGCTTCTTTGTTCAGTGTATATCGTCGAGCTGTTGGTCGCTAGGAGTCTGCGCGGCAGAAACGTGCAGTCGCGTTGCGAGCGCCGTGGGGCCGGATACGAGGCGGCGCGACGCAGGCGATGCCGAGCCATCGTCGAGGAGCGGCAACGACGTAGACGGCCCCACGCCGCCGCAACCCTTCGGGCGCAAGGGGGTTACGGGGCGTCTCCTGCGTTGCTCGTCGTCCACGATGTCCCCGCATCGACTCCTCCTCGCGCCTTGGATCCACCCCGTAAGACCCTCGCGCGCGGCTACGTGTTTCTGCCGCGCAGACTCCTAGGGCGTCAAGTCGATACCAGCCAACTCCCCCTCGAGCGCTAGAGCGAGGTCCCGGACGCCTCGGCGGATCTCGGGTGGGGGGACGGCGGCGAAGCCCAGGCGGAGGCCGTGGGTCGTCTCGCCTCCGGGGTCCTCGCGGACGAACGGTTCCACCTCCACCTCGCGCCGGGCCGCGGCCTCCGCCGCCCGGGCCCCGTCCAGCGCCCCGTTCAGGTCAGAACGCAGCCAGCCGACCGTCTGGAGGCCGGCCTCTATCCCCGAGATCTCGACCAATCCCGAAAGCCGCGCCCGCGCCTCCTCCATCAGCACTTCCAGCCGCTCGGCGTAGGCCTCCCGCATGCGGCGCAGATGCCGCCCGAAGCGCCCCTCGGTGATGAAGTCCGCGAGCACCGCCTGCTCCAGGAGGGGCGCGTGGCGCCGAGTGATCGAGAGAGCCGCCGCGACCGGCTCCACCAGGTCCTCCGGGACCACCAGGTAGCCGAGGCGCAGCGCCGGGAACAGGACCTTGCTGAAGCTGCCGGCGAAGAGCACCTGGCCATGGCGGTCGAGGCCCTGGAGCGCGGGCAGCGGCCGTCCGGCGTAGCGGTACTCGCTGTCGTAGTCGTCCTCGAAGACCAGGGCCCCTGAGGTGGCCGCCCACTCGAGGAGCGCCAAGCGCCGCGGCAGGCTCATGGCGACACCGAGAGGGAACTGGTGCGCCGGCGTCACGTAGACGAGCCGCGCCCCCTCGAGCCCCGGGGACTCGATGCTCAGTCCTTCTTCGTCCACCGGCACCCGGGCGACCTCCGCGCCCGCGGCCTCGAACACGAGGCGCGCGCCCTCGTAGCCGGGGTCCTCGATCGCCACTCGGTCGCCGGGATCGAGGACGAGGCGGGCGGCTAGGTGAAGAAGTACCGCGTGAGGTGGAAGAAGACGGGGGCGGCGAAGCTCACCGAATCCATTCGATCCATCATGCCTCCGTGGCCCTGGATCATGGAGCCCCAGTCCTTGGCGCCAAGGCTGCGTTTGACCGCCGACAGGACGAGGCCGCCGAGAAAGCCCATCAACACGGTGATGAACGCCATTCCGGCCGCCTGGAGCGGTGTGAAAGGAGTGATCCACCACATCGCCGCCCCGATGAGGGTCGCTCCGGCTGCACCTCCGACGAATCCTTCCACGGTCTTTCCCGGGCTCACCACGGGCGCGATCTTCCTCCTCCCGAACAGCTTGCCGAAGACGTACTGGAGCACGTCGCTCATCTGAACGACGAGCAGCATGTAGAACAGCAACAGGGCGTTCTGACCGGAGTAGCCCGGGATTTCGAGCAACAAGAGCGCGGGGACGTGGCTGACGCAATAGACCGTCACCATGACCCCCCACTGGATCTTCGCGCTCCGCTCCAGGAAGGCCTCGGTGTCCTGGGAGAGGGCGGAGAGAGAAGGTAGGAGAAGAAAGCCGTACACGGGGAGGAAGATCGAAAACAGCCCGTACCAGCGGATTCCGATCAGGTAGTACTGCAACGGGATGAGAAGGAAGAAGGCGACCGAGAGCGCCCGGTGGTCGCCGGCTCGAGTCGGCGTCAGCGTGAGGAACTCTCGCAGCGCGAAGAAGGAGACGAGGGCGAACAGCACGATCGTCGAGACCTTGCCGACGAAGAAGGCGAAGGCGAAGACGCCGACCATGACCCACCAAGCCCGGACGCGTACGTTGACGTCGCGGACCACGGCGCGGGCGTTCTCTCCCTTGACGCGGATGGCGAGCAACCAGCCGACGCAAGAGGCGGCCACGAGAAGCGCGAGGACGCCTCCCAGCAGCCAGTAGAACTTCTCATGGGCGCTCATGCGAGCTCCTCCACGGCGCGGTGGGCCCGCTCGAGGAAGGCGGCCTTGTCCTCGCCCTCGACGTGAGCCAGGGGAGCGCCGAAGCGCACCGTACAGATCAGAGGCACGGGAAGCAGGGTTCCCTTGGGCATGGAGCGGTGGAGGTTCTCCAGGTAGACCGGCACCAGCTCGACGCCGGGAAAACGGCTGGCGAGGTGAAACAGTCCGGCCTTGAACGGGCCTGGAAGCGCCTCCTTGTTCCGGGTGCCCTCGGGAAAGAGGATCAGCGAGTCTCCGCGCTCCAGGGCTTTGGCCAGCGGCGCGAGCGGATCTGCCGCCGGATCGCTCCGCGACCGGTCGATGAAGACTGCGTTGAGCCCCTTGCGAACGACGTAGCGCCGGATCGCCCCGCGGTCCCAGTAGTCCGCCGCCGCCACGGGTCGCGTACGGGTCCGCAGCTCCCTGGGGAGCGCCGACCAGAGAGCGACGGTATCGATGTGACTCGAATGGTTGGCGAAGTAGATCCTCTGAGTCTCCGCGGGGGTCGAGCCCACCCAGCGCGGGGAGGCTCCGACGAGGAGCCGGACCAGGGCGATGAGGAGGCTCGAAAGCCACATGGGCTCAGGACCGGTTCCGCCGGAGCTGCGCGGCGATCGCCCGCGAGCGGGTCGCACAGGTCACCAGCGAGCCGAGAGCGATCAGCACGCTGGCCGCCGTAGGAACCCAGATCGTCCCGAAGGCTGCCTGCTCGATGGCTCCCAGGACGCAGCCTCCCGTCATCACGGCCATGCGCTGTGGCTTCGCCATCGGGCCACGAAAGTCCTGCGGCAAGCCGAGCGCTCCGCCGAACGCGCGCACGTAGGCCGTCATGGCCGCGGCCAGGGCGCCCAGCCAACCGAGCCAGGGCAGCGACACGGCGTAGCCCAGGGCAACGATGAAGACGAAATCGGTTACCCGGTCGGGAAACTCGTTGTAGAGCTGGCCCAGGGAGGTCTGCTTCCCGCCCTCCACCGCCACCATGCCGTCAAGGAGGTTGCACAGGAGCCGCCCCTGGATGCAAGCGGCGCACACGAGCCATCCCAGCGGCCGCGGGTACCAGAGGAGCGCCGCGGCGCCGGCGGCGGCAAACACGATACTGAACAGAGAGATCTGGTCGGGCGAAACCTTGGACCGCGCGAGCCAGGCGGCCGCCCGTTGCGCCCAGGGGCTTGAACGTGTCTTGATCGGGCGCCTGTTGCGCTGGTCGTCGGTCATGGCGGAAGCCCAGGGGCCACGGGATCGCGCTGTCAGGCCCGCTGACGCTCGACCACGCAAACAAAACCCATAGCTCGGCTCTCGAGCTCCATCGGCTCAGGCTGGTGGATTCGACTGGCGCGAAGTGTAGCAAGAATCGGCCATCCCGAGCCAAGCCTTGACAGCCCCGCGGGGCGTGGGGTGGAATGCGGTTCCGAGACGCTTTGGACCTTCTCGAGCCCCAGGAGCCCCGCCGAGCGCAGCTCGTCGCGACGCTTACACGGCTTCCCACCCGTGCCGACCTCGCTCGGCTGCCCGACGGCGTCGACTGGCTGGAGGTGAGGGCGGATCTCATCGGCGATCCCGAGCCCGACGACGAGATTCTCGGTGCCCTGCGAGCCCGGGTCCCAGGCGGCGGCCTGATCTACACCCTGCGCAGCGCGGCCGAGGGCGGCGCGGGTCCCTCGGACCCGGCCCAGCGCCTCGATCTCCTGAGGCGGGCCGCGGCGCGCCCGGGGCTCTTCCCCCGGGTCGACCTCGAGGCCGAGAGGGACCTGGTGCCCGAGATCCTCGCGGCTCTCCCGCCCGAGCGCCGGATCCTCTCCTGGCACGGGCCGGCGACCCCCTTGCCCGGCCTCGAGGCGCGTTTCCACCGAATGGCCGCGACCCCGGCCGGGCTCTACAAGCTGGTGATCGCCGCGCCCCATTCGGGCGAGGAGCTGGCGCCCCTCCACCTGCTCGGCGGGCTCGGACGGCCGGACGTGGTGGCCTTCGCCACCGGCGCGAGCGGCGCCTGGACCCGGCTCGTCGCTCCCCGGCTGGGCGCTCCGGTCGTCTACGGCGCCCTGCCCGGGGCGGACCCCGGCGCTCCGGGCCAGCTCTCGGTCGACCGCCTGGTCGCCGACTACGGCCTGCCCGAGCTGCCGCCGGCCTCCGCCCTCTACGGCATCGTGGGCCGTCCGGTGGCGCACTCGCTCTCGCCCCGGCTCCACAACCGCGCCTACCGGGAGCTGGCCATCCCGGCTCTCTACGTGGCGTTCCACGCCGAGCACTTCGGGGACTTCTGGCTCGAGGTCGTCGAAAGCGGCCGGCTGGCGGAGCTCGGCCTGCCGCTGCGCGGCCTGTCGGTGACCGCCCCCTACAAGTCCGTGGCCCTCGCCCTGGCCGGCGCCCCGAGCCCCCGGGCCACTGGCGTAGGAGCGGCCAACACCCTGGTGGAGACCGACGGGGTGTGGGAGGCGGAGACCACCGACCCGGAGGGCGTGGTGCTGCCCCTGGCGCGCTTGGGGGTGGAGCTGGTCGGGGCCGAGGCGGCGGTGGTGGGAGCCGGCGGCGCCGGGCGGGCGGCGGTAGCGGGTCTCCTGGAGGCCGGCGCGCGGGTGACCCTGGTCAACCGGGGCGAGGAGCGGGGCCTGGAGGCTGCCGAGCACCTGGACGTGGACTTCGTGCGCCTCGACGACTTCGAGCCCGACCGCTACGCCGTGGTGGTCCACGCCACCTCCCTGGGCCACTCGCCCGACGATCCCCTGCCCTTCGAGCCGGCCGCCCTGGCCCCCGACGCGGTCCTCGTCGACCTGGTCTACGGCGGCGACGAGACCGCCCTGGTCCGGGCGGCGCGCACCGCCGGTCGCCGCGTGGTCCCGGGCCGTGAGGCCTTGCTCTACCAGGCTCTGGGGCAGTTCCGGTTGATGACCGGCCGGGACCTGCCCGAGGACCTGGCGCGGGAGGCCCTGGCACCCGACCCGACGGCCGGACCCGACGGCTGGGCCCCGGACCCGGCCCGAGACTTGACGTAGACTCTTGAGCCCCCGGGGCGAACGCCGCCCCCCGTCCGACCCGGACCCCGAGGAGTCGACCCCATGGCAGAACCCGTCCCCGGAAGCGCGCCCGACGATCGGCTCTCCATCGTCGAGCTGACCCCCGCCGAGCCCGGCCCGGGCTTCGGAGAGGACGTCCGGCGGGGCCTTACGGCCCGGCCCAAGACCCTGGATCCCAAGTACTTCTACGACGAGCTGGGATCGCTCCTCTTCGAGGCCATCTGCGCGCTGCCCGAGTACTACTTGACCCGCGCCGAGACCGCGATCTTAGAAGAATACGCCGGGGAGCTCGTGGCCAGCCTGACTGGCCCGGTGCGGCTGATCGAGTTGGGCAGCGGCAGCTCGAGCAAGACCCGGTACGTGATCGAAGCTCTCTTGGCCCGACAGCAGAGCCTCTTGTACTCGCCTATCGACATCTCCCGGTCGGCGATCGACTGGAGCTGCAAGGGGCTCCTGCGGGCCTACCCCAGGCTCCGTACCCAGGCGTTTGTCGGTGACTACGTCGCGGCCTTCGACTCCCTGCCGGAGCATGACTGGACGAGGAGTCCGGAGACCAGACTCGTGCTCTTTCTTGGCTCGACCCTCGGCAACCTCGGACGGGAGGGTCGGATCGGTCTGCTACTAGCTATCCGGGCCCGCCTTGCGCCAGGGGACGCGTTGCTGCTCGGCACCGACCGCGTGAAAGGGGAGGAGATCCTTGTTTCCGCCTACGACGATGCCCTGGGCGTGACGGCTGCCTTCAACCTCAATCTCTTGGCACGGATCAACCGGGAGCTGGGCGGTCGCTTCGACCTGGCGGCCTTCCGGCACCGGGCGGTGTGGAACGCCGAGCTCTCTCGGATGGAGATGCACATCGTCAGCCGGACCGAGCAGCGGGTGGCGATCGAAGGGCTCGGCCTGGAGGTCTCCTTCGGGGCCGGAGAGACCGTGCTCAGCGAGTGCTCGTACAAGTTCGACGAGGCGAGCCTCTGCGAGCTGGCGGCGGCGACCGGGTTCGAGCGCACCCGCGGCTGGACCGACCCCGACGGGCTGTTCAGCTCGAGCCTGCTGCGGGCGGTCTGAAGGCCGTCCGGCCGCGCTGCGCGCCGCCCGCGGCGCCTGGAGAGACGCTTTGACAGACGAAGATGGAGCGCATACCATCGCGCTCCGTGGCGTGCCGGCGTAGCTCAGTGGCTCAGAGCGCCTGACTGTGGATCAGGAGGTCCCGGGTTCGACCCCCGGCGCCGGTACCAACCTTGAAACCATTCTCATAGAACGACTTAGGGCGATTCGCCGGACCCGGTCCTCGGGTTCCAAGTAGGGCGAAAGTAACGCACCGAGTAACGCAGCCGCCAGCGGATTGCCAGCGGCGGAGGGTCCGGGGAGCTCACCGGCCGGGGGCTCAGGAGCGCCAATCGCAGGCGCGGCCTTAGCCGCGGTCGTCTTCCTCGGGAGGCTAGAGCCACGCCGTCAGCGCTTCCCGGCCGATCTCGGACTCGCTCCGCCTCTCGCGGTGGGCGCGCTCGCGCAGCGCTTCGGCGATCTCCTCGGCCCAGAGCAGCCTCTTACCGGAGCCACGTCCGGCGGTCGTCCTCAGCTCCGAGACGGGGGCCGGGGGAGGGACCGCCTGCCTGCCAGCCGGCGAACGAACTCTGGGTCTGCGGGGGGGAGGCCGAAGAGAGCGTCTTCGATCGAAGCCCACCCCTGCCAGGAGGGGCATCGAACTCGGGCCAGAGACGGCGCCGCTCGGCGGGCGAGCACGTCACGGCGTAGCCTGCCCTTCGGCTTGGCGCTCCGCCAGGAGGTCGGAGAGGGACACATCCTTGGCGCGGCTCTTCAAGCCGAGGGCCTTCGCCGTTCGCAGGTAGGCGTCGGCGTGCGCCCAGAACTCGGCCAGGGCTTCGCCCCCGCGGTTCGTAGCCGGACTCCCGGAACCCTTGGTCCAGCCGGAGACGTGCTGCGGCCTCCAGCCCTTTCAAGCTGGCAACACGGGTTCAAATCCCGTTGGGGACACCAGTGTTTTCAATGACTTACGGCGGATCTAGGTGCCGAGAAATGGCCTGCGAGACACCCGCGAGACACCGACGTCGCGGAGATTTTGGGCCCATTTCGGTGGGGAACCTTGGTGGGGAGAGAGGTAGGGGGAGGTTGGTGAGGTGACGAGGGCTGAAGGGTGCCTCGATGGCGCGCACTGTCACCTCCTGGTTGGCGAGAGGTCGAAGGTCTGCTCGATCCCCCTTGGGGGCGGTTTGGGTAGGGCACAACGACCTCACCACGGTGGAGGGCCGCGCGTGAGCCCCTGGCCTCGGGCCTAGCGGCCCCGGCCGCGGCGAGGGCGCCTTGCCGGTCCACTCTGCAGAGGCCCAGGGCGACGGGCCAGGTACTGGCGACCGGTGGGCCATCCGCCGGTCCGGCGGTTTCGTGCGCACCGATTCCGAGCCGATCGAGGTGGCAAGCCCTGAGCTGGGTCCCCGGCGCGGAGGGGCTCGGCCCCCTGCCGTGGCGGCAGCCCGCTGAAGAGAGGAGTCGCAAAGAGAGTCCTCTTCTTCAATCCATGTCACGAAATCAGTGCATGACGCAACTACGCTAAAGGGAGTGCTCGATCGCTGTACCATGAAGACCAGTCTTCAGGCCCTGACCGCCGGGATCCGGCGGTTTCGTCGGGTCCGGAGGCGCTGGACTTGAGAGAGACAGGGAAGGAGCTGACGTGAAGCGACTGCGAGTCATCGCCCGCGGGATGGTGGTTCTCGGAGCGGCTACCCTCGCGGCTTGTGGGGCGACAAGCAGCAACGATGTCAGGCTCCACGTACCCTATGTGGCGCAAGACTCTGAGTTCTACTGCGCGCCGGCTTCGGTCCTGATGTGGCGCCTTTACGACGGCCTGCCTTCTGTGAGCCAGTCCCAGATCGCGGACTACATGGGCACCACGTGCACGGGCACGTTCTCCTACGCCATCGCGAGAGGCGTGGACTACTTCACGAACAGTGGTTCCGACGCGATCTATGACGGCGACGCCTATGACAATCGGAAGTACTTCGTGGCCCGGCAGATTTCCTCGATCGATGACTACATTCCCGTCATTGCCGTGCTCCATGGGAACCACGCGGGGGTCATCGACGGGGGCCACCACCACGAGATTCCGGACAGCGGCGGCATGCAAGAGTGGGACTACCTCTACTTCAACGACCCCCAAGTCGGCCCCGACGTTCCCTACGAAGCCGCGGATTGGCTCACCGAGCTGTGTTCGTTCGAAGGGGACACGTGCGAGCAGATCATCTCGTCGGGAGCGACCGGGGGTTGGTACTACAACTACAACCAGTACAGCAGCCAGGTCGTCGTAGGTGGCGGCTCGGGAGGCGGGGGAGGCGGTCCCCAGAAGTACTGATCTGGAAGGAGATATCCATATGCGCCTTCAACTGTTGGTCGCGCCCCTACTCGTCTCCGCTCTCGGGCTGCCAGCCGCTCTACACGCTTGGGACCTCGCCCCTTGCTCGACTGAGCACCGAGCAGCGTGGCAGAAGTTCGAAGCTTCCATGAAGGCTGCGACCGACCCAAACGCCCCGGACTACGTGCCTCATCCCTTCCCAGCGACCGCCGATGAGGCGTGGCAGGATTTTCTCTTCTACCATCGGAGAGCGTTTCAGGCGACGCCTCGTGACCAGATGGAGCCTACCGAGAGGCGGTTCTTCGACCTCGTCGACAGCGGCCGCGCGAAGATCGTCAGCCGTCGCGTCGTGAACTGGAGCCAGTCCCGTTGCGAGCCGGGGCAAGAGAGAGCCTTCTACTTCCTGTTCAGCGTCATCGACCCCGACACGGGGATCGAGATTACCCGTGTCTCTGTCAATCAGTCAGGTCTCGTGCACTCCCTCATCCATCGCCCGATGGACCCGAAACTTCAGTACCTGCCCAGGCCGATCCAGGACCTCGACCAGGTGACGCAGGCGAGCGCAATCGCCCTGGGAGGTCACCCGACCGGCGCGCAGTACGTCGCGACGACCGGGACACTCCGCTGCGACGTTCTGGTGCCATGTGTCGCCCTCCGCGAAGGCGGGGGGGCCTACGTGAAGCACGAGACGCAGGGTCTCTTCAGGATTGCGCTGGATCGGGGCGCTCTCCCCATGCAAAAGGGGCCGACGCGGTCGTTCTTCAAGTCGGCCGCAAAGGACCTCTCGGCCAAGGGTGAGCTCCTCGTCTCAGGAAACTTCGACACGTGGCTCGCCGCGGTTCCCGTGAAGCCGTAGCCCGGCTGGATCCGCGTCTCCCCGGCATCTCGAGCGCTCCATCCCCTCGCCCCGGAAGAGAGCTTCCTGGAGGAGCTGAGGATCGGGAGCGTAGTCCTCCTTCGCCAACCCGGAGGACCTGCTCGATCGCGGCCGAGTGGCGGCGGGTCAGCGGGGAGGCGACCCGGAGTGCCACTTCCTGCGCCGAGCCATGGCCGGAGCGCTCGCGTCACTGGTGGAGGTGGCAGCCCTGGCCGCGCCGGTAGTGGAGGCCGAGGCGCGAGCGGCCACATCATGGGCCACGGTCGGGATCCGCTCGGGCGCGGGGACCGCCAGGCCGGAGCTCCAGCGCTCCGGGTGCTGCGGGGCTAGGGAGGGGGCCGCAGAAAGCCCCTCGCCGGGGAGGCTGGAGTCAACGACGCGACGACCCCGGTTGTGAGCGGGGCAGGTTGGCGATCGGCTCCGCGAACCAGGACGCCATGCTGCGACCACTCGCCATCCGCCTGCGCGGGTCGGTCGCCGCGGTGCAGTCCGCCCAAGGCTCGACGCGCTGGCGAGCGACGGGGGCGTTCTTCACCCGGAGGCCCTCGGTGTCGCCGATCAGGTCTCCAGGAAGTTCGATGTCGGGGAGCTGGAATGCTCCGGCTGGTCGTCGTGGCCCAGAAGGCGGAGATCCGATGATGAGCGAGCGCAAGAGACCGCCGAGGGCCTGGGAAGAGGCGTTCTCGCCGTCCCCTCTCAGCAGCGCCATCGCCTCCAAGGGCCGCAATGAGGAGCTCCCGGTCGGCGATCTGAGGGGACCAGCTCCTCCGAGGGGTGGCAGGGCGAACATGCGGTACCAACCGCGATGATCGGCAACCTCCGCTTCGGTTGAGAGCGGAGCTCGTCTCCGCTCTTCACGCCCTTGCTCGTCCCCCTCCTGCTGTCGGGGAGGGGGCTTGGGGGCGGGTCGTTCTCGGAGGTTAGCGAGACGGGGCCGGCCGGTGCAGGAGCTATGACGAGGAGGTGAAGGCCTTCACTGGGCAGCGTAGAGCGGCGGTGAGGTCTGCGAGCTCGCTGGAGAGGATTCTCAGAGACCGATCAAGGCGCTCGATACGCTCGGAGAGGGCGGCGGAATCGACGGGGGAAAGAGCCTCATGGGTCGGGATCCCGGAGACCCTTGTGGCCACCGTCTTCCGCGCCCGGACCGACTGCGGTGGAGGAGGCGGGGCGACGGTCCTCTGCGGATCTCTCTCCGCTTCCGAACAGGGTGTGGGCTCAGCGGAACCCTCGGGCGCTGGGGCCTGATCGACCTTCTCGGCGCGGGAGAGCGCCTGCACTGTGGGGATGATGCCTTCCGGGAAGAAGAGGGCGGCTCCGACGGCGACAGCGGGCAGCTCCTCCGGATGCTCGCGCTGAAGGCGGGCGATCTCCGGCATCGGGACCCCGCTGGCGCGAGAGACCTCGATGAGCGTGAGCATTCGATCGTCGTTGCCCGTGTCGTCGCGACGCTCGACAAAGGCTTCCGGCTGTGGCCAGCTCACTCGTCGACGTCTCATTACACTCCCGGGAAGTGCCAGCACTCTAGCAAGGCGCGCGGAGAACCGCGCTCTGCGAAGCTGTCGGGGAACTGTAGGTGCCCGCTGGTCAATGAAGTGTACCGGTGATACCAGCATGGGTGAACCGGCGTCCGCGAAGTGGCTTGTGGAGGTGATGGCGGGAGGCGTGGCGTCTTCCTACCGCTCAGCAAGCAGGGGGGCGATGTTCGCGGTCATGCAATTGGAGTGGGCGAGCTCTTTGCGCTGCTGGGAAGGGTAAGTAAGATCTTGTGGATGCCGGCCGCATCAAAGGGCTCGACCCGGGGGACACCGAACAGAACACCGAAGGCCTGACGGTACGTGATGGCGCACACCGAGGAAATCGAGGAGCTCCACCAAGAGCTCCTCCGTCTCTACCCGGATCCAGTCGACGTGCTGGAGAACGAGCTCGCTCTCCGTATCGGTCTCCACCGTCACCCGCGGACTAGCGACTCGGAGTGGAGGAGAGCCAGAGTTCGGGCGATCAATGCCTTGGACGAAGCCGAGCTCGAGAGCGAGGGCCCGGACGGCTCCCGGCATCCTCAAGTGCACTCGCTCACGGAGTGAGCACTTCCTCGGCCCGCTAGGCCAGAGCGCGCGGCTCTACTTGAGCCTGGGGAGACGATCCCGACGAGAAGGCAGTCCCGTATAGCTCCCTGCGGCCGGTGTGCTGGAGGTCGGAGAGAAGAGCCTGGCTCGGGATGGCCACCTACAGACGCTCTACGAACCCTGCTCCCCCTCCATGGTCTCGGCTTCGATCTGCCGGCGCCACGCCGCGGCGGCCTCTCCGGAGATCAAAGTGCGGCGCCCGAGCTTCGTCCGGCGGGGGCCTCTGCCCTCGTTCCAAAGGCGGTAGAGGAAGCCTCGAGAGATGTGGTGCTGTTCGCAGAAGCCGGCGACGGTGTAGGTGGCGGGATCAGGGGAGCGGGTGGGGTTCGAGTTCACGACGAGTCCTCTTCGGGGAGGCCAGCTCGAGGGCCTCGAGCGGCGGGTGGGGGCTGGGTCGGTGACGGGGAGGCTACGACCCTGAAGCGAGGAGCTTCGGGGCGAAGCCTCCTGCGGCGTCACCGGGCGTGGTCACGTCTGAAGCAAGTGTCCTTCGATATCGAAGGGGCGTCCCGGGTTCGGGAGAGCCCAACGACCGTAGGGGGCAGGGCCGGAGCTCGGCTGAGACGGGCCCCGTGGATCAGTGGATCTCTGCGTCCGAGACAGGCGTCCACTTCGCCTTCGCGGCACTCGGCGAGAGCCGGCGGCAGGGCGCCGGCGGAGAGTTCGGCGAGTCGGCACGCGAACAGTGTTCGCGTCCCGCAGAGCCCGCGGGTCAGACGTCGTCGGGCAAGGGTGGCGGGGCGGGGAAGATCTCAGGGACCGCGCGACGGATGCGGTCGGCGGCCTGGGGCCGCAGGCGGTTGACCGAGGCGTCGTCGGTTTCGATGAGGCTGTTCTCGCGCAGGGTTCGGAGGTGCTTGGTAACCATCCCGTAGGAGACACCGGTGAGAGCGGTGAGCTCACGGGCGGTCCGTCCTCGCTCGGCGAGGAGTGCGAGGATCTGGAGGCGGGTCGGGCTGCCGGCGGCCTTGAGGAGACTGGCGTACTGGTCGATGGCAGGCACGGTGGAGGGCGTCTGGCGGTTCGAGTCTCCGATACAGTCCAGCGGTGTCTCCTAGATAGTACAGGCGAACGGAGATGTCAAGAACGGGACGAAGTACTCCTCCTACCGAATGGTGGTCGGCCAAGGGTTGGCGAAGATGGTGGTAGAGGCGCGAGGTCGCGCCGCGCAACGGGCCGAGCTGGTCCTGAAGGGGAACCCCGGCAGGCGTCGGATGGGCCGCGAGCTCGCGGGCGAGCGTGCCGGCGAGGCGCGCCGACGCGGCCTCGGCAGGTTCCCTCGGCCAGGCGATCGAGGCGAGGAGGATGAAGAGGTGAGCGAGGTCCTCGAGGGCGGGCGGTGGGGAGGTCCCTCGGGCACTGAGGGCCGAGAGAAGCTCGAACATCTCCTCGAGGAGGGCCTCGGACGCGGTGAGGGGGCCGGCGGGCGGGCAAGCGCCCCAGGCGGGTGGCGGGTCGGTGAGAAGGAGCTGCTCGTAGGCGGCGAGACGGCGAAGGTCGCGGGGGAGGCGGTCGGTGCGGCGGGGCACGGGGCGCGAGGGGATCATGGCTGGCTCCAGCGGGAGAGGTCGCCGGTTTCGAAGTCGTCGGAGAAGAGGAGCCCGGAGGTGGGGGCGACGATCTGGATCGGCGCGGGGGTCTCTCCGGTGGCCGTGGCGGTGCCGGCGAACACGGTGACGGTGGGAGTCAGGTAGCCGGCTGCGCCGAAGGCGTGGACGAGGACGGGCGAGGACGCGACCTGGTCGACGGTGCCGTCGCCGTTCCAGTCGTAGGCGTAGGAATCCGCGGGCACCGAGGTCTCGAGGTCGAAGAGCACGTCTTGGCCGACGTCGAAGGTGCAGAAGGGAGTCGTCGAGCAGAGGGGCTCGAAGCGGTCGACGGTGATCGAGCCGGGGCTGCCGAGGGTGAGGGTTCCGGTCTGGGAGATCGGGCCGGCCCGGCAGGAGCGCGCTTCGACGGTGACCTGGTAGGTCCCGGTCGCAGGGTAGGTGTGGGTCGGGGCGTCGCCGTCGCAGCCGGAGGTCCATGGGGTCGTCGTTCCGTCCCCCCAGGTCCAACGCCACTCGGTCGCGCCCGTGGTGTTCGCCTGGGCGGCGACCGTGGTCCCAGAGACGACGGTGAGGGAGGGGGGAGCGGCGAAGCCGAGGTCCTCGACGACGAGGGCGACGGGGTACTCGGCCTGGCCGGCGTCGTTCGTGACGGTGAGGTCGATGGTGTTGTAGCCGGTGGGGAGAAGCCCGGTGTCGAGGACGACGGGATTGCCGGTGAGGATTTGGCCCGAGGGCAGTTTCCAGGAGAAGGCGAGGGGCGGCCGCCCGGTCGCGTTGGCCGTCAGGGTCACCTCCTGGCAAGGCGGGTAGGAGCTGATCGAGGCGTCCAGGCTCGCCCTCCCCGCCGCCGGGCCGCGGGGCGCAGGAGGAATCGCCACCTGCGGAGCGGCGGCAAGGAGGGCGGAGACGAGACACGGAAGGCTCACCGCAGCACCCACGCGCCGCCGCCGAGGAGGACCACGCCGAGGGCCAGGAGGCCGAGCTCGGTGAGGGTGGGGATGGGCTGGGAGCCGGTGCCCTCGCCGGGTGTCTGGAGCGGCGTCAGCGTCGGGTCGTCGACGACGGCGGTGTCGGGATCGTCCGAGGGCACGGCCTCGACGCCAAGGGCCCCGACCGCGCCCTGGGCCCGTAGCACGCTCACGTCCGGGGCCAGCGGCTCGTCGATCGCCACGTCCCACGAGAAGCCGCTGTCGCTCCCCGCGGCGAGGTCCTGGAGCCAGACGGTGAGCACGCGGCCCGAAAGCGACGTGTCGACGACTCCCGCCCCGGTGACC
This sequence comes from uncultured Acidobacteriota bacterium, assembly GCA_963739795.1. Classification (GTDB taxonomy): domain Bacteria; phylum Acidobacteriota; class Thermoanaerobaculia; order Multivoradales; family DATKCC01; genus CAVUBL01. Next base: position 2,940 of record CAVUBL010000012.1, on the reverse strand, counting down.
GACCCGGTGAGAAAGCTGGTGTGGGCGGGGACCGGGACGCGGAAGACGAGGTGGGACGCGGCCGCAGAGCCGGTGTTGCGGACGACGACCTGGTAGCTCAACCGGTCCCCGGCCGAGAACGACCCCGAGCCGTCGCGGTCGACCGCCAGGACGTCGCGGAGGGTGACGTCCAGCTGGGGGGTGTCGCCTGGTCCAGGTCCGGGTCCAGGCCCAGGCCCGGGGCCGCCCTCGACGGGCGTGGTCACCGAGGCCTGGTCGTCGGCGGGCGTCGGATCGCTTCCGTTGGCCCCGTCGTCGTGGATCGAGACGGTGTTGGAGATGCTGTGGACGTCCGCGGGCAGGTCGGCGCCGAGGCGCACCCGGAAGGCCACCGAGGAGGAGGCTCCGGCCGGGAGAGTCCCGACGGCGAGGGTGCAGGTGACGGCGCCGGCGGCCTCCGAGGTCGCCCTCGTCGTCCGGACCTCGGTGCCGAGGCTCGGCGGCTGGGGCCGGTCCTGGATCCTCTCGGCCTTGAGCTTGTCTGTGCGCCGGGGAAGGGCTGCCGAGGCTCCCGCCGAGCGAGCGGCGGAAGCGCCGGGGACCGACGCCGCGGAAGCGGCGCCGCAGACCCAGGCGGCGTCCGATCCGGAGGCCTCGAAGACGGTGAGGTCCGGCACCGCTTCCTTGAGTACGACGCCGGTCGCGCCCTGGTCTCCGTGGTTCGCGTAGGTCACCGTGTAGGTGAGGCCGTCGCCGGGATGGAGCGTGACGCCTCCGTCGGTCTTAGCGACCGAGAGGTCCGGAGCGGCCTCGAGGGGGGTGGTCCGGGTCGCGGTGTTGTCGAGAGGGTCCGGGTCGGCCCCGTTGCTCCCGTCGTCCATGATCCAGACGGTGTTCTCGAGGGCCGCGACCCCCGCCGGCACCGTGCCGTCCACCAGCACGGCGAAGGTCGAGGCTCCGGAGGCCCCGGCGGCGACGTCGCCGACTTCGAGGGCGCAGGTCGTCGAGGTGGAGGCGTTGTCGGGTGAGGTTTGGGAGGTGGAGGGGTGGGCCTGAGTGGTTGGGGGGAGACAGGTCCAGCCGGAGGTCGAGGCGCCCGAGGCGAAGCTCGTGTACCGCGGCAAGTCCTCCTCGATCAGCACGCCGGTGGCGTCCTGGGGTCCGCGGTTGGTCCAGTGGAGGGTGTAGACGAGGACCTGGCCGGGCTTGGCGGTCACGCCGCCGTCGTCCTTGGAGACGGCGAGGTCGGGGGCCGCTTCGAGGGGCGTCGAGACGCTGGCCTGGTTGTTGGCCGGCGTCGGGTCCGGTCCGTTGGTCCCGTCGTCGCCGAGGCTCGCGGTGTTGTCGATCTCCTCGAGGCCCGCGGGGACCGTGGAGTCGACCGTGACGGCGAAGGTCACCCCGTGGGACTCCCCGGCCGCGAGGGAGCCCACGACGATCGTGCAGGCGGCGCCGGCGCCGCCCGCGCTTGGCTGGCAGCTCCAGGCGGCGGCGGAGCCCTGGGCGAGGAAACGGGTGTGGGCGGGGACGGTCTCGTGGAGCTCGACGCCCGTGGCGCCCTGGGTTCCGGCGTTGCGGTAGGTGAGGGTGTAGGGGAGCGGCGCCCCGGCGTGGGCCGGCGAGCCGCCGTCGTCCTTGGCGAGCACCAGGTCGGGCGTGGCCGAGACGGGCGTGGTCTCGGTGGCCTGGTTGTCCGCCGGCGTCGGGTCGGCCCCGTTGGTGCCGTCGTCGTGGACGATGGCGTTGGCCGAGAGGTTGTCGACTCCGGCAGGTAGCGCGGTGGGGAGGCGAACGGAGAGAGAGGCGGAGCGGGTCTGGCCGACAGCAAGCGAGCCCATGGCGAGGGTGCAGGTGGCCGGCGAAGCGGTGGTACAGGTCCAGCCGGCGGAGGAGGAGCTGGAGGCGAAGGCGGTGCCGGCGGGAAGGATCTCCTCGAGGACGGCGCCGGTGGCGTTCTGGTTGCCGTGGTTGCGAACGGTCAGGGCGTAGTGGACGAGGGAGCCGGCGGTGGCCGTGACTCCTGCGTCACTCAAGGTGACAGCCAGGTCCGGGGCGGCGAGATAGGCCGTGTCGATCTCGTCGGAGGCGGTCAGGGGATCGGGCGTCTGGCTGCCGTCGTCGGTGACGGAGGCGGCGTTGTGGATGGTCGAGAGACCGGCCGGCGCCGGCGCCGGGTCGGCCACCACGCCGAAGCGGTAGGTCCGGGACGCGCCGGCGGTCAAGCTCGAGAAGGAGGCCGAGCAGACGGAGCCGACGGCGGTGCTCGGGCAGCTCCACCCGGGGCTCGAGCTCGCGGCGTCGAAGCGGGTGTGGGCGGGGACCGTGTCGGTGACGACCAGGCCGGTCGCTTCCTGGTTGCCGGAGTTGGTCACCGTGATGCCGTAGGCCAGGGAGCTTCCCGGCGAGAACGTGTGGCCGAAGTCGGTCTTGGCCAGCTCGAGGCGGGGGCTCGCGACGATCGACTCCCGGACGAGGTAGGTGATCGTCTGCGCGGTGCCGTTGGCGTAGTTGAGGCCGGTGGTGAAGTAGTCGGAGTCGACGCCGGCGGGCAGGTAGCGGGCGACGAGGACCTGGAAGCTCACCTGGGCCGTCTTGCCGACGGGGATCGGATCGAGGTCCACGACGACCCGGCGGTCGGTCGGGTTGTTGCCCTCGACGACGGTGCCCGAGGGGGAGTTGACGTCGCCGTAGCGGGTGGTGACCGAGCCCGGGACGAGGGAGAGGTAGGTCGAGGCGTCCCAGTTGGCGCCCAGGGTGGAGCTTCCGAAGGTGACCGTGTCGGTGTTCTGGACGTTGATCGTCACGCCGAAGATCTGGCCGGCGAGGACCAAGGTCGGGCGGGTGACATAGATGTTGGGGGCGGCGGCGGCCGCGGGGGCGGCGATCAGGAGGGCGAGAAGGACGAGGAGGGTCGTGGGGCGCAGTGCGGTCATCGGTAGGAGGTCCTGTCGGTCGGGGTCT
>CAVUBL010000011.1:347500-586568 GCA_963739795.1 uncultured Acidobacteriota bacterium | reverse complement strand
CGCTGACCACGCCTCCGCTCCCGCCGCTTCCCGCCCGCTTCCTCGCCCAGGGACCGGATGCGGGCCAGGCGAAGCGCTCGTTCGGGCTCTGGATCCGGTTCCTGTTCTCTTGCCTGGTCGACGCGGATTATCTCGATACGGAGAGGTTTCTCCGCGGGGATCGAGCTTCGGTCTTGTCCTCGGCTTTGCAACGCTCACCGAGCTGCGCCGGAGGCTCGACGAGCACGTGGACGATCTGGCCGGCCAGGCCGAGGACACACCGGTCAACCGGGCACGAGCCGAGGTACTTTCCGCCTGCCGCAAGGCTGCCGAGGCGCCGCCGGGGTTCTTCAGCCTGGCGGTACCGACCGGAGGTGGCAAGACACTCTCGGCCCTCAGCTTCGCTCTACGGCACGCCGAGCGCCACGGTCTCGAGCGGGTGATCGTCGCGATCCCGTATACGAGCATCATCGAGCAGAACGCGGCCGTCTACCGCGAGGCCCTCGGCAAAGGCAACGTGATCGAGCACCACGCAAACCTCGATCCGGAACGCGAGACCGAGGCGAACCGGCTGGCGTGCGAGAACTGGGATGCCCGTCTCATCGTGACCACGAACGTTCAGCTCTTCGAGTCCCTCTTCGCCAATCGACCCTCCCGTTGCCGGAAGGTGCACGCCATCGCACGGAGCGTCTTGCTCCTCGACGAGGTCCAGACTCTGCCACTTCGCTTCCTGGACCCGATCGTCGACGTTCTGCAGGATCTGACGGCCCACTACGGATGCTCGGTGGTCTTCTCCACCGCGACCCAGCCCGCCCTCGAGCGAAGAGAGAGCCTGCCGCGAGGCTTGGCGCACGTGTACCCGATCGTCGAGAAGCCCGGCGAGCTTTCCGAAGGCTCGGGCGGGTCGAGGTCGAGTGGAAGCGGCTCACCGCGGAACCGGTCACGTGGGCCTCGCTTTCGCGGGAGCTCGCCGACTCCGAGCGGGTGCTGGCGGTGGTTCACCGGCGCGAGGACGCGCGGGAGCTGGCGCGGCTCCTCCCCGAGGAGGGCTTGTTTCACCTCTCGGCTCTTATGTGTGCGGCGCACCGGGAGAAGACGCTCGCCCGGATCCGGCGTCGCCTTGCAGAGGGAAGGGGCCTGTCGCGTCGTCTCGACCCAGCTCATCGAAGCCGGAGTGGACGTCGACTTCCCCGTGGTCGTCATCGGGCCTTGGCCGGCGTGGACAGCGTGGCTCAGGCGGCGGGGCGGTGCAACCGCGAGGGGCATCTCGACCGGGGCCGGGTCGTGGTGTTTCGCGCACCCACTCGCCCGCCGGCCGGCACCCTCACCAAAGGCCTCAAGGTCACCGAGAGGCTACTCGCGGGCTCCGGAGGATCTCTCGATCTCTCGGACCCAGCCACCTACGAGCGCTATTTCCGAGAGCTCTACCACCTGGAGGACCTCGACGGTGCCCACGTGCAGCCGCGACCGGGAGGGGCTGAAGCTCGCCAGCGTCGCCGAGCGAGTCCGCCTGATCGAGGACGGCTATGCCCGCCCCGTCGTGGTGCCCTACGGCGAGGCGGGCCGGCGGTTCGAAGAGCTTCAGGCCGAGGGGCCGAGCCGCGATCGTCTCCGCGCCCTCCAACCTTTCCTGGTGAACGTCTACGAGAAGGACTTCTCCCGTCTGCTCGCGGCGGGCGCGCTCGCTGCCGCGGGAGCGCCGGGCGAGGCACCTCTGGTCCATGCTCTGGCCCCCCCGTATCTGGGGCTCTACCGGGAGGACTACGGTCTCGTGCTCGGCGAGAGCCTCAGACCCGATCCGGAAGCGCTGATGGTGTGAGACTCCGCTGATTTGGGCGGCGCCGGCTCACCCCCTCTGGGCCCTTCGGTGTCTACTCGAATGGGAGAATCGTTTCCGCCACCCTGCGGTAAGCCTCTCGGTACTGTATCCTGACAGCCTCAAACCGAAATCCCTACCATGACATCAACCGTCGGCCCCATTCTCAGCGTTCGAGCCCGGGGCGAGCTCGCCTGCTTCACCCGGCCCGAGCTCAAGGTGGAGCGAGTCTCCTACCCGGTGATGACGCCCTCGGCGGCCCGCGGGCTCTTGGAGGCGATTCTCTGGAAGCCGGGGATGAGCTGGAGGGTCGAGCGGATCCGGGGCTCTCGCCCATCCGATTCATCGCCTTCCGCCGCAACGAGGTCGCGACGAAGGCCGCGCGGCCGTCGAGAGCATTGGTCGAGTCGGGCGGCACTCCTCCAGTCTATTTCGCCGACGACGACCGCTCGCAGCGCAACACCGTTGCGCTCCGCGACGTGGACTACGAGATCGAGGCACGGATCGCGATGACCCGCAGCGCCGGACCACAGGACAACCTCACGAAGTTCGTCGCCATGTTTCAGCGGCGCCTCGAGCGGGGACAGCACTTTCATCACCCCTACCTCGGTTGCCGGGAGTTCCCGGCCTGGGTCGAGCCTCCACCAGCCCCACCGCGGCCGATCGATGAAACCCGAGACCTCGGAATTATGCTTTGGGACCTGGACTACCGAGAGGGTGACATCCGGCCGCGCTTCTTCGAGGCCAGGCTCGAGAACGGTGTCCTCGAGGTCCCGCAGGACCCGGAAAAGACTTTCGCCGCGGGGGACGCCGAGTGATCCTGCAAGCTCTCTACGAGCTCGCCCAGCGCGAGGACCTGGTCGCCGATCCGGACTACGAGCCGAAGCCGGTCGCCTGGCTGGTACCGGTCAGCACGACCGGCAACGCCCTGCCCTTCGTGCCCACGCACACGCCACCACCCGCCGGCAAGAAGGGCAAGCCCCGCCCCAAGTCGTTCCCGGTGCCTCGGCAGCCCGTTCGCACGAGTGGCGACCTCGCCTTTTTCCTCGTCGACAAGGCCGAGTACGTCTTCGGTCTCGACCCCGCGGGGAAGCGCTCCGAGGCCAAGCTCGAGGCGCGCGCCGCCCTGTTTCGAGAGCAGGTGGAAGCCTGCGCCGAGGCGACGGGTGACGAAGGGGCCCAAGCCGTCGCGGAGATGCTCCGTTCGGTGGCCGAGGGTCGTCAGAAGATCGACCTTCCAGAGGAGTGCGCGCCCAACGACCTCTTCGCCTTCGTCTACGAGCCGGACGTCGATCTCCTGGTGACCGACCGACCGGCGGTCAAGGAGTATTGGAGATCGCTTCGCGAGCGCCAAGAGGGAGCCGAAGCTCGGTGCCTCGTCACCGGCGAGCCCTGTACGCCGGGGAGCCTTCACGTTCAGTTGAAGAGGCTCCCGGGAGCGACGTCGAGCGGCGTTCCTCTCGTCTCGTTCAACTCGAGCGCCTTCGAGTCCTACGGCTGGAGCGGGAACGAGAACGCGCCGGTCTCCCGGGAGGCCGCGGAGGCTTATGGCACGGCCTTGAACCGTCTCCTCCATCCAGCCTGGCCGGATCCCCGGCATCCAGGGAACGCGCTTCCACGGCGGAACTTCCTGCTCGGGGAGGACACCCTGGTCTGTTTCTGGGCTTCTGACGCGCGTAGCGAAGACTTCTTGGGTTCTTTGCGAGGCCTGCTCGAAGCCGATCCCGACATGGTGGCCGACGTCTATCGCGCGATCTGGCGAGGGAAACCGGCGCGCGAGCTTCCACCGAGCACGTTCTATGCGCTGACCCTGTCCGGAGCCCAGGGACGGGCGATCGTCCGCGATTGGTTCGAGTCGACTCTCGACGACGTTCAGCGCAACTTGAGCCGTCACTTTTCCGATCTCGACCTCGTGCGGAACACGCCGAGACCGAAACGCGGCGAGCTTCCCCCTCAGATCCCGCTACGGAGCATGCTCCGCTCTCTCGCCGTCCGCGGCGACGAACGGCGACTTCCCAAGAACCTCGCCTCCCAGGTCGTGCGGTCGGCGCTCGACGGCAGCCTCTACCCTCTCGCTCTTCTCCAACGGGCGATCGCGCGGACGCGCTCCGAGATGGGGCGCAGGGACTGGGCGGACCTCGAGCGTCGCGATGCCCGCGCGCGTTGGATCAAGGCGGTTCTCAACCGGCGGCGCCGCACACTTCCGGATGCGCGCTACCGATACCAGGAGGTGACCCGAGCCATGGACCCAACCAACACCAACCCGGGCTACGTCCTGGGCCGGCTGATGGCGGTGATCGAACGGATTCAGGAGGAAGCGCTCGGACAGGTCAACGCGACCGTGGTGGACCGCTATTTTTCCGGGGCCTCGGCCGCGCCCCGCTCGGCCTTCGTCCGCCTCGACAAGAACGCCCTGCACCACGTCCGAAAGCTCCGCGACAATGCTCCGGGTAAGGCGAGGTTCTACAAGGGCCTGCTCGACGATCTGCACGAGCCATTCAAGGCGGAAGACGGCGGCTATCCGGCTCATCTGAGCCTCGAGGACCAGGGCCTGTTCATTCTCGGTTACCACCAGATGCGCCACTGGCTGTGGATGCCGAAGGAAGAGCGGAAAGCCTGGCGGGCCGAACATGCGCCAGGGATCGCAGCGGAACCCGAAACAGACGATCTCGCGTCCGAGAACGCAGGAGACACCCCATGACCACCACGGCCAACGGCCCAGTCGATCGACGTTACGACTTCGTGCTGCTCTATGACGTCAAGAACGGCAACCCGAACGGCGATCCGGATGCCGGAAACGCTCCCAGAATCGATCCAGAGACCGGCCACGGTCTCGTCTCGGACGTGAGCCTGAAGCGTAAGGTCCGGGACTTTGTGAGCCTGCTCAAGACCGATCCGACGACGGGTGAGCCGGAGCCCGGCTACCGGATCTACGTCAAGCATCATGGCGTCCTGGAGCAATTCCATCGGGAGGCCTACGAGGCGGAGGGGCTCGCGTTGGATGAGAGCGCGAAAGAGAAGAAGCTCGACAATCTCCAGAAGGCCCGCGCCTGGATGTGCCAGACCTTCTACGACATCCGCACCTTCGGCGCCGTTCTGACGCTGGACATCAATTGCGGCCAGGTTCGCGGCCCCGTGCAGCTCACCTTCTCGCGCTCCATCGATCCGATCACGTCGCTCGAGGAGTCCATCGTCCGCAAGGCGGTGGCCACGCAGAGGGAGGCCGACCAGCAGATCGAGAAGCACAGCCAGGTGACCGGCACGATGGGCAACAAGCAGATCGTCCCGTACGGGCTCTATCGTGCCCACGGCTTCGTCTCGCCTTTCCTGGCTGCCGACACGGGCTTCACCCGGGCTGACCTGGACGTCTTCTGGCAGGCGCTCCAGATGATGTTCGACCAGGACCATTCCGCCACCCGCGGCGAGATGGCCACCCAAAAGCTGGTCGTCTTCGAACATCAGAGCCAGCTCGGCAATGCACCGTCGCACAAGCTGTTCGAGCGTGTCACCGTGGTGCCGAACGACCCGAGCCAACCGCCACGGGAGTTCAGTGACTACACCGTCGCGGTGGATTCCAGCGATCTTCCTTCTGGGGTCTCGATCGACGTCAGGGTATGAGCATGACCCCCGAATCCGACCTGCTCCCCCTCTCGGGGCTCCAGCACCTGCTCTACTGCGAGCGGCAGGCGGCGCTGATCCACGTCGAGGGAATCTGGTTGGAGAACCGCTTCACCGCCGAGGGGCGGGTGCTCCACGAGCGGGTGGACGAGCGGGAGTCGGAGTCGCGCGGCTCGGTGCGCATCGCCCGGGGGTTGCCCCTCCGGAGCTTGCGCCTGGGCCTGGTGGGACGGGCGGACACCGTGGAGCTTCACCGGCTCGAGGGCGACGCCGCGGCCGCCGCCGGCGCGGTGATCCCCGGGCTCGACGGGCGTTGGCGGCCGTTTCCCGTCGAGCACAAGCGGGGCCTTCCCAAGCCGGGGGCCTACGACGCGGTGCAGCTCTGCGCCCAGGCTCTGTGCCTGGAGGAGATGCTGGAGACCTCGGTGCCCGAGGGCGCCCTCTTCTATGGCCGGCGCAAGCGGCGGACGGTCGTCGCCTTCGACCCGGAGCTGCGGCGCCGGACCGAGGAGGCCGCGGCCCGCTTCCACGAGCTGGTGGCCTCCGGTGTCACCCCGCCGCCCGTCGCCGATGCCCGCTGCGAGCGCTGCTCGCTGCTGCCCGTCTGCCTGCCCCACGCGCCGGAGCGCTCGGCCCGGAGCTTCCTGGCCGCCTCTCTCCGGGAGGCCCTGGCCGACGAGGCGACCGCGCCGACCTGAGGAGGGAGCGGCTCGTGAAGCGCCACCTGAACACTCTGTTCGTCACCACCCAGGGCGCGTACCTGGCGAAGGAGGGCGAGACCGCGGTGGTCCGGGCCGAGGGCGAGACGCTCTTGCGGGTGCCGCTCCTCAACCTGGACGGCATCGTCTGCTTCGGCAACGTCGGGACCAGCCCGTTCCTCCTCGGCGCCTGCGGCGAGCGCGGGGTGGCGGTGAGCTACCTCTCCAGCCACGGGCGGTTTCTGGCCCGGGTGGTGGGACCGGTCTCGGGCAACGTGCTGCTCCGGCGCGAACAGTACCGCCGCGCCGACGACCCGGACGGGGCCGCCGCGATCGCCCGCTCGATCGTTCTGGCCAAGGTGATCAACAGCCGCCGGGTGCTCCAGCGCTCGCTCCGGGAAAGGCCGGCGGAGGGCCCGGAGGCGGCTTCGGACCCGCGCCCCGAATCGGTTTCGGCTCTGGCGGCGCTGGCCCGGGAGGTGGAGCGCGCCGGAGACCTGGACGCGGTCCGGGGCCTCGAGGGCACGGCCGCCCGCGCCTACTTCGCGGCCTTTCCGGCGCTGGTCCTGCCCGACGAGGAGGCCTTCGCCTTCCGCGGCCGAAGCCGCCGGCCACCCCTCGATCCGGTCAACGCCCTGCTCTCCTTCGTCTACACGCTCCTGCGCCACGACGTGACCTCGGCCCTCGAGGCCACGGGTCTCGATCCGCAGGTCGGCTTCCTCCACCGGGACCGCTCCGGCCGCTCGAGCCTGGCTCTCGACCTGATGGAGGAGCTGCGCGCGCCCCTGGCCGACCGCCTCGTGCTCGCGCTCATCAACCGTCGCCAGGTACGCCCGGACGGGTTCGAGATCGGAGAATCCGGAGGCGTCTCCATGGACGAGGCGACCCGCAAGACGGTGCTCGTCGCCTACCAGGAGCGCAAGCAGGCCGAGGTGACCCACCCGTTCCTCGGCGAGACGATCAGCCTTGGCCTGCTCTTCCAGCTCCAGGCAAGGCTCCTGGCCCGCCACCTGCGGGGTGACCTGGACGCCTACCCGCCCTACGTCCCGCGCTGAGGAGACGCGGTGGTCGTCCTGGTGACCTACGACGTCTCCACCGTCAAGGCCGAAGGGCGTCGGCGCCTGCGGCGGGTGGCCAAGACCTGCGAGAACTACGGCCAGCGGGTTCAGAACTCGGTCTTCGAGTGCCTGGTGGACCCGGCGGACTGGACCGTGCTGCGGGCCAAGCTGCTCAAGACCTACGAGCCGACCGAGGACAGCCTGCGCTTCTACTACCTGGGCCGCAACTGGCGCCGGCGCGTCGAGCACCACGGCATCAAGAACGTCCTCGACCCCGAAGGCCCCATGATCGCGTGAGAGGCGCGGCGATCGGCCGCAACTCGAGCCGTCGACCTCGCCCCCGGCAGACTCCTGAGCTGCGTTCGATCATGAAGGCCAAGACCCAAACCGCCACGCTCCAGACGGAGGTTCCGACGCGCCTCCTGGCCGGGCGTGGACTGAGCACCACAGCTCTCGACGAGAGGTGTCAGCCGCTCGAAACCAGGTCGCCCCTGACGCGTTCCAGCCCCTGACGAGCACTTGTAGGGTGAACGGTCGCCGAGGTGGCGAGGGCTTCGCCTCGCGCCGCTTCGAGCGGATTCGGTAAACTGCGCCGAAACTCAAGGCCCGGGCGCCCGCGGCGGGCGGCTCGGGCGAGATTCACGGAAGGAGGATTGACGGTGGCTTTCGAGGTCTATCTGTACAACGTGCCCAAGGTTTCTGAGGACGGCAAGAAGGCGCTCCCCATCGCCGAGCACCAGACGCAGGAGTTCGAGGATCTGGAGCAGGCGTCGAAGTTCGCGTCCGAGCAAAAGGACAAGTTCGAGCGGGTCGTGCTCCTGCGCCACGACGCCGAGGAGCAGAAGCTGGTCAAGCGATACACCGAAGGCAAGCACGAAGACGCCGAGGAGATCGTCCGGCACTGAGCCGGACGTCTCGGCGGCCTCCTCCCGCAAGGCCTCCGTTCCCCCACTCTGCCCGCGCCCGGCCCCGGCTGGGCCCGGTCGGGTTCAGGTCGGGTTCAGGCTCAGCCCCGACCCGACCCCGAGCCTGACCCGGCTCAGGCTCGGTCCAGCTACCCTCCCGCCGCGGCGGTGCGCAGGAGCCAGATCACCCAGAAGGCGAGGACGGCGAAGCCGACCAGGGTGACGACCGACCAGACGACGGCCCGGCCGGTCGTGTAGTGGTAGCGGACGATCCAGAAGATACTCACCGTGGCGAGGAGGGTGAACAGGCCGTAGAGGACGATGGAGAAGATCATGGCGCCCTTTCTTGCTCAGTCCCGCCCCAGGAGGCCGTGGAACGTCTTCCCCTCGGCAGCCATGGTGGTAAGGAGCGTGGCCGGCGCCAGGCGCTCGCCGTAGCGCTCGGCGTAGCCTTCGAGCTTCTCGACCACGGCCGCGATCCCCAGGCGGTCGGCGGCCTTGAGGATGCCGCCGCGGAAGGGCGGGAAACCGAACCCGAAGATCACCCCGATGTCGATGTCCACGGGGTTCTCGATCACCCCGTCCTCGATGGTGCGGGCGACCTCGTTGAGCATCTGGAGCCAGCAACGCTCCACGATCTCCTCGGCCGGCACCTCGTGCGCCTTCCAACCCAGGAGCTCGTAGACCCTCGGGTCGGGGCGCTTCTCGTGCCCCGAGTAGTCGTAGAAGCCCTTGCCCGCCTTGCGGCCCTTGCGGCCTTCCTCGATCATCCGGGCGAGGACCGGCGGCGGCGCCACCCGATCCCCCAGGTAGGGCAGCATCACCTCGCCGGCGTGATGGGCGATGTCGAGGCCCACCTCGTCCAGCAGCTCGAGGGGGCCCACCGGCCAGCCCCAGCCGCGCAGCGCCCGGTCGATGGCCTCGATCGACGCGCCCTGGGTGAGGATCCACGCCGCCTCGTTGACGAACGGGCCGAGCACCCGACTGGTGAAAAAGCCCGGGCCGTCGTTCACCGCGATCACGGTCTTGCCCATCTCGCGGCCGATCGCCACCGTGGTCGCCAGGGTCTCCTCGGAGGTGGCCGGGTGACGGATCACCTCGAGGAGCGGCATCTTGTGGACCGGCGAGAAGAAGTGCATGCCGACCACGTTCTCGGGTCGGCGGGAGGCCTCGGCCAGCCGGGTGATGGGGATGGTCGAGGTGTTGGAGGCGAAGATCAGGCGCTCGGGGGCGACGGCCTCGATCTCCCGGATCACCGAGCGCTTGACCTCCAGATCCTCGAACACCGCCTCGATGACGAAGTCCGTGCGCTCGAAGAGCCCGTCCTCGGTGGTGGTGTGAATGCGGGCCATTGCCGTGCGCAACTCGATCTCGCTCATGCGGTGCCGGCGGACCCGCTCGGTGAAGACTTTGGAGATCCCTTCGAGGCCCCGGGCGAGGCTCGCCTCGTCCCGGTCCTTGACCACTACCTGGCGCCCTTTCTGGGCCAGCACCTGGGCGATGCCGCCGCCCATGAGGCCAGCGCCGAGGACGCCGATCCGCTCCACCGTCCGGCCGGCCTTGGCGAGCTTCGCGGCACGCCCCTCGACGTCGTTCTTCATGAAGAAGATGCCGATCAGGTTCTTGGCGACGTCGGAGGTGACCAGCCGGGTGAACGCCCCGGCCTCGAGCTCGAGCGCCCGGTCGAGGGGCAGATCCATGCCCTCGCGGACGACGTCGAGGGCCACGAGCGGCGCCGGGTAGTGGCCGCCGGTCTTCGACAGCACCTGCTCGCGGGCCTTGCCGTAGACGAGCTTCTTGGCCCACGGCGTGCGCGCCGCGAGGTCCGCGGCCCGCTTGGCGAGGGGCTTCTTGCCGCGCCGGACCGCTCCCTTGCCCCGCTCGACGAGGCGCACCGCCGCCTGGCGGAGATCCTGGGAGGCGCAGGTGTCGTCCACCAGGCCCAGACGGCGGGCCTTCCTGGCATCGACCCGCTTGCCGGTCAGGATCAGGTCGAGGGCGTCGGGCACGCCGATCAACCGGGGCAGCCGCTGGGTGCCGCCGAGCCCCGGGATGAGCCCGAGCTGGACCTCGGGCAGACCGAGGCGGGTCTTGTCGGTGTCGGCGGCGACCCGGAAGTCGCACGCCAGGGCGAGCTCGAGCCCGCCTCCCAGGCAGGCGCCCTCGATGGCCGCCACCGTCGGGCAGGGGAGCGCGCCGAGGCGGCGGGTGAAGGCGTGGCCACGCTCGAGGAGCTCCAGGACCTGACGCTCGTCGGTGAGCTCGCCGAGCTCCTCGATGTCGGCGCCGGCCACGAAGGTGCCCGGCTTGCCCGACAGGATGACGACGCCCCGCAGGGCGCCCTTCTCGGTCCGGTCCTCGATCCTGGCGAGCTGCTCCTCGAACCAGCCGAACATGCGACTCGACAGCGTGTTGACCTTCTTCGCCGGGTCGTCGAGCACCAGCCAGGCGATGCCGTCGGTGATTGTGAGCTTCCCGGGGTCGGTGGTCGGAGCGGTCTCTAGCGTGACCATGTCGTGTCCTTTCTCGGAGCGTCTCGGAGTGCCTATCTTCAGCACTGCGGGGGCATCGCCGGAGCGCCGGCCGGGGAACCGCGAGGTGGGGAGGACGGCGAGTGCCGGGGCGCGGCGAGCGGGCGAGCGCCTGGACGAGATCGTGGGCGAGAGCGCCCGCACGCCATGCTAGAGACCGATGCCGCAGTGTGTCAAGCGGGTCGCAGGCAGACCGGCTGGCGCCAGCCGCCGCTCCCGATCAGGGCTCGGATCGGGGTGCGCGGAGGGTGGCGGCCTCGGCCGGAGGCGCCGTCGCCAGCAGGGCCCGGACCTTCTCCGCGAGGGCGTCGGCATCGAGCCTGCGCTCCTCGGGGTAGCCACGCCACAGGTGCATATAGTCCGCCCCGGGCGGCGGGCCGTTGCGCCACTCGGCACCCGGGGGCAGGAGGATGAACACATCCCAGGCCGGGCCCTCAGGCTCCTGCCCAAGAGCCTGAGCCACCCGCAGGTTCAGGCCGGTGTCGGGGTCCCAGAGATGGATCGCCCGGGGGTCGGTGAGCCGGGAGGTCGCCTTGCGGGCCGCCTCGCGGGTCTCGTCGCCCAGCATGGGTCCCCACACCACGTACACGCGGAGCCGCGAGTCGTCGATTCGGCGCATCAGGTGGCGCTCCAGCACCCCCGCCGCCGCGAGGCACTTGCTGCAAGTGGGCGAGAGCAGGGCGACGAGACGAACCGAGTCGGAATGCCGGTTCAGACGGGCTGCGAGCTCCGCGGCGTCCGGCGAGAGGTCGACGACGTCGGAGACCTTCGGCTCGGGGAGCTCGGAGCCCGGCGGACCGAGCCGCTCGAGGACGAAGGCCACGGGGCTGCGGTGGCCTTCCGTGAAGGTGCCGGTGATCGTCCGGCCGTCGGTGGAGAGCCGGGCATCCCACGCCAGGGGTATTCGCAGTCCCGCTTGCGGGATCACCCGTAGAAGCTCGAGGTGAATGCGGTCTCTCGAGACCTCGATCCGGTCGAAGGGCTGGAAGTGCATCCCGAGGTCTTCCTGGTCGAACGAGCCCACCCACTGTTCCGTGCCGTCTCGCTCGTCACGGGCGAGCTCCATCGCCACCTCCACCTCGATGGCGCCGGGCTCGAGCAGGAGGAGGCCCTTCCAGAGGCCCTCGAAGCCCGCCGGTGCCGGGAGCGTGGAGGTAGACGAAGCGGCATGGGCGGTTCCAGATGCGGCCAGGAGGATGAGGAGCGTCAGCAGCAGCGAGGGGAGCCTGCGACGTGCGCTGGGTTTCTTGGTGGTGGCGCCGGTCATCGGTCTCTCCTTCTCTAGCTCGTCAGGGCTTCGCTTCGTCGACGCCGCGGAGCGCGGATCGGCGCGATCCCCACCGGCGGCTCGAGCAGCAGCACCGAGGGCACCTCACTGGGCACCGCCAGGCGCAGCAGCCCGTAGCCGATGCCGGCGAGGCCGTCCATCAGACCCGGCGTCTCGCAGCCTCCGGGCACGCCGCAGCGGAAGCGGCCCGCCTCGACCTCGTCGCAGACGACCGCCGCGATCTGCCCGGCCCGACGCATGGCGAGTGGGCGGTCGAGGAGGCGGCCCGCCGCGGCGAGGAGCTCGGCGTTGCCCAGGGAGCCGTGGCACAGGGAGTGGTCCGAGCCGATGCCGAAACCGAGGGTGGTCTCGAGGGCGATCTCGAGCTCACCGCGCAGCACGGCCCACTCCTCGTCGTCGTCCTCCAGAGCCAGATCGGCCATCCGGGCGAGCCCGATCCCGACGGCGCCGTGGCACCAGGCGATGCTGAAGCCGCCGTCCGGTCCGCGGAAGGAGCGCAAGTCGCGCCAGTTGCCTTCGGCCGGGTCGAACAGCGACCGCTCGTAGGCGTGGGCAGCATGCACCGCCCGTTCGAAGCGCCCGTCGCCCGTGGCCCGGGCGAGCTGCGCGAGGGCCCAGGCGAAACCCGCCCCGCCGTGGGAGAAACCGGAAAGCGGTCGCTCGTTCACCCGGCCGCTGGTCCAGCCGATCCCCTCGGGAAGCTCCCGGGCCGCGCGCAGCACCCGATCACCGCAGCGCTTCGCGAGCTCGAGATAGCAGCCTTCCCCGGTCGCCCGCTCGAGGGAGAGAAGCACCGGGATACAGCCGGCGCTGCCCGACAGCACGTCGACGCCCTCGTCCTCCGGCAGGCGCTCCTCGATCCACCTCGCTGCCTGCGCCGCCACCTGGAGCAGGTCGGGCCGGCGCCAGAGGCGGCTCAAGTGGAGAGCGAGGAAGACCACGCCGCCCAGGCCGGTGAACGGCCCGAGCTGGCTGAGGACCTCGGGTCCCTCGGCGAGCGCTCGCCGGTGCGTCTCCCACGTCGCCTCGGCGAGCTCGCGCGCCTCGTCGTCCCGGGTCACGGCTCCCAGGTACGCGAGAAACAGGGTGATGCCCGGAACCCCCGAGTACAGGTCGAAGCCGAGCGGGACGGGGCAGAAGTGCTGCTCGTCCGTGCCCGCGATCCCGACCCAGCTCCGCTCGCCGGTGGAACCGAGGAGAGAGATCTCCCGGAGCCGGTCGCGGATCCGGGCCGCGGCCGCCAGCAACCGTGAGGCGCCGGCGGGCTCACGCCGCTCGAGCGCGGCGACGGGAACTCTCTCCGCCTGCGGCCGGGCCGTGGCGAGAGCGGCGAGGGAAGCACCGATCATCCAGCGCTGGAGCTCCAGGTCCCGATCGCCGAAGCGCTCGAGACGCTCGGAGACGATCTCGAGGCCCGACGCCTCGAAGTGATCGTCGAGACACCGTCCGGTGCCGGAGAACAGCCGACGCTCGCCCGGCCGGGTGGTGAACATGGGGACGTCCAGGCGCGAGAGCTCCAGGCACTCCTGCTGGATGATGAACGGGCGCAGGGTCTTGCTGCCCAGCCCGAGCCAGAGCCGGTCGAAGTGCCGGCCGCGCTCTAGGGCGTCGCGGAGCAGATCGGGGTGGTAGGAGTCGAGCTCCATCATGCGGTAGGTCTGGGTCGGCCGCAGGATCAGACGCACGTGGTCGCCGGCGAAGGCGGCGAGGGGACCGTCCGGCGCCAGCAGCTCCTCGCGGTGGGCGAGGAGGGTCGCGTAGACCTTGCCGAAACCGCGTTCGATCGCCTCGACATGATCGAGGGCTGCCTGCGGCTCACCGGCGAGCGCCGGCAGGTTCTCGCCTCCTCCGAAGGGCAGCGCCCTGCGTGCCAGGTGCATCCGGTCGGTGGCGGTCGCCTCGGGGGTCGCGTACGCCGGGCCCGTCTGGCCGGCGCGACCGCCCAGACCCGAAGTATCGACTCCCTGGAACCGGTCGCCCGAGACCCTCGGCTGCGGCAGCAGGCCGGTACGCAGCACGGAATGGACGATGGCGTAGGAGGCTCGCCCCGGGGCGGTCGTCCAGTCCAGGGGCTGGAGGCGCTGAGCGAACAGGGACTCCAGGTCGACGAGAACCGGGTGCTCGCCGTTGGCGATGACGTTTTCGAAGTGGAAGTCGTTGGCGTCGAGGGCGTAGAGCAACGCGAGGTGGCCGCCCTGACGCTCGTAGAAGCGCTCGACGGCCTCCGGAGACTCGCAGTCCTCGACGGGGACGAACTCCACCCAGCCGTAGGTGCCACCGTCGACGAGGGCGACAGGGCGTGAGGGGAGGTGATCCCCCCGTTGGTCGAGCCAGGCGAGCAGTGCCTGGAAGTGACGGTCGACGGACAGGGAGCGGGGCTTGTAGACCAGCCTGAGCCCCGAGTCGAAGTCGAGGATCTGGACCGAACGGCCCGCCCGGTGCCGGTCGCCGGCCCCGCCGCGCAAGCCCTGGAGCGTGCCGAGCGGCGCCCCGCCGTGGAACGTCTCCTCGAGTAGCCGGCGGTCTTCGACGAGGTGCTCGAGAAGCTCCAGGCTGAAGCGGAACCAGCGCTCCGCGGCCTCGACAGCGAGCCGTCCGAGCACCGGATATTCGCCGAAGAGCGCCTGGGCGACGTCGGCTCTCTCGAGGCGCTCGACGAAGCTCTGGAAGCGGGCGCCTCCACTTGCGCCGTCGAGGTGCCCGCCGAGGCGGGCGACGTTGAGCTCCAGGACCAGAGTGCGTAGCGAGATCTCGTAGAGCTGGCCGACCAGGGACTCGATCAGCAGCGCGACGGCGCCGCCGGGCTCGAAGGGGACCTCCGTATCGGCCGCCGCGAGCGCCGCGGCACGACGGTAGAGCCGGTCGCCGGCGCGAACGGCCAAGGGGTGCCAGAGCTGCGCGAAGGCGCGCTGCGGCGGGTCGGGGTCGGCAGGGACCACCCGGGGCGCCCCGGGCCGCACGGGTCGAGTGTAGGCCGCCGTGAGCTCGGCCCACCACTCCGGGATCTCCCCACCGGCGAGCGCCTGGAGGTTCTCCGGCCGGGCGCCCAGACCACGCAGCAGATCCTCCTCCGACCAGCCGTTGGCCTCCAGCCAGGTTCTGAAGACGTCGTCGTCGGAGAAGGGCCGGCCGGCGCGCAAGCGCTCGAGGCGCCGCCGCCCGAGGTCCTCGTCTCCGCGGTTCGACTTGGCGGCCCCGCCAACGAGCGCGATGCGCTCAGCGAGGGTCAGCGCCCGGCACCAGGCACCATCTCGAACATCAAGCAGGGGGAACATGAGCAGTCCTCCAGATCGTGAGCACGGTCATCGAGCCTCCCGGAAGTCCCGGGTGGCACGCGCCGAGAGGAGCGCGCCACCCGGGTAGCAAGGGCTCAGTGCCTCGAGCTCCTTACCGGTCGCAGCAGGAGATGTTCCAGGTCGACAGCGTGTCTGGACACTTGCACTCCGAGTTGCAGTTGTACCGCAACGTGCAGAGGTAGCCGGCGGTGTCCCCACCCGCCGCCGAGTCCAGCTCGTCGTCGGTGAGCTCCATCGGCCCCGCCGGGTTGTCCGGCAGGGCGCCCAGCTCGGCCTCGGACAGGTTGCTGCGGTACTCCGGGTCCTTCCATGCGCGAATCACATCGATCTTCGACATCGTCGACTCCTTCTCGGTTTGAAGTTCATCGGTTCGGCCATCGATTGGCCACTTCTACGCTCGGTCCGCCGCGGTCAGACCGAAGGTCGGTCCTCGAAGTCGTTCGGTGCCCTCGGACGGCCCCTCCTCCGCCTGCCGGCGGACCATCTCCGCGTACAGGCCGTGGCGGGCCAGGAGCTCGGCGTGGGTGCCCTTCTCCACCACCGCGCCCCGGTCGAGGACCAGGATCAGATCGGCGTTCCGGACCGTCGAAAGGCGATGGGCGATGACGAGGCGGGTGGCGTCGAGGGCCGAGAGGTTCTCCTCGATCTCCGCCTCGGTGGCCGAGTCGAGGTGGCTCGTGGCCTCGTCGAAGAGGAGCACCCGGGGCCGGGGCGCGATCGCCCGGGCGATCGACAGACGCTGTCGCTCCCCGCCGGACAGGGCGCCGCCTCCTTCGGGAAGCAGGGTCTCGTAGCCCATGGGCATGGCCTCTACGTCGAGGTCGATGGCGGCGAAGCGCGCCGCGTCGACGACGCGCTCGAACGAGAGGTCGGGCTCGTTGAATGCGATGTTCGAGCGGATCGAGCCGGCGAAGAGATAGGACTCCTGGAGCACCGCGCCGAGCTGGCCGCGCAGGGTCCGATAGTCGAGCTCCTCGAGCGGCACGCCGTCGTAGACGATGCGCCCTCGGGTCGGCTTGTAGAGCCCGAGCAGAAGGGCCGCGAGGGTGCTCTTGCCCGAGCCGGTCCGGCCCACCAGGCCCACCTTCTGCCCTGGGGCGGCGGAGAACGAAACCCCTCGCAGCACCAGAGGTCCGTCCGGCCGGTAGCGGAACGAGACCTCCTCGACGCCGATCGCCCCCCCGAGCCGAGGCGCCGGCCGCACCCGGGTCAGGTCCTGCTCGCGCTCGGTTTCGAGGACCTCGGTGATGCGCTCGAGGCGGGCGCCCACCGTCTGAAGCTGGCGGGCCGTGGAGACCACGTTCGAGAGCGGTGCGAGGAAGGAGCCCGCGAGGGCGGCGAGGGCGAGCATGGTCCCCAGGGTCAACCCGCCCTCGAGGATCTGCCGGGCGCCGAACCAGAGCAGCGCCAGGGGCGCCAGGGTCCGTAGCGCACTCATCGCGGTATCGACCACGGCGCCGAAGCGGGCGCGGAGCAACGTCAGGTCCAGGTGCTTGAAGAACAGGTTGGACCAGTGATCGAGGATTCGCTCCTCGGCGCCGGCGGCCTTGATGGTGGCGACCCCCTTGAGCGCTTCGACGAGGTAACCCTGCTGCTCGGCGTCGGTGACGAGGTCGCGCTGCATCAACCGGTGCATGGGCCGCGTCGTGGCCGCCGCGATCGCCACCTGCGCCGCGGCGAAGGCCAAGACCACGGCGCCGAACGACGGCGAGAGGGCGAAGAGGACGGCCAGGTAGACGACGGCGAAGACCACGTCGAGCAGCAGCGAGACGGTCTGGCTGGTGAGCACCGCCCGGATCAGGGAGTTCGAGGCGAGCCGCATGGCCAGGTCGCCCACGGTCCGGCTTTGGAAAAACGGGTAGGGAAGCGCCAGGAGGTGCTCGAGGAACCCCAGCATCATCTGGGAGTCGAGGCGGCCCTGGAGATAGATCAGGAGCGCCGAGCGCAGAAAGGTGGTGGCCGCCTGGGCCGCGACCCAGACCAGCACGCCGAGGCCCAGCACGTTCAACACTCCGGAGAGCCCTCCCGGGATCACCCGGTCGACGACCACCTTGGTGACCAGGGGCACGGCCAGGCCGAAGAGCTGAAGCAGGAGGGACGCCAGGGCCACCTGGACCAGCGCCCGGGGCACGCCCCGGCGTCCGGCCACCGAGGCGAGGTACCGCCGCCACGGATGGCCGCCACGGCGCCGCCGCTCGAAGCCGGAGCCGGGCTCGAAGGTGAGGACGACGCCGGTGAGGCCGGCGTCGAGCTCCCCCGGGGCCAGACGCCGCCGGCCGGACGCCGGGTCGACCACCTCGGCCCCCTTTGGGGTCCAGCGCTCGATGACCAGGAAGTGATCGAACCGCCAGTGGGCGATCACCGGAAGCTCGAGTCGGCGTAGGTCGCCCGGCTCGACCGAGTAGCCGCGGCACCGCAGGCCGAAGGCCCGGGCCGCCTGGGCCAGACCGCGGGCCGACGCCCCGTCCCGGCCGGAGCCGATCCGCTCGGTGACCTCGGCGACGGGAGTCTCTCGGCCGTGATACCCGAGGACCATGGCGAGGCAGGTCGCTCCGCACTCCGAGAACCCGGGCTGGCGCATCACCGGCACCCGGCGGCGTCCCACCCGCCATCCCGAGGCGAGGGCCCTTCGCACGCGACCGCCGACGCCGTCATTCCAGCGCACGGGACACCTTTGCTCGGGGGAGGGGGGAGGGGCGCGAGGTCCAGGAATCTAGGACGAAGCCCGCCGCCAGGCAGGCCGCGGTGAGGAGGGCGACGAGCAGCCAGAGCCAGGCGAGCTCCCGGGGCGGGGCCAGTCGTGGGATGACCTGCTCCTGGGTTCGGTAGAGGTAGTTCTCCAGCGCCCGGAGCCGGAAGATTCGCCCTCCGGGCCTGGCTCGGCTCTCGCCCTCGGTACAGGGAACCGGGGCTTCGTCGCCCAGTGACCGGCTCTGGTTTCTGGTCGTCAACAGCACTCCTTCGCCCGGTGGCTCGGATCCGACGTAGTGCGTCGAGGCCCTCCGGAAGCACCGCGGGGCCGGAGCTTCGGAGAGTGCCCGTGGGTGGCCTTTCACTAGGGACACGCGACAGGGATGTCCGGAATCGATCAGCGGAGCGCACTTGAGGGGAAGCGTCGGGAGCTCCGGCGCGGGAGGTCCGCCAGGTGGAGAATCGAGAGACCGAGCAACAGGCGCCGCTGCCGCGCCAAGGGGGCGAAAAGCGCGGGAAGGTCACGGAGCTGCTCCGGCTCTGGCAGCAGAGCGACGAGGCGGCCGCGGAGGAGCTCATGGGCCAGGTCTACAGCGGGCTCCACGCCATGGCGGCTCGTTTCTTCCGCGACGAGCACCGGCACCGCACGCTCCAGCCCACCGCCCTCGTCCACGAGGCCTACCTGCGCCTCGCCGAACAGAACCGCTCTCCCTGGCAGAACCGGGACCAGTTCTTCGCCGTCGCCGCCCGCATGATGCGCCGCATCCTGGTGGACCACGCCCGGAGTCGGGACCGGCTCAAGCGCGGCGGCGTGGTCGAGAAGCTCCCCTTCGAGGATCTGACCGGTCTGGGCATCGAACGCCCGCCCGAGCTCGTCGCACTCGACGAGGCCCTGAAGGCCTTCGCGGAGATCGACCCCGCCAAGGCGGCGGTGGTGGAGCTGCGCTTCTTCGGAGGGTTGAGCGTCGAGGAGACCGCTCGGGCGCTGGGGATCTCGACCCCGACCGTGGGGCGCTACTGGCGGCTGGCCAGGGCCTGGCTGCTCAGAGAGCTCTCCGGCGCATCCCACGACGCGACCTGAGCCCGGAGGTCCGAGCGCGCGCGGTCGAGGTCGCCGGCGTAGCGGCGCTCCTGGGCACCCTTGCCCCACGCGCGGTAGAGGCGGACCAGGTGCTCGAGGACGTGGATCCGGACAGAGCCGTGGAGGAGCGGCTTGCCGTCCTCGTCCAGATAGCCCGAGAGCAGAAGTGGCTCGGCCTCCGCGTAGCGGCCCTGGGCGAGGCGTACGGCGCCGAGCTGAAACTCCGCGTCGCTGATCAATGGGTGGCCGGGGGGAAGAAGACGGCGGCGAGTCTCGAGGACCTGCGCGATGAGCTTCTCGGCCTTCGGAACATCACCCCGTGCCAGAGCGACCTGCCCGAGGGCGAGGAGCACCCGGGTCGTTGCGTCATGACTGGAGTCGGGAAGGGCGCGGAGGATTTCCAGGGCCTTGCGCTCGAAGCCCTCGGCCTCGTCCACCCGCCCCGAGTAAAGGGCAACCCTGCCGGCGCTGAAGAGGCTTCTCGCGACCCACGGGTGCTTCTCGCCGAAGAGGCTCCGGACCACGCTCAGAACCTTTTGGTAGTGGCGCGCCGAATCCGCCCACAGGCCGCAGCGGCTCTCCACGGTCGCGAGGTTGTTGAGGGCCACGACGAACTCTGGGTTGCGCTCGCCTCGCAGATCGCGGCGCAGGGCGACCAGCCGCCGGAACAGGGGGCCGGCCTCCGCGTAGCGCCCCTGGCGCATGTAGGCCATGCCCAGGTCGTTGAGGTTCCGGAGCATCCGCGGGTGATCCTCGTCGAGCAAGGGCTGTAAGAGGGCTCGCGCACGACTGAACAGCTCCACCGCCTCGGAGTACTCGCCACGGTTGCTCAGGGCCTCTCCGAGGCTCGCCATGGCGTCGGCGACCCTGGGATCGCCGGCGCCCAAGGTCCGCTCGCGCAGATCGAGGGTCTCACGGTAAAGAGCTTCCTGCTCTTGCGGATCGCCCTGCTCACCCCGCAGATCGCCGAGCTCGCCGAGGAGATCGGCGGTCCCGGCCGGATCCGCCTCCCGGAGCCGCGCCACTTTCAGAGTGTCGCGCAGGAGAGTCTCGGCCTCCCCCAGCCGCCCTTGCCGGAGGAGATCCTGGGCCAGTTGGCGGACCGTCCCGAGGGTCGGTGCCGCCACGGGGCCCACCGCCTTCCGGCGCAGCGCCAGGGCTTGGCGCAGGAGCTTCTCGGCCACGGGGTAGTCGGCGGCGTCCAGGTGGGCCTGGCCCAGGTCGCTGAGTGCCGTGGCGAAGAGCGGGCTTGCGGGACCGGTGGACCGTCGGGCGGCGTCCCTGGCCTGCTCCAGGAGCGGCCGGGCCTCCTCGGGCAGACCCAGCCCCAGATACGCCTCGCCGATGGCCTCGAGGAGTGTCGCCCGCACCTCCGGCTCGGCGGCCAGCTCCTTCGTGACCCGGCGCGAGCCCCGGTCCAGGATCTCCCGGGCGCTCAGCTCGTCGGCGCGCGCAGGCGGATGTGGCTCGTCGGGATCGGACTGCCGGAAAATGCTCACCAGGAAGCCCAGGGCCTCCTGGCTCTTGTCGCGCTCGAGGGCCGTGCGCCGGGCCTGGGAGACCGCGACGACGGAGAAGACGAGCACCGCGGTGAGGAGGGCGGTCCCCAGGGAGGCGGCGATGCGATTGCGGCGCAGGAACTTGCCGGCGCGGTAGACGAACGTGTCGCGCCGGGCCGAGACCGGCAGCGACTCGAGGTGGCGCTTCAGGTCCTCGGAGAGCTGGTGGGCCGACGGGTAGCGTCGCCGGGAGTCCTTGCGCAGGGCCACGAGCACGACGTTGTCCAGGTCCCCGGCCAGCCGGCGCGCCAGCGAGGAGGGCTGGGTCCCGCGCGCCCGGGCGATCTCGCGGACACTCGGAGAACCCGGCGCTCGGACCGCGGCGCTAGGCCGCGGAGGCTCGAGCTCGGAGATGCGTCGTGCGGCCTCGGGGAGCGGCAAGTCCCGCACCTCGTACGGCAGACGCCCGCACAGGAGCCCGTAGAGGATGACGCCCAGGGAGTAGACATCGGTGGCGGTGGTCACCGGCTGGCCGAAGATCTGCTCCGGGCTGGCGTACTGCAGGGTCATGGGATGGAGCCAGGTGCGCGTGGCTTCGCGCTCGCCGCCCGGGTCGGCCTCGAGAAGCTTGGCGACGCCGAAGTCGAGGAGCTTCGGGACCCCGGTGCCGTCCACCAGGATATTGGCCGGCTTCAGGTCGCGGTGGACCACCAGGTTCTGGTGGGCGTGCTGGACCGCCGCGCACACCTGGCGGAAAAGCGCCAGCCGCTCGTCCACCGGCAGCCGCTCCCGATCGCAGTACTCGTCGATCGGCGTGCCGTCGACCCAGTCCATGACGAAGTAGGGCAGGCCCTCCGGCAGGGTGCCGCCGTCGTGGAGCCGGGCGATGTTGGGGTGGTCGAGGTTGGCGAGGATCTGGCGCTCCCGGCGGAAACGGGATTCCAGGTGATCGGCGCCGAACGCCGGGCCGAAGACCTTGATCGCCACGTGGGTCTCGTACTCCGCGTCGCTGCGCGCGGCCAGGAAGACGCGCCCCATGCCACCGCGGCCGAGCTCGCGGAGGACCGTGTAGGGACCGATCCGGCGCCCGGTCCAGGACCCCGGCGAGTCGTCCCTCTGCTCCGGAGGCAGTGCCTCCACCGCCGGACGGTCGAGGAAGCCGGTCGAGAGGTCGTGGGCGCGCAGCAGGGATTCGACCTCTCTGCGAAGCGCTGTGTCCCCTGGGCAGGACGCCCCCAGGAACGCGTCGCGCGCCTCACCGCCCATCTCCGCGGCGGCCTGAAACAGTTCTTCTACTTCACGCCAGTGCTCGGGCGTCACCGCTCCCCCTTCCGGTCTGCAATTGCGCAGACAAGGAAGGCAAGAACAGTGCCGGGAAGCCCTTCACTCCTCCGGCGGTCCGGCGGCACCCTCCCGGGCCGAGGCAAAAAGCGCCGTCTCGCCGCCCAGGGTGGCGAGGCGCAGGCCGAGGCGGGTGGCGAGGGCCGCCTGGCCCAGGAGGAAGGCGAGGGTCACGCCGAGCCAGCTCGCCGGGCCGGCCTGCGGGGCGATCAGGGAGTAGAGCCCCAGCAGGACGAGGCCGACCACGGCCAGGGCCCAGTAGAGGCCGAGAGTGCGGACCGGGTGCTCGAGGACGAAGGCGAGCCCCGCCCAGGCGGCGCCCAGGGCGCTGCGGCGGCCCTGGGCGACGATGGCGATCCGGGCGTAGTCGAAGACCACCCGGACGAGGGTGAGCAGGGCCACCACCAGGGCCGCGCCGAGGAGCACCCACAGGAGGACCGTGCGCTCGGCGGTGACGTCCCGCATGGCGTTCTCGAGGGCGTGGAAGCCGGCGCGGGCCAGGCGGTAGATGCCGTAGTAGAGGACGCCCGAGAGGGCGGTCAGGCGCAGGAAGCGGAAGAAGTAGCGCCCGCCGGCCCCGAAGAAGGCAGCGAGGCCGCGGTCCGAGCCCTCTTCGCCCCCGGCCGATCGGGCGAGGCGCTCGAGCACCCCGCCCAGGAGGAGCACCCACAGGAGGGCATAGCCGAGGCCGGTCCACAGGAGCGCCGGCTCGACCTCGAACAGGCGCCCGCTCCACCAGCTCTCGAGGTCGCGGAAGAAGGCACCGGCCCCGACGACCTCGGGCGCGAAGGTCTTCGCCACCCCCTGGGCCTCCTGGGCAAACTCCCCCTGCCAGTGCGTGTCGAAACCCTGGACCAGTCGCTCTCCCACCAGGCTCCGGCCCACGGAGTCCTGGATCGCCTGGCCCACGGTCACGGCCAGCGGGAGGGCGACGAGAAGGTTCACGATCCAGAGGAGGGCGAGGAGGCCGGGCGCCCGGGCGGCGCGGGCGAGACCCTCTCGGATGGCGTGGAAGGTTCCGATCATCGCTCGTTCCTCAGCCGAAAAAAGCGAACGTCTGGAGCAGGTCCTGGGCCCAGAGCATCCACTTCGAGGCCCACTTCGCCGCCGCCAGGTGCCCGGCCGGGTGCGCCAGGCGGCTGTTGTTGGTCCGGTCGAGGTCCAGGAGCAGCACGGCGTCGGGGTCGACCACGGCGTGGTCGAGCTTCGACGGCCCCTCGTGGACGAAGAGCTTCCAGCGGGCGAGCCCGTCCCAGTGCTCCCGGATCTCGGAGCCGTCCTCGAAGGCCAGGAGCACGTCCACCGGGAAGGTCCCCTGGCCGAGGCGGCGCACGACGACCTCGCTGCGATAGGTGGCTGGCAGCTCGTCCTCCCCTTCCCCACCGGCGTCGCCGTCGCCGCGGCCACCGCCCTTGTAGACCAGCTCGCCGCCCTCCTCGACCATCCCCTCCGGCGCCGCCCGGTAGCTCGCGGCCCGGTCGATCGCGTAGTCGAAGGTCACGTCGTCGCGGAAGACCTGGTCGAAGAATGGCCGGAGGTCGATCCCCCGGCGCTCCTGGGCCACACGGTCCGCGACGTCGAAGAAGCCCTGGGGCGTCGGATGGGCGAATTCGTAGCGGTGGAAGAAGCTCGAGAGGATCTCCTGGAGCGTCCCCCACCCCACGTAGCGCTCCAGGGTGTGGAGCCAGAGGGCGGTCTTGGCGTAGGTGATGCTGGCGTGGGTCTTGGGGTAGTAGAGGTAGGTCGGGGTGGCCGGCACGTCGCTGGTGGCGTCGCGGCGGTAGCGGTTCAGCCGGTCGCCTCCGACCGCCCGCGAGCTCCGGATGCCCGGAAAGACCACGGGCAGAAAGCCACGCCAGGAGGTGCCCGGCGGCCGCAGGTAGTGCTCCTCGAGGGCCTCCTCGCCGTACTCCTTCTGATAGACGCGGGCGGTCGAGAAGGTGTTGAGGCCCTCGTCGATCCAGCCGTTCTCGAACTCGTTGTCCCCCACCAGGGCGTACCAGAACTGGTGCCCGCACTCGTGGATCGTCACCCCCTCGGGCGAGCCGCCGGCCGGCGGGGCCAGCAGGCGCGTGCCGGCGGTGAAGAGGGTCGGGTACTCCATACCACCGGCGCCGCTCTCCCACGCCGGGTCGACGATGGTCAGGTGCGAGTAGGGGTACGGCCCGTACCAGGTGCCGTAGTCCCTCAAGCACGCCTTGGTGGCCGCGAAGTGGCGGGCCACCTGCCCTTCGTGCTCCGGCTGGTAGAGGAGGCGCAGGTCGACCGGCGGAAGGCCCGGAGCCCGGAAGCGGTCGGTCGCCACCCGGAAGTCCGGGCTCGCCGTCCAGGTGAAGTCGTGGACGTCCGCCTGGACGAAGCGGTGGGTCACGGCGCCGCCGGAGGCCGGCGTCGCCCCCGTCTCGAGGCCGGTCGCCCCCACCACGAAGCGCTCGGGCAGGGTCAGGGAGACATCGTAGACCCCGTAGTCGGAGAAGAACTCGGTGTTGGCGTGGAACTGGTGGCAGTTCCAGCCGCGCGCGCCCTGGAAGACGCCGAGCTTCGGGAACCACTGGGCGATCAGGTAGAAGTTCCCCCGGAAGCCGGTGCGGGCGAAGGTGCGGGGGACCTTGGCGTGCCAGGCAATCGCCACGCGGACCGCGGCGCCGGAGGGCACCGCCTCGGGCAGGGGCACCACCATCACCGTCCGGTCCTCCCGGTTGCCGTCGTCGGGGGCGGCGAAGCGGGCCGCCTGGGTGAGGTCAGCCCCCGCGGCACCGCCCGGCCCGAGGAGGCGGATCGAGTCCACCTCGATCCAGCCCCAGTCCCCTTCCTGAAGGTCGCCGAGACCGCGGGCGAGGCGCCGCTCCCGGAGCCAGGTCGAGTGGCTGTTGCGGAAGGCGTTCCAGTAGAGGTGGAACCAGAGCTCGCCGGCGGGGGCGTCCTGGATGTTGCGCCAGGTCGCGACCTCGGTGCCGGTGACGCGCCGGGTCGCCGGGTCGAGGCGGGCCCGGATCGTGTAGCTGGCGTTGCGCGGCGAGGGGGTCGGCGCAGGGGCCCGGACCGGGTCCAGGAACGAGCCCGGGGCCGGGACTGCGGCCGAGCCCGCGGGCTGATCGCTCTGGACGGTCTGAGCCGCTTGGGCGACCGGGCCGATCAGAAGGACGAGGATCGGGAGGGCGGACGAGAGTCGACGAACGGTCAGCCTCACGGGCATCGGCCACCTTTCCTGGACGGACGGGGCAGGGAACGGAAAACGGGACCGCTCGACTATACCGAAGGGTCGCCACCGCCGGGCCGGAGGGCCGGTTTCCAGTGATAGGGTGTGCGCTTCATCGACAGGGGGGACCGGTGGTCCAGATCTCCAAGTCGCGCCGTCTCAAGAAGGATCTCGGCCTGTTCGACGTCTACGCCGTCGCCACGGGAACGACCCTGTCGGCCGGCTTCTTCCTGCTTCCGGGCCTGGCGGCGGAGCAGGCGGGCCCGGGGCTGGTCGCCGCCTACCTGCTGGCGGCCGTGCCGCTCGTGCCGGCCATGTTCAGCGTCGCCGAGCTGGGCACGGCCATGCCTCGCGCGGGAGGCATCTACTACTTCCTCGACCGCAGCCTGGGGCCCATGGTGGGGACCATCGGCGGCCTCGGCACCTGGCTCGCCCTGATGCTCAAGGTGGCCTTCGCCCTGGTGGGCATGGGGGCCTACGTGGGCCTTTTCGTGGCCGACCTGCCCATCACCGGAGTGGCGGTGGCGGTCGCCGTGGCCCTGGGCGTGCTCAACCTGTTCGGCGCCAAGAAGAGCGGCCGGCTCCAGTCCTTCCTGGTCCTGGGCCTGATGGCGATCCTCGTCCTCTTCGTGGGCGACGGGCTGACGGAGATCCACCCAGAGCACTTCGCCGGGTTCTTCGACGCCGGGGCGGGGGCGATCGCGGGCACCGCGGGCCTCGTCTACATCAGCTATGTCGGGGTGACCCACATCGCAAGCCTCTCGGAGGAGGTGCGCGACCCGGAGCGCAACCTGCCGCTGGGGATCTTTCTGGCCCTGGGCACGGCGATCGTGGTCTACGGCCTGGGAACGGCCGTGATGGTGGGCGTGGTCCCCATGAGCGAGCTCGCCGGGGACCTGACGCCGGTGGCCACGGCGGCCGGCCGGATGGTGGGCCGGGCGGGGGTCATCGCCGTGTCAGTGGCGGCGCTGCTCGCCTTCACCTCGGTGGCCAACGCCGGCACTCTCTCGGCCTCGCGCTATCCCCTCGCCATGAGCCGCGACCACCTGCTCCCCCGGCTCTTCCGGCGCCTCGCCTTCGGGGCCACGCCGGCGGTGGCGATCGTCACCACGGTGGCGGCGATCGTGGCGATCCTGGTGCTCCTCGACCCGACGAAGATCGCCAAGCTGGCGAGCGCCTTCCAGCTCCTGATGTTCGCCCTCATCTGCCTGGCGGTGATCGTCATGCGGGAGAGCCGGATCGAGTCCTACGACCCGGGCTACCGCTCGCCCCTCTACCCATGGATGCAGATCGTGGGGATCGCTACGCCGCTCTGGCTGATCTCCGAGATGGGCGGGCTGACCATCGCTGTCTCGTTCGGCTTCGTGGCCGCCGGTGCGCTGCTCTACGTGGGCTACGGCCGGCGCCGCGTGGCGCGGAGCGGCGCCCTCTTCCACGTCTTCACGCGCCTGGGCGAGAAGGGGCTCGACGCCGGTCTCGACCCGGAGCTGCGCCTCATCCTGCGGGAGAAGGGGCTGCGCGAGGAGGACCCCTTCGACGAGGTGGTGGCCGCGGCTTCGGTGGTCGAGGCCGAGGAGCCGGTGCGCTTCGAGGACCTCGCCGACAGGGTCTCGGAGATTCTCGCCGCGGAGCTGCCGGCGACCCGCGAGGAGCTGGTGAAGGGCTTCCTCGAGGGCACCCGGATCGGCGTGACCCCGGTGGCGCGGGGGGTCTCGCTCCCCCACCTGCGCCTGTTCGGGATCGACCGGCCGCACATGGTGATGGTGCGCTCGGCCGTGGGGATCCGCGTGGACGTCGCCGACGTCCACGGGGTCCACGCCCCCGACGAGCCGAGCCACGCCCTGTTCTTCCTGGTGAGCCCGGAAGAGGACCCCAAGCAGCACCTCCGGATCCTCGCCCAGATCGCCGAGCGGGTGGACGACGAAAGCTTCATGGTCGCCTGGCTCGGGGCGCGCAACCAGCAGGTGCTCAAGGAGACCCTCCTCGCCGAGGAGCGCTACTTCAAGCTCAGGCTGACCCGGGGCGGCCCCGGAGCGGACCTGGTCGGCCGGGCTCTCCGGGAGCTCGACCTGCCCGAGGGCGTGCTCATCGCCCTGGTACGCCGCGGCGGGCGGCTCCTCGTGCCGCGCGGCAGCACGGTCCTCGAGGAGGGGGACCGGCTGACGGTGATCGGCGGCGAGGCCGAGGTCGCCCGGCTGCGGGCCGAGCTCGGCGCCTGATCCGCGGGCGCCTGATCCGCGGGTACTGGGCGGCCTCGCCCCTACTGGGTCTTCTTCTCCGCGAAGGTCACGGTGCCCTGGGTGCCCTTTCCCGGCGTCGAACCGATGAACACCTGCACCGTGCGCCCCGCCGACTCTTCGCCGGCGGTAAGGGTGGCGCCGCGGCTGCCCTCGTTCGAGAAGGTGTTGTTGCCGGTGATCTTCATCCCGGCGTCGGCGAGGGCCTTCTTGTAGAAGGAGACCACGTCGTCCAGGGCGTCGTCGGTCGTGAAGGTGAAGCCGCCGCTGGTCCCTTCATCGGTGTTCGAGACGCCGGTACCGGCGATCTTGGCTCCCTCGTAGCGCGGCACCCATCCGGGGATGTCCTCACCGCCCCCGGTGCCCATCCGGAACCGGGTCTTGCCGTCCTTGTCGCGCACGGTCAGGGCGCCACCGCCGTTGTCGTCGCTCTCGGCGCCGACGGTCATCTCCTGGTCGCCCGACTTGATGCCGAGCTTACCGTTCTGGATGTCGGCGAGGTCGATGGTGGTCTCCTTGCCGGTCTTCGTCTCGCGCACGGTGAAGGTGTGGGCGTCCTCGTCCGCGGAGACCAGCTCGTAGTCCGGGTTGGCCTTGATGGCGATCTCGGCGACCTTCATGGCGGCGTAGGAGGGATCCTTGTCCGCCTTCTCGGCGAAGCCCTTGGCCTTGTGGACTCCCCATCCCACCAGCAGGGAGAAGGCGATCACGCCGATCAGGACAATGGCACCGCAGCCGATGCCGATCCAGGCCAGCGCCGGCAGGCCCGACTTCTTCGGGGCTGCCGGGGGTGGCGGTGCGTAGCCCTGGGGCGTGCCCGCGGGGGGCGGTGGGGGTGGAGTGGTGGGATATTCGCCGTTGCTCATCTGGACCTCCTTCGGGAAAGGGACGACGTAGGACGCTATCACGGCCCCCGCGCCCTCGGTCCGCCCGGCGGAAGGGGACAGCGGTCCTCTCCAGCGGGTACAATCCGGCCACCTGAAACCCGGCAACCGTTGAGTGCCCGGGAACCGGGCAGGGGCGGGAGAGGGATCGAGATGGAAGGGTGAGGGGGGCGATCCGATAAATCCAACGTTCTGGGGAAGCCGATCCGTCGAGCGCAGCCCCACCGCTTGAAGTGGGCGGGGGACCTGCGAATCAAGAAGGCGTGGAAGCTTCAGACGCCTCCCGCTTCGAGGCGGAGCTTCTCTGGAGGAAGGCGAGCGCGACCATGACCACCGACGGCACGAAGGACCCCCGGATCCTGGGGGATCGCAGAAAGGCGCTCGAGGAGGCGTTCTTCGCCCGCCAAGAGCGGGAGCTGGTGGAGAAGTTCCGCCGCCAGGCGGCGGAGACCGAGCGGCGCGACGCCCTCGCCGAGGCCTCCGGGATCTCGGACCCGGCGACGCTCGACCGGCTCCTCGCCTTGGAGATCGGACCCGAGACCCTGGCCGCCCTGACCCTGGCCCCTCTGGTGGCCGTGGCGTGGGCCGACCGCTCGGTCGAGACACCGGAGCGCGCGGCGGTCTCCGAGGCCGCCGAGGCGGTCGGGGTCGCCCCGGGGTCGCCGGCCGCCGAGCTCCTCGAGGGCTGGCTCAGCAAGCGGCCGGGACCGGAGCTGATGGAAACCTGGAAGGCTTACGTGGGGGCCCTCACCGGCGGCCTCGACGAGGCCGGGCGCCGCAAGCTGGGCGAAGACCTGCTCTCGCGGGCCCGCCGGGTGGCCGAGAGCGCCGGCGGGTTCTTCGGGGTCGGCTCGGTCTCCCAGGCCGAGCGCCAGGTGCTCGACGAGCTCGAGAAGGCGTTCGAGTAGGAGAGCCGAGACCGGCCGAGGCGTCGGCGGCGCCGGTCAGTCGGGCTCCGGCGCCTCGGGCTCCGGTTCCTCCAGGCTCTGGACGATCTGGGTCACCTCCACCTCGGCCCGGCGGATCTTCCCCCGGCAGACCTCCAGGAGCTGGGCCGCCCGGCGTAGCTCCTCGGCGAGGGAGTCGACGTCGATCTCCTCGCCCTCGACCCGTCGCAGAATCTCCTCGAGCTCCTCCAGGGCTTGGCCGAAGGCCAGCTCGTCCGGTGCGTCGGCCTTCTCCTTCTTCTTCGTCGTCGTCCCGCTCATGCTTCCTCCGCTGCTCCGGTCGGTTCGGCTGCTTCGGCCGATTCGATCCGTTCGGTTCGGGTGACCCGGCTCGCGAGCGTGCCGCCGGCGAGCCGCGTGGTGATCTCCTCGCCCAGGGCCACCTCCCTGGCCCGGCGCAAGGCGCGGCCGGAGGGCCCACGGGTGATGCTGAAGCCCCGCTCGAGGGTCCGCTGGGGCGCGAGGTCGTGGGTCAGGCGCTCCAGCCCCGAGAGGCCCACCTCGACCTCCCGCAGCCGGCTCCGGGCCGCCGCCACCAGCCGCCGGGCCGCGAGGTCGGGCTCGCCCCGGCGGCGTTCGAGAAGGCGCGGCGCGACCGCCGCGAGGCGTGCGGCGAGGCCGGCGACGTCGCCCCGCGCGCCGCGCAGGCGGAGCCGCCCGGTGCGCCCCAGGGCCCGGGAGATCTCGCCCAGGCGAGCCCCGGCCGCCGCCAGGCGGGTTCGGGCCAGGGCCACTCCCCGCTCGGCGCTCCCCAGGGCCTCGCGCCCCCGGCGCAGCCGCTCCAGAGACTCGCGCCGCAGGTCCCGGGCCACGAGCCCCAGGCGCTGGTCGGCCCGCGCCACCCGCTCGATGAGGAACTCGGCCGCCTTGGTGGGGGTCTTGAGCGCGGTGTGGGCCACCATGTCGGCGATCGCCTGGTCGATCTCGTGGCCCAGGCCGGTGAGCACCGGGAAGGGCGCCGTGGCCACCGCCTCGGCCACCGGACGGCTGTCGAAGACCGCGAGATCCGTGCGCGAGCCGCCGCCGCGGATGAGGACCGCGCAGTCGATGGCGGCACCGTGGAGGGCGGCGAGGGCCGAGACCAGCTCGCGCTCGGCGTCCTTGCCCTGGACCGAGGCGTGGACGAAGGTCACCCGGAAGCCGTAGCCGCTCTCGCCGAGGGTGGACAGGAAGTCGTGGTAGGCGGCGCTGCCGTGGGAGGTGACCAGGGCGATCGCCAGGGGGAGCTCGGGGAGGGCGAAGGCCTTGTTGCGCTCCATCAGGCCCGCCTGCGCCAGGGCTTCCAGGGTCTCCTGGCGCCTCTGGGCGAGGAGGCCGGCGGTGAACAGCGGGTCGACCTCCCGGACGATGAGCTGGAGCCGGCCGCCCGGCGGATAGAAGTCCACGCCACCCCGGCAGCGCATGGTCAGGCCCTCGGCGATCGCCTGGCCGGACTCGGTGAGGAGGCGCCGGACCCGCTGGTGGTCGGTGCGCCAGACGACGCAGTCGAGCTTGGCGACGATGGCGTCGCCCTCGCCCTTCTCCACCAGCTCGAAGTAGAGGTGGCCGCGCTGGCTTTCCTTGACCCGCTGAACCTCGCCGGCCACCCACACCGAGCCGAAGGCGCTCGTCAAGAAGGTCTTGAGCTCCTCGCAGAGGTCCGAGACCGCGTAGGTCTCCTCGGCAAACGGAAGGTTCATCCCGCCGGGAAGTGTACCCGCCCCGGCCGGCCTCAGGGCACGAAGCCGTTGCGGTCGAAGAGGCCCGGCAGCTCGTCGACGCCGGGGCGGGCGCCGGGCAGGTCGTAGTACCTCAGCTCGCCGCTTGCGATCTGCTCGATCCAGACCTCCACCTGCGAGGTGGTGAATTTCACCAGGGTCGGCCAGAGGCGGCCGTTGGGCTTCGGCCCGACGACCCGTACGAAGACCTCGGAGCGGCCGGGGACGGCGCCGCTCACGCACAAGGTCTCGGGGATACAGACCGGTTCCTCGCGGACCGGCGAGGCAACTCCGTCGCCGTCGGTAATCCGCACCCAGACCCGGAAGCCGGGGAGGTCGGGCGACGTGGAGGGAGCGGACGCGGGCGGGGCCGGCGGGGCGAGGGCCTGTCCCACCGGCAGCGCCCAGGCGCCGCCGTCGGACGCGGCCAAGAGAGTCTCGTTCTCGCCGGTGCCCACCACCACGAGAGCCCCCAGGTGGGGCGCCGCGAGACCCGAGCCGAGGGCGCTCCAGGTGGCGCCGCCGTCGAGGCTGGTCAGAGCGCCCTGGCGATACGTCGACAGGTAGAGCACCCCGGGCCGCTCGGGATCGAGGACCAGGTCCGGCTCGTAGTCGAAGAAGGCCACCGAGGGCGGCGGGGCGATGGGGGGAAGCGGAGCGACCTCGCTCCAGCTCGCCCCCTGATCGCGGCTCCGGTAGAGAGTGCCCCCGGCGACCAGGTAGAAGGTCGAAGGGTCCTCCGGGTCGATCCGCAACGGACCCAGGAAGCCGAGGAAGGTCATCGGCGGGGCGATTCCCGAAAGGGTGAGCTTCTGCCAGCTCGCCCCCTGGTCCAGGCTCCGGTAGAGCGCCGAGTCGAAGCAGACGGGGCCCGGGTCGCACAGCGCCGTCACGAGGAGCGTCCATAGATAGACGGCCGAGGGCGAGGAGGCCTCGATGCCGTACTGGAAGCTCTTGCCCAGGATCCAGAACGTGCCCGGCACCACGTGGCCGACGAGCTCGAAGCTCGCCCCGCGGTCGAGGCTGCGGAGGACCCGGCCGTCGCGGGCGACCGCCAGCAGGAACGTCGAGCCTCCCTCGGAGGCCGGTGGGATCGCGCCGAGCCGCATCTCGCAGCAGACCTCGCCGCCGCCCACCCCCTGCCAGCTCCGCCCCCGGTCGCTCGACCGGAAGAAGCCCTCCGGCCCGGTGGTGCTCGCGTAGAGGACGTCCGGTGCCGTGGGATCGACCGCCAGATCCACGACCGCCTCGCCATCGAGCCCGGCGTCGGCCTCGGCCCAGCTCGTGCCCCCGTTCTCCGACCGGACGACCGCGCCGTCGAAGCGCACAGCGTAGAGGACGCCGCCACCCCGCGGGTCCGGCACCAACTTCTCGACGGCGGCGGCGAGGCCGGCGCGGATCGTGGTCCAGCCGGTGCGGCCATCCGGGCTGCGCGTGACGCCCAGCCCGAACGATTCCCCATCCGGACCCCGAAGGCCCATGAGGACGGCGCCCGAGCGCGTCGCGAGCACGGTGAGCAGCCGGTACCGGGCTCCGGAGGACCCGTGCGGGGGCCGGAAGACGGGGATCCAGGTCCGGCTGCCGCCTCCGCGCTCGCTCCGGTAGAGACCCAGCTCCGTCGCCACGAGGACGGTGTCCGGCTGGACGGGGTCGACGGCCAGGACCCAGCCGGCCGATCGGGCCTCGGTGCCCGACGGAAGCCCGCTGCCTACGGCCTGCCACGTCGCACCGCCGTCGAGGCTCTTCACAACGTTCGGCGAGGCGCCCACGAGGGCGGCGTAGAGCGTTCCGGGTGCGGTGGGATCGAAGGCCAGGTCCGAGGCGTAGCGGCTCAGGCCGAGATCGGGATCGGCGCCCACCGCGAGGCTCTGCCAGCTCCGGGCATCGTCGTCGCTGCGGAACAGGCCCTGGCTGGTGGCCGCCAGCAGCGCGCCCGGTGCCGAGGGGTCGATCACCAGGTCGGTGACGACGCCCTTCGGCGAGCTCGCGGCGGGGGCCCAGCTCTCGCCGCCGTCGGCGCTCGTCCAGACCGAGTCGCCGATGCCCGCGTAAACCACCTGCGGAGCGTCGGGACGGAAGGCGAGGGCGGCGACCGTGGCGCCGGACTCCGGGACAGGAGTCGGGGGCAGGCCCGCGGCCTCGTGGGTCCAGGTGGCTCCGCCGTCGGTGGTCCGGTAGATCCCCCGCTCGGTCCCGGCGAGGACGGTCGACGGCGTCTGGGGATCCACCGTCAGGACGTAGATCTCGCGGGCGAAGATCCCGCTTCGGGCCGGCTGCCAGGTGCGACCGTCGTCGGTGCTCCGGAAGACCCCGGCGTCGGTCAGCCCCGCGTAGATCGTGGTGGAGGGCGCCGGGGCCTCGGCCAGCGCCGTCACGGTTCCGCCCGGCGGGCCGAGGCCGGTCCAGTCCGCCGCGGCGGCCGGGACCGCCAGGCCAAGGAGGACTAGGAAGAGACGGACGCCGCCTGCCAGGTGAGCGGAATGAGACCGGTCTCGGGTGAGGGCCACGTCAGCGCTCTAGTTCCAGGGAAGTGGTGTCATGCTACAGCAGCATGAAGGCTACGACGCAACCCTACCACCAGACGAAGACGCGCGAGCCGACCTCCCCACCGAATCGAAGGAGCTCTCACCCGCGGGCGGCGAATCCCCGCCCCCCCGCGAAGGTGCCGGAGAGATCGAGGATGAGGGGACAAGGCTGACGGATCGGCGTCCCTCTCCCGACCACGCCCCAGGCGCGGTGCCGGAGGGAGGGAGAGACCTCGAGGCTCAGGGCAGAGCTTCGACCGGGAGAGGGAACGAGGGTGAGGGGGGTGATCCGGAGGGTCTCTGCGCCGGTCGAGGCCCGGGCCGGTGGGTTGCCACGAGTTGATGGGCGGGGGCGGGGGGAGCGATCTATCCGACGACTGACCCGGCGAACCCTCGCAGCCCCCCTCCGGCGAAGCCTCCCCCTCAGTGATACCCCTTCAGATCCGCGGAGGTGTCCAGCGGCATGCCCTCGACCCACTCCAGGGCCCGCTTGTCGTTCATGGTCAGCTTGGCCATGAAGTTGTGGGCCTCGTCGCGGCTGGTGAACAGGCGCCAGATGAAGGTGTGGCCCGCCGGCGCGGTGAAGTAGGTGAACTGGTGGGTGCCCTCGGAGAGGTCGAAGCCGAGGTTGCCCTCGCCGTTGACCCCCACGCAGGCCATGCCGATCGCCTTGTTGGCGAGGGTGAGGGCCTTGAGCGCGTCCTCGAAGTCGCTCAGCTCCTCCTTCGACAGAGGCGAGTGGAAGAGCGAGATGCGGGACGCGTCCTCGTCGGCCAGGACATTGTGGGCGATGTCGTGGCGCTCCATCGCCTCGCGGGTCTCCTCGGTGGTGATGAAGACGTCGTCGGTGCCCTTGACCTTGTAGGTCACGGCGAAAACGGCCTCCTCGATGCGCGGGAAGCTCTCGGCCAGGATGCTCTCGTCCTCGGTCGTGAAGTAGAACAGGCGGTTCAGGGTACGGCGCGCACTCATGGTCGGGGTCGTCCTCCGGTTGGGCACTTCAGCACCGAAGTACCTGGTTCGGGAGCGGCTCGCGGGGCGGAGCCGCTATCGACAACGACGCGAGGTGTTTAGGGAATTCCCGGCCGGGCGGGGGCGGACGCCGCGGCTTGGCCGAAGCCGAGGTAAGCGTCGAGACGGGCCGCCTCCGCGCTCGTCAGGTCGGCGGCCGGAAGGTGGAAGACCGATCCCGGCGGCGGTAGCGGCACGGCGAC
Source organism: uncultured Acidobacteriota bacterium (assembly GCA_963739795.1). Taxonomy (GTDB): domain Bacteria; phylum Acidobacteriota; class Thermoanaerobaculia; order Multivoradales; family DATKCC01; genus CAVUBL01. Next base: position 552,064 of record CAVUBL010000011.1, on the reverse strand, counting down.
CCGCGAGAGCGACTGGTCCAGACCGCTGCAGTCGAGGCCCAGGAAGACCGCCATCTGGGAGCAGAGCGTGACCAGGCTGTTGGCGAGGCGGCTCCGGATGTCGATCTCCACCTGCTCGGGCAGGGCGAGGGCGGTCACGTCCCAGCCGTCCGCGACCCGGGCGAAGCGCACCCGACCGTCGATGTGGAGCTTCTGGGGCGGCACCACCACCAGGTCCTTCATCTCGGAGGAGCTGCCGTTGGCGGTCTCGAAGTCGGCCACCAGGTCGCCCTTGCCCAGGAAGTCGAGACCGACCGAGGCCCTGTAGCTGCCGTCGCCCAGAGGCTGGAGAGCCACGGAGTGCTTGCGGATCACCAGGGCGTTCGACGGCGACGAGAGGCGGATGGTGATGGGGCCCTGCTGGACCGGCGCCATCTCCGAGTCGTCCATCTGGTAGGTGCGGTTGAGGCTCGGAAACTCGAAGGTGCGGGCGCCGGGGACCGCTGCCATGGCAGCCGGGCGGGCCGGTGGCGCCGGGGCCGCGCCCGCAGCCACCACCGCCACGAGGCCGGCCAGAGCCACCACCGGAACGATCCCAAGGAGCTTGCGTTGCGTCTCGATCATCGACTCGGGTCTCCAGGGTTCGTCACGCAGGAGCTCCAGCGCTTGTTTCAACCGCCCCCCCCACCCCAGCGATTCCTGGCCATCGCAATCCTTCAGCGCGGGCCAGCCCGGGTGGGGGCGATCTGGTGGCCCTACTGGTATACGCCGCGGGCGGACCGCACGGCGAGGCCCCGGCGCTTCACCTTGACCTGAACCGGGTGGTAGCCGGAGCCGAGTCCCTCGGGCGGGGCGAAGGCCAGCATGTAGCGGCTGCGCAGCTCCTCCTCGATCTCGCGATAGACGCCCGAGAGCTCCTCGGCGTGCTCGATGAAGAAGGAGCGGCCGCCGGTCTCGGAAGCGAGCTCGCGGAGCTTCTTCTTGGCGGTCACGTCCATGGTGGTCACGCCCAGGCCGACGGTGTAGATGGCGACGCCGCTGCGGCGGGCGTACTCGAGGACGTCCCGATACGCGTAGGCGCTCTTGGTGTCGTCGCCGTCGGAGAGCAGGACGAGGGCGCGCTGGCCGGGGAAGCCGCGGAAGTAGTAGAGGCTGGTCACCACCGCGTCGTGGAGGGCGGTCCAGCCCACGGCGCGGAGCTGCGAGAGGGAGTCGGCGACCGCGTCGATGTCGGTGGTCGGCGGGATCAGCAGGATGGGCTCGTCGGCGAAGCCCACCGCGAAGGCGTGGTCTTTGGGCCCCAGGACGTGGTAGAGGAAGTCCCGGGCGGCCTTCTGCGCCTCGACCAGGGACGAGGCCATGGAGCCCGAGGTGTCGATGGTGATCCCCACCGTCAGGGGGAGGTTCTCCACCGCCTCGAAACGGCCGATGGTGACCGGGCGGCCCTCCATGGAGACCTCGAAGTCTTCCGCCGTGAGGCCCTTCACCGGATGGCCGGCGCGGTCGGTGACTGCGGCGTACAGCTCCACCAGGTTCACGTCGACCTGCTCGACGAAGTCCGGCGCGTTGAGCAGGCGCACGTCCTCGGCGCTGTGGCCGTCGTCGAGGATGGCCTTGACCGAGAGGTAGGAGAGGCCACCGGCCTCGGGAACGTGGACCCGCGCGTGCCACGGCGGATGGACGAGGCGGGCCACCTGGTCGCCGCCCACCTGGAAGAGCACGGATTCGACCCGCCGGCCCTCGGGCACCACCACCTGGGCCTTCACGTTCACGTCGCCGTGGAGGGCGGCGCCGGTGGGCGGATCGGTGATGCGCACCGCCAGCGCCCCTCGGGGCTGGTTGAGAACCACCTCGTCGGCGGCCACCTGCTTGCCGGAGGCGTCGAGCCCCTCGGCCCGGACCACCTGCTCGGTGGGGAACCGGGCGAGGCGGAGCTCCGCCGAGTAGGGCGCCCGGTTGTCGGTGAGCTGGGGCTCTCCGTCCACCGAGAAGACCACCTTGGCGATCCGCTGGCCGGTGACCACGGCCTCGGCACGCCAGGTGTTGAGCACCACGTCGGTGGCCGGCGGCACCAGGAGGAGGCTGTCCTTGCCGGCGATCTGCTGGAGGGCCAGCTTCTGGCCCAGGGCGGCCACCGCCTCCTCCGGCACCGGAGGCTCCTCCACCTCCTGGGGTGTGGACGGCACCCGGAACCCGATCACCTCGTAGGCGGAGCGATGGCCCACCTCGTCCGTCACCCGGAAGCGGGCCAGGTAAGTCTGCTCGGGGCGCAGGAACTGGGTGAAGACGAGGGCCACCGGCTTGCCCTCGGCCGGCGGCGGCAGGACGAAGCGCACCCGCAGCTCGTCGAACACCGCCGCGCCCTGCTCGACCACCCCTTCGACCACCAAGCGCAGCTCCCGGGTGCCGTCGCCCTTGTCCGAGGGCGCCGTCTCGAGGGACGAGGCCGCGGGGAGGAGCACGCTGAAGCGCGTCACCAGGCGCTGGCCGTGGCGTCCAGGGAAGACCACCCGCACGGGGCCGGTCGCAAGGGCCGGCGGCCGCTCGGAAGCGGGGCCGGAAAGCACGCCCTGGACCCACGCCGCCAGGTCGGCGGGCGGAGCCAGGAAGCTCCTGTAGTGCTCGGCGTCCGGCCGGTCGCGGTGGTACTTGTGGAGGCCCTCGATGCCGGTCGCCCGGTCCACGTCCTTGGCCTCCTTGCACGCCTGGAGGTCGAAGCGCTTGGCGTTAAAGTTCCGGCCGTTGCCCTCCTCCCACTGCTGCAGGTAGTACTCCATCTCCGGGATGTAGAGCGCCTCCTTGCCGTCGTACGGGGTCCAGAGCTTCCAGGGGCTGCCGGCGCCCGGCTTGTAGACCACGACCTCGTCGCGCTCCTTGGGCTTGGTCTCCGGCAGGTCCCACGACCAGATCTCCAGGGGCTCGAAGGTCTCGCCGCAGTCGACGATCTCCCGCTCGGTGGGCGTGCCGCGCAGGAAGAGGAGGCGCGCCCGCACGTCGAGCGGCGACAGGAACTCCGAGCGCATCAGGGCGCGGCGCCGCTCGATCGCCTGGGCGAGCTGCTCGGCGCGGATCCCCGGCACCGAGGCGGCCGACAGGAATGACTGGATGAAGGCGCCGCGGGAGGCCTCGTCCATGGCGGCGAGGGAGGCCCGCTCGTCCGGGGCCAGGAGCCAGGCGGGGCCGTCGAGGGCGAAGGCGCGCTGGTCGGCGGGCCAGAGTGCGGCCTGCTCGGCCGCCGGATCGGTCTCCGGCCCGGCCTGGGGATCGGACAGGGCGTCGAGCCGGGCGAGCCGGGGCGCGCCGAGCGCGAGGAGGATGAGGGCGGCGACGGCGGTGCGCGCAGGAAGGCTCATGGGGAGGCCATTGTGAACGCAAGCCGGGTGCCACGCCAGCCCGGCACCGTCCCGGGCAACGTAGGCTCGACCGCTCGCCGAGGGCGGGGGGACCCCTGCGACTCAGAAGGCCCAGGACCCTCAAGAGGCCTCGACAGGCCGAGGCGGATCTTCTCTAGTACCATCAGCGCCATGCCGAGACGGGTCAACGAGCCAATCGCAACGTGGGAGTCGGGCGACCAGGTGCAGGGCTTCGCCCTCCTCGCCAAGAAGGAGCTACGCCAGGACAGGAACGGCAAGGACTATCTGGACATGGTCCTGGCCGACGCCTCCGGGAGCCTCTCGGCCAAGGTCTGGTCGGACACGCCGGCGCTCCACGGCGACTACGAGGCCCACGGCTTCGTGGCCTTCCGCGGCCTGGTCAAGAGCTACAAGGACCAGCTCCAGATCGCCATCGAGGAGTGCCGGGCGGTCACCGACCAGGACCGGCAGTTCGGCTTCGACGAGACGCGGCTGATTCCGTCCACCCCCGAGGACATCGACGACCTCTGGGAGCGCCTCACCGCCATCTTCCCCGACCAGATCGCCGACCCGCTCCTGGCGCGCCTGGCGGAGGAGACCCTGGCGATCCACGGCGCCGCCCTGCGCGAGCACCCGGCTGCCAAGGCGATGCACCACGCCTACCTGGGGGGCCTGCTCGAGCACACCCTCTCCATGGCCGAGCTGGCCATCCCGGTGGCCGCCCACTACCCGGAAGTCGACCGCGACCTGCTCCTCGTGGGCGTCCTCTTCCACGACCTGGGAAAGGTCTTCGAGCTCGGCGCCATGCCGGCCAACGACTACACCCTCGCCGGCCACCTGGTGGGCCACGTGGTGATGGGCCGCGACCTGGTGCGTGAGCGCATCGCCGCGATCCCCGACTTCCCCCGGGAGACCGCCCTCCACCTCGAGCACCTGGTCCTCTCCCACCAGGGTCGCCGCGAGTACGGCGCCCCGGTCGAGCCCATGACCCTCGAGGCCCTGGTGCTCCACTTCATCGACGACCTGGACTCGAAGATCAACCAGTTCCGCAACCTGCGCCGCCAGAGCCCGGCGGAGGTCCAGTACCTGCGCGGCCTGGGCCGCTGGGTCTACCTGCCCGCCCCCGCCGAAGATCCGGCCGAGGGCCGGAGCGACGACTCCGTCGAGGACGAGGGCGACGGGGGCACCGAACCCGGGCTCTTCTGAGCTCCTCCGGCTGCCCGCCCGGGGGGGGTAGCGGCAAGTTCCCCAGCATTGCAGTGCTTCCATTAATGTTTTGTGCCGGGAAGTCTTCGGAGCGGCGGCACTCGCCGCCGGATCGCGCGTTCTCTTTTTGATGCGAGAAGTGGCCGGACGGGAAGGGTGCGGGAGCCGAGATCTCCTTGGGCGCGTTCCACATGTCGCGGGCTCCCGCCGCTATCCGAGCCGCTACGAGGCGCGGGAGATGCGCCTCCCTGCGGGCGGGCGCCGCGTCGAGTTCCTCGAATGCCTCCGGGGCAGGCGGCGGGCTGCTGGGGAAGAAGCCCGGTGGAAGGGGGTGACGAGCAGCCCGACGCCCCTTCGCCGGGGTGTGTTGTAGAACGCCCTGCACGGGGATCTTCTAAGGCGAGAGTCGCGCGGGGGCCCTCTCGCCAATCATCCGACCGAAATCCAGAAATTGCAGCCGACAGATGTTGACAGCGCGCAGTAGAGCTGCTAGAAAAATAAGAGAATACGTAAGCCTTGAGAGGAGGTATCGAAATGAGGAAGGCGGTCCTGGCGGTTCTAGTTATCCTGGCAGCCTTGGGCGACGCTTCGCTCGTAGTCGCCGCCGAATACCATGAGGCGACCAAAGAGATGGCAGCTCTGGGAGTGGCAGGCTACTGGAGCGAGTCCGAGGGGCCCCACAACCACGTTGAGTTCAGTGGTCCTCACGGAGACTTGATGGCTGTTGTGGAAGTGGACACCAGCGATCCCGCCGCCCTCCAGGTCGAGATCTCCACCCCGGGGGATTCTGCTCAGGTGCTGTCTCTTGTCTGGGACCAAGTCCACGGAACCCTCAAGGTACAGGGCCCCAACTCGGCGAAAACCTTGGAGTCCAGGTACGATTTTCAGAAAGGATCGTGGGAAGGAGACCCGCGCATCGATGCTATTGCACGGCGCTACTCCCGCGAGATCGGCCTCGGTGCTCTGGCATTGGATGCCACGTTGGGTACTGGAAGGAGGGCGGAGCTGACGAGAAGCAACCCTGGCTGTGCGGCAACGCCTCTGATGCCGCGTACTGCTATCTCTTCACTCCTGATCGATTGTAATGGCTCCCATTGCAGAGGATTCGGAACGGGAGGCGCAGCCTCCGGATGTTGCGCGGAGGCATGGCAGGACGCTTCCGACTGTTGTACGAACGGCATCTGTTGGGGCTGCTGCCAATTCCTCTCGTGTGACAAGGCTTGCGGGATCGGCGACTACATCTGCTTTTGTGGCGTTACGGGCATCGAATGCAGCTATCCCTACTATTGAGGGACCGTCACTTCTGGATCGGCTTCGGCACCGGTTGCATGGTTGTCGTCTTCCTCGTCCTCTCGCTCACGGTGCTGTGGATCGTCCGAGCGAAGCACCAAGTCGAGCGCCATCTCGACCAACAGTGGGCGGCGTTCGAAGCGCAGACACGGCCTTTGCTCGATGCTCCCGTGATCCCACCCGGCGGTACCGGCACCAAAGCACTCGGACCCAGTCCGCTGGTCGTCGACCTGTCCCAATGGCGGCTGGAAACGCTCGAGGATGGAACGATCGAAGGTAGCCAGCTTGCCGGACACCCGCTGTTCATCAATTTGTGGGCGACGTGGTGCAGCCCCTGCGTCGCGGAGCTGCCCGCCATCAAGAATCTGGCGGCCAGCCCGGAGGCGAGGAAGCTTCATCTCCGATTCCTGCTCGTCACCGACGAGACTCCAAAGGCAGTCGAGCGATTCCTGGCGCGGCGCCCCGACCTACGAGGGCTGCCGGTGGCACTGGCGCATGACGGGGTCCCGGCCGGAATCTGGTCTCGGACCCGTCCGGAGACTTCAATCCTCGGCTGCCGAGGCGAGGTCATCTTGAGTCAAACCGGACCGGCCGACTGGTCCGCACCGCCCTTCCGGCGCTATCTCGCAGCCGCCCTCGGCCGCTCGTGTGGGACCTGACCTGGCCATGTGGGGACTGAGTATCCAGGAGGTCGCGCTTCTCGCGCTCGTCCTGGCGGGCCTGGCCCTTTGGCTGGTCGCCCTGGTCGACTGCGCGCGGAACTGCCCGGAGCGCAGCCGTGTCACCTGGATCCTTCTGCTGGTCTTGTTGAACTGGGTAGGGGCGCTGGCGTACTTCTACTACCGGAGGCGCTCTACCTGATCCAGGCCGTTTCCCTGCCGGGGTCGCAAGGCGCTTCCGACACCTCCCGGGCGGCGATGGGCTCCGCGGGGTCCGGAGCGTCCAGGATGGAGAGGCGGATCGCCGGGAAGCGGGAGGGCTCGCATCGTCGGACCCTCCGGGTTCGATCGGTTGCGAAAGCGGTATCCTCCGGCCTCCATCGGCACTCCATCGAACGCCCAGCCGGAAAGGAACCCGCCATGCGCCCGACGCTTCGCGCCGCCCTGATCGCCCTCGCCACCTTCCTGGCCGCGGCCGGGCTCTCCCGGGGCCAGGAGCCGCCCGCCCCGGCCTCCGGGGAGGCCCCTTCCCAGGCGACCCGGCCGACCCAGCGAGGCCGAGCCGGCCGCCCCCACGGAGTTCGACACCTACCAGCTCGTGCTCCTGGAGCGTCCGGCCAAGCCCACCGAGTACCCCGAGGCGAAGCTTCAGGAGATCCAGGCCGCCCACCTCGCCCACCTTCGCCGAATGGCCCGGGAGGGCCACCTTGTGGTTGCCGGGCCGTTCGACGACCAGGACGACCTGGGCAAGCGCGGCCTCGCCCTCTACCGCGTCGGCGGCGTCGAGGAGGCCCGGCGCCTGGCCGAGGCCGATCCCGCGGTCCGGGCCGGCCGCCTGAAGGTCGAGGTCATGACCTGGTACACGGAGAAGGGCGCCCTGGCCTTTCCCGGCGTGGAGAAGTACCTCGAGGAGCACCCGCCGGAGGAGTGACGCTCCCTCGCCAGTCGACCTTGACTAAGTCACATGACCAAGTCATACTCCACGGCATGAGTGTGGTCAACATCCACCAAGCCAAGACCCACCTCTCGCGACTGGTGGACGAAGCCATCCAGGGCGGCGAGGTGATCATCGCGCGGGCGAACAAGCCGATGGTCAAGCTGGTCCCGGTCGACGAGGCTCGGCCCCCGCGGCGCCTGGGAACTGCGACCGGTCGGGTGTGGATATCCGAAGACTTCGACGAGCCCCTTCCGGACTTTGATGAGTACCGGTAAAGAGCTATACCTCCTCGACACGCACACCTTTCTCTGGATGTGCGGCGAGCCGACGCGCCTGGGCTCGAAGGCGCGCGACCGGATCCAGGCCGCGGAGACCGACCTCTTCCTGAGCGTGGCGAGCGTCTGGGAGATGGCGATCAAACGGAGCTTGGGCAAGCTGGATCTCCCGGCGGTGCTTCCAGCCTTTCTGGAGCAGCAGCTCGCCGCCACCCGGACGAGGCTCCTCGACGTTCGCGTGGAGCATGCCGTGCGGGTCGAGACCCTCCCCTGGCACCACCGGGATCCTTTCGACCGCCTCCTCGTGGCCCAGGCCCAGTTTGAAGACCTCCCGATTCTGAGTCGCGACGCGGCCTTCGACGCCTACAACGTCCAGCGACTTTGGTAGCGCCCCTCCCGCCGCCCGGTCACGAGCTGCCGATGAAGATGCCGGTGAGGAAGACGAGGACCCCTCCCACCACCACCTGGAAGGCCGCCGAGAGGAACGGGGTGTCCATGTAGCGGTGGCGGATGTAGGAGATCGCCATCAGCTCGATCGCCACCACCACCACCGCGACGACCATGGCGGCGCGGAAATCCGAGAGCAGGAAGGGCAGGGTGTGGCCCAGGCCACCCAGGGTGGTCATCAGGCCGCACACCACGCCCCGGATCCAGGGGTGCCCGCGGCCGGTCAGCGCGCCGTCGTCGGACAGGGCCTCGGCGAAGCCCATGCTGATGCCGGCGCCCACCGAGGCGGCCAGGCCCACCAGCAAGGCGTCGTGGCTATCGTGGGTGGCGAAGGCGGCGGCGAAGAGGGGTGCCAAGGTCGAGACCGAGCCGTCCATGAGGCCGGCGAGTCCGGGCTGCACCACTTGGAGCACGAAGAGGCGCCGGCGCGTGCGCTCTTCCTCCTCGCGGGCGGCGGCGGTGAGATTCTTCTCGAGGAGCTCGCCGGCCAGGGACTCGTGCCGGCTCTCTTCGTCGGCCAGGTCGTCGAGGAGCTGGCGCACGCCGGCGTCGGTGGCCTGGGCGGCGGAACGCCGGTAGAAGCGCTTGGCCTCGAGCTCCATCACCTCGACTTGGTGACGCACGGCGTCGAGGCCGCGGGGCCAGACCATCCAGGGCGGCTTGAGGCGCACGAACCCCTTCACGTCCTCGCGCCGCATCAGCGGGATGTGGTCACCGAATCGCTCGCGGTAGAGCTCGGTCAGCCGTCGGCGATGCACCACCTCCTCGTCGCGCATCCGGGTGAAGACCTCGGCGGTGGCCGGGTAGCGGTCGCGCAGGCCGGCGGCGAAATCGTCGTAGATCCGGGAATCCTCCTCCTCGGCGGTGATCGCCAGGGCAAGGATCTCCCTCTCCGAAAGGCTCTTGAATGGGCGGGCCATGGCCGAGTCTAGCCTGATCGACCCGTCCCGGCGGGGGATCGAGGCCTCGGCCCCGCATCGGACCGGACCAGACCGCCGGGGGTGCAGAGGTCCATCACGGGCTGCTAGTCTTGCCTGCCTCCGCCGCACCCGACCGGAGCCCGAGCCCCATGGCCGACAAGCCCAAGCCCACCGTCACCAGCCTGCGCCGCGCCTTCCGCGAGATCATCTGGCCGCGCCGCAAGCTCGTCTTCCTGGGGCTCCTGCTGATCCTGGTCAACCGCCTGGCCGGACTGGTGCTGCCCGCGTCGACCAAGTACCTGATCGACGGCGTGCTGCGCGGCGGCAAGACGGGCCTTCTCTGGCCGCTCCTGGGCGGCGTGGCGGTGGCCGTGACCCTGCAGGCGGGCACCTCGTTCCTGCTCACCCGCCTCCTCTCGGTGGAGGCCCAGCTCCTCATCGCGAAGCTCCGCTCCCAGGTCCAGCGCCACGTCCTGCGGCTGCCGGTGCGGACCTTCGAGAACATCAAGTCGGGCGAGCTCGTCTCGCGCATCATGAACGACGTCGAGGGGGTGCGGAATCTCGTGGGCACCGGCCTCGTGCAGCTCGTGGGCGGACTCCTGACCGCGGTGGTGGCCCTCGGCTTCCTGATCCACCTCCAGCCGGTCCTGACGGTGCTGACCATCGTCCCGCTGGCGCTCTTCGGCCTGGTCTCCACCCGCGCCTTCCAGACGCTGCGCCCCGCTTTTCGCGAGCGCGGGAAGATCCGCGCCGACGTCACCGGCCGCCTGACCGAGGCGCTGGGCGGTATCCGGATCATCAAGGGCTTCCACGCCATCGAGAAGGAAGGGGAGATCTTCGAGGCCGGCGTGCTCCGACTCTTCGACAACGTCCGCACCACCCTCACCACGTCGGCGGCGGTGACCAGCCTCGGGACCTTCTTCATGGGGCTCGCGGGCGTCATGATCATGGGCTACGGCGGCCACCTGATCCTCCAGAACCGGCTCACGGTGGGCGAGCTGTTCTCCTTCACCCTGTTTCTGGGCTTCCTGGTCGCCCCCATCCTGCAGCTCGCCAGCATCGGGACGCAGATGACCGAGGCCTTCGCCGGGCTCGACCGGACCGCCGAGCTGCTCGGCAAGCCGGGCGAGGACGACGACCCGCGACGCACGGTGGTCATGCCCGCGGTCCGGGGGCACGTGCGCTTCGAGGACGTCTCCTTCGCCTACGAGCCGAACAAACCGGTGCTCCGCCACATCGAGTTCGAGGCGCCTCCCGGCACGGTGATCGCCCTGGTGGGCAGCTCGGGCTCCGGCAAGTCGACCCTCGCCGCCCTGGCCGCCTCGTTCCTCACCCCGGACGAGGGGCAGGTGCGGGTCGACGGCGTGGACCTGGCGGAGGTGCAGCTCGCCAGCTATCGCAGCCAGCTCGGCCTGGTCCTCCAGGACGACTTCCTGTTCGACGGCACGATCCGGGAGAACCTCCTCTTCGCCCGCGCCGACGCGACGCCCGAGGAGGTGGAGGAAGCGGCGCGGCGAGCCTTCGTCACCGAGTTCACGGACCGCTTCCCCTTGCGGCTCGAGACGGTGATCGGCGAGCGCGGCATCAAGCTCTCGGGCGGCCAGCGCCAGCGGGTGACCATCGCCCGGGCGATCCTCGCCGAGCCGCGCATCCTGATCCTCGACGAGGCGACCTCGAGCCTCGACACCGAGAGCGAGGCGTTCATCCAGCAGAGCCTCCAGGGCCTGCTGCGCGAGCGCACGACCTTCGTCATCGCCCACCGACTCTCCACCATCCGGCGGGCGGACCTGATCCTGGTCATCGAGAACGGGCAGGTCGTCGAGCGAGGCCGCCACGACGAGCTGATGGAGGCCGGCGGCCGCTACCACAAGCTGTACACCGTCCAGGCGCGGATCTAGATCGGCGCACCCCGCCTGAAACTTCCCGTCTCGATGCGTCGTAAGGCTGGAGGACCGGCCGCTCGGGCCGGGCTCTCGATCGACGACCAAGGGACGCGCCATGGATCTCCTCCCCAAGCAGCTCCGTTACGTCCTCCGGAGCCTCGGACGATCGCCCGCCTTCACCCTCACTTCGGTGCTCACGCTGGCCCTCGGCATCGGCGCCACCGTCGCCGTCTTCAGCGTGGTCCACGGCGTGCTCTTGAAGCCCCTCCCCTTCGAGCACCCCGAGCGCCTGGTGGGCGTGTGGCACACCGCGCCCGGGCTCGGCTGGGACCGGGTGAACCAGTGCCCCGCCCTCTACCTGACGTACCGGAAGGAGAGCCAGACCTTCTCCGACACCGGCATGTGGGACAACAGTCGGGCCACCGTGACCGGCAAGGCCGAGCCCGAGGAGGTGCCCATCATCCAGGTGACCGACGGCACCCTGCCGCTCCTGGGCGTCAAGCCGCTCCTCGGGCACCTGTTCACCCGCGAGGACGACTCCCCCGGCACGCCCGAGACGGTGGTCCTCGCCTACGGCTACTGGCAGCGCCACTTCGGCGGCGACCCGGCCGCCGTCGGCAAGGCCCTGACCGTCGACGGCACGCCGCACACCATCATCGGCGTCCTGCCCAAGGGCCTCCGGTTTCTGGACTACCACCCGGACCTCTATCTGCCCTTCCGCTTCGACCCCAAGGACCTCCTGTTCGGCAACTTCAGCTTCCAGGGCGTCGCTCGACTCCGCGACGGCGTGACGGTGCAGCAGGCCAACGCCGACGTGGGCCGGATGATCCCCATGGCCCTCGACCGCTTCCCCATGCCCCCGGGCTATTCCAAGGAGATGATCCGGCAAGCCCGCCTGGGCCCGGACGTCCATCCCCTGAAGCAGGACGTGGTGGGCAACGTGGGCAAGGTCCTCTGGGTGCTCTTCGGGACCGTGGGGATCGTGCTCCTCGTCGCCTGCGCCAACGTCGCCAACCTCTTCCTCGTACGGGCCGAGTCCCGGCACCAGCAGCTCGCCGTGCGCTCCGCGCTGGGGGCGGACCGCCGGCGGCTGACGGGCGAGCTCCTCCTCGAGAGCCTGGTCCTGGGCCTGGCCGGAGGCGTCGCCGGCGTGGGCCTCGCCGCGGCCGCCCTGCGCCTTCTGACGACGCTCCACCCCCGGGGCCTGCCCCGCCTCGACGAGATCACCCTCGATCCGACGGTTCTCGTCTTCGCCCTCGCCGTCTCCGTGGGGGCGCCGCTCGTCTTCGGCCTTCTTCCCGTCGCCCGCCTGAAGCTATCGGACATGGTGGCGGCCCTGAAAGAGGAGAGCCGCTCGGGCACCGGCGGAACCCGGAGCCGGCGCGCCCGCGACATCCTGGTGGCGGCCCAGGTCGCCCTCGCCCTGGTGCTCATGGTCGGCTCCGGCCTCATGGTGCGGAGCTTCCTCGCCCTGCGCGACGTCCGCCCCGGGTTCTCCGATCCCGAGCACATGCTCACCCTGCGGGCGCCCATCCCCGAGGCCGAGGTGAAGAATCCGGCCGAGGTGGCCCTGATGCACGAGCGGATCCTGGAGAAGCTCCGCCATCTGCCCGGCGTGGTCTCGGCGGGGATGAGCTCGTCGGTCACCATGGACGGGTTTGACTCGAACGATCCGATCTTCGTCGAGGACCACCCGCTGCCCGAGGGGCAGATCCCGCCGCTGCGCCGCTACAAGTGGATCGCGCCCGGCTACTTCCAGACCATGGGCAACCCGCTGCTCGCCGGCCGCGACATCTCGTGGGCGGACATCCACGATCGCCGCAATGTGGCCGTGATCACCGCCAACTTCGCCCGCGAGCTCTGGAGCGATCCGGCGGCGGCGGTGGGCCAGCGCATCCGGGTGAACCCCGGTTCGCCATGGCGCGAGATCGTGGGGGTGGTGGGCGACGTGCGCGACAACGGCGTCGACCAGGACCCGGTCACCGTCGTCTACTGGCCCATGGCCATCGCCCACTTCTGGACCGAGGACCTCTTCGTGCCGCGCTCCATGGCGTACGTGCTCCGTTCGCCCCGCGCCGGCACGGCCAGTCTCCTCGACGAAGCCCGATCGGCGGTCTGGTCGGTGGATCCGCGCCTGCCCATCGCCCAGGTGCGCACCGTGGACGAGATCCTCGCCCGCTCCATGGCGCGCACCTCCTTCACGCTGGTGATGCTCGCCATCGCCGCGGTGACGGCGCTGCTGCTGGGCGGCGTCGGAATCTACGGCGTGACCTCCTACGTGGTCGCCCAGCGCAGCCGGGAGATCGGAGTGAGGATGGCCCTCGGGGCGCAGCGCGGCGACGTCCGCCGCCTGGTGCTCCGCCACGGGTTGATCCTGGCGGCGCTGGGCGTGGCGATCGGGCTGGCGGCGGCCTTCGGCCTCACCCGACTGATGGCCGCCCTGCTCTACGGCGTGGCGCCCCTCGACCCGGTGACCTTCGCCGCCGGCGGGCTGGGCGCGGCCCTCCTCGCCCTCACCGCGAGCTGGCTCCCCGCCCGGCGGGCCGCCCGCGTCGACCCCCTCGAGACGCTGCGCTAGTGGTCCGTCAACCTTCAATTGACAGGGTATCCGGCGAGGATTTCGCGTCGCTGGCCAGGCGCTCCGACGCAGGCGTAGCGGGGCCTACGTCGAGGAGGAGCAACGCCGCCAGCGGCGTGAAGGACCGGTGGGACCCGTCAATTGAAGGTTGACGGACCACTAGCCCCTCACCGCGGGACGACCGGGCGGGGCGCCGGGCAGAAGGGGTCGCGCCGCGTCGCCTCGCCCGCGACCACAGCGGGCGGCGCGGCGCGCCAGATGTCGCCGAACGCGCGCCGAAAGTTCCCGCCCAGGACCAGCTCGACCGCCGCCTTGCCGTAGCCCCGGCGCAGGAGGCCGTCGGCGATCTGGAACACCCGCGCGACCGGGTCGAGGCCACGGATCTCGTAGAACGGATTGGGTCGCCCGGTCTTGGGCTGGACCTCGGTCACGTCGGTGTCGCTGCCCAGGCCGACGTGCTCCACCCCCACCAGGCGCGCCACGTGATCGTAGTGATCGAGAAGTTCGTCGATCGTCGGCCGGCGCTTGGAGCTCACGAACGCCCGTACCACGGTGATCCCCATCACGCCGCCGGCGGACGCCAGCGCCCGGATCACGCGATCGGACTTGCAGCGCGGATGCCCGGGCACGAGCGCCTGGCAGTTCGAGTGGGTCACCAGCACCGGCCGGCGCGACGCGGCGACGGCGTCGAGGCTGGTCCGCTCGCCGCAGTGGGAGCCGTCGATCGCCATGCCCAGCCGGTTCATCTCGGCCACGACCTCGGCGCCGAAGTGGGTGAGGCCTGTGTCCCGTGCCACGTAGGCGCCGCTCCCCAACCGGTTCTGCGAGTTGTAGGTGAGCTGCGACACCCGCTGACCCAGAGCGTAGAACGCCCGGACGTCGAGGGGGGTCCGGAAGTGGTCGGAGTTCTGGAACCCGAGGATGATCCCGATCTCTCCGGCGTCCGGTACGCGGACCAGATCGGAGGGCACCTCGACCCGCGAGAGAAAGCAGCCCTTCGCGCCCAGCAGGTGATTCCAGCCGGCCATCCAGCGCAGGGCCGCGCTGTAGGCGTCGCGCTGGCTGGTGTCCACCGCTGGATGAAAGACGTCGACCCCTGACCTCTCGAGCAGGCGGTAGTCGGGCTCGCGGAAGCGGCTCGGGCGCTCAAACCAGGCGAAGAGCTGGTCCCAGTCCAGCGTCAGCAGCCCGAGCATGTCGATCACCTTCGAGCCCAGGACCAGATCCGCCGCCGCGCTCGAGATCTCGATCTCTTCGCCCGGCTCGTCCGCGAACAGGCGCACCCGTCCGAGGTTGATCATCGGCGCGGCGAGGAGGCCGGCGCCGGCAAGAATTCCATGCCTGAGGAACTGTCTACGATCCATCGTCGCTCGTCTCGGCGCGGCAGGCCGGCTCGGGGCAACGCGCGACTCGGGCGGCCACGCGCGGGGACTCGGGAGCGCCGGAGCGCGCGCCGTCACGCTTCGGTCTCTGCAAGGCCCCGGCCAGGAGCGCAATCCCTTCGAGGCCTCCAGCCGACATGGCACGGTGCTTGCTGAAACATACGACCGGGCGGACACCACCGAACAGATGAACATCCTGCGCGTCAGACAACGACTCCTCCTCGCTGCGCTCCTGGTGGCGGCCTGCAGCACGACCTCCCACCCCGCGCCCGCGCCTTCCGCCTCGGAGCCGCCCACCCCGGCTCCGGAGACCGTCCAGGCCGCCGCGACGACCACCGCCGTGGCTGTTCCGACGACTCCGACGGCTCCGACGGCCCGCGAGCGCGAGGAGAACGTCGAGCGCGTACCGGTCGCCGAACCGACCGCACAAGGGCAAGACGACAGCGTGTTCGAAGTGCGCTTCGGCCCGGGCGACGTCACGCTCCGAGACGGCTCCCGGGCTCTCCTCGACGAGATGTACCGGCGCCTCCTCGCCACCCGCTCGATGTACTACCTGGAGCTCCAGGGCCACACCGACGCCACCGGCAGCGCGGTGGCGAACCTGCGGATCTCCGAGCTCCGAGCCGAGGCGGTCGAGAGCTACCTCCACCGGCAGCGCGGCGTACCGCTCGACGCCATGAGCGTCGTCCCCCTGGGCTCGGCGGCCCCGGCCACCGACGAGTCGACCCCCGAGGGCCGCGCCCGGAACCGTCGGGTCGTCGTGGTCGTCGTGCGCTCCCCCGCGCCACCGATCAACGACTAGCGGTCCGGTAACCGAGCCCTCTCGGAGGCCCCGCCGGCGCCCGCCGTGAGGGATCAGCCTCTCCTTCGTCGTTTCACTCTCCACCCGGACGCGCCGAGGCCGATGAGCGGTCGCGGGACCGGGATCACGAGGCTCATGAGAGGAGACGACATGGCGACACGAGGATCCGACAAGCTCCGGCAGGCGGGCACGCACTGCTCGTTCACCGACGCGCAGCTCGAGAAGGTGATCGCAGTCCTGCGGGAGAACGACTACAAGATCATCGACTGGGAGTGCAAGGGACAGCCACGGCCGGACGCCTTCTCCGGCACCGTCGAGGTGGACGGCAAGCGGCTGGGCAAGGCCACCGAGCTGATCAGCACCGCGCTCGGGCTGCGGGTCGGTCTCGAGATCTTCCCGTACGGGATCCCGTTTCCGGACGTCTACCGCATCCGCTTCCAGAACGTCGGCCACTGAGGGCGGCGCGATGAACGGGGACGCCGTCGGGCCCACCGGCCGGTTCCGTATCCTCCAGGTCCACCCGACCCGGCGCTGCAACCTGCGCTGCCTGCACTGCTACTCCTCCTCGGGCCCCGAGGAGGAGGCGCGGCTCGAGCCGGAGGTGGTGCGGCGGCTACTCACCGGCGCCCGGGCCGAGGGCTACACGGTGGTCGGGTTCTCGGGCGGCGAGCCGCTGCTCTACCCGGCGCTCCGAGAGGTGCTGGACCATGCGAAGGCCCTCGGCCTCACCACCACCGTCACCAGCAACGGCATGCTCCTCGACGAGCGCAGGCTGGAAGTGCTCGCCGGCGTGACCGACCTGCTGGCGATCAGCCTCGACGGCGTCCCCGCGTCCCACAACCGGTTCCGCGCCTCGTCGCGCGCGTTCGAGACCATGGCCTCGCGCCTCGACGGGGTGCGGCGCTCCGGGCTTCCTTTCGGCTTCATCTTCACCCTCACCCAGTTCAACCTGGACGAGCTCGACTGGGTGGCCGGTTTCTGCCTCGAGCAGGGCGCCAGGCTTCTCCAGATCCATCCGCTGGAGCTCGCCGGCCGCGCCCGAGAGAACCTGGCGGACGAGCGGCCCGACGCCACCGAGGCGGCCTGGGCCTACGTCGCGGCCCTCGAGCTCCAGGCCTCGGTCGGCGAGCGGCTGCGCGTGCAGCTCGACCTCGCCGACCGCGAGGTGCTGCGGGCCGAGCCCTCGCGGGCCTTCGCCGAGCCCGAGGAGAAGGCGGACGGGCCGGTGCTTCTCGGACGACAGCTCTCGCCCCTGATCGTCGAGACGGACGGCACCGTGGTGCCGGTGCAATACGGCTTCCCTCGCCGCTATGCCCTGGGCGACATCCGCCGGGAGACCCTCGCCACCTGTGCCGAGCGCTGGCTCCACCACCTGGCGGCGGAGTTCCGAGCGCTCTGCCGCCGGACCTTCGACGAGCTGCTGAACGAGGAGGCCCTGCCCGTGACCAACTGGTACGAGCGGATCGCCCGCCAGGCGGCGGACGAGGAGATGACCGGAAACGGAACTGGGCAAACCGTGGCTCGGCCCTTGTCCCGCCGACATCTTCCCATCGCACCGTAGTCGATGAATCGCCGTCGCCTGGTCCCTCGGCGTCGCCTGCGGCAGCCTCGCCGCCCCGCAGGCGGCCGGCGACCCGCCTTTCGGTCCCATCCAGGTGGTTGCCAGCGTTCCGGCCACTCCCGGGTTTCCTGAAGCCGTCGCGGTCCACGGCAAGCGGCTCTTCGTGTCCGGGCCGGCTCGCTTCGGCACCAACAGCCTGCGCCTCGATCCGGCGCGCGAGCACGTCTTCTTCGCAGTCTCCACTTCGCTCGCCGACCCATTCCTGGGCACGATCTACCGGCTCCCGCGGGTCGCCGCAGCGGGCCCGGTCTTTCGTCCGATGAATTTAAGGTTCTGGAGAAACCGTTCTGCTGAGCGCAGGCTCGATCGCTCGCCGTTGGCGGGGAACCTGCGGCTCATGAAGCCAGGACGCTCAAGAGGCCTCGTCGGTTTGAGGCGGAGCTTCGCTAGAAGGTGGTTTGCCTTCACATTGTATCGCTGCTACCATACTGAGGCATGTACTTGACTATCCTGGAGCTGGGCACCTTCCTCGCCCTCTTCGTCGCAGCCCCACAGGTCTCGACAACCAACGCGGAAGTCCCGATTGCCGGCAAAGAGGAACTTCTGATCTCCGGCACCATCGAAGGGGCGTCGGGGCCTCTCAAAGACGTCGACGTAGCCCTGTTCCCAATTCTCTCGGAATACGCCGACGGGCTCCTCGTGCTCGAAGACCGCGCACATCCTGAGGCCGTGGCTGTCTCTCGAACGGACTCGGATGGCCGATTCAGACTCGTCGCACCACAGGCGGGAATGTGGAGAATTCTCGCGAAGCGCGACGGCTTCGTCCCCATGAGTCTGGACCTCGCGCCTCTGGTCGAGGAACGGTATGTCCCGGACCTCCATCTGGCGCTGGCTCGTAATCTCGAGATCCAGGTCCTCTCTCACGATGGATCTCCGGTGGCGGGCGCGCGGCTCTTCGTGCCGAGCGGCCGAGGCGTCGAGCTCCGCAACGCCCTCCTCCAGCCGATCTGGAAGCCGGCACGGCGCGTCGCGAGGAGCAACGCGGAGGGAAAGCTGTCGATCCCGGTTGCCGACACTACCGACTCCTCGATCGAGATCGCTGCCGACGGCTTCTCACCTCGACTCGTCGCACCACCCAAGCGCAGCCGATGGACCATACGTCTCGATCACGCCGCCCCGGAGATTCTCGAGGTCGCGGGATCGAGCCACCGACCCGCACCCGATGTCCTCGTCGAGGCGAGAGCAAGCGAGCTGCCGCTGGGGCGGACGAATTCTGCCGGCCGGCTGACGACCTGGCCTTCTTCGGGCGGAAACCGGCTCAGGCTCTTGAGCCCAGACGGAGCGGCGCTCGAAGCCAACCTCGCCCCGCCGAAGCCGGGTCGCTCCCAGCCGAACCACCTGGACCTTCCGCCTCCCAGATTCTTGACCAGTCGAGTTCTCGGCCTGCCAGAACGGCGGCCAATCCAGGGAGCGATCGTCTGGCGAGACCACGCTCCCGGCGGTGCAGTGCGAACGGACGCGGCCGGCGCCTATCGGCTTGCCATCGTCCCCTGGTATGACGGCGCCCTCCGGGTCGGTGCTTCCGGCTACCTGACGGAGCGCCTTCCGCCGGATGCACCGGTTGGCGGCGAGGTCGGGCCCACGCTCGTCCTCCATCCGGTCGCATCGATCAGCGGGATAGTCGTCGACAGGGAGGGGCAGCCTCTGGAAGGAGCGGAGATTCGTACTCGCTTCGACCGACGAAGTCTCGGCCCCCTACAGATCAACCCGCCTGCCTGGCAGCGTCAGAGCGGCGCCTTCGTGAGAAGCCGCAAAGACGGACGATTCCGTCTCGGGAATCTCGTGCCGGGCCTGAGATATGAGCTGAGGGTGGAGCTCGGGGGCTTTTCTCCCCGACAGGTGGACGCCTCGGCTCCCCAAACGTCTGCAAGGCAGAGTGAGGTCAAGATCGTGATGGATCGCGGCCTCCGGGCGATCGGTCGCGTCTTGGATCCTCAGAGCCGCACGATCGCGGGAGCACGAGTCGTTCTCTCGATGGCGAAAGCCGCCGACATTCTCGACCAGTTCCAGCGAGAGGAGAACCCACTGCCGCGCTTCACAGCCTGGACCGACGGGGACGGCAGGTTCGAGCTCGCGGCTCTGCCTGCCGAGAAGCTGGAGCTGGAGGTCGAGGCAGAGGGCTTCGCGTCCGTGACCGTACCGCGCCTGACGCTCGAAGCTAGCGACAAGGGCCCAACCGATCTGGGCACGATCGTCCTGTCGCCGGAGGCGGTGGTGGCTGGCAAGGTCGAGGACCCGGCAGGGAAGCCTCTTGCGGGTGTCGCGGTGACCCGCGTTTCAGACAATCCGTACCTCGCGCTGGCTCAGGCTCGAGCGAACCTCGCACCGGACACCTTCAGCGGCTCGGACGGAATATTCGTTTTGGGCGGCTTGTATGCCGGCCAGGCTGTCAAGCTCCGCTTCGATCTCGACGGATACGCTGTTCGAGTCCTGCCCTTGGTCAAACCCGACCGTGACCCTATCGGGGTGGTGATGACACCGACGAGGACGCTTTCGGGCATCGTCGTCGGGCCAGACCGATCGCCGATCGCCGGGGCCTCGGTCCTGGTGTTCACCACGGACCAGGTCCAACTCTCCGGCGCTCAGACCACCTCCGCGACCCGACCGACGTCGCTCCTCGATCGCACCGGAGAGGATGGCAGGTTCCAGATTGACGGTGTCGACCCGGGGCTGATCGACCTCGCCATCTATGCCACTGGTTGGCAGGACTGGGAGCGTCGGATCGATCCCTGGCGCGATCGATCCGACGGGGAGGTCGAGGTCGAGCTGAAGCCCGCCGCCGTGGTGGAGGGAGAGGTCCTGGACGGGAGCGGCCAGCCGGCGATCGGCGCCGAGATTCGGAGATGGGAACCGCCGACCGCCCCCGGAGAGATTCGCTTCCGCGCTCCTCTCGCCACTGCGGACGGCGACGGCGCCTTTCGGATCGAGAACATCTCCCCGGGGAGAGCTCGCCTTGAAGCCCGCCTTCCCGGTCTCGGCCGCGCAGTTCGTGAGATCGACGTCCTCGCGGGCGAGAACGTTGTCGACTTTCAGCTCGAGGCCTCAGGGGGAATTGCAGGCAGCGTGATCGACGAGCTCGGAGTTCCCGTGCCCGGAGCCGAGGTCGTGGTCCGTTCCAACCTCGCGAGCTGGACTCCACCGCGAACCGTCACCGACTCCCAAGGTGCCTTCAAGGTCGCGGGCCTGACCACCGGCTCCTACGCCCTCGATGCATCGAAGCCGGGCATGGGCAAGTCACTCCAGCCCGTCTCGGTCGAAGTGCGTGCTGAACCGGTCGATGACGTCGTGATCGAGCTCACGGCGACCGGCGCCGTAACTGGTCGCCTCGAGGGCCTGAGCCTAGCTGACCTCTCCAAGGTCCGTATCGATGCCGGCGCTCTCCTGGACATCGGCACGATCGACTTCCAAGGCGACTACAGGATCGAGGGGCTGCTCCCCGGAGCCTGGGCCGTCACAGCCGAGATCCCTGGGAGCGGCCGTCAAGCCACTGGAACGGTTCGGCTCGAGAAGGATCAGCCTGAGGCGCACTTGGACCTCGACTTCGGCGCCGGCTTTACCTTGAGCGGGGAGGTGGTTGCCACCGCAGGCCCAGTCGCAGGCGCGACCGTCACAGCCTTCGGACCCGACGGGGTGTCGGCCTGGGCGGAAACAGACGAGGCCGGATCGTTCCAGCTCTCAGGCCTCCCCGGAGGTGACTACGTCGTCGAGGTCGCAGTTCTCAGCCGGAGCATCAAACGGCGGCAGCCTGTGTCGCTCGATACCGATCGAAACATCATCATTGATCTGAGCGCCGCCGACGGCGGCAAATCCGTTGGAGGACTGGGAACTGGTGGTAGAAGGCTTCCCTAGCTCAAGGACGCCACCGATCTTGGAAAGGAGACGAGCATGACGAGGAAGATGCGTTGGATGATCGCAATCGCCTGTTCTGTCCTTGCCCTGACGGCCTTCCCTGCTTTGGCAGCTTGACCCGGCTCGGGAGCCGCGCCCGCCGCCAACGAAGGGCCGGTGGCAGAGGCAGGTGGGCCGGTCTGTCAATTGGGGGTGCCTGGCACAGGCTGCGGCCTGGAGGGAGACCTCATCTCTACTCTTAGCGGTCCAGGGGACGACTGCTGCGGACGCCATCTCAGCGTCTGTGAAGGACTCTGCTTCTGCGGGATCACCTACTTCTCCTGCGGGGACAACGGGAAGGGTGGGTGCTCGAGTCAGTGTTCGTGCATCATCCACTGTCCTGAGTGAGTCTGGCCGCTCGGCTCCGGCGTGGAGAGAAGAACTCCACGCCGGAGCCGGCTTCAAGCCGCGACGGGCAAGCCCCACAATCTTCTCGAAGAACCCTTCCTTCCGCAAGAGAGCGCCGCAGCGCCCCGAGCGAAGCGGGTGCTCCGCGCACCTTCCGCCGACGGAGCCGGGGCGTGCCCGGGAGGCCGCTTCGCCCTCACCTTCGACGATCTCCCCTGGGGCGATGCGAAGCTGCCGCGGGCCAAGAGCTCGGCAACCACTCGGCGGCGCACCGGGACATCGATCACACGGAGCTCGCCGCCTGGCTCGGCGCCGTCGAGAGCTGCCAGAAGGCGCTCGCCCGATGGACCGAGAGTCGCTACTGCCCCTTCCCCTACCTCCACCAGGGTGCGACCCACGAGCGGCGTGACGCCGCGGCGACCCGCCTCGCCTCGCTGGGCCTCCGGACCGCCCAGGTCCCCGTCTACGCCCTGGAGGACGACTACGTTGGGCCGAAGGGGCTTTCCTGGCTCTACCGTACCGACCCGGCCGTGCCCCGAGACGCCGCCTGGGACGATCTCGAGGCCAACCGCCTGATCGCGGCGCTCCGCGAGGCGCGCGCCGCCGATCCTCCCGGCGCGCCGCGCCGCCCGGGTCGACCCCCTCGAGACGCTGCGCTGAGGCGGGTAGCGGGGCCACCTCCGCACGGGCGCCACGCGCCCGAC
The DNA here is from genome assembly GCA_963739795.1 of uncultured Acidobacteriota bacterium. Classification (GTDB taxonomy): domain Bacteria; phylum Acidobacteriota; class Thermoanaerobaculia; order Multivoradales; family DATKCC01; genus CAVUBL01. The sequence continues at coordinate 529,792 of CAVUBL010000011.1, read as the reverse complement.
GCGCTGGCGACGAGCCACTCGCCGCCGCGGTGCGCCAGGCCGTCGGCGTCGAAGTCGCCCTCGGAGGGCTCGACGGCAGCACCCGGACCGACGCCGTAACCCCTTGTCCCGGCACCGCCCCTTCGAAGCACCTCCGTAACTAAACAACTCAAACACTCAACGACCCGGAGGTTGCGATGGCCACGAGATGGAAGCTCGCACTGGTGACGCTGTTGCTGGTCGCGGGGCTCGCCTTATCCCCCGCGGCGACGCTCGTCGCCGCCGGCCCGGCTGGCGGCGACGGCGCTCAATTCACGGCCGGCTCGGGAAGCCTCGGCACGGTGATGGACGGCGGCGCCTGCTACCTGGTCTATCCGGACTGGATCTGCTGCCCGCAGCCCGATGGCACGGTGCTCTGCCGGCGCCCCCTGTAGCCGCCGGGCGCCCAACGGCGACCTCGACTGCAGCACGGACTGCAAGGGAGGCTGAGCCGCTGGCGCGTCAGGACCACAGAACACAGCAAATCTCTAACCACGTGGAGGCCCTCATGACCCAGAGATGGAAGATCGCCCTCGTCGCCCTGTTCGTGGTGGCGGGGCTCGCCACCGCCCAGGCGCCGGCAGTCCTTACCGCAGGCTCCGCGCCGGCTCCGCTCCTGCTGCCGGTCCCGGCGGCGCTCGCTCCGCTGGCCGACGGCTCGTCCTGCTTCGAGCCCAACCCCTGCACCATCTGCTGCCCGCAACCCAACGGCATCGTGGCCTGCAGACCCCTCTGCTCGCCGGTCTGACGCCAGCCTGACGCCGCGCCGGCCGGAAGGCGATCGGCGAGCTCTTCGTGGACCACCTGGGGCGCGCAGTCGCCCACACCCGAGAGGTCTCGCGAAGCCGCTACGGCCGCGAGGTGAGCCAGGTGATGCTGCTCCACGCGAGCCGCTTCCCGGAGCCTGCGTTTCGTCTTCGACAGTTGGTGAGGCGAGGGCCGCCGCAGACGGTCCCGCGTTTCTCCTGTCCCGAAGCACCGCGCCTCCTGCACCGAGATCACAGAATCACCACAACCACACGAGGACTGGAGGTCACGATGGCCAAGAAGTGGTTTCTCGGGATGGTCTTGCTGTTCCTGGTGGCGGGATTCACCACCGCTCAGGCGCCGAACCTCGCCGCCGCTGCCCCAGCGACGGCCCAGATCGCCGCCGGCCAGTCTCCGGCGCAGATCCTGAGCCTGCCGGCGACTTTCGATGCACGGGTCGCGCCGCAGGGAGCCGGCACGGACTGCGCTCTCGTGGACCCCTGTCACATCTGCTGCAAGACGGACGACGGCCGCTTGATCTGCAGCACGCTCTGCACACCGAGCTGAGGTCTTGTGAATCAATCGCCGCTCTGCAGCGGGCGCCCCTCGCGACGGGCGGCGATTGATTCACACGCTCTGGGGGTCCACCCACCCACCCGGGTGGGCTGCCGAGGGTGTCCGCCCCGCTCCGGGACGCCGCAAAGGGGCGTCACTTGGGAGGGTGTCAAGACGTGCCTTGACACCCCCGGGGACCGTCGCTATCCTCAGCCCCGCTCAATCGGGTAGGCAGACAACACGATCTCTGAAGAACTCGGGACCCGGGTGGCGAGAGGCCCCCCGACCCGCCGGCGGACGACGGGTGAACGACGTCTGTGGCTCAGATCTTCACAGAGAAGGCCAACAAAGTGCCCTTGATGCTGGTCATCGGGGTGGTGCTCGGAGGTGCGCTCGCGACCCTCCTCGTCTGGTACTACTTCTCCCCCTGGTACACCGACGTCGGCTACCGGCCCGAGCAGCCGGTGCCTTACAGCCACAAGCTCCACGCCGGTGACATGAAGCTCGACTGCCGCTACTGCCACGTAGGGGTCGAGGTCTCCGCCGTGGCCTCGGTGCCGCCCACCCAGGTGTGCATGAACTGCCACCGACTGGTGGGCCAGGACAAGGCCAGTCTCGAGCCCCTGCGCCAGAGCTTCTCCACCGGTGACCCCATGCGCTGGGTGCGCGTGCACAAGCTGCCGGACTACGCCTACTTCGACCACAGCATGCACATCCGGGCGGGCGTGGGTTGCTCCACCTGCCACGGCGACGTGCGCTCGATGGAGGTCATCACCCAGTCCAAGCCCCTGTCCATGGGCTGGTGCCTCCAGTGCCACCGCAACCCGGCGCCCTACCTGCGCCGGCCCGAGCAGATCACCAACACGGAGTGGAAGGCCCCCCCGGATCAGATGCAGTACGCCCGCCGCGTGATTGAAGAGCGACACATCCGACCCCCCGTGGCCTGCACCGGTTGCCACCGCTGAGAGGCGTGATGACGGACGCGGATCTCGACACGGTTGAAGGAGCCGGCGCGCGCGCCGGCAAGCGCTACTGGCGAAGCGTCGAGCGGCTGCTCGACTCCCCCGGGGTCGATTCCCGGCTGAGCGATCGGGTCCGGGCCGAGATCGCCGCCGGCGCCCGTAGCGACGGGCGGGACTGGGTCCAGCGGGAGTTCCCGGTGGGCGCCTCGGAGACCCCGCGGGGCGTGACCCGCCGCACCATGCTCGGCCTCATGGGCGCCTCCTTCGGCCTCGCGGGGCTGACCGCGTGCCGGCGCCCGGTGGAGCACATCGTGCCCTACGTCCATCCCCCCGAGGGGCGGATCGTGGGCCTCCCCGAGCGCTACGCCTCCACCATGCCCCTGGGCACCCACGCGTTCGGCGTGGTGGTGGAGAGCCACGAGGGGCGCCCGACCAAGATCGAAGGCAACGAGCTCCACCCCTCCTCCGGCGGCGCCGCCTCGACCTGGATGCAGGCGGCGATCCTCGACCTCTACGATCCGGACCGCGTGCGCGCGGTCGCCCGGCGCGAGGGCGCCGGCGACGGCAAGCAGGCGGCGACCGATCCGGGACCCAAGGAGGCGGCCTGGAAGGACTTCCAGGGCTTCTGGGCGCAGGTCGCGGGCCAGGCCGGCGACGGCTCCGGCGTGGCGATCCTCTCCGAGGCCTACGCCTCTCCCACCCTGGCGCGCCTCGCCGCACGCTTCGCCGAACGCTTCCCGGCGGCCCGCTGGGTGGTCTGGGAGCCGGCCGGCGAGGAGAACGTGTTCGCCGGCATCGAGCAGGCGACGGGCAAGGCCGCCCGCCCACTCCACCACTTCGAGCGCGCCCGGACGATCCTCACCCTGGATGCGGACCCCCTGCTCACCGAGGGCGAGGCGCTGGTCCACGCCCGGGGCTTCGCCCGCGGCCGGAGGCCCGACGAGGCGGGGCGGATGAACCGGCTCTACGCCGTCGAGCCCGCGCTCTCGGTGACCGGCGCCAACGCCGACCACCGCGTGCGGCTGGCCGCCTCGAAGGTGGGCGCCTTCACCGCCGAGCTCGCCCGCCGGCTGGGGGTCGCGGAGGGTGCCGGGACGTCCGGCGAGCTGCCCGCCGAGGCCCGCGCCCGGATCGACCTGATCGCCGAGGACCTGCGCGCCGCCGGCCCGGCCGCCCTGGTGGTCGCCGGCCGCCGCCAGCCGCCCGCGGTCCACGCCCTGGTCCACCGGATCCACGAGGCCCTGGGCGCCGTGGGCACCACCGTGACCCTCCAGGACCTCGGCGACACGGCCTGGGGCCGGGTGGGCGACCTGGCGGCCATCGCCCAGGACATGGCCGCGGGGCGCGTCAAGACCCTGGTCGTCCTGGGCGGCAACCCGGCCTACGACGCCCCGGGCGAGCTGGACCTCCCCGGCGCCCTGGCCAAGGTTGAGCACGTGGTGCACCTGACCTCGCGCCCCAACGAAACCTCGGCGGTGGCCGAGTGGGTCCTGCCCAGGTGCCACTTCCTGGAGGCCTGGGGCGACGCGCGCTCGGCCGACGGCTCGGCGAGCGTGATCCAGCCGCTGATCGCGCCCCTCTTCGACTCCAAGAGCGACATCGAGGTACTGGGAATCCTGGTGGGCGAGACCTCGGCCGACGACCCCAAGTCCCCCAAGACCGGCTATGCCTTGGTGCGCGAGACCTGGGGCGCCGCCGCGCCCGAGACCATTGCCCTGGGCTCGCCCTGGCGCAAGATCCTCCACGACGGCGTGGCCCCGGAGGGCGCCGGACCGGTGCCCGCCCCGGCCGCCTCGGGCGCGCCGGCGCCGCCTCCTGCCGTAACTGGCGCCGAGGCCCCGGGCGGCGTCGAGGTGATCTTCCTGCTCTCGCCGTCGGTCCACGACGGCCGCTGGGCGAACAACGCCTGGCTCCAGGAGCAGCCCGATCCCCTGACCCGCATCTCCTGGGGCAACGCAGCTCTCATGTCCCGAGCGACCGCCGACGGCCTCGGCGTCGACTCGGGCGACGTAGTTCGCCTCACCGCCGGCGATCGCTCCATCGAGGCGCCGGCCTGGGTGCAGCCCGGCACCGCCGACGGCACGGTGGCGATCGAGCTCGGCTTCGGGCGCACCGCGGCCGGGCGCGTGGGCACCGGCGTGGGCGTCGATGCCTACCCCCTCGTGGGCGCCCACGCGGGCCTCTTCACGACCGGCGTCCAGGTGGCGAAGACCGGCCGCCGCGAGGCCCTGGCCCAGACCCAGGAGCATTGGTCGATGGAAGGGCGGGACGTGGTCCGCGAGGCGACGCTCGCCGAGTACCGGGACCAGCCCGGGACCTTCCAGAAAGAGGTCGGCGCGGGTCCGGAGACTTCGGCCGAGGCCGAGTCGCCGCCCGCCCTCTGGAAGCCGCCCCAGTCGTACGCCGAGGGCCACCAGTGGGCCATGACCATCGACCTCGCCACCTGCATCGGCTGCAACGCCTGCGTGGCGGCCTGCCAGGCGGAGAACAACGTGCCGGTGGTGGGCAAGAAGCAGGTGGCCAACGGGCGCGAAATGCTCTGGCTGCGGGTGGACCGCTACTTCGCCGGCCCCGACGAGGCCGAGCCCGAGGTGGTCTTCCAGGCCGTTCCCTGCATGCACTGCGAGAACGCCCCGTGCGAGGAGGTCTGCCCGGTGGCGGCGACGGTCCACGATCCCGAGGGCCTCAACGCCATGGTCTACAACCGGTGCATCGGCACTCGGTACTGCTCCAACAACTGCCCCTACAAGGTCCGCCGCTTCAACTTCTTCAACTACACCAAGGACCTCCCGGACCTCGTCCAGCTCGCCATGAACCCGGAGGTGACGGTGCGCTCCCGGGGCGTCATGGAGAAGTGCACCTACTGCGTGCAGCGGATCGAGGAGGGAAAGATCCGGGCCAAGCGCGCCGACCGGGAGCTCAAGGACGGCGACATCAAGACCGCCTGCCAGCAGACCTGCCCCGCCGACGCCATCGTCTTCGGCGACAAGAATGACCCCGCGAGCCGGGTCACCCAAGAGCGCCGGGACCCGAGGAACTACACCCTCCTCGCCGAGCTCAACAACCGCCCCCGCACCACCTACCAGGGCAAGCTCAGAAACCCCAACCCCAAGTGGGGGAAGTCGGCATGAGCGAGGTGCGAAGCACCGAGCGAGGGGGGGCAACGAACGCCTTTCCCCCCCTCACCCTCCCAGGCCGGAGCGAGGTGCACAGCACCGAGCCACCTTCGCTCCAACCCCGTGCCCTACGCCCCAACCGCCGGTCGAACGCAGGCGTGGAGGCTGCGTCACTCTCCGCCGGCGCAGTCCGCCGCCGGAGAGAGACCAGACGCCGCGCCGTCGCCACCGCAACCCCGATTCTCCTGGCGATCACCCTGCTTCCCCTCGGACTCGCCTCCTGCACCCGCGGCTCCACCTCGTCCCGGCCGCCCATCCATCTCAACCCCAACATGGACGACCAGCCCAAGGCCAAGGCCCAGTCCGAAAACCACTTCTTCGCCGACGGCAAGACCGAGCGCTCCCCCGTCCCCGGCACCGTCGCCCGCGGCGAGCTCTTCGCCAACGCCGCCCTCCACACCGGCAAAGACGCCGCCGGCGAGCCCGTCGCCGGAAGCCCCCTGCCCGTCGACCAGGCCCTGCGCACCCGCGGCGCCCAGCGCTACGCCATCTACTGCCAGCCCTGCCACGCCGAGAACGGCTCCGGCCAGAGCATGCTCCGCGAGCGGGCCGGCGTCGCCACCGCCGACCTGACCCAGGAGCGCCTGGTCCAGGCCCCCGACGGCTACATCTTCGACGTCATCACCCACGGCTTCGGCCTCATGCCCTCCTACGCCTACCAGGTGCCGGTGGCCGACCGCTGGGCGATCATCGCCCACGTCCGCGAGCTCCAGGCCGCGGCGGCGAAGGCCCGGGCGGCCGAAGGGGGTGAGGCAAGCCCGGATCAGGCCCCGGCGGGAGGAGGCAAGGCCCCGTGAACGGCAAGAAGATCTTCCTCTTGGCGATCCTCGTGATCGCAGGCCTCCTGGTGGTGGTCAAGGGCGCCGAGATGCTCAACGGCCGCCTGGCCTACCAGTCGCCGGTCGAGGTCCAGAACGCCCCGCCCACGCCGCGCGCCCAGGCCCTCGAGGCCCAGGCGGCGAAGGCCGCCGAAGCGGCCAAGACCAAGCCCTACAAGGAGGCAGAGTACCGGGCGTTCCCGATCATCGGCAGCCGCGTGGCGATCTGGATCGTCGCCCAGCTCAAGCTCCTCTTCGCCGCCTTCGTCCTGGCGGTGCCGCTCTTCGCCCTGATCATCGAGTTCATCGGGTACCGCACCAAGGACCCGCGCTACGACAAGCTGGCCTACGAGTTCATCAGCCTGTTGTCCCCCGCCTTCGCCCTCACCGCGGCGTTCGGCGGCGTGCTGACCTTCATGCTGATCATCCTGTACCCGAAGTTCACCAACTACCTGATGTCGGTCTTCTCGCCGACCTTCCTGCCCTACGTCCTGCTGATCTTCGCCGAGGCGGCGTTCTTCTACACCTACTACTACTCGTGGGGGAAGGTCGGCCCCAAGCTGCACCTGCTCCTGGGCCTGATCTTGAACCTGGTGGGCACCGGCATCATGTTCATCGCCAACGCCTGGCTGACCTTCATGATGACCCCAAACGGGGTGTCGGAGAAGGGCGCCGTCATCTCCACCTGGCAGGCGGTGCACAACTACACCTGGATGCCCATCAACGTCCACCGGCTGATCGCCAACGTCGCCTTCGGGGGCTCGGTGGCGGGCGCCTACGCGGCGTTCCAGTTCCTCAAGGCCAAGACCGACGAGGAGCGCGCCCACTACGACTGGATGGGCTACATCGGCAACTTCATCGCCATCGCGGCGCTGCTGCCCCTGCCCTTCGCCGGCTACTGGCTCGCCTCGGAGATCTACGCCTTCTCCCAGACCATGGGCCTGACCATGATGGGCGGCGCCTTCTCCTGGCTGTTCATCATCCAGGCGATCCTGATCGGCAACCTCTTCCTGGCCGCCAACTACTACCTCTGGCTGGGCATGGGGCGGATCGAGGGGGCCGAGCGCTTCCGGGGCTACATCAAGTACCTGCTGGCGATCATCACCCTCTGCTTCGCCGTCTGGGCCACGCCCCACTCCATCCTCTCGACGGTCAAGGAGATCCAGGAGATGGGCGGCGCGACCCACCCGATCCTGGGCTTCCTGGGGGTGATGAGCGCCAAGAACACGGCGGTCAACATCCTGATCCTGACCACCTACGTCTCGTTCCTCCTCTACCGCCGCGGCGGCAAGATCCCCACCGTCTCGTGGGCGAAGTGGGGGAACCTCGTGCAGTTCCTGATCTTCGTCGCCGCCTCGTCGATCGTCATCTTCTACGGCATCTACGGCTACTTCGTGGAGGCCAAGGTGCGGATCGGCTTCTCGGTCTACCAGGTGGGCTCGGTCCTGGGAGCCATGATCCTGGTGACCGGGATCGACATCTTCCTGCTGCGCGGGGCGAAGAAGGTGGGCGAGACGCGGTGGGGGCAGATCCCGGCCCGCTCCCAGTACGTGCTGATCTTCCTCGCCGTCACCTTCACCTGGCTCATGGGGCTGATGGGCTACGTGCGCTCCGGCCTGCGCCTGGACTGGCACGTGTTCGGGATCGTCCGCGACACCTCGCCGGGCGCCTACACCCCGACCCTCGGCTTCGCTACCACAGTAGTTTCGGTGATCGTGCTCATGTTCTTCGCTCTCATCGGCTTCGTCTTCTGGCTGGCCTCCCTGTCGCACAAGAAGGCCTTATCTCCGGAAAGGGCGCGCGAGGAGGCGCCCGCGGCCGGCCACGAGATCCACGAGGGCGGTGACCTCTCGCCCTCCGAGCTCCCGACATGAAGATCCCGATCACCCTCCGGATCGCCGTGCTGACCGTGGCCACCACGGGCTTCTACACCTATGTCGGCCAGCTCGTGCCGCAGAAGGAGGTCCATCCGGCCAAGGTCACCCAGATGGCCGAGGACCTGACCAGCGAGCAGATGGCCCAGATCGGCGACAAGATCTTCCACAGCAAGGGGCTGTGCTCGACCTGCCACACCATCGGCAAGAGCGGCGGGACGCTGCGCTTCCCCGACCTCGCCGGGGTCGCCGTGCGCGCCCAGCACCGGGTGCCCGGCTTCACCCAGCTCGACTACTTCGCCCAGACTCTCTACCGGCCCAACGCCTTCATCGTGCCCGGCTTCAACCCGGGCATGCCGGAGATCGACAAGCCGCCGGTGGGCCTGTCGGACGACGAGATCAAAGCGGTCATCGCCTTCCTCCAGACCCAGGGGGGCAAGCCGACGATCACCATGGCGACGAAGCTCCCCTACGCCGCCGGCGCTCCCGGTCCCGGCGAGGCGGGCGCGCCCCCTACTGGTGAAGCCGGTAGCGCCGGCGGCGCCGAGCAGGCCGCAGCGGCCGCTCCGGCGGCGGCGGCCACGCCCACGGCATCCGGCGGTGGGGCCGTCGGGGCCTCGTCCGGGCCGGAGGCCCTCCTCGCGCGCTACGGCTGCACGGGTTGCCACTACACCGACCGGCCCGGGCGCCTCAAGGCCGCGAGCCTCCAGGGGATCGGGGGCCACCTGACGCGCGAGCAGATCCTGAAGAACCTGACCGAACACGACCCGCCGCTGGGCGGGGAGTACGCCTCCCAGGCCACGCTGGCCGAGATCCACTCCATGGCCGACTACCTGGCGGGCTTGAAGGGGAAGGGATGAACCTCTTCGTCCTGGTTCCGGTGATCCTGGCCCTGGTGGCGCTCCGGCTGCTGCCGGTGAAGGTCGGCATGCTGGGGTGGTGCGCGGCCTGGCTGGCCGCGGTCTACGTGGCCCTGCGCTACGGCTTCACGGTGCCGATCCCGCTCTCGGTGGTCAAGATCTACATGGGGATCCTGACCCTGGCGCTGCTCGCCTACGTGACCTCGGACCGCAAGCGCCTCCAGGAGTTCTGGGGACCGCTCCAGGCGCTCATGACCGAGCGGCGCCTGCTGCCGCTCCTGGTCCTGGTGGCGCTCGCCATCCCCACCGCGGTGGCCGCCAACATCTACCTCGGGCTCACCGCGCCGCCGGTGCCCCCGAGCTTCGGCCGCACCGTCCACCCGGCGCCACCGGACCAGATCACGGTCCACGACCAGGCGGTCAACCTGATCACCGCCCAGAACCCATACCGGAAGCTCGAGCAGACCGACCCGAAGGCTTTCCACGAGCACGTGGAGGCCGGGCGCGTCGTCTACTACCACAACTGCTTCTACTGCCACGGCGACCTGATGCGCGGCGAGGGGATGTTCGCCCACGGCCTGAACCCCATCCCCACCAACTTCCAGGACCCGGGCACCATCGCCCAGCTCCAGGAGTCCTTCCTCTTCTGGCGCATCTCGAAGGGCGGCCCCGGCCTGCCCGAGGAGGGCGGCCCCTGGGCCACGGCCATGCCCGAGTGGGAGCGGTTCCTGAAGCAGGACGACATGTGGAACGTCATCCTGTTCCTCTACGACTTCACGGGGCAGCGGCCGCGCGCCCGCGCCGAGACGGGAGGGGAGTGAGGTGAGGAGACCGCTCGGGATCACGGGGATCGGGGCCCTGGTCGCCGTCGCCGCTCTCGCGGGCGGCGGCGCCGTCGCCTTCGCCGCGGACGCCCCCAAGCCCGACCTGGGCACCGACGCCCAGCGCCAGGCGGGCCAGAAGGTCTACGCCCAGTACTGCTCCCAGTGCCACGGCGACGACGGCGCCGGCGACGGCATCGCCGCCCCGCGCCTCCACCCGCGGCCCCGGGACTTCACCTCGGGCAAGTTCAAGTTCCGCTCGACGCCCACCGGGTACCTGCCCACCGACGACGATCTGCGGCGGACGATCAAGGACGGCCTGCCCTACACCGGCATGGCCAACTTCGACACCATCCTGTCCGACGAGCAGGTGACCGACGTCATCGAGTACCTCAAGACCTTCTCGGCCGACTTCAAGGACCCGCAGGCCTACTCCGCGCCCATCGACATCCCCGAGGCGCCGAAGCTCGGCCCGGACGCCGAGGAGGTGGGCTACAAGACTTTCGTCCAGATCGGCTGCGCCCGCTGCCACGGCGACCAGGGGCGCGGCGACGGCCCGTCCGCCCTCACCCTGCGCGACGACTGGGGCGACTCGATCCACCCGGCCGACCTGACCATGCCCTGGACTTTCCGGGGCGGCGACCGGCCCCAGGACATCTTCCGCTCCATCTCGACCGGCCTGACCGGCACGCCCATGGCCGGGTTCGCCGACGGCCTCACCGTCGAGCAGCGCTGGCAGATCGTGGGCTGGATCCTGGCCCAGGCCGGCAAGCGGGTCGAGGACCCGTACGCGGACCTGGTGAGCGCGGTGCCGGTGGCCGACCTCTCGGAGCTCGACCAGGCCAAGACCGTGGCCGACGCCAAGAAGGCCTTCGCCGACGCCCCGGCGGCGCTCTTCCCGGTGATCGGCCAGATCGTGCAGCCCGGCCGCGAGTTCCACCCCACGGTGGTGGGCATCGAGATGCGGGCGATCTACGACGGCGACGAGGTCGCCTTCGAGGTCTCCTGGCACGACATGCGGGCCGACACCGACGGCCACAACGCGCCGGACCTCGAGGCGCCGCCCTTCGAGCAGCAGGTGGACCCCTTCGCGAAGCCGGCGCCCGAGGCCAAGCCGGCAGAGGCCGCGGCCCAGGGCGGACCGTCGGGCGGCGGCTTCTGGGGCTCCGGACCGGCCGCCGGCGCCGAGGCCACGGGCCCCGCGCCGATCCCGGCGAGCCCGTTCTCCGACGCCGTGGCCGTGCAGTTCCCCATCGAGCTGCGCCCCGGCGTGCGCATGCCCTACTTCCTGTTCGGCGACGCCCAGTACCCGGTCGAGCTCTGGTACGTGGACCTCGCCCACCCCGACCGGGGGCGGATCTACCAGGCCGCGGGGAGCGACTCGATCGAGGCCGACAAGGGCCTGGCGCCCCACGCGATCTCCGGTTACGACCACGGCGAGTGGACGGTCGTCTTCCGGCGCGACCGGCAGCCCTCCCAGGGCATCTCCTTTGAGGAGGGCACCTATGTGCCGGTGGCCCTCTCGGTCTGGGACGGCCTGGCCCGCGAACGCGGCCCGAAGCGGGGCCTCACCGCCTGGCACTACGTGTACGTCGAGCCGAGCGAGAAGCCCGCCGTCGCCCTCCCCATGGCCAAGGCCGGTCTGACGGTGCTCATCCTCGAGCTCCTGGTCGTCGCCCTGGTCCGGCGGCGCAAGAAGAAGACCTCCGCAACGAACCCGAACCTCCACCCAGGAGAAGTCTGATGTACGAGACGATCTACGTCCCTGTCGACAACTCGGGCCACTCGAACCGCGCCATCGACCAGGCACTCGGCCTGGGCAAGAGCTACGGCTCGAAGGTGGTGGGCTGCCACGTCTACGCGGCCCGCATGCACGACTACCGGTTCAAGCAGATGGAGTACACCCTGCCCGAGGAGTACCTGGTCGAGACCGAGCTCGCCCGCCAGCGAAAGATCCACGACTCCCTCATCACCATGGGGCTCGAGCTGATCTCGGACTGCTACCTCCAGTCCCTCGACGAGCGCTGCCAGGCGGCGGGCATCGAGTGCGAGCGCCGGATGATGGACGGCAAGCACTCGGTGGAGATCCTCAAGGACCTCGCCGAGTCGGACGTCGACCTGGTGGTCCTGGGGGCGGTGGGGATCGGGCGCACCAAGGACGCCCAGATCGGCTCAGTGTGCTCGCGGGTGGCGCGGGAGACGACCCGGGACACCTGGGTGGTCAAGCACGTGCCGGCCGAGGGCCCAGATCAGGACGAGCCGCCCCGGGACACGGTCATGGTGGGGGTCGACGGCAGCCCTGAGTCGTTCGGGGCGCTGGAGATCGGCATCGACCTCGCGCGCCGCTTCGGCAAGCGCCTGGAGATCGTCTCGGTCTACGACCCGTACCTCCACTACGCCGCCTTCCGGGGCATCGCCGAGGTGCTCACCGACAAGGCGGCCAAGGTCTTCCGCTTCGAGGAGCAGAACCAGCTCCACGAGGAGATCATCGACACCGGCCTGGCCGAGATCTACCAGTCCCACCTGAACGTGGCCGACACCATGGCGCGGGAGAAGGGCGCCGAGCCCGAGCGGACGCTCCTCGACGGCAAGGCCTACCAGAAGATCCTCGACCACGCCCGCAAGGTCGAGCCCTGGGTGCTGGTGATCGGCCGGGTGGGCGTGCACACCGGCGAGGGCGACGAGGCCCTGGGCTCGAACGCCGAGAACCTCCTGCGCCTGGCGCCGTGCGACGTGCTGCTGACCAACCGGCGCGTGGTGCCGGAGCTGGATCTGAAGGCCGCCGAGTCGATCCACTGGACGCCGGAGGCCGAGGAGCGCATGGGCCGCGTGCCGGAGCAGGTGCTGGGCATCGCGCGCACCGCGATTCTGCGTCTGGCGATCGAGAAGGGCCACAGCGTGGTCTCCTCGGACCTGGTGACCGAGGCCATGGACCGCTTCATGCCCAAGGCCACCGCCCAGGCCACCGAGCGCCTGGCCGAGGCCCTGGCCTTCGAGAAGGCGCGCCGCGAGCAGGTCTCGATCTGCCGCGCCTGCGGGGTGGCCGCCCGCGTGCCCGACCCGGTGCGCTGCACCGTCTGCGGCGCCGCCGACTTCGAGGTCGTCTCCCCGGAGGTCCTCGACCAGATCGCCGAGGCCGAGGGCGGGGTGACCGAGGAGCGCACCTACGACGGGCGCAAGCTCGCCTGGACCCAGGAGGCGCGGAAGGCCCTCCGGGCCATCGGCGATCGCTACCAGCGACGCCGGGCCAAGGCGCGGATCGAGAAGACCGCCCACGGCCAGCGCCTGGAGACGATCACCCTCGAGATGGCGAAGCGCTTCATCGAGGAGGAGACCGGGGTGCTCTACGACCCGGCGGCGGCGCCCGAGGAGGCGACCGACGGTGGAGCCGACGAGGAAGCCGCGGCCGCTGCGGAGGAAACCGCGACCGACGAGGGCCTCCTCCTGGTAGCCCGCGACGCCCAGAACAACCCGCTCCTCTCGCGCTATGGCTGGACCGAGGACGCCGCCGCCCGGGTGCTCCGCGTGCCCGCCGGCTTCATGCGCGACAAGACCCAGCACCGGATCGAGGACCTGGCCGCCGAGCGGCAGGTCGCCACCATCGACCTCGCCCTGGTGGAGGCCGGAATCGAAGAGGGGAAGCGCATGATGGCCGAGATGCTGGGCCAAGCCGAGGCCAAGAAGAGCGAGGCTGCCGCCAAGCCGGGGAACGAGACCGGCCACGAGCACGCCGAGACGGCCGAGGCTTGCCCGGTGCCCCACGAGAGTGCCGGCGGCGGGCAGGGAGCCCACGCCGGGCGCTCGGCCGAGACCTCCCGGACGACCCTCAACGAGGTCTCGAAGATGAGCGAGATGGAGCGCCTGCGGGCCGGGCTCGGCTCGTAGCGGTCCACTTGCCCTCCTACCGCTTCTGCCGGCCGGACGACATCCCGCTCCTGGTGCGGGCGGTCAACGAGTGTTGGGCCGTCCACTTCCCCGGCACGCCGGCGATGACGGTCGACTCCTTCCGGCGCGAGATGAAAGAGCTCGACCTGTGGCCCTCGAGCTGCCTGGTGGCCCTCGCCGGGCCGGAGCCCATCGCGGTCCTCACCGGCACCAAGCGGGAGGGGGCGACCCTGGTCTCTCGGATCGGCGTGCGTCCGGGAGAGGAGGGCCGGGGCCACGGCAGCCACCTGCTGACCTCGCTCTCCCAGAAGCTCGCCGTCCTGGGGCCGCCGCTCCTCCTCGCCGAGGTGCCGGCCGCGCTGCCGCGGGTCGAGCGCTTCTTCGCGCGCCAGGGCTGGCGCCGAGGGGCCGCGTTCACCGACTGGCGCCGGCCGGTCGGCGGCGGGGGCGGCGAGGTCGAGCCGGTACCGGAGGGCCTGGTGGTCCAGGTGACGGTGGACGAGCTGGCGGCGGCCGGCGCCCTCGAAGTGCCCGAAGAGGTCGAGACGGCCGCCTGGGTCCGCACCCGGCCGAGCCTCCTGGGCCGCCGGGAGAGCCTCCAGGGCCTCGCCATCGCCGGCCCGGACCGGATCGAGAGTTGGTTGCTCTTCGGTTCTTCGGGGAGCGGGATCGGGGGCGAGGCCGGAGACGATGCCGAGGTCGTCGGCTGGGGAGTCGCCCCGGACCACCCGGAGGCCCGTCGCGAGCTCCTGCTGGGCGCCCTTCTCCGCCACCTGGCGGCCGAGCGGGCCGACCGGGCCGACCGAGTCGACCAGGTCGGGCGGGGTGGCGAGATCCGCCTGGCACGCCTGGGCGAGGGCGAGGCGCCCGAAGGGCTCCTCCGCGGCCTGGGCTTCGCGCCCGAGGCGCAGTACCATCGCTACGAGACGGAGGCCCAACCCCGATGACCCGCAGGACCGGCGAATGAAGACCTACCACGACATCACCGGCGACGGCGGCTCCGACGTCCTCGGCCAGGTTCAGGCCCTCCACAGGGCCATCGCCTCCGCCCTCTCCGGCGTCGACCACCTCCTGGCCGTCGGCTCCGGCAAGGGCGGCGTGGGCAAGAGCACCGTCACCATGGCTCTGGCCCAGTCCTTCGCCCGCCAGGGGCGGCGCGTAGCGATCCTCGACGCCGACTTCAACGGACCCTGCCAGGCGCGTCTGGGCGGCCTCGAGGGCCGGCCCTGGGTGCCCGGCGAGCGGGGTCTCGTGCCGCCCCGGCGCCGGGACGGGATCGCCGTCGTCTCCTTCGGGAGCCTGCTGGCCGAGTCGAGCCCCCTGGCCTTCGACACGGTCTCGCAGGGCGAGCAGCAGATCTGGCGCGGCACGCGGGAGTTCGCCCTCCTGGGACAGCTCCTCTCGGCGGTGGACTGGGGCGAGCTCGATGTGCTCCTCTTCGACCTGCCGCCGGGGGCCGAGCGGACGGTCCAGTACGCCGAGTACCTGGCGCCCCTGGACGCGCCGGGCGGGCGCCTGACCGGGCGCTTGACCGGGCGATTGGCCTTCGTCATGGTCACCGTGCCGTCGGATGTCGCCCGCGGCGTCGTGGCGCGTTCGCTCGCCGCGCTCGAGGAGGCTCAGGGGCGCCTTCTCGGCTACGTGGAGAACATGGCCGGCTACTTCTGCCGCGAGTGCGGCGAGGTCCGGCCCCTCTTCCCCGAGCCCACGGTGGAGCTCGACGCCCCGTGCCTCGCCCGGCTGCCCTTCGACCCCGACCTCGCCGAGCTCTGCGACCGTGGCTGGCCGGAGAGCGAGGACTCCGAGGCGGCCCACCGAGCCGACGGGCTGGCCGAAACCCTCTGGCAACGCCTCGGGGCGACCGAAACCGTCCCCCAGGAGACCACCCCATGAAGTTCCTCTGCGTCACCTGCGACGAGCCCATGAAGCTCGAAATCGTCGAGCCCTCGGGCGGCGGCTCCCTCTCCGTGGTCTACGCCTGCCCCACCTGCGAGCACAAGATCGCCATGCTCACCAACTCCCTCGAGACCGAGATGGTGCAGTCGCTGGGGGTGAAGATCGGCCCGGAGGAAGCCCGCGCCGGAGGCGCCCATGGCATCCCGAAGGGGGCGGCGAGCGGCTGTCCGTTCCCGGGCCTGGTGCAGGAGATGGAGGCCGAAGCCGCCCGCGCCGCCGACGCCCCGGGGGGCCCCGTCTGGACACCGGACGCCCTGGCCCGCCTGGAGAACATCCCGGGCTTCGTCCGCCCCATGGCCAAGCAGGGCATCGAGCACTACGCCCGCACCCACGGCCACGCCACCATCGATGAAGAGGTGCTGGAGGCGGCGCGGGGGAAGTTCGGGATGTGAGGGAGAGGTAGGGAGCTCCGGCCGGGGGCGGGGCCGGAGGGTGCCGGGGGCCGGCTCGCTTGGAAAGACTACGGGGCGCGGTGCTCGCCTGCGCGACGCCGGCGGGGCGCCAATCTCGCCCTCCGAAAGGCCCTCGCTATCGCCGGCGTCGAGCACCCCCGGCACCCTCCGACCCCGCCCCCCGGCCTCCTCGGTGGTTGTAGGGGGGGAAAGGCGTCCAAGGCAGGTGGAACTTTCAGCCCCTCCACAGGCGCAAAGAGGTGTGACGAGCGATGCCTTGGAAGTCCCGGTCCGGGCTCAGGAGCTCGGCGTCGAGATCGAGGCAGGTCTGTGCGATCACGCAATCTACGGCTCCTCGGACGGTCACGCCCTTTCGCCGCAGGGTACGGAACAGCCGAGCCGCTCGTACGTGGCAGCCGAGAGTAGGGTGGACCAGTGGCAGAGCGGTAAGCACCTGCTCGGCATCTCGAAAGCCGTGCTCGGTGCGAAACCCCTGGAGGACTTCTGTGACGATGATCGGCAACGCGGTCAGATCGTCTTCCCGATCGAGGGCATCGTCCAGGCGTTCGACGTGCGGAGCTTCCACGCCGTTGAAGTAATCGGCCCAGGCGTTGGAGTCGACGATCATCATGGGCGCTTCGTGCGGGAAGCGCGCCATGCGTCGACGTCACCCTCCCAGGAGAGCTGTCCACGAAGGTTGCGAATCGACCGATAGAGGCTGCCTTTATCGACTAGCCGCCGCAGCGCGATGTCTACCACCTCGCGCTTGGTGCGTGCCCCCGTCAGCTCCATCGCTTCTTCGACGAGCCGGTCGTCGAGCTCGATGTTTGTCCTTCCCATGGGACCTCCCGAGGGTCATGATACACCTGATCGAGACGACTTGGTGTATTCGTCGCCTGGCCCTTGGCGGATCTCTCACCCGATCCCGAAACGCTCGAGGAGGTCGGCGATCGCCTGGTGGCTTCCCCGGTAGGCGGCCCAGAGCTCCTCGGCCCAGGCTTCGATGGCCCGGTTGCGCTCCTCGCCTGCGGGCGCGGCCAGCACCTCGCTCGCCGTGATCGGGCTCCGCTTCTCGGGGAGCGGGAACCGGGGCCACTCCCGCTTGCGCTGGGCGAGGAGCATGTGGACCCGCTGCGCCTCGCGGCCGGTGAAGCCGCGCTCGAAGTGCAGGTACAGGCTCGCCAGGGCGAAGGCCACCGCCATCGGCCCGGTCCCCTCGTCGGCGTGCCGCAGGGCCCAGGTGTCGACGAGGATCTGGTGCAGGAATCCGGGGTCCCCGAGCCCGAGGGTGTAGGCCTGGAGCTCCTCGTAGGCGCTCTGCTCCGACGCGGACACCTCCTTCATCGCCCTCAGCCTTCGGCCCGCATCTTCCACTGCCAAAAGCCGTCGGTCACCGGCCGCGGCAGCCGGTGGCCGGTCTGGCGAGCCTCCATGACGATCTGGCCCCGGTGATGCGCCTCGTGGGCGACGAAGTAGGTGAGGACGTGACCGAGGTCGAGCGATTGCCTCTCTCCGGTCATGGTCAAACCGTCAAGCTCGGTCTGCTGGTAAGACGAGCGCGCCCACCCGCGCGATCTTCTCGAAGTGCCCGTCGTGGGTCAGGACGAGGGCGCCTCCCCGGGCGGCCGTCGCCGCGATCCAGATGTCGTTGGTCGGAAGGGGAGTACCCGCTCGCCGGAGATCGGTCACCATCGCAGCGTAGTGTCGGCTCACCTCCTCGTCGATGGGGAGAACCTCCACGACGGGGTGGGCGAGAAACTCCTGGAGCAGGGTTTCGTTCCGCTCCGGTCGCGCACCAAGCCGGAAGCCGGCCCGCAGCTCCCCCAGCGTCACCGCGGGTACGCCGATCCACTCCGCCTGGTCGACGAGCTCCACGACCTGGCGGTCCCCACGCTGGAAGTGGCTGTAGGCCGAAGTGTCCAGGCAATACCGGCTCATCGCCAGAGCTCGTCGTCGATCTCCTCGAACGGGGCGACGGCTCTCTCGAACTCCTGGAGCTCCGCTTCACTCCAGCGCCCGGCCAGCCGAGCCAGGCCGTTCGATCGGGTCGTGCCCACGCCGAGCCCTTCGCTCAGGAGGTCGAGCACCGTCTGGTTGAGCGATTCCCCCCGCTGCCGCTTCTCTCGGTCGAGAGCCTCGGCGACTTGAGGAGGGACGTTGCGAATCGTCAGGGTTCTCATCGGTCTCTATGCATTCACCAGAAGCATTCTATGACTGCATTTATCGTGCGTCAAGAAACGACCGCCGGGGCTCACGGCAGCCACCCTCGCCACTTGGCGAGCGTGTAGAGCAGGCTCGCGACGAACAGGGTGCCGAAGATCTGCTTGTTGTAGCGGGCCAGCCAGAGGGGGAGGTAGATGTCGAAGTTGTCCTTGCGGTCGTCGGTGTAGCGGGCGGCGACTTCGGTCAGGGGACAGCGCCAGTGGTTGGCCAGGATGATGAAGACCTCGACGAAGACGACGGCGATCAAGACGACCGCGGTGCCGAGCTCGCCGCGCCAGGCGTAGACGGGGATGGCGAGGATGCAGCCCGCGAAGAAGGCCCACGCGATCGTGTGGAGGACCTTCACCGCGCGAAGGGACGCCTGGGGGCTTCTCATGGCGCTCACGACATCCAGAGTAGCTCACCGCGTGACGACCCGGCCGTCCTGGAGCGCGGTCGTCCCCGACTCCAGCTCCTCGGAGTCTGCGCGGCAGAAACACGTAGCCGCGCGTTTCTGCCGCGCAGACTCCTAGCGGTCGACGAGCACGGCGGCGCCGGGCGACAGAACGCCGCCGGACCTACAGCACCGCGGCGAGAGCCGTGGCGACGCGCAGGTTGGTGGCGTCGAGGCTCGGCTTCTGGCCGTAGTGGTGGAACTCCAGGCGCACCCCCGGCCGGAAGACGAGGCAGTGGGTCGAGCCTCCGAAGTGGAACATGCCGAGCTGCTCGCCCTTCTCCACCCGCTGCCCTTCCTTGACCGTGATCTGGCAGCTCGAGACCTCGGCCATGCCCACCGGCACCACGCACATCAAGCCGATCTTCGGGTTGTCGGCCTCGATGAAGATCAGCGCCCGCGTGGCCACCGACGTCAGGAAAGGTTGCGAGTCGTTGGGCGCGCTGGAGTCGGCCCCCTCGGGGTTCTTGAACCCCTGGTACAGGTTTTCCAGGTAGTAGGAGCCGCCCACCACGTAGGCCTTCCGGATGGTCCCGCTCACCGGGCTGTTCCAGCGGTGGTAGCTCAGGGCGCTCAAGAACGCCTGGTAGACCGTCCCGCCCGCGAAGAGGGGCGCGTGCTCGTCGAATGCGAGCATGTTCTCCAGCGAGTAGGGCTGGCCCTTGAGCCAGAACCGCTCATCGAGGGCCACGCCCCGCTTCACCTGCAACGGTGCCGACTCGCAGGCGTTGACGATCACACTATCGTCCCCCACGCCGGAGACGGGGCGCACGCCGGGGCGGAAGATCCGGGTGAAGAAATCGTCCCAGGAGCCGAAGCCGTAGTCCTCCTCCTCCGGGTCGCACTCGAAGATCTCTTCCCAGGTGGCGGGCGTCGGGTTGGGGCCCTCCCCGAGCGCCGACCTCGCCACCTTCACCATCTCCGCCTTGGCCACCTTGCCCAGCCACGGGACGACCAGGGTCTCGGGGTCGAGTCGGCTCGCGCGCTCGGTGAGCACGTAGCGGGAGTCCTTGCTTTCCAGAAACTCGGACCAGTAGGCCAGGATCTTCTTGAGCTGCTGGTTGATCAGGGCGTTCGAGAACACGTCATAGCCCGACTCCGTGGCCATGGGCCAGTCGAGCAAAGCGTTGATCGGAAAGCCGATCAAGCCCGACGGCTCGTGCTCGGAGACGTCCTGGTAGGCCTCCGGGGCGGTCGTCATGATCCCGTTGAGCAGCCGCAGGAACTGCTCGAAGCTCCGGACCTCGATCTGGCCCAGCGGCGTCTCCTTCTCGTGCTCGAGGGCCTCCCTGAACATGGCCTCGACCTGGACATGGAGCACGCGGTCGGAGTCCACCATCTCCCGGAATTCGGCGATCGGCGGCACCAGATCCCGAGGATGGTCGGCGAGGTGCTTCTCGAGCCTGCGAATCCATCGGTCGACGTGGGTGGGGTCCTGGGGCAGCCAGCCCCCCGCGCGCCCCCTCGTGCGCTGCAATCCATCGGACGTCGCCATGGTTCGGTCTCCTTTGCACGTATGAGTATCTACCTACTCCAGTACTCCCGCTCGCGATTCCGTGGCGACCGCCACCCGGAGAGCGGCCCGGCCGGGAGACTCCCGTCACATCGGAAGGACGTCGGTCTACCGCTGCCAGAGGCCGTGGTGGACGCCGCCCTGGATGTAGATGGCGAACGTGCCGTGGCCGGGGATCTCCAAGGGCGGATGCGCGATCTCGCCGCCGGCCTCCACCGCCGCGGCGGTGGCCGCCTCGATGTCGTCGACCAGCCAGTAGGGCCGGACCACGGGCTCCTCGGTCTCGTGCAGGGGCGCTCGGACCCCCACCAAGCCGCCACCTGACAGGGCGGCCGTCCGCGCGTTGCCGAGGCCGGCGTCCGGCTCGCCGAACTGCGCTCCAGTCGCAGCGGCGAACGCGGCGCACACCGCGTCCACGTCTTGGGTCACGATCTCGAGATAGTAGATCTGCATGGCGGTTCGACCTCCGGCGAGTTGTTGAAGTCCTTGATCGGCGCGGGATGTCTCTCGGTCAGCGGGAAAACGATGCAGGTTGCGGTGGCGGATTCTGTTCGGCAGGGCTTCGCGCGTATGCTATGGTCACTCAAGTGGCTTGTTAGAACCCCCGACAGTATAGTCTTGTCCACGCATGGTGACCGGCACAGTCTCTCCGGAGCGTGGACAAGAGAGGGAGGACCAGGTAGACGCTGGGCCCGGAAAGGAAGCAGATCATGAGGATCGGGAACCGAGTTGGAACGCTTGGCTGTCTCGCGGTATTGCTGGTCATTACGTTGCCGGGCATGGCGTCCGCGCAATCAGGTGTGTTGTTCGTCAAATCACACAAGGTGGGAATCGGCGTCTCCGATCCCACGGAGCTCCTCCATCTGCGGAGCACCACGCCCGGCAACACGCTTCTGTTCATCCAGAACACCTCCGGCCCGGAGCGGGTGGGGTCGCGGTACCAGAACAGTTTGGCGACTTGGGACTTCAGGATCGATGGCTCAGGCGGCTTCATCTTCGACAACACCGCGACGAGTGGGGAGGACCTCAAGATTCAACAGGACGGAACGCTAAGGGTCGGGCCCGCCCCCGCGAAGATCATCCTGAAGCCCAACGGCGACATCGACATCCAAGGCACCCTCACGGAGGGCTCGAGCCGCGACTACAAGCAGGATTTCGAGTCGCTTTCCGCGCAGGAGACGTTGAACAAGGTCATGGCGATGAACGTCATGGAATGGAGTTACAAGCACCAAACAGCCCGTCACATCGGCCCGATGGCAGAGGATTTCCACTCCCTCTTCGGTCTCGGAAGCAACGACAAATCCCTCGCACCCCGAGACGTCGCTGGGGTCGCCCTCCTCGCAATCCAGGGATTGCGCCAGGAACTCCACGAGAGAGACGAGAAGATCGATCGGCTTCAGCAGGAGCTGGACGATCTCCGTGCCATGGTCGAAGCGCAGCGGTCCAAGTGAGCTCGCGGGCGGGCGCGTCGCGAAGCTCCAATCCCCGTGGTGTCCTGCCATCAGCCGTTCGGGAATGCTGTGGTGACCAGGCTCTTGAAGGTACCTTACATACACCTCGGCACCGGGCAGAGTCCAGACCTCCTGACCTACCCTTCGTAACTCTCTGAAGCCACAGGGCCGGTCCTGGTGAGGGGTGCGGACCCAAAAGTGTCCGGTTTTTCCCGGCGCCGAGGCAGGATCGGGTATGGCGCCGACGACCGACGACTGCCTCCTGTTCCCCGACCCCGCCGGGCCACCCGCGGGGGTGATCGTCATCAATTTGCGCTGCCGGCTCCAGGAGCGCGACGGCTACCGGGTGGTGAGCGTCAACGGCCTGCCACTGGTGCACTTCGCGGCCGGCGACCGGGTGGGCGAGGCCTCCGCAATGGTGAGCCTGGTCGATCTCTGCTGGGCGCGGCAAAGCGAGGTGGCGCGGGCCTTCGGCTGCGACGTGCGCACGGTGCGGCGGCAGCAGCGCCGGTTCGAGGAGGGAGGTCTGGCGGCCCTGGGGCGACCGCGAGGCTTCCCCCGGGGCCGAGCTCGGGTCCCGCCGAGCCGCACGGACGCCGTGAATCGGTGGAAGGCCGAGGGGGTGTCGAATCGCGAGATCGCCCGGCGGCTGGGCATCGACGAGAAGGCCGTGCGCAAGCTGGCCCGGCGCCTCGGTTGGCAGGAGCGCTCGGTCGAGCAGCAGGTCATGCCCTTCGAAGATGCGGACCTAAAACTGTCCGCTTCTGCCGATCTGGGCGGCGCCGCAGCCCCGCAGACGGGGGCGTTGGTCGCCGAGGCGGACACTGCGCCTGCGGACCCAAAACTGTCCGCTTCACAGGGTGACCCGGAGCCGCTCCCGTTCTCTCTCGACCGCGACCCGGCCGATCGCTCGGGCGACCGTCTGCTGGCCCGGCTGGGGCTGCTCGAGGATGCGGCGCCGCTGTTCGGTGCGAGCGCCCAGGTGCCCGGGCTCGGGGTCCTCCTGGCGATGCCCTCGCTGATGGATAGCGGCGTGTTCTCGGTGGCCCGCGAGGTCTACGGCGGCCTGGGGCCGGCGTTTTACGGGCTGCGGACCACCCTGGTGACCCTGCTGCTGATGGCGCTGTTACGGGTCAAGCGGCCCGAAGGGCTCAAGGAGCGCTCACCGCGCCAGCTCGGCCAGGTGCTCGGGCTCGACCGCGCCCCGGAGGTCAAGACCCTGCGCCGCAAGCTCGCCCGGCTCGCCGCCCAAGGCCGTGCGGCCGAGCTCGGCCGCGCCCTGGCCCGGCTCCGGGTCGCCGCCCGGGGGCACGCCGTGGGCTTCCTCTACGTCGACGGCCATGTGCGCGCCTACCACGGAGGCCGCGAGATCCCGAAGACCCACGTGGCCCGGATGCGGATCTCGATGCCGGCCAGCACCGACTACTGGGTCCACGATGCCGAGAGCGAGCCGCTCTTCGTCGTCCCCACCGAAGCCAACCGGGGGCTCGTCAAGATCCTGCCCGGCGTCCTGGCCGAGGTGCGCGAGCTCGTCGGCGAGCGCCGGGTCACCGTCGTCTTCGACCGCGGCGGCTGGAGCCCGAAGCTGTTCGCCCGGCTCCTCGCCGACGGCTTCGACCTGCTCACCTATCGCAAGGCCCCCTACCGCCCGGTATCGCTCGGCCGCTTCCGGCGCCACCAGGCCCTGATCGACGGGCGCCCTCTCGACTTCTGGCTCGCCGACCAGGGCATCCGCCTCGAGTACGGCCCGAGGCGCAAGCGCAAGCGGCTCCCCCTGCGCCAAGTCACCCGCCTCAGCGAGAGCGGCCACCAGACGGCCATCCTCACCTCGCGCCGAGACCTCTCGGCTCTCGAGGTGGCCTACCGCATGTTCGAACGCTGGGGACAGGAGAACTTCTTCAAGTACCTCCGGGAGGAGTTTGCCCTCGACGCCCTGGTCGACTACGCCACCGAGCCGGCCGACGCCGCCCGCGACGTCCCGAATCCCGAGCGCAAGAAGCTCGACGCCGAGGTGCGCCAGGCTCGCGCCCACCTCGAGCAGCTCCAGGCCCACTACGGCCTCGCCGCGCTCGACAACCGCGAGCACCAGCGACCCACCATGCGCGGCTTCAAGATCGCCAACGCCGCCCTCTCTACCCGCCTGCGCCAGGCGATGCGCCGCCTCGCCGAGCTCGAGACCCAGCGCGCGGCGCTGCCCGTTCGCGTCCCGGTCCAGGAGGTCGTCGAGGCCGACGTCCTCAAGCTCTCCGTCGAGCGCAAGCACCTCACCGACCTGCTCAAGATGGTCGCCTACCAGGCCGAGGGCGATCTGCTCCGGCTCCTCGCCCCCCACTACCGCCGCACCGAGCAGGAGGGGCGCACTCTCATCCAGAACGCTCTTGCCACCGGCGGCGACATCGACGTCACAGGCACCGAGCTGCTCGTCGCCCTCGACCCCTTGAGCTCTCCCCACAAGACCCACGCCCTCGCCGCCGTCTGCGAACAACTCAACGCCACCGACACACGCTTCCCAGGCACCCGGCTCCGGCTGCGCTTCTCCCTCAAAGCCGAGCCGCCCAAGAGCCTCGCCTTCCCCGGCGCTCGAAACCCCTCAGACAGCCCTCAACCGGACATTTCGGAACAGGGGTAGGTCAGGAGGTCTGGAGTCGATCCAGGAAGCAAGCCGGATTGTCATTCGCGAAGAGGTGTGGTGGGGAGTACTCGAAGGTCGGCAACGGATCCGGGGATCCGGCCTCGTATAGCGGCCGGTCTACGGCTCGAGCCAGCAGTACTTCACCGACGGCGAAGCTCGATCTGGACCTGGTTCGAGACGATCACACCATCCAAGACTCGGTCGAAGCTGAAGTCTACGGGCCTGTCACCGTCCCTTGAGCGGAGCCAGGTGCGCGCCGAAGTTACGAGAATGGCCTTGACCTGATAGATTCCAGGATTGTGTAAAGCATAAGCAAATGGGCCATCGCTTAGGGAAACATCTATGCCGAAAAAGTATCCACGGCGGAGTATGACGAATTCTTCTGGCGCAGGAAGTCTGAGCTTCTCGGCCTTCCACGGCCCAACATAAGCGGCGGTGTGGCCGGTGGAATCGAGTATCTCGAAGTGGAGGTATCCCCATGGATACGGCCTCGGACCGGGTTCCTGCGGAAAGAATTGGGGATAGAGAACGACGTAGCTGGAGCCGCAGTTCTGAGCCTCCACACGGACGGTAACCGGCTCCCCTGCCATGTAGGAAGAGCCTTCGCTGCGTAATCTCAGACACAGGTCTTGGAGAGGGGTAGAGGCTTGGAGAGCGGCAGGACCCGGGGTCGCAGCGAGTACGAGCAGTCCGAGAACTAGGTTGATCGTTGACATGGTGAGCCACCCTGTTCAGTTGGCGCAGCTGAAGCACTTCTGCACTTCCTTGAAGCGCCCTCCAGGTGCGTTGTGCTTCTTGTTGAGAACGTGCAGCACCTCATGCATGATGGTCGCCTTCAGGCACCCGCAACCCGGAACTTCGGCTGCACCTTGCGGAGTAATGGATATGCGGTGTTCGCCCGGAAGCGGAGCGGTTCCGCAGACCGAATCGCCGGTTTTCGGATTGATGTTCCATGGGACACACTCGAAGATCAATTCGTGCGATGTACCTTGGCTTCTTATCGCCTTCCGGAAAGGCGCTCGCTCGTTGCACGGCAGGCAGGTTTGGGACGCAGCATCAGCATCAGCATCAGCGGCTGCCGTCTGGATCTTGACGGCGAGGCGTGCAGTGCAACCGGAGGTTGTCACGGCTAGGCCGGCCGGGTCAGTAAGCCGGATCGGGTTCTGCAGGGCATAGGAATAGAGGTTGATGTCCCGCCCTTCCCTGACCAACTCGTTGGGCCCACGATGAGAACCAGGTAGGCCTAGCGGGTCCGGTCTGGAGTATCTTCCGGTTTGTGGTTCTAGCCACCGCCAGGTGCTCTGGTAGATCCCCGCTCCCGACGTGGCGTCGGCCCAGGTGTCGTCGACCCACTGGCCCGGGAGGCGCAGCGGGATGCCGTTCTCCGAGGCGCCGTTGCCGGTGCCGGCTTGGTAGTCGGTACCGAAGGGTTCGAAGCCCCCTTTCTCCTCTTGTGAAGACGCTGAGGGTTGGCTACAGGAGGCTGGGGACGGGTACTCCCTCGATCTCCGGGCTTGCCGTAACACTTGATCCATTCAGCGTTCTCGTCCAGGAGCCGACGGTCAATCCACGCGACGTAGGGCCGGTCGTCGTCAGTGGTGTCCGACCACACGAGGCTGTTGCGAGACAGTTCGAGTGGTTCCGATGACCGAGGAAGCCGCAAACCGGATTGCGCGAGCTGTTGAAGATATCTATCGAAGTCTGCGGGGAAGAAGGTCGTCGCGTAGAGACGGTCATTGAAGAAGGTGAGCCAGAGCTGGCCTGCCACTCCGAGGTGCTTGAACGCCGTCTCCCAGACAACGATCTGGAAGCATGGGCGGCGGTCAACCTTTCTGCAGGTGGTCTTCTGAACCAGTACTAGATGTTCCCCGGAAAGCTGTTGCCGTCGAACATCCTCAAGGGAGGAGAAGCTTAGGAAGCGCCCGAGCAGTTGAGCACCGGGCTTCCTCCAAGTGAAATCCACAGGGCATCGGCATGCCACAAGGGAGAAGGCGATCGAGACTAGGACCAGGGCCGCCGGAGCTCTCGAAGTCCGCACAGTGCCTCTTGTCCTAGGGGAGAGGGCAACAGTTGTCACAGACATGGCTTGGGTCGTCATGCTGGAGTGCGAACTCGTGAGGCGCCCCGATCTCGAGGCCGGTGAGATGAGCAGATCGGTGAGTTTCGGAGTAATAGCGCTCAATCATCTCATGCAGCAGCGCTCGCACTACCTGTTGGCAAGCATCGCTGCCTGGATTCGGCGGCTCGATGAGGAACTCACCAGGGAAGAGGCGAGGAATGAGGCCAGGCGGAAGTGATTCGCTGCGGTGGCCCCGAGGCACCTTCGGAGGGATCTCCATCGCGTGCAGCCTCTCCGGCCGCTGAAAGCGTATCTTCCATCCCGTCCACCAAGGGTCGTCGAAGTGGTGGTAGGCCTCGCGGAATTCGGGAGGCCCGTACTTTAGCGCGCAATGCACATAGGGCTTGAGGTCCGGAGCAATGCTGACGATCTTGAGCCCGAGGGGATCGGCTTTGACAAGTGGGTTCCCGAGGGCATAGAGGTAGTAATACGAGCCACCGCCATCTGCACCCAGGGGATCTGTCTTGATATAGCGGCCCGTCTGCTGTTCTGCCCACCTGTTCACGTTGTAGTAGATCCCAGCCCCGGAGGTCGCGTCGGCCCAGGTGTCGTCCACCCACTGGCCGGGGAGCCTCAGGTCGATGCCGTTCTCCGAGGCCCCCACCCCCGTCATCCCCGCCTGGTAGTCGGTACCGAAGGGTTCGAAGCCTCGCTTCGGCTGAAGGAAGGCTCGGGCGCGCTGAAGGGGCTTCACGATCACGGACCCACTATCTCTGCTAGATGCCGGCGCCAAGACCGGCGCCGGCGGTCTACCGATGCGCGAAGGTCAGGAGACCCAGGGTTCCGACCACGAATCCCAGGAGCCAAGCAAGGGAGCCGTAGATCGGAGCGAGGAAGAGTGCGATCACGCTGGTGGATGACCCTTCGCCACCACCAAAGACCGCTTGCCAGGTCAAGAGATGGACCGTAAAGGTCGTTGCCGCCAGAAGGAGGAGTCCCAGCCACGCTCCAGCCCAGACCGCCACTGCAGGTTCCTCGCCCTGCTGTTTCTTCCGTTGCAGCCAGTACAGCAATCCTGCCACCGCCAGAAATGGGATCTCGTTGATGAGCAGCAGGGCGAGAAAGCCTCCATCGAAGAAGATGAGAAGGATTTCGGCGAAACGCTCGCCACCCCGCTCGTGACTGGCCGACAGCCCAGGAATGATCCGGCCGAGGACCACGACGAGGGCTCCGAGCAGCAGCGGAACCAGCAGCGAGGCCCTGGGCTGTACTCGTGTCAGGCGCTCGATCACCGGCTGTGCCAAAGAGCGCACCTCAGCAGTTAGGGATTGAAGATGGAGTTCGGTCCTGGAGGAAACTCCAGGCTAAACTGGCCCGGACCTGTCTTCTTCAGAAACGTACAAGTACCCCTCTGCCCTTGCCCCCCCTCGAACGGCTTCCGCCCGAGCTTGCGGACCGCCCAAGAGTAGAGGTGAGCGAAGTTCCAGCACTCGCCGCGGATGTACCAGGGGTGCTTGCTGCACTCGTCCTTCATATCCATGAGGAAGGTCTGGTCGCAGATCGCCTTGTTGACACCGCACTGGCAGTAGCAGTTGTCGTGGTTCTCGCAGGACAGCGTGAAGTCGAAGACGCCAGGAATCTTGTCGGGGACCAGATACTCGTTACTTCCAGACCCGCAGGCCAGGCCCTGGAGGTCCTCTAGGAAAAGAGGGTTGTCCAGCGCGTACGGGTACGGATTCAAGGTGTCGGGTAGTGTGCGACCGAACAGGGAGAAGTCGGGTGCGGTGGGCTCCCACCTCTGGACATGCCCCCGGCCTCTGGTGACCTCGCCGAACTCGTTCGACGGACGGTGCAGCTGGAGGAAGAACCTCGCAACGCCTGTTCCGCCCGGAGCGAGCGGATCGGGACGGGTGTAGCGTCCGATGCTCGGGGAGTACGACCTATAGACGTTGTAGTAGATCCCGGCGCCCGAGGTGGCGTCGGCCCAGCTGTCATCGATCCATTGGCCGGGGAGGCGTAGAAGGATGCCGTTCTCCGAGGCCCCCACCCCCGTCATCCCCGCCTGGTAGTCGGTACCGAAGGGTTCGAAGCCTCCTTGCCAGGTGATCGCCGCGCTCTGGTCCGTGGCCACGAGGGGCGTGCCCAGGTGATCGGTGGTCAGATAGGTCCAGGTCTCGGCGCCGGTGCCATCGATCTCGAGCTGGGCCACCGGGCGGCCGGCGAGGTAGAAGACATAGGTCGTATCCACCGGATTGGTGGAGCTGGGTTGGCGACGCAGGGCCTGGAGAAGACCCGTCGAGTCGTAGAGGGGCGTGACGGAGGCGGTGCCGCCCGAGGTCTCCGCAGCGCTCCGGAGGAAGCCCCGGCCGTCATAGAGGAAGTCGGTGGCGCCCCCTCCCGAGCTGGTACGGTCGGCTGCCGCAAGGCGGCTCGCATCGTCGAAGGAGAAGTCGACGAGGTTCCCGCCTGGGGCAACAGAATCGAGGTTGCCTGCGGCGTCCCAAGCGTAGGCCCGTGAGCCGCCGACGGCGAGGTTGACGGTGTCGAGAAGGGGCGTGTTCCCGCCTCCGGTGTTGGTCGTGTAGACGTATGCATCGGCGGTCGTTCCGCCGTCCCGGCTCTCGGAGAGGCGGTTGCCGATCTTGTCGTAGGTCCAGTCGAATCTGCCCCAGGGGCCGTCGGCCGAGGTCAGGAAGTACTGTGGCTCCTGGTAGGTAAAGGTCCGGTCGGAGTAAGACGGGAGGGAGCCGGCGTCGGCCGTGAATTGGGCCGCGTCGCCTACCGTGAAGCCGTCGTCGAGGATGACCGTGTCCTGCGCCTGGAAGGTGACGTCTCCGGGGCTTTCCACATCGAAGCCGTTGCCCGCCTCGAGGTCGGCGCACGACGTGTACGTCTCGGTCGTGGTGACGACCTGGCTTCCGAGGACCACCGATGAGCCTCCGGTGCAATCGGGGGTCTCGAGGATGTCGGTGACGTTGCCCACCGGGTCGGTGGTGTAGGTCCAGGTGCGGCCGGGGACGCTTCCGGCGAGCCCGGAGAGGGTGATCGCCGTCTGGACGTAGCGCTGGTCGAAGCTCCGGGTCTCGGCGGCTCCGTTCCCCAGGTCGAGGCTCGAGAGCGGTCCCGAGGGCAGGTAGCCCGCCGCCGAGACCACCGGGTGGGGCGTAGCGCCCCCGGCCGGTGTCGTCACCTCCAGGCTCGTCTGGCGGTCGGCATAGTCGAAGCCGTAGGTCGCGCTCACGCCTCCAGGGTAGGTGACCCCTGTCCGGTTGCCATTGGCGTCATACGCATACGCGAGCTCGCCGTCCTGGACCAGCCGTCCGAAGTGGTCGTAGCAGTAGTCGAGAGTCTGGCCGTTCCGGGTGATCGAGGCCAGGCGGCCGATGGGCGAGCTCGGAGTGCCGCACGAGCCCGGGGCGGTGTCGTAGTCGTAGGTCGTGTCCAGGCTGTTGTCGGCGAAGTCGAGGAATTTCACCCGGTCGAGCTCGTCGGACGTCCGATCCACCGTCACTCCCCGAGAATCGGTCGAGCTCGTCTCCGCTCCGTGCTCGTTGTACGCGTGGGTCGTCGTGCCCGAGACCGGCGAGTCCTCTTCGGTGAGGAGATCTCGGTCCGAGTACGTGTAGCTCGTCGCGTTCCCCTCGGCATCGGTCACCGAGGTCAGGTGGTCTTGGACGTCATAGCCATAGGTAGTCACGGTGGTGCCGGAGGTCCCACCGGTGGGCGCCCACGGCTGGGTGACCGTCTCGAGCCGGTTGAGCGGATCGTACGTATAGGTCGTGGTCGCCGGGTCCGTGCTCCGGTCGTGATTCGGGTCCCAGACCGAGGCCAGGTTCCCGTCGCAGTCGTACTCGAAGGCGGTCGTCGCCGCCTCGGGCTGGTCCGCGCCCCGGCGGATCTGGTCGACCTGGCAGCGGTTGGTGTAGTCGTAAGCCGTCGCCGAGGCGGTGACCCAGCTCGAGCTGCCCGAGTCCCACCGCTGGCGTTCCTCGCGACTCCGGTTGCCGGCGGCGTCGTAGCTGTACACCACCCGCTCGCCGTGCGTCGTGGTGTCGGGCCGCCGCTCGATCGAGGTCCGTCGGCCGGCCGAGTCGTAGCCGTACTCGATGATCTTGCCGTCGGGCAAGGTCGTGCGGTACAGGTCGCCGAAGGCGTTGTACTCGTAGGCGGTGACCAGGTCGTCGGTCGGCGTGTTGGGCCCGAGCTGCGTGACCTCGGTCACCCGGCCCAGGTCGTCGTAGGCCGTGTCGGTCTCGAGGCCGTTCGGGTCCGAGACCGAGGTCCGGCGGTTGAGCTCGTCGTAGCCGAACGTCGTGGTGCCGACGAGCGGGTCGGTCCGCGTGAGGGGGACGAGGTCGCCCGTGCCGCGGGTCGAATCGTAGGTGAAGGTCGTCTGGTCGGTCGTCGTAAAGCCCGGCGGGTCAATCGTCAGGGGCTGGCCGGCGGTGTTGTACGTCGTCGTCGTCGGGTAACTGAAGGCGGACCCGGACTCGGCCCCGGAGATCGTACGACTGGTGGGGTTACCGGCAGCGTCGTAGCCCCAGGAGGTCGTGCGGTACGAGGCTGAGCCGGAGACCGAGGGCTGGTCGATCTCCGACACCAGCGCGGGGAACGGCCCGCCGTGCGTCCACGATGTCGTGCGCTGGTACGTCGCGTCACCGGAAGCCTCCGTTCGGGAAGTCATCTGCCCGAAGGCGTCGTACTCGAAGTGGGTCGTCACCCCACGTCCGTCGGTGATGTCGGTGGGAAGCAATGGGTTGTTCGAGTCGCCGTAGGTGAGCTGGGAGCTCGGCGCCATCCCGCACACCGGGCAGTCGCCGTCGACCTGGGTCATCCGGATGTTCTGGCTCGTGGGGTCCCGGTCGTAGGTGTACGTGATCGATTGGCCGAGGGGGTCCTGGACCGTCGTCTGCATCGAGCTGTCATAGGTGAACGACCAGACCTCCGTGCCCGCCGCCGGTGTGTCTCCCCCCTTCCAGACCTGAGCGATCTTGCCGTCGGTGTCGTAGGACCACGCCCTCACCACCCGAGTCGAGGTTCCGTCGCTACCCTGCAGGGTGACCTTGGACAGGTACCCCGTCGCCGCGTCGTAGGCGAACAGCAGCGCCGTGTCGTCGGGCCGGTCGATTTCAGTCAGGTCGTCGCCGCTCCAGTGGTAGACCCAGGACTGGAGGTGGGTTGTGCCGTCCACCCCGTACTCGGTGGTCGTCTCGAGCTTGCCCTCGGCCGGGTCGCCCGTGGGGTAGTAGGTGTAGTCCTCGCTGCGGCCGTCCGGGAAGGTGACGCTGGTGAGCACACCAGATGTGTACTGGCCCACCGTGGCATAGGCGGAGCCTTCGGGCGGGGTCGTCGACTCCCAGTACCCCGAGGCGTCGAAGGCGTCCACCGTGCCATCGAGGTCCGTGAGGGTCCAGCCCGAGCCGGTCCAGGTCAGGGTCCGCTTCTCCGAGGACGGATTCGCGACTCCGTAAACTCCCGTCGAAGTGCTGAGCGACTTGAACTCGCGATAGGTCCCGTACTCGGTGATGAGGTAAACGTGGGTCTCGTCGGGCGCCGGGATGATTCGCTCCCGGTACTCGGCCGACCAGAACTTGCCCAGTTCCACTCTCCAAGAGGTCGATCCGGGAAAGCCCGGAAGACCGGCCCCGCCCGCCGCGTAGCGAAGCCGCGCGCCACCGGTCGCGAGGTCCCCCGGGCCGCCGTAGCCCGGGCCGCTCCCGTCCGGAGGTGTCCCGGCGGCCGTACAGTCGCGGCAAGTCTGGTCGCCGGTTCCACACTTCTCCATCGGGGGCACCAGACACCCTGCGCCCAGTGCGAAGTCGATCGTCGAGGTCTCCGTCTTCGTGCAATAGCCGGGGTTTGCGTCCTTGCAGGAGATCGTCTTCAGGGTGTACTTCCCGCCGTTCGGATTGGAGCAGTCCGCGCTGCCCGTCACGTACACCGTTCCATAGTCCTGCAAGATCACCTGCCCCGGGACACCGCACGAGCCGACCAGCGACCCGCCGGACGAGTACAACTCCTCCGTCGCCCAGCTATAGCCGTAGCCCACCGACGCCGGATCGTTCTGGTGATTGCCCGCGAATTCCACGTCGAACGTCGCCGTCAT
Source organism: uncultured Acidobacteriota bacterium (assembly GCA_963739795.1). Lineage (GTDB taxonomy): Bacteria > Acidobacteriota > Thermoanaerobaculia > Multivoradales > DATKCC01 > CAVUBL01. The sequence continues at coordinate 497,311 of CAVUBL010000011.1, read as the reverse complement.
CCCGCAGCTTCCGAAGTACGGATTACACCCCACGACATTCATCGTGTACGTCGGCCCCGTCACCACCGGCTGTTGGCAATAGCCCCACGAGTCGCAGAACAGCGACGAGTCGAGATCCGGACCGTTCCCTGTCTGGTCGTAGGTGATCCGGCTCCCTGTGCACGAGATGTACGCTCCCTGGACCACGCTCGGCACAAACGCCGAGAACGACATTCCAACGACGACATAGGCCGCAAACCTGAGCAGCCTTTCTTTCCGACTCGTCATTCCGGACCTCCCATAGAACTTCCAGGCAAGAATCTGCCTTCTTTCGTTCCCATGGACTGAACGCTGCTTCTCTCGTTGGCTCTGCTGGCTGGATCGATCATGAACCCTCTCGACGAGCCCGCTCGTGGAACGCCTCGTCCCGGGTCGACAAGCCCCCGGGCTCTGAAGACGTCCTCATTTCCTCGTAGGGCTCGATGCGAACCCCACGCTAGGGACAAAGCCCCGGGCAGCCTCGATGAACATAATGCCTCATCAGAAGCTTTCGAGCAGTTACGGGTTCATCGACTTAAGGCACTATAGCATAGACGTTCTCAAGACAAGCGCCGATCGTAGCCAGAACACCCGCTACGCCCTCGCCCACCTCCGTGCCATCAGCGGGGGGCTCTTGCTCTCGCCGCGGCCCGATGGTTCTGGCCCGCAGCCTGGGCGACCTCGCCCGGCCGGAGTCCGCCCTCCTCAGTGTCGAGACGCGCCCGAGACTCCCGCGTCGGCCGGGTCAGAAAGGGCGTGAAGTACCAGGCGCCTCTTTTCCGGGAGCTTGAGCCTGCATCGTCTGCAGAAGCCGCTGCTGCCGTTGGAGTAGGCGGCTCTGTTCCTCGACCGTCTTCTTCAGCTCCTGAATCTCCGCCTGGAGCCCTTTGATCGCCGCCAGGGCGACTCCGTTCGTATCGGTCAGGCTCAGCCCCTTGCCGACCTGTCCAAAGCCGAACGCCGCCTGGAAGTCCTCGGCCACGGGACCGATGTGGCGAATGTCCTCACCCTTGAAGCTCCACTCTGAGATGGGCATCAAGGCGACCCGATCGAGGACCGCCTTCGGATCGATGGCAACGAAGTTGTCCTTCAGAGTACGAGAGGAGGACGCGCTGATATTCTGCCCGATGACGTTCCTCGTGGCAATCAAGTCCCGGCCGGCGACCACATCGCCGCTTGCGATCGCTTGAAACTGCGGCGTCGAGCTCCCGGGAATCGAGATCTGGAAGCTGGCCCCGAAGTTCGAGAACTGCCAGTCGTTGCCGTCCGTCCTCTCGAGGAGAAACTGAATTCCCCCGTTGTTCGTGAGGCGGAACATGTTCTTCAGCGTCGGGGTCGCTGAAGTCTCCACGATGTGAAGTGGAGCGACCGGGGTCGACGTCCCGATTCCGACCTTCCCGTCTCGGACGAAGAGCGTCCCCGAGGTTTGGGCGAACGCGATACCTGGGACCAGAATCGCGAAGCCGCCGAGTGCTACGAGAACTCTAAACATGCGATCCATTGCTTCTATCCTCCTACGAGTTTGATGTGCCGTCACACTCTCTACAGGTACTCTCTGGGCTTCTCCATCGGGCTCTTGGGAGCTGAAGCTCGAAGCGCTGTGGAAAGCGGTCTAGCCAAGAGACCCACTGTCCGGAAGTCCGGGACGGGTACGATGTCTTTAGATGACCACTCCAAGGATGACCTCGACCCCGACCGCAGCCACCGACCGTCCCGCCAGGAACATCTACTGTCCCTCTGGCTCCAGAGGCAGCTCGGTGGTCTGTGCCGCAGGTCTGCAGGTACTTATTCACAAGAGTCTACGTAGCCGACCAGGGTACTTGAGTCGTGAGGCCCATCAAACACGAAGTAGAGTTCACATCCTGAGATCTTCGGACTCAGAAGGTAATACCCCAGGGCATACCCATGCAGGATCGCAGATGGCCTACCATAGACCCTTGGCAAGTTTCTAGCGGCTAAAGGTCTGCTTCGAAGTGGTCTCATCATCTGGTCGACCGTCCGTCGCTTCACTTTCAACCGTTCCAGCGGAACAGTCGGACTGAGCCGATTCCTAACCAGCTCCTCGTACTTGTGTGTCAGAAATAGGGAGGCCGTCGCACGGATCACTAGAGGGGACACCGCAAGTATCGTCACCACCACTAGCAGGACGGCTTTCCTTGACACAGTCACACTTCCTCTGGGATCAATGACCACAATAGTTGCATTCACAGTTCCCCTTACAAGCCTTATTGAATGCTTCGTTTTCCGCCTCAGTCGCTTGGCGGCCTCCTCCGGTCCATCTACTCGCTGGCGGCAAGTACACCGTCCCATCCTTCCGAACCGTGGCAACCCCCACAGCTATCTTGATCCATTTGCAGGTGGCAGGAACAAGGACAAAGTCCGCATCCTCTAGAGGATTGGAGAGGTGATTGGTTTCGATGGCAGCGCACTCGCCTTCGCCTAGGATGGTGCAAACTGAGTGATGCCAACTGTTGTAGACAACGCCCGGCGCGTACCACCGTCTAGCCAAGCCCAACGGGTCTGTGTTGGTCAGTGGATTTTCTGTTGTATAGGCATATGTGTTCTCCGGCCACTGGCCTTGCTGCGGTTGCTGCGGATCCGGTCTTGTGTACCGACCAGTTTGCGGCTCGAGCCATCGCCAAACGTTGTAGTAGGTGCAGGCCTCCGGTGGCCCACCGGGCGAGGCCGTCATTTCGATGGCGCATGACATTGAAGTCCCAGGATGCTCCGGAGATCTTGACTCCAGCGCTCGAGTGGTCGCTGCGGGCTGTCCTCCGAAGAGGTGTCCTCTGTGCCGTAGAACGAGAACTTGGCCTCAGAGACTCCGGACTCAACCCGGATCTCATACTGTGAACCATGGAGGACCAGGAGGGGCTCGAGGATCGGGCTTATCCGGAGCCCACGTAGTCTCTGGACGAGCTGACGGAGCTTCACGAGGTCTGAGGGTGCGGTGCTCACGCTCTTCAGTGGCAGCTCGTGACAGAGACGACTCCTTGGCAGGTCTGGATTCTGCCTGAGGAGTTGATCAGCCCGTTCGGAAGCCTTGAGGTGATCGGCAACTATGGCCCGCGCCGAGAGTTGACCGTCGGGCGTCTGAACAAGGACGATCTGTAGCGTCTGGCCACACGCATCGTCGAGAATTCGAACCCCGACGCGGAGAGATGCCTCTGGAGCGCGCATCTCCTTCGAGAAGTCGGTCAGGCGCTCTTCGATACAGGAATCTGCGGTGACCGCACCTTGGGGCTGCTCGGCGGCAAGCGGTGATAGCGCGGCCATCACGCAAAATGCGAGGGCAGCTACGGTTGGTGGATTCCGTCGCATGGCTTGCAGTTCCGGTTCTTGGGGCCGTTGGTCCAGTTGGGTGGCAGGACACGTCGTTGCTTGTTGGTAACAGGGTCGTACCGCCAGACACCGTTCGGCGAGACGGTGAAGATGGGCCGGTTGAGCGTCCGCGCAGTCTCCCTGTCGCCAGCGCTGGGTTCAGGCCCGCGTCGGTACTTTGGGCAACGGGTCGGATGAGAGTGTGCCTGCGCGACGATGCTCCCAGGAAGTGGCAACGTCACCGGGATGGAAGTCTTGCTGTCCTGGGCGGTGGGGGGCCAAAGGTCGCAGCCGTACTGAAAGCGGCCCTTGTTACCGAAGGTTAGGGTCAGCCAGGCAGCTTGCTCGGTACAGTCGAATCCATAATGCGACCGCGCGAGAAGGCAGTAGAAACAATCCTCAGCCTCTGTGGGATCCGGCAGAAGCCAGTAAGGTATGGGTATCAGTGCTTCTGGATCGGTGAGCAGGAGTGGACGAGCCTCTGCATACGTATAGAGAAGAGCCAAGCCGTCCGGCTGATCGAGACCCCAAGGATCAGGCCTCGTATAGCGCCCGATGTTGGGCGAGTACCACCGCCAGACGTTGTAGAAGACCCCGGCTCCGGACGTAGCGTCGGCCCAGGAGTCGTCCACCCACTGGCCCGGGAGCCGGAGGGTGATGCCGTTCTCCGAGGCTCCAGTGCCGGTGCCGGCCTGGTAGTCGGTGCCGAAGGGCTCGAAGCCTCCTTGCCAGGTGATCGCCGCGCTCTGGTCGGTCGCCGCGAGGGGCGTTCCCAGGTGATCGGTGGTCAGATAGGTCCAGGTCTCGGCGCCGGTGCCGTCGATCTCGAGCTGGGCCACCGGGCGCCCGGCGAGGTAGAAGACATAGGTCGTATCCACCGGATTGGTGGAGCTGGGTTGGCGACGCAGGGCCTGGAGAAGACCCGTCGAGTCGTAGAGGGGCGTGACGGAGGCGGTGCCGCCCGAGGTCTCCGCAGCGCTCCGGAGGAAGCCCCGGCCGTCATAGAGGAAGTCGGTGGCGCCCCCTCCCGAGCTGGTACGGTCGGCTGCCGCAAGGCGGCTCGCATCGTCGAAGGAGAAGTCGACGAGGTTCCCGCCTGGGGCAACAGAATCGAGGTTGCCTGCGGCGTCCCAAGCGTAGGCCCGTGAGCCGCCGACGGCGAGGTTGACGGTGTCGAGAAGGGGCGTGTTCCCGCCTCCGGTGTTGGTCGTGTAGACGTATGCATCGGCGGTCGTTCCGCCGTCCCGGCTCTCGGAGAGGCGGTTGCCGATCTTGTCGTAGGTCCAGTCGAATCTGCCCCAGGGGCCGTCGGCCGAGGTCAGGAAGTACTGTGGCTCCTGGTAGGTAAAGGTCCGGTCGGAGTAAGACGGGAGGGAGCCGGCGTCGGCCGTGAATTGGGCCGCGTCGCCTACCGTGAAGCCGTCGTCGAGGATGACCGTGTCCTGCGCCTGGAAGGTGACGTCTCCGGGGCTTTCCACATCGAAGCCGTTGCCCGCCTCGAGGTCGGCGCACGACGTGTACGTCTCGGTCGTGGTGACGACCTGGCTTCCGAGGACCACCGATGAGCCTCCGGTGCAATCGGGGGTCTCGAGGATGTCGGTGACGTTGCCCACCGGGTCGGTGGTGTAGGTCCAGGTGCGGCCGGGGACGCTTCCGGCGAGCCCGGAGAGGGTGATCGCCGTCGGGACGTAGCGCTGGTCGAAGCTCCGGGTCTCGGCGGCTCCGTTCCCCAGGTCGAGGCTCGAGAGCGGTCCCGAGGGCAGGTAGCCCGCCGCCGAGACCACCGGGTGGGGCGTAGCGCCCCCGGCCGGTGTCGTCACCTCCAGGCTCGTCTGGCGGTCGGCATAGTCGAAGCCGTAGGTCGCGCTCACGCCTCCAGGGTAGGTGACCCCTGTCCGGTTGCCATTGGCGTCATACGCATACGCGAGCTCGCCATCCTGGGTGGTTCGGCCGAAGTGGTCGTAGCAGTAATCTATCGTCTGGCCGTCGCGGGTGACCGAGGCGAGGCGACCGTCCGGAGAGGTGGCACCGTTGCACGATGTCGGAGCCGTATCGTAGACATACGTCGTGTCCAGGGTATTGTCGGAGTAGTCCAGGAAGGTGATCCGGTCGAGCTCGTCGGACGTCCGATCCACCGTCACTCCCCGAGAATCGGTCGAGCTCGTCTCCGCTCCGTGCTCGTTGTACGCGTGGGTCGTCGTGCCCGAGACCGGCGAGTCCTCTTCGGTGAGGAGATCTCGGTCCGAGTACGTGTAGCTCGTCGCGTTCCCCTCGGCATCGGTCACCGAGGTCAGGTGGTCTTGGACGTCGTACCCGTAGGTGGTCACGGAGGTGCCAGACGAGCCGCCCGCGGGGTCCCAGGGCTGGGTGATGCTCGTGATCCGGTTCAAGGGATCGTAGGCGTAGGTACTGGTAGCAGGGTCCACGCTCCGATCGTGATCCGGGTCCCAGACCGAGGCCAGGTTCCCGTCGCAGTCGTAGTCGAAGGCTGTTGTCGCCTCCTCCGGCGTGCCCGGCGCTTGCCGGACCTGGTCGACCTGGCAGCGGTTCGCATAGTCATACGCCGTGGACGAGACGGTGACCCAGCTCGAGCTGCCCGAGTTCCACCGTTGGCGCTCTTCCAGAGTCCGGTTGCCGGCGGCGTTGTACGTGTAGAACACCCTATCGCCGTGGCTGGTGAAGTCGGGCCGCCGCTCGACCGAGGTCATCCGGCCCGCCGAGTCGTAGCCATACTCGATGACGTTGCCCGCGGGCAGCGTTGTTCGATAGCGATCTCCGAAGGCGTTGTAGTCGTATGTCGTGACGAGGTCGTCGCTCGGCGTGTTGGGTCCGATCTGACGTACCTCGGTCGCCCGGCCCAAATCATCGTAAGCCGTGTCGGTTTCGAGCCCGTTGGAGTCGGTCACCGAGGTCCGGCGGTTGAGCTCGTCGTAGCCGAACGTGGTGGTGCCGACGAGGGGATCGGTCCGGGTGAGGGGGATGAGGTCGCCCGTACCGCGGGTCGAATCGTAGGTGAAGGTCGTCTGGTCGGTGGTTGTGTAGCCCGGCGGGTCGATCGTCAGAGGCCGGCCGGCGGTGTTGTACTCCGTGGTCGTCGGATAACTGAAGGCGGAGCCGGACTCGGCCCCGGAGATCGTACGACTGGTGGGGTTCCCGGCAGTGTCGTAGCCCCAGGATGTCGTGCGGTACGAGGCTGAGCCGGAGACCGAGGGCTGGTCGATCTCCGACACGAGCGCGGGGAACGGCCCGGTGTGCGTCCACGACGTCGTGCGCTGGTACGTCGCGTCACCGGAAGCCTCGGTACGGGAAGTCATCTGCCCGAAGGCGTCGTACTCGAAGTGAGTCGTCACCCCACGTCCGTCGGTGATGTCGGTGGGCAGCAATGGGTTGTTCGAGTCGCCGTAGGTGAGCTGGGAGCTCGGCGCCATCCCGCACACCGGGCAGTCACCGTCGACCTGGGTCATCCGGATGTTCTGGCTCGTGGGGTCCCGGTCGTAGGTGTACGTGATCGATTGGCCGAGGGGGTCCTGGACCGTCGTCTGCATCGAGCTGTCATAGGTGAACGACCAGACCTCCGTGCCCGCCGCCGGTGTGTCTCCCCCCTTCCAGACCTGAGCGATCTTGCCGTCGGTGTCGTAGGACCACGCCCTCACCACCCGAGTCGAGGTTCCGTCGCTACCCTGCAGGGTGACCTTGGACAGGTACCCCGTCGCCGCGTCGTAGGCGAACAGCAGCGCCGTGTCGTCGGGCCGGTCGATTTCAGTCAGGTCGTCGCCGCTCCAGTGGTAGACCCAGGACTGGAGGTGGGTTGTGCCGTCCACCCCGTACTCGGTGGTCGTCTCGAGCTTGCCCTCGGCGGGATCGCCTACGGGGTAGTAGGTGTACTCCTCGCTCCGGCCGTCCGGGAACGTGACGCTCGTCAGCACCCCGGAGGTGTAGTGGCCCACCGTGGCGTAGGCGGAGCCCTCGGGCGGAGTCGTGGACTGCCAGTACCCCGACGCGTCGAAGGCGTCCACCGTCCCGTCGAGGTCCGTCAGGGTCCAGCCCGAGCCGGTCCAGGTCAAGGTCCGCTTCTCCGAGGACGGATTCGCCGCTCCGTAGACCCCCGTCGAAGTGTTGAGAGACTTGAACTCGCGGTAGGTCCCGTACTCGGTGATGAGGTAGACGTGAGTCTCGTCGGGCGCCGGGATGATCCGCTCCCGGTACTCGGCCGACCAGAACTTGCCCAGCTCCACGTTCCACGAGGTCGATCCGGGAAAGCCCGAAAGACCGGCCCCACCGGCCGCGTAGCGAAGCCGCGCACCACCGGTCGCGAGGTCTCCCGGGCCGCCGTAGCCCGGGCCGCTCCCGTCCGGAGGTGTCCCGCCGCCCGTGCAGTCGCGGCAGGTCTGGTCGCCGGTCCCGCACTTCTCCATCGGCGGCACCAGACACCCGGCGCTCAGTGCGAAGTCGATCGTCGAGGTCTCCGTCTTCGTGCAGTAGCCGGAGGTCGCATCCTTGCAGGAGATCGTCTTCAGGGTGTACTTCCCGCCATTCGGATTGGAGCAGTCCGCACTGCCCGTCACGTACACCGTTCCATAGTCCTGCAGGATTACCTGGCCCGGAACTCCGCACGCGCCGACCAGCGACCCGCCGGACGAGTACAACTCCTCCGTCGCCCAGCTATAGCCGTAGCCCACCGACGCCGGATCGTTCTGGTGATTGCCCGCGAACTCCACGTCGAACGTGGCCGTCATCCCGCAGCTCCCGAAGTAGGGGTTGCAGCCTTGAACGTTCATCGTGTACGTCGGGCCCGTCACCACGGGCTGCTCGCAGAAGCCCCAGTAGTCACAAATCTCCGACGAGCCCAGGTCCGGACCGTTGCCCGTTTGGTCGTACGCGATCTGGCTGCCAGTACACGATATGTACGCTCCCTGGGCCATACTCGGAACCAAGGCCCAAAGCGATACTCCAGCGACCAAACATCTTGCCAACCTGAGCTGCCCACTTCTCCGACTCGTCATTCCGGACCTCCCACCGACTCTCTAGACCAGACCCTGTGTCCTTTTCGATCCCGCGGATCGGAGACTACCGATCTCTTCGATCGCTGATGGCTTCAATTCGTGAACCTTCTGAGCCGCCCATCGGGCGGGACGAGTCCCGGCCCGACGAGCTCTCATCTCGGATAGCTTTCGACTGGAGGAGGGAACCATGGCGGCCGCGACGAGGATAGGGACCATTGTCCTGACGTGGTCAAGTTGTGGAAAGTGATGCGAGCCGGGCCCTGGTTATCGATCTGAACGACAGTGCTCAGGCCGGAGTCGTTGCGGACGATGTCCAGCGGGACGTTGGGGCTCGACGTGCCGATGCCCACCATACCGTTCCGTACGAACAAGCTGCCGGTCTGAGCTGCCAACGGCAGCGTCAGAACCGTTGCGAGACACACTCCGACTATCAGTCCTCGGACAACCTTTCCGCACATGGGAGTCTCATCAGTCGTGCTTTCTTATCTACGCTCCTGAAGTCTTAGGGCACCATAGCATAGAAATGCTCAATCAGGAGATCAGGGCTGGGGCGGATCTCCCGCGAGACCTCTCCGCCGCTTCTGTGCGACCATCGGGTCCCTTGCCCTCGAGGTGACCCGAGGACCCGTCCCGCAGCCTGAGCGACCTCGCTCGGCCGGCTTCAGTCGGTGAGGTGCCGCTGGCCTCCACCGAGCCAACACCCGCCGCCAGCGACAGAGAAGAGAAGGTAGAGTCGCCCCCACAGAGACCCCACCCCCGGGAGGCCGTGACCATGAGACCGCTCGTACCATCCTGGCACTGGAAGGACTGGACCATCGCCGCCCTGGCGGCGGCCCTGGTGACCGTCGGCGGGCTGTGGCTGGCCCAGTCGCTCGGGACCGGCACCGGGGAGGCGGCGGCCGCCGAGAAGGGCGCTCAGGCGGTGTCGGTCTTCGACGTGGTGCTGGACCGCCAGGGTCGCAAGTACGTCGACGTCCTGTTCGACCGCCCGGTGGCGAAGGACCGGGCCGGGGAGATCCTGGGCCTGCCGCCGGCGACCCTCGATCCACCTCTGGCCGGGGTCTGGCGCTGGCGCGACGAACAGGTCCTGCGCTTCGAGCCGAGCGGCGGCTTCCCCGTCGCCAGCCGCTGTGAGCTGGCGCTGATCCCGGAGCGGTTCCTCGCCAAGGGCCAGGCGCTCTCCGGCAAGTCCACCTTCGAGCTCGAGACCGACCGCTTCCTCCTGGAGCAGGTCTCGGTCCAGGAGGTCCCGTCGCCCCAGGGCGGCGGACGGGTGACGCTCCGCGGCCGACTCCAGTTCAACTACCCGGTCGACCCGGCGCAGCTCGCCCCCCTCGTCCACCTCACGGACCCGGCCGCCGGCGAGGATTCGAACGTCGACGTCGAGCTGGAGGACGTCTACTGGACCCGCCCGGTGATCACCTTCCGGACCGGCGAGGTCCAGAAGCAGAAGGCCGCGCGGTCCCTGCGGCTGGTGGTGGGCGGCGCGCTGACGCCGTCGGTGGGCAACGCCCCCCTGGGCGAGGACGCGGTGCGGGAGATCCCCCTGGGCTCCCGCGACCGGCTGGCGGTGCGCGAGGTGACGAGCACCCCGGGGCTCGAGGAGTCGACGGTCCAGATCGAGCTCTCGTCCCGCGTCGACCCCCGCCTGGCGGGCAAGTACCTCGAGGTGACGCCCGAGACGAAGTACCGCGCCTCGGCCCAGGGCAACAGCCTCACCCTGACCGGCGCCTTCCAGCCGGGCGGGACCTACGCCCTGGCGATCGCCGCCGGCTTGCCGGCCGAGGACGGGGCGAGCCTGCCCGAGCCGTACGAGACCAAGGTCACCCTGGAGAACCTCCCGCCGAGCCTCGACTTCGAGAGCCAGGGCAGCTCCCTCTCGGCGAGCGGCGAGCGCAACGTCGCCGTCCAGTCGGTGAACGTGGACCGCTTCGAGCTCGCCATCGACCGGGCCTACGCCAACAACCTCTTCTTCCTGTTCGACTACGCCGACCTCCTGGGCTCGGACTCGGCCTACTCCGGCTCCCAGATCCAGCACACCTTCGGCGACCGGATCGTCGACGAGACGATCCAGGTGAACGCCGCCCCCAACACCCGGGGCAAGACGGTGCTGCCCATCGGCCGCTACCTCTCCGGCTACTTCAAGGAGCACGGGAGCCCCTCCGGCGCGCCGGACCAGCCGGGCCTCTACCGGGTGCTCGTCTCCCGGCCCGGCCAGTGGCAGGCGGCCCAGCGCTGGCTCCTCCTGACCGACCTGGGCACGGTGGTCAAGCAGGCGCCGGGGGAGGTCCTGGCCTGGGTCTCCTCCGTGCGGACCCTGGCGCCGATCGCCGGCGCCCGCGTGACCCTGGTCTCGGACCAGAACCAGACCATCGCCCAGGGCCGGACCGACGCGGACGGCTTCTGGCGCTTCCGGGACGCCGCCCGGCTGGAGGAGAACCGCCCCTACCTGGTCAAGGTCGAGAAGGGGGAGGACTTCACCTTCGTCGCTCTGGACCGGATGGGGATCGACACCACCGGGCTCGAGGTAGGCGGTGCGCCGTCGGCGGCCGACGGCTACTCGGCCTTCCTCTACGGCGAGCGGGACCTCTACCGGCCGGGCGAGACGCTCGACGGCCTGGCCATCGTCCGCGACGGGGCGCTCCGTCCGGCCCCGGCCATGCCGGCGCTCCTTCGCCACCGGGACCCGCGGGGGCTCGAGGTCGAGACCCGGACGGTGAAGATCGACGAGCGCGGCCTCGCCCCGTTCAAGCTGGACCTCCCGCCGTACGCCCTCACCGGCACCCACACCCTGGAGCTCGAGGTCGGAGAGCAGGTCATCGGCCGCTACCACTTCCAGGTGGAGGAGTTCATCCCGGACCGGATCAAGGTGGAGATCGCGCCGGGCGAGAAGGCTCCCGGCTCAGGTCCGGGCCCCGGTCAGGACCTGGCCTTCGACGTGGCGAGCAGCTACCTCTTCGGGCCGCCGGCGGCCTCGCTGCCGGTCGAGGCCCGGGTGCGCCTCGTCCCCGCCGACTTCCGTCCCAAGGGGTTCGAGGGCTACTCGTTCCGCAACGACGAGCGCAACCTCGACCCCCGGGAGATCCTCTCCTCCGAGGAGACCCTCGACGAGAGCGGCCACCGGAGCTTCTCGACCTCGATCCCCGCCGGCCTCGAGCCGCCGTCGAGCCTCCAGGCCGTGATCACCGCCCGGGTGAGCGAGCAGGGGGGCCGCGGCGTCGCCGCGCGGACCACCGTGCCCGTCCACCCCTACCCGTACTACGTCGGGCTCCGGCGGGCCGGAAACGGCTCTCCCCAGCCCGGGCAGGAGGTGGCGCTCGACTACGTCGCCGTGACGCCGGACGGCAAACCGGCGCCCGCCCACGAGCTCCGGGCGGAGCTGTACTTCGTGCGCTGGCACACCCTGCTGCGCAAGACGCCCTCGGGCAACTACAAGTACGAGACCGTGCGCGAGCCGGCGCTGGTGGCGGAGAAGACCCTCCCGGCAGGCAAGGCGCGGGGGAGCTTCAACTTCACGCCGACCGACTACGGCAACCACCGCGTGGTGCTCAGCGATCCGGCCACCGGCGCCTCGTCGACGGTGGACTTCTGGGTCAGCGGCTGGGGCTACGCCCCATGGGCGATGGAGAACCCGAGCCGGATCGAGCTCGAGCTGGACAAGGAAGAGTACGCCCCCGGCGAGACCGCCACGGTCCAGGTGAAGGCGCCCTTCGCCGGCCGGCTGCTGGTGACCGTCGAGCGCGACCGGATCTTCTGGACCCGGGTCTACGACCTGCCGGAGAACACCGCAACGATCCAGGTCCCGATCCGGCGCGAGCTCCGGCCCAACGCCTACGTCACCGCCACTCTGGTGCGCAAGGTCTCGGATCTCGAGCCGGGCAGCGTGGGCCGGGCGTTCGGCGCCGTGCCCCTGAGCGTCGACCGGACGGCCAACCGCCAGGCGGTGACCCTCGACGCCCCGGACCAGGTGCGCTCGGAGGCCCACCTCGAGGTCACGGCCCACGCCGCGCCGGGCTCGGTGGTGACCGTCGCCGCGGTGGACGAGGGCATCCTCCAGCTCATCGCCCAGAAGACGCCCGATCCGTTCGAGTTCTTCTACCGGAAGCTCGCCCTCGGCGTGAGCTCGTTCGACACCTACAGCCTGCTCCTGCCGGAGGTCTCCGTCGAAGGCGCGTCCCCGGCGGGCGGCGGAGCTCCCGCCGAGCAGGGGGCGGCGCAGTACGTCCGCACCGCGGGCATCCGCCGGGTCCAGCCGGTGGCTTTCTGGTCCGGGCCTCTCGTCGCCGACGGCGAGGGGCGGGCGGTGGCCCGCTTCGACCTGCCCGAGTTCCAGGGGGCGCTCCGGGTGATGGCGGTGGCGGTCAAGGGCGAGACCATGGGCTCGACCGAGCGCCCGACCCGCGTCCGCGACCCCCTGGTGCTGCAGCCCACCCTGCCGCGCATCCTCTCCTTCGACGAGACCCTCCAGGTGCCGGTGACGGTGCGCAACGACACCGGCAGCTCCGGCCCGGTCCGGGTGACGATGAAGGTGGGCGGCCCGGCCGAGATCGAAGGAGACGCAACGCGCTCGATCCCCCTCGACGACGGTAGCGAGGGGACGGTCTACTTCTCGCTCCACACGGCGGCAGCGCCGGGTGAGCTCCACTTCGCTTTCCGCGCGGAAGGCCTCGGCGAGACGAGCAAGGCCTCCGGCCGGGTCGGGGTGCGCGCCGACCTGCCGCCGGAGTCCTCCGAGCAGGCGGGCAGCCTGTCCGGCGCCAACCTGGAGATCCCCCTCCAGACGCCGACCGAGCTCCGGGCGGGCACCGTCCGCCGGGAGGTCCGGGTGGGCTCGCTCCCCCTGGTCCAGCTCACCGGCAAGCTCGACGCCCTGGTGCGCTACCCGTACGGATGCCTCGAGCAGACCGTCTCCCAGGCGTTCCCCCAGATCTACCTGGCCGACATCATCCAGGCGGTCGACCCGGAGCTGCTCGATCCGGACCGCTCGAAGCGCGACGGCCAGCACCGGGCACCCCTCGACCCGAAGGCCAACGTGGCGGCAGCGCTGCGCCGGGTCGCGGGCCTCCAGCTCGACGACGGCGGGTTCTCCCTCTGGCCCGGATGGGAGGACGCCCAGCCGTGGACCTCCGTCTACGCGGCCCACTTCCTGGTGGAGGCCCAGCGCGCCGGCTACCCGGTGGCGAGCCACGTCCTGGACACAGGCCCTCGATTACCTCGGCACCCAGGTCCTGGCCAAGTCCTCCTACGGCGCGGCCGAGCTCGAGCGGACGGCCTACGCCCTCTACGTGCTGGCCCGCGCCGGGCAAGGCGGACCTGGCGACGATGGACTTCCTGCGGGAGAAGCACCTGGGCGAGCTCGAGCCCCAGTCGAAGGCGCTCCTGGCCGCCGCCTACGCCGCGGTCGGCCGGCAGGGCACGGTCGACGAGCTGGTCGCCCGGATCGACGAGGTGGAGACGGTGGAGCGCCAGACCGGCGAGAACTTCGACTCGACGGTCCGCAACCGGGCGCTCCTGCTGCTGGCGCTCCTCGACGCCGCACCGCAGAGCCCGCGCATCCCGGCGCTGGCCGACCGCCTCGCCCGGGAGGCCGTGACCGATCCGTGGTGGACCACCCAGGAGAGCGGCTTCACCCTCCTCGCCCTGGGCCAGCTCTACCACCGCCAGGCCGAAAAGCCCCTATTCCGGGGCAAGGTCTACCTGGGCGAGCGCCTGCTCGGGCCCGTCTCCAGCGACCACCCGGCCCACTTCACCGGCCTCGAGGGCGACGGGCCGGTGCGCGTCGTGATGGACCCCGGCTACGCGGCGGGCGCCGCCTTCTACAGCGTGATCACCCGTGGGCTGCCGACCGACGAGGCGTTCCGGCCGACCTCGGCGGGCCTGGAGATCGAGCGACGTTACCTGGACCGGGACGGCTCCGCCGCCGATCTCGGCCAGGTGCACCAGGGCGATCTGCTGGTGATCGAGACGCGGATCCGAAGCGTCGCCGGAGCGGTCCAGAACGTGGTGATCGAGAACCTCCTGCCCTCCGGAGTCGAGGTCGAGAACCCGCGGCTCGAGACGACCGAGACCCTGCCCTGGGCCACGCCGTCGTCCCCGGGCCCGAGCCACCTCGATCTGCGGGACGATCGGATCCTGCTCTTCACCGACCTCCCCGCCAACGAGTGGCAGACCGTCTACGCCCTGGTGCGGGCGGTCTCCCCCGGATCGTTCCGGGTGCCGCCCGCCCACGCCGAGGCGATGTACAACCCGGCGCTCCGGGCGACCGGGCAGCGGGGGCACATGACGGTCGAGCTGCGGGAGGCGAAGTAGGGGGGCCGGCGGTGAGGTTTCGGCTGAGACGAAGAGTGGTGGTGCTCGGCGGCCTGGTGGCCCTGCCGGGTCTTCCGCTCGGGGCCCTCCTCCTCTTTCTCGTTCTGGACCAGCTCCTCCCCTTCCCCTGGGCCGCCCTCCAGAGGCCGGCTGCCGGCGTCATCACCGACCGCCACGGCGTGGCGCTGCGCTACGTCCTGCCGCCGGACGACACCTGGCGGTTCCCGGTCGCGCGTGACGAGCTGCCGGACGAGCTGGTGCGGGCCGTGGTCGCCGCCGAGGACCGGCGCTTCTACCACCACCCCGGCGTCGATCCGCTGGCCATCGTGCGGGCGGCGTGGTCGAACCTGCGGGCGGGCGGGGTGGTCTCCGGCGCGTCGACGATCCCCATGCAGATCGCCCGCATGGCCGACCCGGCACCCCGGACGCTCGCCTCGAAGCTCCGGGAGAGCTTCCGGGCGCTCCAGCTCGACCTCCACCGGAGCAAGGCCGAGATCCTGGACACCTACCTCGACCTGGCGCCCTACGGCTCGAACATCGAAGGGGTGGGCGCGGCGGCGCGCTTCTACTTCGGCAAGGCGCCCGCCCAGCTCTCCCTGGGTGAGATCGCCCTGCTCGTGGTGCTTCCCCGCTCGCCGGTGGCCTTCGACCCCACGCTCCACCCGGTGGCGGCGCGCCGGGCCCGGAGCGCGCTGCTGGACCGGCTGGAGCGCCAGGGGGTCTTCTCCGCCCGGCAGATCGAGGCTGCCCGCCGCGAGCCGATCCCCACCCGGAGGCGGCCCACGCCCTGGCAGGCGCCCCACTTCACAGACCTGGTGCTCCAGGCGAGCGCCCCCGAGGCGGGGATCTCGGGCACCGAGAGGACGACTCTCGACTCAGGGCTTCAGCGGACCGTCGAGCGGCTGGTCCGGGGCCGGATCGGCGCCTTGCGGGCCGAGGGCCTGGGCAACGCGGCGGTGGTGGTGGAAGAGATCGACAGCCGGGCGGTGCGCGCGCTGGTGGGCTCCGCCGGGTACTCGGAAACCCGCTACGACGGCCAGGTGAACGGCGCCGTCGCCCGGCGCTCCCCCGGCTCGACCCTGAAGCCCTTCCTCTACGCCCTGGCCCTCGACCGGGGGCTGATCGTGCCCGACTCGTACCTCCTGGACATCCCCACCGACTTCGCCGGCTACGTGGCCAAGGACTACGACGGCCGCTACCGGGGGCGGGTCACGGCGCGGGAGGCGCTGGTCCACTCCCTCAACGCGCCGGCGGTGCGCCTGCTCGCCCGCGTC
Source organism: uncultured Acidobacteriota bacterium (assembly GCA_963739795.1). GTDB lineage: Bacteria > Acidobacteriota > Thermoanaerobaculia > Multivoradales > DATKCC01 > CAVUBL01. The sequence goes on along the minus strand of CAVUBL010000011.1, from coordinate 481,386 downwards.
GGCCTCGAGCCGTTCTACCGGCTCCTCGTCCGGGGCGGCCTCGAGACCCTCGACCGCCCGGCCGGCGAGTACGGCCTGCCGCTGATCCTGGGCGCCGGCGAGGTGAGGCTCCTCGACCTGACCAACCTCTACGCCACCCTCGCCGCCGGCGGCGTCCACCACCCGGTGCGGCTGCTGGCGCCACCCGAGCGACGTCCGAGAGGGCCGCGGAGCCCGGGGCGGAGCGTTTCCTGGACGCCGCCGCGCGCTACGGGCTCCTGGAACCCGGGGAGGACGAGGCGGACCGGCTCGTCTCCCCCGAGGCGGCCTGGACGGTGACCGAGATCCTCCGCCAGGTCCAGCGACCGGACCTGCCGCGGGCCTGGGACCTGACCCGCGGCGCGCCGGAGGTGGCCTGGAAGACCGGCACCTCCTACGGCCATCGCGACGCCTGGGCGGTCGGCTTCTCCCGTCACTTCGCGGTGGGCGTCTGGGTGGGGAGCTTCGACGGCTCGCCCCACAAGGGGATCTCCGGCAGCGAGCACGCGGCGCCGCTCCTGTTCGAGATCTTCCGCGCCCTGGAGCCGGGGGGCGTGGCGCCGGTGAAGCCGGTCGGCCTCCACCTCGGCACCATCGAGCTCTGCACCCTGAGCCACCAGCTCCCCGGACCGTTCTGTCCCGAGGTGCGGCGCTACCCCTACCTGCCCGGCCGCACGCGCCTCGAGACCTGTACGATCCACCGCCGGGTGCCCGTCGACCGGGAGACCGGCGGCCTGGTCACCGCCGACTGCGGAAAGCGGCCGTTCGACTGGCGGCGGGTCCTGGTCTACCCGGCCGAGCTGGTCGCCTGGCAGCGGGCCACGCATCGACTGGAGGAGGGGCTGGACCGGGGCCTGGATGGGGGGCCGGATCGCCGGAGCGGCGAGGAGACGGCCGGCCTGCCCGCGGTCTCGCTCCGCTGCCCGGGCGGGCAGGCTGGCGAGCCGCCGCGAATCGTCTCTCCCGACGCCGCCACCCCGTATCGCCTGCGCCGCGGCGCCCCCCTCGCCTACCAGCGCATCGCCCTCGTCGCCCGCACCGGCCCCGACGCCCGCCGCCTCTACTGGTACCAGGACGGCCTCCTCGTCGGCACCGCCGCCGTCGGCGAGCCCCTCTTCCTCACCCCCGCCCGCGGCCACCACCACCTCGCCGTCACCGACGACCAGGGCCGGACCGACGGCATGACCTACGAGGTGGAGTGACGCGGGGCGCATCCCCTCGCCATCAGGCGCCCGGGGTTTCCAGACGCTTTCCCAGCCGCGCCACCTCGAGCTCGAGCCGCTTGACCTCGCGCAGGAGCCGGTTGCGGTTGATCATCATCCAGTGCATGACCTTGATCATCGAGACGACCAGACCGGTGACCAGAAAGATCGTCGCCCAGAACAGCGGCTCGGTCGAGGTCACGGAGCCGAAGAACCGGACCCCCGCCCACACGAAGACGACGGAGAACACGAGCTGCCAGACCGTCATCAACACCAAGAGCCAGCGCAGCCGGCCGACGTAGGCGTCACCGATCATCGAGCGCAGCGAGTCCTCCTCGCTGAGCTCGTCTCCTTCGACTCCTACCTCCTCGAGGGCCTCACGAATCTTGTCGTCGAGCTTGTTCATCTCGGTCTCCTTCCAGAGCTTGCTTGAGCTGATTGCGTGCACGGTGGAGACGGGACTTGACCGTCCCCACCGGAATCTCCAGGGTCTCGGCGATCTCGCCGACCGAGAACCCCTCGCGGTAGAAGAGAGAGAGCAGGGCCCGCTGCCCGGCGGCCAAGCCGCGGAGGGCCTCGACGAGGGCGCGGTGCTCCGAGCGATCCGCGACTCCGGCGGAGTCGGGCTCCTCCGCCGCCGACATCTCGGCCGGGTCGGCGTCGATCGGCCGCCGGCGTCCCTGGGCTCGCACCCAGTCGATCGCCTTGTTGCGGACGATGCGGTGCGCCCAGGGTCCGAACCGAGCCGGGTCGTCGAGCCGGGCCAGGCCGCGCACGATGGCCAGCCAGGCATCCTGGACGGCGTCCCGCGCTGCCTCCCGATCACCGCCGGTGAGGCGGGTGGCGGCGCGGACGAAGCGCCCGTGCCAGCGCCCCACGAGCTCCTCCAGCGCTTGCCGGTCGCCGTCCTGGGACCGCAGCACCAGGAGCTCCTCATAGATTCGCTCGATCGCCATCGACTCTCTCCTGCCTCCCTAGTCGATCGGGAGGGGAGAATGGTTCCCCGGAGCGGCGTAGGTCAGGCTCCTCACCAGTCGCCAGGTGGCCAGACGCGCGTCTCGATCTCACAGGGAACCACTCGTCGCCGCACGGGATCCTGAAACTCGTCGGGGTGGTGAAGCGCGCGACGCGAGGCGAGCTGGCCGAGTATCGGCCACAGGTTCTGGATGACGCCTGGACGATCGCGCCAGTTCATCCGGAGAGTCACGGCTCGACCTCTGCGGAAGCGAAGCCGGACCTCTGAAATCCGGTCTGTGGTTCGGCACCAGGCATAGGTGACGGTCACCTTGGTGACATCGGACCACCTCCAGAACCGCGATCCGGTCACCCCGGAAAGAGCGATGCCTGCCCTGGAGAGCGCGAGTGTCTGCAGCGACTGCTGGATGACGAAGAAGGCCCATACCGCCACGAGAGCTGCCGAGCCCCAGATTGGTTGAGAGCTCAGGAACGCAAAGGGGAGCAATAGGGCGAGAAAGATCGTCGCGACGATGCGGTAGGCAAGGGTGTGCCGATGACGAGAGATCGCGGCTCTGTCCTCTCGGTCGGTGGAAGAGCTCACAGGCAATCCCGCGCTCCCCGACGATGCCGCCCGGGCGTAGCGGCACGCGTCGCCAGCGCTACCGGCGGGTCAAGTGACTTCACTGGGCTGCCACCCATGCTACATCCGGAGTCAGGCGCCAGGGGGAACGACCACGACACGTGCACGGCACCTGCCCACCGTGGGCGTTCGCGGGGACGCCAGGTCAGGCCGGATCGAGGGCGCTGATCGTGACGTAGTACCCGTCCGGATCGCGGAGGGAGAACTCCAGGGTTCGGGTGTTCGGGTTGAGGTGCGGCTCCTCCTCGAGCCGGGGGACGAGAGCGCGCGCCCGCGGCAGCGCCTGGTCGAAATCATCGACCCGGAAGAACAGGAGGAGGCCGTTGCCGGGCTGCGCGAGATCGGGGCTCGTCAGAGAGGGGTGCTCGTGGGCGCCCCAGGCGTGGAGGCAGAGCAGGACGGTTCCGTCCGAGTCGAGGATTCGGCCGAAGTGATCATGGGCGGGAGCCGTCTCCGGCAGGCCGAGGAGCGACTGGTACCACTTGAAGCTGGCGGGCACGTCGCCCACGCCGAGGATCGTCCACGTGCGTCTCATCGGGCTCTCCCTGTTTCGTCAACCGCCGGAATCCGCGACACCTCCACGTCGGGGGCGAACGAAGGTCCGCAAGAGTCCGGGCCGCGTTGAGCATGTTGAGCTGCTGTAGAGCAGGCCGGAGCCCGAACGGCACGCCGGAAGCCACCGCCATCGCCACGCCGAAGGAGCCGCTCGACCAGGATCCGCGGCCGACAGCCCCCACCACGACCCGGAACAGCCCCATGAACACGCCGAAGGCCGTGCCGGTGACGAGCGCTGTCCTGAGGAACGATTTCATGGGCGATGGCTTGGAGACCGTCCCCGGCGGCTACTCCTCACCCGCCATCGCCCGTGAAACGGTGTCCCCGATGACCTTCCCTACGTCTCCCGCGAGCGGGTGATCCCGCTGGAGAAGGTCGACCTTCTCCTGGTACTCGGAGAGTATCGCGGGGCGCACCTTCTGCATCTGCCTCAGAGTCTGGGCAAGGACCATCCTGACAAGCGCGTTCGCGGGCCGGCGCACACAGAGGTGAAGAATGCCGTCCAGAATCTCATGCTCACCCGACAGACCTCCACCCTCGAGGTCGTCGAGGTGAATCGAGGTCACCGCGAGCTGTTGCTCGAGGCGTAGCAGGTAGTCGGACGAGTCCGGCCCGGGCGGGACCTGATACCACTCCGGTGGCCGAAGCGAGCGGACACCGGCATGTTGGACGAGCCATCGCTCCAGGGTCCGAGCCAAACGCTCGCCGGCCGGCCCGGGGTACCGCGAGTCCGTTTCGACCTGCTCTTCGGCGATACGGGCACCATCCGCCACCCGAATCAGGCGAAGCTGAAGACTCCACCGGGGCTGGGTGGCATCCACGGTGACGCCGAGGAGAAAGTCGAGAGGCTTGTCGCTCTTGGCCGCGAGATTACACAGGTCGCCATCCTCATAAGGGCGGCCGGAAACGGCAAACCCCCCGTTCTGTACCCAGGCGATGAAGGCGACACCGATCGCGTCGGTCTGGAGATGGATCCGCTCTGCAAGGAGGAGTGGAACGGCGCGGCTGGTACGGCCCGGGTCGTCGCTGACTTGTGCCGTGGGTTCCCCAGGCGGGTTGGCCAGGAGCACGGTGCTTCCCAGGATGCCGATCGACCGGGCCTCATCGCTCTTCGGTGGGAGAAGCGCGGCGAACGGAGAGCCGTCCCGCGTCCACAGAGGCCCTTCCACGGACAGGAGCGCCACGGACAACTGCCCTTGGCTGGTTCCTGCTCGCCGAGCCACCTCGGCCTTCCCCAGCTCGGCATCCCAAAACCTGAGCGTTTCCTGCCAGTCGTGGCGCTTCTGAGCATAAAGTTGTTGCACGAGTTGCCGTGCGCCATCCAGTCGACCGAGATCGAAATCGGCCTTGATGAGGTTGTTCCCGACTCGGAGTCCATGGATGGAAGGATCGAAGTGGGGCCCGACCCACTGGACGAGCTCCTCCAGATAGCCGTTGTTGCCCAGATCCCCGCTCATCTGCATCAACAAGTCGGAAGGAGCCGGCGTCCCAGCCCTGGCGAGGGCTTCCTTGTAAAAGGACTCTGCAGTCGCGAGATTCCGGCCCTCGAGCGCTTGCCGAGCCAGCCAGAGTCGAGCACGCCAGCTCCCTGGCAGCTCTGCGACTCGACGGTAGGCATCGAGGGCCTGGGCCTCGCCTCCGCGTTCACGGTGGATTGCGACATACCAGGCCAGCCCGTTTTCCTGATTGGGATCGACTTCCAGCCCATGCCAGAGAGTGGACTCGGCGCGGGCTTCATCACCCTGTCCACTGTATACCTTCGCCAGGTTGGTCAGGACGACGCCATCGTCGCCGTGCTTGGAGAGGTACCCCTCGAGTATCCGCTCCGCGTCGTCCAGACGGTGGGTCTCCATGTAGACGATCCCCAGAATGGTGGCGCCTCGAGAGGGGCTGGGATCGGTCCTGTACAGGTGCTCGGCGTAGGGGACGACGTCCGCCGCAAATCCGTCCTGGAGGGCACCGACGAGCATGGCATAGAGCTGATCCGGATCGTCCCGCTTCTCCTCGAGGTTTCCGAGGAGCACATTGTCCCTCCACTGCTGCTTGGAGATGAGCATCTCCCGACCGTACGCATCGAACACCTTGATCATGTCCGCGTCGCCACCGGATTCCACCCGGGCCGGCTCCCGGGCATCGGCGCCGGGCTCTGCATCGCGGTCCTTCTTGCCCAGAATCTTGCGGAGGAAGCTCATAGGTCGATCATCTCCCGAGTCGAATGGCGCGTGAGTTGAGCGGCGGTCCCTGGCTACCGGTGCAAGCGAGCTGCTCCAAGGTGCCAGTCATTTCCCTGGCGGCTTCCGCACGGTCTCGCCGCGCTGGTCCGGCGGCCCAACCGGGCCCATCGGTGAGCTGCCTCGCATCGTCGCCCCCGTCGCCGCCACCCCACGGTCCGCCGCCGCCTCGGCGAGGGCCCGGGCGACCTCCTCGCCGTTGTCCAGCCGGCCCAGCGGGATCCGGCGAACGCGCCCGTCGTGGCCGTGGATCCGGACGACCTCGCCCTCCTTCTCGATCGACGCCACCTCGGACCAGGCGAGCCGAAAGCTTCGAAAGCGGTTGAGACGGAAGCGGAGCCCCTCGTCGTCGAGGCTGAGGAACCGGCGCCGCTCCTGGATCCGGCCCAGGGGACGGTTGGCGAGGCCGACCGCGAGGGTCACGACGGCGGTCAGCAAGACGGGCGAGAACCACTTGTGGCCGTGGGCGAGGCGGTCGGCCCACTCGGCGAAGAGCATGGCGGCCGCCATCAGGTCGATCCAACCGAAGGTCGCGGGCGCCGTGCGATGGCGTCGTCGCCAGGAGACGACCAGGGTGACAACCAGCAGGGCGGCCGCCGCGAGCTCGACGGTGGCGAAGGCCCGCTCTCGCGCCGCGGTCCCCGCCAGGCGCGGCCAGGCGGCCTCCGCCAGCACCCCGGCCGAGAGGGCGAGTGGGATGCGGTTCAGCCACTCGACGCGGCGCCAGCGCCGGTCCTGGAGCAAGATCGTCTCGGCCACCGAGCCTCCGTGTTCGCCGTCCGAGGTGCCACCGTCCGAGGTGCCACCCACTCCCCCAGACCCTGAACGCCCGGAGCCGCCCTTCCGCCCCAGGTGTCGAGCGCTCAGAGGAGGAACTCGCTGTGCCCGGCGATCGCGGCGACGAGCCCGATCACCGCCAGGAGCAGCAGAACAACCATGCATCCGCTCTTCCCGCTCCCCGTCGCGCGCTCCACCGCCGCCTTGGCCTCCTTGAGGCCCATCCCCGTCTGCTCGCGGAGCAGCTTGATGGCCGCGATTTTCTGACCCTGGCTCGCCAGGGCCTCGACCTCGTTCGAAACCTCTGCGGATCGACTCGGCGGCTCCGGGATCGAGGTCGTCGACGAGGACCACTGCCCAGCGGCTTCCGTGCTGAGCCGATCGACCTCCTCCTTCGCTTGCTTGAGATCCAATCCGGTCGTTTCGCGAAGCAGCTTGATGGCTTCGATCTTCTTCCCCTCGCGAATGAGCTCGGTGATCCTGTTGGGCGCATCGGACATGGTGGGCTCCAGACTGAGGGCTCAACGGAGAGCTGGCTGGGACGACGTGACCCCATTATCTCCCGATGCCCCCCGGCACCGCCGAGATGCCGCCGAGGTGCCACCCATTCCCCGGGAATCGACCTCTCCAGCCTTTTCCGCAAGATCGACGCCCTCGCTCGCGTCCTTCTTGAGTGTGGGAAGACCATTGCGTTGGATGCCACCCGGTGGGCTCGTCGAGGTCACGTGCCGGACGATCCAAGGCAGGGCCCTGCTGCGGCCGAGCCCCGAGCTCAACCGGAGGGTCCTGGGCGTCGTAGGCCGTGCCCAGCGGCGGGAGTGTATGAAGATCCACGCCCTCGTCGTCTTGAGCAACCACTACCACTTTCTCCTCTCGCCGGAGGAGCCGGGCCAGCTCGTCCGCTTCATGCACTTCGTCCAGACCAACGTCGCCAAGGAAGCCGGGGACCTGCACGATTGGACGGGTCCATTCTGGGCACGCCGGTACCACCACGTCCCGGTATCCGGCGAGACTCAGGCGCAGGTCGCCAGGCTCCGGTACGTCCTGGAGAACTCCGTGAAAGAGAACCTCGTGGCGCGACCGAGAGATTGGCCCGGGGTCCACAGTGCGCGGGCCCTGCTCGAAGGGCAGCCGCTGGAAGGGGTTTGGTATGACCGGACCGCGCTCTACGAGGCACGAGCCCGCGGCGAGCGGCTCGACCTCGAGGACGTCGCCGAGACGGAGCCCGTGACTCTCTCGCCGCTTCCATGCTGGCAAGGACTGGCCGATGAGGAAGTCCAAGAGCTCGTGGCAAACCTCATCGGGACGATCGAGCGGGAAAACGACGCGCGCCGCAGGGCCGAGGGCCAGGGAGTCCTCGGCGTCAAGGCCATCCGCCGGCGCCATCCCCACGAGAGGCCGGAGAAGCTCAGCCGCTCTCCCGCTCCTCGCTTCCACGCCGCGACTCGAGAAGCGCGGCAGTGGCTGCGCGATGCCTACCGGGAGTTCGCGGTAGCCTTCCGAGAGGCCGCCGAACTCCTGAGGCTCGGCGTTCCTCTACCGCGATTTCCGGCGGGAAGCTTTCCGCCGGGAATGCCCTACGTCCCGCACCAGGCCCCCGGGTAGCGAACCCGCTGGCTGTCAGGAACAATCTGATGACGTGGCCGCCGCCGACCGGGTGCTCGGGGTTCAGCAGAAGTGTGTCTGCGTAGCCCAACTCCAGGCCACTGAGAGCACCAGGACGCCGGCGAGTCGTCGGTACGAGGCCGGTACGAGGCAGTCAGACGCTGGCCAGATGGCAAAGTGTCCACCCGATTGCCGCGACGCCGCCCCCTTCCCCCGAAGTGGCCGGCACCTCGTCGGAAGTATGTCTGCGTAGCCCAACTCCAGGCCACTGAGAGCACCAGGCCGCCGGCGAGTCGTCGCTACGAGGCCGGTACGAGGCAGTCGGACGCTGGCCAGATGGCAAAGTGTCCACCCGATTGCCGCGACGCCGCCCCCTTCCCCCGAAGTGGCCGGCACCTCGTCGGCCCCCTTCCCCCGAAGTGGCCGGCACCTCGTCGGCGGAGGCATGGAGAGTGCAGTCGCCAAGGCGTCGGTACAGCGACCGGATGAGTCAACGCGGCGCAGGCCGCGGCGGCCTCGACCGCCGCGGCCCGTGCCGACGACCCTTCCATCACCTCGTCACGAGCAGGTCTTGCTCCCGTTCCTGCCCCGGCAGTGACTCGAGCAGCACTCGCCGTTGCTGGTGCAGCTCGCACCCGAGGGGCTGCAAGTGCCGCCGCCCGAGGGGTCGAGCCACTGCGCGACGTCGTTGAAGTACGCGGCGAAGGCGCCGTCCACAGTCGCGTTGTTCTGGGCGTCGCACACGTCGTTGACGTTGGTTCCGCAGGCGCCGTAGAGCTCGCCGACCACCTTGCCGTTGCCGTCGACCACCGGCGAGCCGCTGCTGCCGCCCTCGGTCGCGCCGTAGGTGTCGCGGCTGTAAATGAAGCTGCCGCGGGGCAGGGTGCTGCAGGTCCCGGCGCTGGTGTCGACGCTGTGCTCCGAGTACGCCTGCGGCGCTCCGGACGGATGGCTGATGCGGTACAGGTCGAACCCATTGGTGAAGGCCACCGGGGAGCTGTTCCAGCCCAGGTAGGCCACGGTACCGTCGGCGGTCACCGGGTTCGAGGAGAGCAGCAGCAGGCTGTGGTCGTTGCTCTTCGAGTGCGACAGGATGGTCGCCCCCACCGTGTCACCGGTGTTGCTGTATGGCTGCGTGCAGTCGGGGTTCGAGCAGGTGGTGACGTAATCGAAGTACGTCTCCAGGCTCGACGCCTCGTTCCCCTTGCTGATGCAGTGATTGGCCGTGAGAAAGTACGGGGTCTGGCTGCCGGTGGTGTCGGCGATCAGCCCGCCCGTGCAGATGTAGTAGTAAGCCCCGGACTGGAAGAGGATGCTGGCCACCGCCTGGCGTGCCGTCGCGACGGCGTTGCTCGTGCCGGAGCAGGCGGCGTTCTCGACGCAAGTCTCGTTGTAGGAGCAGAAGGACTTGGTCCCCAGGCGCGGGGCATCCCCCTGGGCCGGGATGACGGCCTTGAGGAAATGAGGCCCCATGTAGCCCACCGACTCGAGCATCAGCCCCCGGGGAAGCCGCTCCGGCGTGCCCTGCTGGCGGAGCTGGAGATGCACCTCGTCGCCGAAGATGGCGTTGGTGTAGAGCTGGCCGTCACCCACCGGCCCGCGGCCGGTGTACGGGCCCGCCGCCTGGCCGCCCGCGCCGTAGACGTAGAGCGCGGCCCCGCGGGGAAGATCGAAGCCGCTGATGTGGAGACGCACGGCGCTGGCCCCCGGGGCCTTCACGAGCCCGCTCCACACGAAGCCGCCGTCGCGGCTGCCGCGCAGCGCCCCGAACTCCCGGAGCGCGGTCCGCTCGCCGAGATGGCGGGCGCCGCTGAGGTCGATCGGCATCTGCACCGCGACGGCCGCGCCGACCAGCAGACGGCCGACGGCGGGCGTGGGGGAGCTGATGCGTTGCACGTCGATGGCGGAGATGTTCGCCGTCAGACCACGGGCATCCGCGCCCTTCACGGCGCGTTCGACGAGATCCTGGTGGAGACTCAGCACCGCGGCCTTGCGGGCGGCGAAGCCCTCCGCGTGGGTCACGACCACCGTCTCGGCCTGCGGGCTCACCCCCGAGATTGCCGGCGAGGCCGCCCCTGCGGGGGCCGTGACGACCAGCGCGATGGCGACGACCGCCATGGCGATCCACGATGAATGCCTCTGCATTGGGACTCCTCCTTTCTGTGCCCGGCTGGACGCCGGGCGGACCCATCGGTGTCCCGGCGCCGCGGACGAGCGATCTCGGGCCAGGTACGGGAATCGTTATTGAGCTTTGGCTCCGTCCCTGAAGTGCTCTCCGGCGCGCGAGCGTGACAGGCCCTGGAGCGGGGTCGGCGCCTGTGGCATCATCGAGGCTCTCTTCCGCTTCGAGCCGAACGATGAGCCTTCCCCGCAGCCTGGACGACTTCGCCCGCCAGGTGCCGGCAGGTGAGCTCGCGCCCGGCTCGCCGGAGCCCGCCGCCTCCGCCCTCGACGCCGTACCCCACGTCGTCGCCTGGAACCTGACCCAGCGCTGCAACCTGGCCTGCGCCCACTGCTACATCGCGGCCGGCCCCTGGCACGGGGCGGGCGGCGAGCTCTCGACCGACGAGTGCCGGCGGATCGCAGACGAGATCCTCGAGCTCAACCCGGCGCCGCTGTTCATCCTGTCGGGCGGCGAGCCGCTGCTGCGCGACGACCTCGAGGCGATCGCCGCCCATGCCAAGGCCCGCGGGGCCACGGTGGTGGTGGGCACCAACGGCACCGGCCTGGTCCCCGAGCGGATCGCCTCGCTCCAGGCCGCCGGGGTGACCGGCGTGGCGATCTCGGTCGACTCCCTCGACGAGCGCTACCACGACCGCTTCCGCCACGGCGACGGCTCCCTGGCGGGCACCCTCGCCGCCGCCCGCCGCCTGCGGGAGGCGGAGTTGGACTTCATCGTCCAGACCTCCCTGACCCGCGGCAACCGCTCCGAGCTGGCCCGCCTGGTCGCCTGGGCGGCCGAGGCCGGCGCCGTCTGCTTCAACCTCTACTTCCTGGTCGAGACCGGCCGCGGCGAGGGCATGCACGGCCTCTCCCCCGCGGAGAACGAGGAGGTCCTCGGCGAGCTCGTGGAGCTCCAGCGGGCCTACCGCGGGCGGATGATGATCCGCTCGAAGTGCCAGCCGCAGATCATGCGCCTGGTCCACGAGCGCGATCCCGACTCGCCGCTGACCCACTACGCCACCCGCTGCCCGTGCGGCGTCCAGTACTGCCGGATCACGCCCGAGGGCAAGGTCACGCCCTGCCCGTACACGCCGGCGGTGGCCGGGGACCTGCGCCGCCAGGGCTTCGCCGAGGTCTGGCGCGGCTCGGAGGTCTTCCGCGCCATCCGGGAGGGCGATCTCGGCGGCAAGTGTGGCCGCTGCACCTACCGGGAGGTGTGCGGCGGCTGCCGGGCCCGGGCCTACGCGGCGAGCGGCGACCTGCTGGCGGCGGACGAGTCCTGCGCCTACGAGCCGGCGCCGGCGGAGGCCGCGGCGTCGCCGCTCCGGAGCGCCCGCGAGGCGACCTACGGCGGCGCCGCCGAGACGACCCTGGCCTGGTCCGAGGAAGCGCGGGCGCGGATCGACCGCATTCCCTCCTTCGTCCGGGGCGTGGTCGCGCGCCGGGTCGAGGACGTGGCCCGCCGCGAGGGTGTGGTCGAGGTCACGACCGAGCTCCTCGACCGCATCCGCCAGGAGATGCCGGTCGACTTCTCCAGGCGCCTCCCGTTTTTCGCAAGGGACAAGCGCTGAGAGCCCACGGGGCGTTCCGCGCCGGCGTTGCTGCCCGGACCTCTTGCCCCGACTTCCCGCCCTGGCGGCCATACGCTATACTGCATGGCTCTATGAAACACGCCTCGGCGCGCCTCGCCGCGGCAGGCCTGCTGGCCGCCGCATCGCTCCTTGCGACCTCGTGCGGGGGCTCGGGCGGCGGCAGCCCGACCGATCCCGGCGGCAACCCCTCTCTCACCGCCGTCGAGTACCAGTCCTTCGACCTGATCAACCAGGACCGCACGGACAACGGCGTGAGCCCGCAGCTCACCTTCGACCCCCAGCTCGCGGACATCGCCCGGGCCTACAGCGAGCAGATGCGGGATCAGGGCTTCTTCTCTCACATCGACCCGCAGGGCCACGACGTGGCCTACCGCCTGGCGACCGGCGGGGTGGTCTACACGGTGGCGGCCGAGAACCTGGCCGAGGTGACCCACACCAACGATCCGGCCCTCTTCGCCAACCAGCGGTTCCTGAACAGCCAGCCCCACCGCGGCAACATCCTGAACCCGCGGATGCGGCGCGCGGGGGTGGGCGTGGCCTACGACGGCACCACCTACTGGATCACCCAGCTCTTCATCTCGCCCTGAGCGCCCCGTTCCCCGGATGCGCTGGCATTCGGGCATCGAGGCATCCGTGGAGACGGGACGCCCAGGGCGCCCTCGTAGGGTAGACGCTTGTGGTCGCACGGGCGCGGTATATTGCGCACCGTGAACCGGTTGCTCGGAGGCAGGACGGAGAAGGAGCGCCCGTCGCTCGCGGAGGTCCACGAGTCGGTGGAGGTGCCCCGCCGCGTCACCTTCTGGCGCCGGCTGTTCGCCTTCAGCGGTCCCGCCTACCTCGTGAGCGTCGGCTACATGGACCCGGGCAACTGGGCCACCGACATCGCCGCCGGCTCGAAGTTCGGCTACGCCCTGCTCTGGGTGCTGCTGATGTCGAACCTGATGGCGGTGCTCCTCCAGAGCCTCTCCGCGCGCCTGGGAATCGCCAGCGGCCGGGACCTGGCCCAGGCCTGCCGGGCCATGTTCCGTCCCGGGGTGTCGTGGGTTCTGTGGATCCTCGCCGAGGTGGCCATCGCCGCCTGCGACCTGGCCGAGGTCCTGGGCTCGGCGATCGGCCTGCAGCTCCTGTTCGGCCTGCCACTGCTGATGGCGGTCTTCGTGACCGCCCTGGACACCTTCCTCCTGCTGCTCCTCCACTCCCGGGGCGTGCGCTGGATGGAAGCGTTCATCATCATGCTGATCACGACCATCGGCGTGTGCCTGGGCATCGAGGTCTTCCTCTCGAATCCCCAGTGGGGGGCAATGGGAGGCGGGCTGGCGCCGTCGCTGCCGGGGGAGGGCGCCCTCTATCTGGCGATCGGCATCCTCGGCGCCACGGTGATGCCCCACAACCTCTACCTCCACTCGGCGCTGGTCCAGAGCCGGCGCTTCTCCCACACGCCGTCGGGGATCTGGAACGGCATCCGCCTCAACGTGATCGACTCCCTGGTGGCCCTGAACGGCGCCTTCCTGGTCAACGCCGCGCTGCTGGTGATGGCCGCCGCCACCTTCTACAAAGCGGGCCTGTTCGACGTCGCCGAGATCCAGGACGCCTACCGCCTCCTCGAGCCGCTCCTCGGCGCCCACCTGGCGCCGGTGGCCTTCGCCATCGCCCTGATCGCCGCCGGCCAGAGCTCCACCATCACCGGCACCCTCGCCGGCCAGGTGGTGATGGAGGGCTTCGTCCACATCCGCATGCGGCCCATCGCCCGGCGGCTCCTCACCCGCTCCCTGGCGATCGTGCCCGCCGTGGCCACCATCGTGATCTTCGGCGAGCGCGCCACCGGCGAGCTGCTGGTCCTCTCCCAGGTCATCCTGTCGCTCCAGCTCTCCTTCGCGGCGATCCCGCTGATCCACCTGGTCTCGGACCGGCGCTGGATGGGGCCGTACCGGATCGGACCGTTTCTCCAGGGGCTCGCCTGGCTGGTGGGCGGGGTGATCGCCGCCCTCAACCTCTGGCTGTGCTGGGACGAGCTCTCCGGCTGGCTGGGGGTGGCCAGCGGCGGCTGGCGGGTGGTGGTCTGGGCGACGGCGGTGCCCCTCACCCTGGGGTTCGCGGGGCTCCTCGTCTACGTCACCGTGGTGCCCTTCGTCGAGCGCATGCGCGGCGTCGGGCTCGCCATCCCCGAGGGCGTCCACGGCCCGGCGACCATGCCCGAGCTCCTCCCCCGGAAGGCGCCCCGGAAGATCGCGGTGGCGGTGGACTTCTCGGACGCCGACCCGGCGGCCCTCTCCTACGCCGTCACCCTGGCCCAGGCGGCCGGGCGCGGCGGCGAGGTGCTGCTCTTCCATGTCGTCGAGTCGGGCGGCGCCCGGGTGATGGGCGCCGACCTCCAGGACCGGGAGTCCCGCGAGGACCGAGAGCGCCTGGAGCTCTACGCCGCCGAGCTCGGCGAGCAGAGCGTGGAGGCGGACTTCGACCTCGGCTTCGGGGATCCGGTCGACGGCCTGGCCGCGCTGGTGGAGCTGCACAAGCCCGACCTGGTGGTCTTCGGCAGCCACGGCCACCGGGCGGTGGGAGACCTGGTCCACGGCACCTCGGTGGAGCGCTTCCGCCACCGGGTGGAGGTGCCGGTGCTCGTGGTGCCCGCCCACGGCTGGACCGCCACGCCCGCGCCTGAGCCGGCAAGCGGCTAGCCCTTGACCACCCCCATGGGCCTGAGGCGCGCCACCTTGCGGCTGATTCCCGCGCGGTGGGCCACCTCCACCACGTCGGCCACGTCCTTGTACGCCTCGGGCATCTCCTCGGCCACCGTGGCCTTGCCCGCCGCCATCACCACCACCCCGCGCTCCTCGAGCTCCTGGAAGAGGAAGCGACCGCGGGCCTGCTTCTTCGCCTGGTGGCGGCTCATCCGGCGGCCGGCGCCGTGGCACGACGAGCCGAAGGTCTCGCGGTAGGCCGCCTCGCTCCCTGCCATGACGTAGGAGTAGCGCCCCATGTCGCCGGGCACGAGGACCGGCTGGCCCACCTCGCGGTAGGCCGCGGGCACGTCGGGGTGGCCCGGCGGGTAGGCACGGGTCGCGCCTTTGCGGTGCACGCACAGGCGCCGGGGGCGGCCGTCGATCTCGAAGGTCTCGAGCTTGGCGATGTTGTGGCAGACGTCGTAGACCACCTCGACGCCGGTCGCCTCGGGCGCCAGGCCCAGCCCCGCCGCCAGGCTCTCGCGCGCCCAGTGGCTCATCACCTGGCGGTTGGCGAAGGCGTAGTTGGCCGCCGCCGCCATGGCCGCCAGGTACCGCCGGCCCTCGGGCGAGGCGAGGGGGGCGCAGCAGAGCTGCTTGTCCGGCAGCTCGATTCCGTAGCGCGCCGCCGCCTGGACCATGACCTTCAAGTGGTCGGTGCACACCTGGTGGCCGAGGCCGCGGGAGCCGGAGTGGATGAGGATCGTGACCTGGCCCGGCTCCAGGCCGAACGCGCGGGCGGCGGCGCGGTCGTAGACCTCGTCGACGTATTGGAGCTCGGCGAAGTGGTTGCCCGAGCCCAGGGTGCCGAGCTGGCCGGCTCCCCGGTCGAAGGCGCGCTCGGAGACCTCGTCGGCGTCGGCGCCGTCGAGGCGGCCGCCCTCCTCCAGGTGCTCCAGGTCCTCCGGACGCCCGAAGCCCTCGGCGACCGCCCAGCGGGCGCCGCCGGCCAGGACCCGGCGCAGCTCCTTCTTCGACAGCTTGAGGTCCCGCCGGCCCACCCCCACGCCGGTGGGGATGTTGCGGAAGAGGTGGGTGACGACCTCGCGAATCCGGGGCTCGACGTCGGCGCGGCTCAGACCTGAGCGCAGGAGGCGGACCCCTCAGTTGATGTCGTAGCCCACCCCGCCGGGCGAGATCACCCCGTCCTCGGCGTCCATCGCCGCCACGCCGCCGATGGGAAAGCCGTAGCCCCAGTGGATGTCGGGCATGGCAATGGAGGCCCGGACGATGCCGGGCAGGTGGGCGACGTTGGCCACCTGCTGGAGGCTCTGGTCGGCGCGGATCTCCTCCATCATCGCCCCGCTCGAGAAGACCAGACCGTCGACCCGCATCTTCCCCCGCCGCGGAATCCGCCACCGCACCTCGTCGATCCGTTCGATCTCGGTCATGGGATTGCCCTCGCGGTCAGATATCAAAGACCACCTTGCCGTACCAGCCCTCGCCCTCCTCACGCACCACCAGCTCGTGGTAGGTCACCCCCTTGATCGCCACTTTCAGGGGATGGCGGTCCGAGTCGTAAGGCTCACCCAGGGCGCGGGCCTCGAGGCGCAGGGCGCCGCCCTCCACCTCCTCGACGCGCACCTCCGCCCGGGCGAACAGCAGGCCGTCGACGTCGAAGCGGTAGACGAGCTCGCCCAGCCACTCCACCATGAGCTCCTCGGCACCCGCCGCCTCGACCTCGAGCTCGTGGGCTTCCGCCGGCTCGACCGCCGTGCGCTCAGTGACGATGTCGGTGAACGCGGCCAGGGCCTCGGCGTAGAGGCTCTCGCGAGTCGGCGCCGAGAGCTCCACGGCGACGTCCGCCGTATGGTCCAGGAAGGTGTAGGGCACTCTGGTCGAGACTATACACTCGGCGCCGGAGGCGCCATCGACCATGACCCGTGAAGACCTGCTCGCCGTCGCCCGGGGGGACCGGCCCGCCGACACCCTGCTCACCAACGTCCGCCTGGTCAACGTGTTCTCGGGCGAGATCCTGGAGACCGAGATCGCCCTCGCCGGCGGGCGGGTGGCCGGGGTCGGTCCGGGGTACGAGTCGGAGACGCGCGTCGACCTGGGCGGGCGCTACGTCGGCCCCGGCCTCGTCGACGCCCACGTCCACATCGAGAGCGCCCTGGTGCGCCCGGCCGAGTTCGCCCGCGCGGTCGTCCCCCGCGGCGTGACGACCGTGGTCACCGACCCCCACGAGATCGCCAACGTCTGCGGCCTCGAGGGCATCCGCTTCATGCTCCGGGACTCCGAGGGCGTCCCCCTCACCGTCTTCGTCAACGCCTCCTCCTGCGTGCCCGCCACCGACCTGGGAACCGCCGGGGCCGCCCTGGGCGCCGACGACCTGGCCTCGCTGCTGGCCGAGCCCCGGGTGCTGGGGCTGGCCGAGGTGATGAACTTCCCCGGCGTGATCGCCGGGGCGCCGGAGGTGATGGCCAAGCTCGACGCTTTCGCCGGCCGGCCCATCGACGGCCACGCACCGGGGGTCTCGGGCCGGGCCCTCAACGCCTACGTCGGGGCCGGCATCAGCTCGGACCACGAGGCGACCACCCTGGAGGAGGCGCGGGAGAAGCTGCGCCTGGGGATGACCGTGTTCCTGCGCGAGGCGACCAACGCCCGGAACCTCGAGGCGCTGCTCCCGCTGGTCGATCGCTGGAGCGAGCCGTACCTGTGCTTCGCCACCGACGACCGGGTGCCCTCGGATCTGCTCGACGACGGCTCCGTCGACCACATGGTGCGCGTGGCGATCGCCCGCGGCGTCGAGCCCATGGCCGCGATCCGCATGGCCACGATCAACCCGGCGCGCCACTACGGCCTGGCGGACCGGGGCGCGGTCGCGCCGGGGCGCCGCGCCGACCTGGTGGTGTTCTCGGACCTGGCGGCGCCCCGGGCCGAGGAGGTGTGGGTGGCGGGCGAGAAGGTGGCCGAGGGAGGCCGGGCGCTGTTCGCGGCGCCGCCGGCCGAGGCAGCCACGGTCACCGGTACGGTGCACCTCGCCCCGGGCGCCCTCGACTTCCGAAGTTTTCGGATCGCAGGACCCGCCTCCGGCGAGGCGACCGCGGAGGTCAAGGTGATCGGCGCGATCCCGGACCAGATCCTCACCCGCCGCCTCAGCGCCTCGGTGCGGGTCGTGGATGGCGCCCTGGCGCCCGACCCGGAGCACGACGTCGCCGAGATCGCCGTCGTCGAGCGCCACCACGGCTCCGGGCGGGTGGGCAAGGGGTTCGTCTCGGGGCTGGGCCTCACCGCCGGTGCCCTCGCCGGCACCTTCGCCCACGACCATCACAACCTGGTGGTGATCGGCGTCGACGAGCGGTCCATGGAGACCGCGGCGCGGGCCGTCGCCGAGACCGGGGGCGGGCTGGCCGTCGCCCGGGGCGAGGAGGTGATGGCCCTCGTGCCCCTGCCCATCGCCGGCCTGATGTCCGACCGGCCGGTGGAAGAGGTGCGCGCCGCCATGGACCGGCTCCTGGCCGCGGCCCGCGAGCTGGGCTCGGCCCTCCACGACCCGTTCATGGCCATGAGCTTCCTCACCCTGGAGGTGATCCCCACCCTCAAGATCACCGACCGAGGGCTGGTCGACGTGGACCGCTTCGAGCTCGTTTCGCTCGTCGTCTAAAAGCGCCACGGCAAGCTGGGTGGGGGCGTCCCCTTCCCCCCTTGGGGGTGGGAAGGGGATCGAGGGGCTGCGGGGGGGGTCCGATCAGCCGATCGCCAGCCCGAGCTGCCCGGCCAGGACGGCGAGGTCGTCGCCGGCGGCGGGGAGGCAGGAGACGATGCGGCCGGCGCGCTCGGCGACCCAGGGCTCGGCCTTCGACGCCTCGACCTCGCCGGCCTCGGCGGCGAACAGGGCGAGCCAGCTCTCCCGGACCCGGCGCCCGTAGTCCTCGAGGAGCGTCTCCGAGCCGCCGTGGCGCAGGATCTCGACCATCGCCTTGGCCAGGTCGTGGCCCTCGGACAGGCCGAGGTTCATGCTGTGCACCCCCACCGGCGGCGCCAGGTGGGCCGCGTCGCCGGCCAGCCAGACGCCGTCCTGGCCGAAGCTCCCGGCCAGCCGGCGCTCGAACTGCACCGCCACCGACCAGTCGAGGTCGCCGATCGAGCCCTCGAACCAGGGAGCGCGGCGCTCGATGAGGGACGCCAGGTCCTCCTTCGCCAGGTAGGGGTAGGCGTGGCGGCCCACCTGGACCGCGAGGCGGCTCTTGTCCGGCCTCTCGATGTCGAGGGTGGAGGTCTCGATCTGGAAGCTCCAGCGGAGACGGCCGTCGCCCAGGGGCCACAGAACGCTCGTGGCGCCCCCGTCGAGCACCACCCGGACCTCGTCCAGGTCCCGGATCGATTCCGGGGCGTCGGCGTGGAACTCGAAGACGGCGTAGAGCTCGCTCTCGCCCCGGGAGTCGAAACCCGTGGCCAACGCCCGCCGGACCCCTGAGTGGTGCCCGTCGGCGCCGACGACGAAGCGCGCCTTGGTGACCGTCTCGGACTCCACCACCCAGACGGTGGTGGCCACGCTGTAGCCCGTGGACTCCTTGGCCAGGCCCTCGATGGTGGCGACCGGCGCCTCGCCGCCCAGGGCCAGGTCGGCCAGGCGGTGGTTCCAGCGCACCCGGACCTTGTGCTTCTCGAGGCGCTCCTCCAGCGCGACTTCGAGCGCCTTCTGGGGCAGCACGAGGACGAAGGGGAAGGGTCCCGACAGGTCGGTCAGGGAGGCCTCGGCGCGGCGGGTCTCCCGGTCGTAGAAGGCCACCCGGTCGATGCGGTGCCCCTGGGAGATCAGGTCCCGGGCCAGGCCCACTTCGTCGAGGAGCTCCAGGGTCCGCGGGTGGAGGGCCAGGGCGTAGCTCCGGGAGGTGGTGCGCCACTCCTCGTCGATCACCTCCACGTGGACGCCGCGCTCCGCGAGCGCCAGGGCGGCGAGCTGGCCGACCGGTCCGGCGCCCACCACCAGCACCTCCGTCTCGTGCTTTCTCACCATGGTCGCTACCTCCCTCGCCCGGTCACCGTCTTCGCACGTAGGAGCGCAGGCGCTTGCGCACCTGCCCTGCGTCGATCCTTGGATAGGCCGCGCGAACCGCCGGGAGCTGGAAATAGAGGATAGCACCCACGGCGATGGCGATGAGCGGCCAGGAATGGACCTTGATCCCCCGCACCGTCTCGGTCGAGAGGAAGACGTACGCGGAGAAACGGGCGCGCTCGTGGCGCTTGATGAGCAGCACACCGACGATGGGAGCCACCACCAGGTACACGAAGGTGTCCCACCAGTTGCGGTTCCCGAAGTTGAGCACCCGGACCCCGGCGGCGAGGGCCACCACGTGGGCGAGGGGCGCCAGGGTGATGAAGGCGGTCACCAGCCAGGCGCCCAGAGGCACCGGCGGCCGCTCGGCCTCGGCCAAGACCTCAGCGTCCGGAGCCGCGGCCTCCGGCTCGGTCATCGGCAGGGCGTTCACTGCATCGTTCATGGTGTGTTCCTCACTTCCCCCGCAAGCTCTTGGCGATCCGGAACCCGGCGTCCTCGAAGCGGGCGTCCGGCGGCTCGGCCCGGCGCCGCGAGCAGGAGATGGCCGCGAGCTCGTCCCGGAACGATCCTCCGCGCAGGATCCTCCGCGCAGAATCTTCGGGACCGGGGGCGCCCTCCGTCGACGCGGTCCACTCCCAGACGCCGCCGAGCATGGCGTGGAGGCCGAAGCCGTTGGCCTTCTTGGCCTCCAGCGGCGGCACCGCCTCGCCGCTGTTGGCGCGGTGCCAGACGTAGGCGCCGGCCGCGGCCTCCTCGTCGCCGAAAAACCAGCGCCCGGACGCTCCCGCCCGGCAGGCGTACTCCCACTCGATCTCGGTGGGCAGGCGGATCACCTTCCTCGCGACCTCGGCGTACCAAGCGCAGTAGGCCGCCGCCTCGTCCCAGGAAACCCCCACCGCCGGGTCCCGGTCCCCTGGCGACGCCGGCGAGCGGACGAAGCCGGGGTCGAAGGCCTCGAGCTGCTCGTTGGTCACCGGCAGCTTGCTCAGGTAGAAGGGCTCCACCGAGGCCGCAGTCCGGGGCAGGGCGCTCTCCGAGTCGCCGCCCACCGTCACCTCGCCGCCGGGAACGAGCCAGAGGATCGGCCGCGGGTAGGCAGTGTAATACCTGGCCGGGCTATTGCCAGAAACTCCCACCCTCCTCTTCCTTCTTCTTCTCGGCTTCCTTCTGGGCCAGCCACTGGTGGAAGCCCTCCGGGGTGTCGATGGTCAGGTAGCCCCGCATCCGGTAGTGGCCCAGGCCGCAGAGCTGGGCGCAGGCGATCTCGTACTGGAACTTCGGGTTGCCGGTGCGCTCGCGCATCTCGGCCGTGGTCACGGTGGGCGTGAAGTGGGTCGGGATGTAGATGCCCGGAATCGCGTCCTGCTTCACCCGGAACTCGTCGAGCATGAAGCTGTGGATCACGTCCTTCGAGGAGAGGTGGACGATCACCGGCTTGCCGACCGGCAGGTGGAGCTGGTTGGTGGTGGTGATGTCGTCCTTGCCCGCCGGGTCGTCCGGGTCGAGCCCCAGGGGGTTGGACTGCTCGTTGACGAACTTCGGATCGCTCTTGCCGAAGATGCCGTCGGGCCCCGGGTAGTGGATGTTCCAGGCGAACTGCTGGGCGACCACCCGCACCTGGACCGACTGGCCGTCGGCCGGGAAGGCGTCCGCGTGCCAGTGCCAGAACGGGATCGAGAAGCCCACAAGGAGGACCCCCTCGGCGACGGCCACCGCGATCTCGGCGTAGCGCGAGGCGTGGCTCCGGACGCCGGTGTATGAGGCCTTCGGGTTCCGGCCCTTGCGGAAGCGCACCAGCATGTAGAGGAACAGGCCGAACCAGCCGACGAAGAGGACCGCCATCAGGACGTGGATGTACGCCATGAGGCGATCCATCTGCGCGCCGTTGGCGGACGCCAGCTCCGGCAGACCGAGCAGGTGTTCGATCATCGCGCGACCCCTTCCGTGTGCTGGACGAGCTCGAGGCCCCTATGCAGATCCGGGTGGCCGCCCGAACCCGCGTCGGCGAGCTTGCGCACCCGGCGCCGGAGGGCGAAGACGACGGCGACGACCACGCCCAGCAGGCAGTAGACCAGGGCCCCCATGAAGAGCACTGAGGCCTTCGCCCCGTCGATCATGGCGTTGTCGGCCGCCCCGTAGCAGACCGGGCAGGCCCAGGCGGCGCCCGGAGCGGTGAGGATCGCCGCCAGGGCAAAGGCGGCGAGGCGTGCGAAACGGGGGAACTGTGTCTTCCTCATAGGTAGCTCACGTCTTTCATCTTCTTGAGGAACCAGCGGCCGTAGACCACCAGGGCGACGGCCACGACGAGGGCCAAGATGCCCAGGACCCGGTAGAGCCCTCCGGCGCCCGCCGCCGCCTGCGCGAACGACCAGACGGCGAACCCCACCGACAGGAGGGTGGCGAGGACGACGAAGAGCACGTGGAAGAACTTGAGGGACACGGGGTGGCCTCTATAGGTGGATGACGTCCAGGTTGGTCAGCAGCGGACCGAGGAGCACCGCCAGGAAGAACACGACGGTGAAGATCAGCACCGCGTAGATCAGCTTCTTCTCCGAGATCAGGTGCATGAAGTAGCAGGCCACGAGCGAGCCCTTGACCGTGGCGATGAACAGGGCCACGGCGATCGCCGCCGGCGTCGGCAGGTGCAGGTACGAGATGGCGACGGTGATCAGGGTCAACGCCATCAGGCTGACGAAGACGATGACGTACACCTTGACGTGCTTGTCGATGTCGAGCTCGTGATTCGTCTCTTCCGCGGTCATTCTCAGACCTCCGCCGTGTCGTGGGTCGGTTGAAGCGCCTCTCTCCTCACAGCAGGTACAGCACGGGAAACAGGAAGATCCAGACCAGGTCCACGAAGTGCCAGAAGAGCCCCGCCGTCTCCACCCGGTTGGTGAACTGCTGGGGGGCCGTCTTCCACATCTTCGAGCCCGGCCCCAGCAGGTAGAGGTTGACCAGCATGCCGCAGAAGACGTGCAGCGCGTGGAGCCCGGTCAGGGTGAAGTAGATGGCCAGGAAGACGCTGGTCGACGGGAGCTGGTGCTCGTGGAAGTGGCTCGCGTACTCGATGCCCTTCAAGACCAGGAAGAGGGCGCCCAGGGCGACGGTGAGGCTCATGAAGACCCGGAACTTCCCGAGATTCTTGCGCACCAGGGAGGCCCACGACATGACCATCGTGACGCTCGAGCTGATCAGGATGATCGTGTTGGCCGTGGCCAGGGGCACGTTGAGCTCGGTCGAGCCCCGCGGCCAGCTCTCGGCGCCCACGCGCAGCAGGATGTAGCTGGCGAACAGGGCGCCGAAGAGCATCACCTCCGAGGCCAGGAACAGCCAGATGCCGACCTTGGGGTTGTTCAGGCCGGTATCGGGCCGCGCCTCCACCGTGTACGGGATCGCTGAGGACATGCCTTGCTTCCTCCTCTTCGGGCTCGGGGTCTACTCCGCCGGGACCGGGTCCGGCGCCGGCGACGCTCCGCGTCCGGAGCCGCCGGTATCCTCGCCCGGCTCGAACTGGGGGGTGAAGTCCTTCTCCGCGCCCGGAACGCTGTACTCGTAGGGCCCGCGGTAGACCCGGGGGGGCGTCAGGAAGTTGCCGTGGGGCGGCGGCGAGGGGGTCGCCCACTCCAGGGTCGTGGCGTGCCAGACGTTGTCCTTCGCCGGCTTGCCGTGCTTGATGCTCCAGAAGAAGTTGAAGATGAAGGCGATCTGGACGATGCCCATGGTCCAGGCCGACCAGGCGATCAGGTGGTTGAGGTAGAGGGTGCTCTGGGCGTGCTGGTAGTCGGCGCCGCCGTTGAACAGGCGCCGCTGCACGCCGTGCATGCCCTGGATGAGCATGGGGAAGAAGATCAGGTTCATGCACACCAGGCTCGGCCAGAAGTGGAGCTGCCCGAGCAGGTCGTTCATCCTGCGCCCGGTCGCCTTGGGGAACCAGTAGTAAATGCCGGCGAACATGGCGAAGATCGTCCCCGGAGCGACGATGTAGTGGAAGTGCCCGATGACGTAGTAGGTGTCGTGCAGGTGGATGTCGGTGGCCGAGAGGCCGAGCGGCAGGCCGGTCAGCCCGCCGATCCCGAACATGGGCAGGAAGGCCAGGGCGAAGAGCATGGGAGTGGTGAAGCGGATCGACGCCCCCCAGAGCGACAGGATCAGGCAGGTCAGGATGATCACCGACGGGATCGAGATGATCATGGTGGTGGTCTGGAAGAAGGCGTTCATCACCGTGCCCATGCCGGTCAAGAACATGTGGTGCGCCCAGACGATGAACGACATGAAACCGATGGCGAGGACCGAGTAGACCATCGGCCGGTAGCCCCAGAGGGGCTTCCGGGTGTTGTTGGCGAGGATCTCGGCCACGATCCCCATGGCCGGGAGGATCAGCACGTAGACCTCCGGGTGCGCCAGAAACCAGAACAGGTGCTGCCAGAGGATCGGGCTGCCGCCGCCCGAGACCTGGAGCGCCCGGCCGCTGACCACCAGGCCGCTGGGCAGGAAGAAGCTGGTGCCGGCCAGGCGGTCCATGAGCTGCATCACCGACGCCGCCTCGAGGGGCGGGAAGGCGAGGAGCAGCAGGAAGCCGGTGACGAACTGGGACCAGACGAAGAACGGCAGGCGCATGAAGGTCAGCCCCGGCGCCCGGAGCTGGATGATGGTGGTGATGAAGTTGACCGACCCCAGGAGCGAGGAGGTGATCAGGAGCACCATGCCGAAGAGCCAGACCGTCTGACCCATGGGGTTGATCACCGACAGGGGCGCGTAGGAGGTCCAGCCGGACTGGGCGGCGCCGCCGGGCACGAAGAAGCTCGCCAGCATGGTCACGCCGCCCAGGAAGTACACCCAGTAGCTCGCCATGTTGAGGCGCGGGAACGCCATGTCCGGCGCGCCGATCTGGAGCGGCACGATGAAGTTGCCGAAGCCGCCGAAGGCGAGGGGCACGATCCCCAGGAAGACCATGATCGTGCCGTGCATGGCCCCGAGCTGGTTGTAGAAGTCGGGCGCCATGATGCCGCTGGGCATCCGGGTGTCCCCGAGCCACTTGCCGATGACCGGCAGCGGCACCCCGGGGTTGGCGAGCTGCCAGCGCATCATCATCATCAGGCAGAACCCGAAGAGGAGGAACAGGAAGCCGGTGATCGTGTACTGGATGCCGATCACCTTGTGGTCGACGGAGAAGACGTACTTGCGCCAGAACCCGAGCTCGTGGTGTTCGGCGGGGTGCTCGAGGCTGTGCGGATGCGTCTCGGCTTCGGCCATGGTCCTGGGTCCTCCGCGGCCCCTCCGGGGGCCTGGTTCGATCTCGGTTCGGCCTCGATCGGCGCTCGATTCGAGCGGGCTCCGGGAGCGGCGGCGAGCGCCGCCCCCGGGTGCGTCATCGCCTTACGACTTCGGTCCCTGGAGCTGGAAGTCGACGGTCTTCGTCTCGCCGGCCCCGACGGTCACCTGCTGCGTATGGGTGCCGAGCTTCTCCTGCCAGGTCTCGATGGTGTAGGTGCCGGCCGGCACCTTGATCGAGTACTTGCCGTCCGTGCCGGTGACGTCGAAGTACGGGTGGCTCATCACCGCCACGAAGGCGTTCATCCACGGGTGAACGTCGCACTTGACCGGGAACAGCGACTCCGGCGTGTTCAGGACCTCCTGCTTCTCCTTGAGCGTCGCCGGCATGCCGAGGTTGAACTCGCGGTTCTTCTGCGGCAGGCCGTGGACGTTGTGGAGCACGCCGTCGGCGTTCCAGAACTCGAGCGGCTGGCCCGCCATCACTCCCACCACGTGGGGGTTGTACATGCAGCCGTCCTGCTCGATGACCACCGGCGTGGTGGGCGGCGGGTAGTCGCCCTGGGCGAAGCTGTCCTTGATCTGGACGAAGATGTTGGCGACCGTGTTGCCGTCGCCCAGGACGATGGCCTGGACGGGGACCGGGCCGGAGTGCTTGCCGGCGCAGACGGGGTCGGCGTCCATGTTGATCGTCGGGAGGTTCGGCACCTGGCCGACGTAGGTGATGGTGCCGGTGAGGGTGGCGTCACCCTTCTGCATGGCGGCGATGGCGTCGTAGCCGGAGCCCAGCGAGGGCTTCTCGGCCTGGGCGGCGGCGGGTTCGGCCTGGGCCGCGGCGCCGGTGTCGCCGGCCGGCGCGGCCTCCTTGGTGGCCGAGCCGCCGCAACCGGCGACCAGCAGAGCGCCCAGGGCGACCGCCACGGCGAGGGCGTAGAAGAGGGAACTTCGAGCTTGCATCGCTTGTCTCTCCTTTCAGGGGTGATCCCACGACCCGCCGATGGGGCGTCGCCCGTGGCGCGAAGCGCGGGTGCACACAAAAGCGGCTCCTCGGCCGACTGTCGTGAAACTAGACCTACATGTTCTCAAACGACAAAGACTCGGGCAAGCGGGGATCGGCCACCGGCACCAGGGCCGGCCGCCGCATCAACAGTCCCAGCGTCCCGAGGAACAGTCCTCCCACCGCCACCAGGGCGAGAAGGTCCAGCCAGTCGAACCGAAAGCCACTCCCAACCCCCCTTACCCCGTGGGCCGCGAGGGACGGCATTACCAGCCAGTAGATATCGACGTAGTGGGCGGCGAGCAGCCAGGCCGCCGCGATCCCGATCGTCACGCGGCCTCTCTTGACGTCGCGCGAAAGCAGGAAGAAGAAGGGCAGCACGAAGTTCACGAACGCCAGGGCCACCGAGAATCCCAACCAGCCGTGGCCCAGCCGCTGGCCGAACCAGACCGTCTCCTCCGGGATGTTTCCGTACCACATGAGCATGTACTGGGAGAAGGCGATGTAGGCCCAGAAGGCCACGAAGCTGAACAGCATCTTGCCCAGGTCGTGGTAGTGCTCGGCCGTGATCACCCCGGCGAGGGGCCCGCGGCGGTCGAGGGCGATAGCGAGCAGGATGACCAGGGCGAAGATCCCTACCGTCGAGCCGGCATAGACGTAGACCCCGAAGATGGTGGAGTACCAGTGGGGGTCGAGGGACATGATCCAGTCGAAGGAGGCCAGGGTCAGGGTGATGGCGAAGACCAGCAGCGCCGGAGCCGACGCGCTCTGGAGGAGGCGGGTCACCTTCGGGTCGCCGGTCGAATCCTGGGCGAGGGAGCGACGCCGGAACCACCAGCCCATGCCCCCCCAGAGCACCAGGTAGACGGCCGAGCGCAGGTAGAAGAAGCCCGGGTTGAGGAACGCGGCCTTGGCGGCCAGGTTTGGGTCGTGGGCCGCCGCCCCCGGGACCATCCAGGAGAAGAGCTCCGGCGCCCCCAAGGCGACCGGCACGAAGAGCAGCGCGAAGAGCGGCAGGGTCCCCATGACGTGCTCGCCCAGGCGCCGGACGGTGACGCTCCACCCCGAGCGGGTCGCGAACTGGAGGAGGACGAAGAACAGGCCGCCGAGGGCGACGGTCAGGCCGTAGAGGTAGGCCACCAGGTAGGCGGCGTAGAAGCGCGCGCTGCCGCCGCTCAGGAGCCAGGCGGCGGCCAGGGCGACCGCCCCGACGCCCACCGCCGGCCAGGCGGACCAGGCCAGGAAATGGCCCGCCGGCAGGCTGACATCCCGGGCCGAGATCCCCACGCCGTCGCGGTGCGCGCTCACCTCAGCTCCTCTCCCCTCTTTTCGTCGATCACGCCCTCGCGCCCCGTCCCCTCCCCGCCGGCAGAGATCAGCTCCACGCGGCTCGCGCCCAGGCCCGTGAGGAGCTCCAGGGTCCCCTGGCGGTCGAAGTGGGGATCGGCGGCCTCGACCGAGAGGAAGAAGCGGTCGTCGGTCGCCCGCTCGAAGGCGGTCGATGCGAAGAGCGGATGGTGGTGATGCGGCAGGCGCGAGAGGATCAGGAACCCAAAGACCGCCCCCAGGGCGCCCCCCAGGACGCCGACCTCGAACATGATCGGCACGAAGGCCTGCCAGGAGAAGAGCGGCTTGCCGCTGATCACCAACGGGTAGGCCGTGGTCGCCACCCACCACTGGAGGAGCATGCCGCCGGCCGCCCCCGAGAGACCCAGGACCAGGACGAACAGCGGCACCGGGCTCCGCCGGAGGCCCATGGCCCGCTCCAGCCCGTGGACCGGGAACGGGCTGTGGGCGTCGAAGGCCCGGTAGCCGGCCTCCCGCACACCCCGGCACGCCGTGATCAGCTTCTCCGGCGCCGTGAACTCGGCGAGGGCGCCCCAGACGGCGGCTTTGGCCTCAGGCATCGCCGAGCCTCCCGGCGCCTGCCGGCTCCGCCCCGTGGCCGTGGGCCTGCGGCAGCACGCCCTTGACCTCGGACATGGCGACCATGGGCACGAAGCGCACGAACAGGGTGAACATGAAGAAGAAGAGGCCGAAGCTGCCCAGGAGCGTGGCGATGTCCCAGAACGTCGGCCGGAAGTAACCCCACGAGGAGGGCAGGAAGTCCCGGTGCAGCGAGGTGACCACGATCACGAAGCGCTCGAACCACATGCCGATGTTGACCAGGATCGAGGTCACGAAGAGCACCGGCATCGAGGTGCGCGCCTTCTTGATCCAGAAGACCTGGGGCGAGAGCACGTTGCACGAGATCATGATCCAGAAGGCCCAGGCGTAGGGCCCGCCCGCCCGGTTGAGGGTGGTGAACAGCTCGTACCGGTTGCCGCTGTACCAGGCGCTGAAGAACTCGGTCAGGTAGGCCACGCCCACCATGCTCCCGGTGAGCAGGATGAGCTTGGCCATGCGGTCGAAGTGGAGCAGGGTGATCAGGTTCTGGAGCTTGAAGACCACCCGGCAGACGACCATCAGGGTCACCACCATCGCCATGCCGGAGAAGATCGCCCCGGCCACGAAGTAGGGCGGGAAGATCGTCGAGTGCCAGCCGGGGAGCTGGGCGACCGCGAAGTCGAACGACACCACCGAGTGGACGGAGAAGACGAGGGGCGTCGCGAGACCGGCGAGGAGCAGGTAGGCGCGCTCGTAGTGCAGCCAGTGGCGGGCCGAGCCGCGCCAGCCGAGGGCGAAAAGGCCGTAGACCACCCGGCGCACCCGCGTCGTCGCCCGGTCGCGCATGGTGGCGAGATCGGGGATCAGCCCCGTGAACCAGAAGAGGAGCGACACGAAGCCGTAGATGGAGACCGCGAAGACGTCCCACATGAGCGGGCTGCGGAACTGCGGCCAGATGCTCATCTGGTTGGGCACCGGGAACATCCAGTAGTCGAGCCAGGGGCGGCCGGTGTGGATGCCCGGGAAGGTCAGGGCGCACATGACCGCGAAGAGGGTCATGGCCTCGGCGGCGCGGTTGATCGAGGTGCGCCAGCGCTGGCGCAGCAGGAAGAGGACGGCGGAGATCAGGGTGCCGGCGTGGCCGATGCCAACCCAGAAGACGAAGTTGACGATCGGCCAGCCCCAGGCGACCGGGATGTTGTTGCCCCAGACCCCGACGCCCTCCCAGATCAGCCAGGAGATCGAGACGCCGAACAGCCCGAGCAAGGAGGCCGACACCGCGAGCACGATCCACCAGCCGAGGGGAGGCTTCCACTCGACCGGGCGCGCCACGGCCTCGGTGACCCCGTGGAAACCAGGATCCCCGGTGATGAGAAGTGGGCGCTCCTCGACCGGATCGACATCCGGGATCACGCCCGCCCTCCCAGTGTGAGGGAGCTCTGCCAGTGCCATAAAGACCGCAAGGGTATAGCACTGCCAAGCCACCCCGTCAACCGGGCCACGCGACGAAACCCCACCCCGCCGCGGTGACGAGAGACCACCCGACGGGGCGGGGCGAGACCGGCGGGGAATCGGCTGGCCCGCCCCCCTCACCCTCGACCCCTCTTCCGCCCTCACGGGGGGAGAGGGGCACCCACTCGGTCGGCCTTTCGCTTCGGCCCTTCGCTTCGACGGGGTACTAGGAGTCTGCGCGCCGCGTTCCGGCCGCTGGCGATGCAGTCGGGGATGCCCAGGCCGTGGTAGGCGCAGCCGGCGAGGGCGACGCCCGGCGGGAGGGCGGCCTCGACGGCGTGCACCCGCTCGGCCCGGCCCAGGACATAGCGCGGGTTGGCTTCGGGGAACCGGTGGACCCGGGTGAGCACCGGCTCGCCCGAGAGCCCCAGCAGGTCGGCGAGCTCGCCCTGGACGAGGACCACCAGCTCCGCATCGCCCGCCCGGCCCCGCTCGCCGTCCCACGAGCCGCCGACGTAAGCGCGGAGCAGCACGTACCCTTCCGGCGCCCGGCCCGGGAACTTGCTCGACGCGAAGGTGCAGGCAGTGACCGCCAGCCCCTCGCCGGCGGGCGCGAGAAAGCCCATGCCGTCGAGGGGATGGCGGACCGCGCGCCGCGGGTAAGCCAGGGAGACCGTGGCGGTGGTCGCCGCGGGCAGCTCGGTGAGGGGCGCCGCGAGGCCGGGGGCCGCCTCCGCGAGGAGCGCCCCCGCGGCCGCCGCCGGCACCGCCAGCACCACGCCGCCGGCCTCGAGGCCCCCGCCGTCGTCGAACCGGACCTTCCAGGTCGAACCCGCCCCGCCGTCGGGAGCGCCGCCCGCCTCGAGCGCCGCGGCCGGCCGGCCGGCCCGGAGCTCCACGCCGCGCTCGCCGAGGCGCCCCACCAGGGCTTCCACCAGCTCGCCCAGGCCACCGGCCAGGGTCACTCGGGCGCCGCCGGTCTCCTGCCCGCGGCCCGCGCCGCCGGACTCCCTCCGGGCGCCGAGGACCAGGCTCCGGTGGCGCCGCTCGAGCCCCGCCAGGCGCGGGAACGCGGCCTCGAGGGAGAGACGGTCCGCGTCGGTGGCGTGGATGCCGGCGAGGAGCGGCCCGGCCACCCGGTCCAGGTACTCGCGCCCGAAGCGCCTCCGCATGAACGCTCCGACGCTCTCCTCCCCCGCCCCGTCGCGCACATCGCGCCGTGGGAGCACCAGGTCACCCAGCAGCCGGGCCTTGCCGCGCCAGGAGAGGAGCGGCGACGCGAGCACCGGAGCGAGGCGGGTGGGCACCACCAGGTGGAGGCCCGCCGGGAGCGGCACCAGGCGCCGGCCGCGGACCGCGTAGACCCGGCCGGGCCGGGTGGGCAGGAGGCGCGCCTCGAGGCCGAGCTCCCGGACCAGGCCGAGGCCCGCCGGGTTGTGGCGGGCGAAGGAGTCGGGGCCGGCCTCGAGAAGGAAGCCGTCCCGGTGCTCGGTGGAGATCTTGCCCCCGAAGTGGTCCGAAGCCTCGACCAGGGTGACGGTGGCGCCGGTTTCGGAGAGCTCGAGAGCGGCAACGAGGCCGGAGATTCCGCCTCCGATGACCAAATAGGATCCCCCCGCAACCCCTCGATCCGCTCCCGAGCTCGCTTGGACTGGGAGTCAGAGCGGGGCATGGCGCACCAGGTCGGCGAGGGCGTCGATGAAGCGGGGCGCGGCGTTGAGGGAGGCGGTGCGCTCCAGGTGGAGGCCCAGCTCGCGGGCCCGGGCCTGGGCCTCCACGTCCAAGTCGTAAAGCACCTCCACGTGGTCCGAGACGAAGCCCACCGGGACGACCAGGACCGCACGGCAGTCCTCCCCTGCCAGGGCGTCCAGGGTCTGATCGAGGGAAGGCCCGAGCCAGGCGCCGGGGCGGGCGCCGGCGCTCTGGAAGGCCACCTGCCCGTCGGGAACGCCGGCCTCCTCGGCCACCGCCCGGGCCGTCTCGCGCACCTGGCGGACGTACGGGTCGTCCTCCGCGAGGGCCGCCTCGGGGAGGCTGTGGGCGGTGAAGACAAACTGCAGGCCGGCAAGCTCGTCGGCCGGGAACCGGCGGACGGCGTGGCGAACCTCGTCGGCCAGCGCCGCCACGAAGCCGGGGTGATCGTGCCAGCTCGGGATGCGGGCGACCGGGAGATCCGCTCCGCCCGGGACCGCGGCGAGCGCCCCGTCCAGCGCCCGGAAGTAGGCGCCCACCGAGATCCCCGAGAACTGGGGCGCGAGGCAGAGGGCCACCAGTCGCTCGAATCCTCCGACCGCGATCTCCTCCACCGCCCGGCGGATGTACGGGTGCCAGTGACGCATGCCGACGAAGACGCGCCACGGTCCGACGTCGCCGACCTCCCCGGCGCCGGCCAGGTTCAGCCGCTCTTCGAGGGCCGCCGCCTGCTCGCGGCTCCGTTCGAGGATCGGCGAGGCGCCGCCGATCGCCCGGTAGCGCTCACGGACCTCGGCCACCAGCTCCGGCGGCGTAGCCCGGCCGCCGCGGACGTCCAGAAGGAAGGGCTCCACGTCCTCGAGGCGCGAGGGGCCGCCGTAGGCCATGAGCAGCACGGCGCGCCGTGCCGGGTGCGCGGGGGCGGTCACAGCCAGGGCGCGAAGGGCTCGTCCCCGGCCCCCCCCGCCCGGTGCAGGGCGGTCAAGATCGGCGTGTCGAGGGCGGTGAAGCGCCGCGCCTCGGTGCCCCGGAGCTCGTAGACGAGATCCGAAAAGCGGGCCAGGTCGCCGGTCTCGTACACCACCACAAACTCCTGGTCCTGGAGGCCGAAGGAGTACAGGAGGAGCTGGCGGACATCGGCGAACTGGCGGCCGACGCGGATGTGATCACCCATCATCTCCCGGCGCTCGCCGTTGGGCAGCAGGTACCACTCGGAGGTCTTGGAGAAGGGGTAGACCACGAGGTACGGGGCGCGCTCGCCGGCGACGGCGTCGATCTCCCGCTCCGAGCCGGGCCGGCCGGTGTAGGGCGACCGGCGGGTGAGGCCCCAGAAGGTCGGCCCCGGAACGACGGCCGGCCGGCGGGGTTGGGTCGCGCGGGTGAAGGCCTCGAAGAACCGCGCCGGGGCCTCGGGCTCGGCCGCCGGCAGGGCGCTCCAGACCAGGAGGTCCCAGTCTCCGCGGCTCGGGTAGAGCTGGTAGATCTCCACCCGCGGGGCGGCCCGGCGAAGCTCGCCCAGCCAGCCGTCCAGGAGCTCTCGGCGCTCGGCGCCCGATGCGGTGAAAAAGGCGTCGCCCCAGCGGAAACAGGCGAAGTGGCTCAGAGTGCGGTCGGCCATGGGGGCCGTGATCGTAACAGGTAAGGAGGCTAGGAGTCTGCGCGGCAGAAACGCGCAGTCGCGTTGCGAGCGCCGTGGGGCCGGATACGAGGCACCGCGACGCAGGCGATGCCGAGCCATCGTCGAGGAGCGGGAACGACATAGACGACCCCACGCCGCCGCAACCCTTCGGGCGCAAGGGGGTGACGGGGCGTCTCCTGCGTTGCTCGTCGTCCACGATGTCCCCGCATCGACTCCTCCTCGCGCCTTGGATCCACCCCGTAAGACCCTCGCGCGCGGCTACGTGTTTCTGCCGCGCAGACTCCTAGGCTTCGTCGGTCGGGGGTCCCCCGGTCCACGGCTATACTCCTCGCGCCGTGACCGACCTCCGCGTCTTCGACCGCCTCTCCGACGCCGTCGGTTGGACCCCCCTGGTCCGGCTCGGCCCGTCGGTCCCCGGCCTCGCCTCCGAGATCTTCGCCAAGATCGAGCTGATGAACCCCATGGGCTCGGTCAAGGACCGGATCGCCCGCTACATCCTGGAGAAAGCCCTGGCCGAGGGCCGGCTGCGGCCCGGAGACGTGGTGGTCGAGAGCTCCTCGGGCAACACCGCCATGGGCCTGGCCATGATGGCCACCCTCCTGGGCCTCTCCTGCAAGCTGGTGGTGCGCCGCCAGACCAGCAAGGAGAAGCTCGACGCCCTCCGGGCCATGGGCGTGGAGCTGGTGCTGGTGGACGGGGCGCTCCCCCCGGAGCATCCGGAGAGCTACAACCGGAAGGCCCGCCAGGTCGCCGCCGAGACCCCGCGCTCGTTCTTCCCCGACCAGCACAACAACCGGGAGAACAACGAGGCCCACTACCGCACGACGGGCCCTGAGGTCTGGCAGCAGATGGAGGGCCGGATCGACTACTTCGTGGCCGGCATCGGCACCGGCGGCACGATCTCGGGAGTGGCGCGCTACTTGAAGGAGCAGGACCCGCGGATCCGGGTGGTGGCGATCGACGTCGCGGGCTCCGTCTTCACCGAGCAGTTCCGGACCGGCCGCCACGGAGCGCCCGCGCCCTATCTGCTCGAGGGGCTGGGCGACGAGGAGATGATCGGCTGCCCCGAGCTCGAGCTGATCGACGAGATGCTCCAGGTGAGCGACGCCGACGCTTTCCGGGCCACCCGCGAGCTCGCCCGCAGCGAGGCGATCTTCGCCGGCGGCTCGAGCGGCGCGGCCCTCTGGGGCGTACGGCAGGTGGCCTCACGCCTCGAGCACCCGGCCCGCATCGTCACCCTCTTCCCCGACTCCGGCTACCGCTACCTCTCCACGATCTACAACGACGACTGGATGAGCGCTCACGGCTTCGAGCCGTGAGCGGGCCGCTTCTCGCGAAGGCTCATGCAGTCTGCCTCGGCCTCACGACATCCCATACGGCCTCGGGGTGCTTGGCGACAATCTGGAGGAGAACTCGAGCCGGTCCGGCAGGAGTCCGTCGACCTTGCTCCCAGTTCTGAACCGTATCTACACTGATGCCGAGGAGCGCCGCGAACTCGGCTTGCGAGAGGTCATAGGTCTCTCGGATCTTCCGGACCTCTGGGACCTGCACCTCAAAGGCTCTCGAAGGCGCGGCCTCGCCCTTGAGAATCGAGCCGCCTTCGCGAACGCTCTCCACCAGCTCCGAAAACAACTCGTCTTTCATGGGTACTCTATCTCCACGATCTTGCGCAGGACTCGCAACTGATCCGATGTCAAGTCGTCGCGTTCTGACTTCGGGTAGATCAGCAGCTTCATTCGGAGGCGCTGGGGGCTCGCTAACAGGACGAAGACGAAGACCCGGACCGCCGGGCCGCAGAAAAGGTGGCCGTGCGTGGCGGTCTAACCGCTGCCCTCTCCGTTTCCGCGGAGGCACCAGGATCCCTGCTCGCCGCTGTCCTGCCAGGTTCGGAGTCGCCCGTTCGCTCTGGCAAATGCGGCGAACGCTGGCTGTGTAAGCCTCAGATTGCTGCCCAGCGCCCGCTGCTTCGCTGGAGCCTGTGCGCACGCGCCTCCGAACCCCGATCGCTCCCTCCTCGACCCGTGGGTGCAAATGACGGCGGTATGCAGCGGCGGCCTGGCACCAGGCGCTGGATCGGCGAACGGATTGGGGGTCGCTCGCTTGGCTCCTCTCGAAGCCCCCGGCACCTATTCCGCGCCTCGGCCAGCGGACGATGATCGAAGTCTTCGGCTGGGATCCCGTGGCGCCATGCACCGATGACTGACGCCGCCCTCCGGGCAGCGCTCGCCGTCGTCGACGCCCTGGAGCAGGCCGGCATCCCGTCCTCCTGAACCTCCCCTCACCCAGACCCACCTGTACCGGTAGGCGCCCCCGGAGGGCCGAGGGCGCGCGACCGGCGGCGCCGAGGGCCGCGTGCGCGCTCGATACGCGCTCGCTACTCGCAGAAGACGCGGACCTTCTCGCCGTTCTCGGCATCGATGTCGACCTGGAGCGCGGCGAGCTCGGCGATCAGGGCTTCGTCGTCCAGCTTGCCCAGGTGGGAGAGATCGATACCCCGTTCGGACAACCGGTGGCTGACCCTCCCCGGCAAGATGGTCGACAGCTTGAGGCCGGTTCGGATGAGCCCCATCGGCAGCCGGATGTTGACGCTGTCGCGCCCGGGCGAGTCCACGACGACCCGCAGGAAGCGTGGAGCCCGCGGGCGCCCTTCACCGGCCCCGGTGTCGGCGGCGCCCGCCTCGTTGCCCTCGGAAGTCGGTTCGGGCGCGGCAGGCGAGTCCAAGCGATGGAGGAGCTGCTCCGCCTCCTCCGGGGTGATCTTGCCGGCTGCCAGCATCTCCAGCACTTTGCGTCGTTCCGCAGACATCGTCGTTCTCCTTTCTGGCCGCCCGTAGGCGACCCACCGTGTTCCAGTCTCTGGCGCCCCGCCTCTCAGCGGAGCTCTGTCAGCGCTTCCTCCACCGTCACTTCGCCATTCTCCAGGCGCTCGAGGACCTGGAGGTTCGAGGAAGGGGCGTCAAGGCCACGATCCAGCTTGCCGGCGATGGCGTTCAAGCGGTTCTTCACCGTCGGATAGCTGATCTCGAACAGCTCCTCCATGCGCTTGAGCGAGCCGTGGCAGCGCACGAAGGCGGTCACGAAGAGCTGCTCCTCCAGGCTCAACCGGGCCAGAGTCGGCACCTCGAACTCTCCCTCCATGGTGACGTGGCCCTGGGGGCAGACCAGGCGTCGAATCCTCATGGGGGCTCGGCACTCGGGGCAAAGGGCTTTCGAGATATCCATCGCGCTCGCTCCTCCTTGGTTCAATGTAGCTTGGTGAATTGAGAATGTCAAGTTGGAACTTGAGTTTCTGAATTACTTCTCCCGCCGGTGGCTCACCTTTACGAACCAAGACCTACGGATCACCTCAGCGAGACCCATCGTCCGGAGGATTGCAGGACAGCCGCGGAGCTGGGCGAAGAAGAGATCGAGACCGGCGAGGGCGGGGGTGCCGTACCGGTCGCCGACCCCGGAGGGCCGAGGGCTCGCTGCCGGAGAGCGTCAGGGACCGCGCTCAGAGGTGGAAGTGCGATTTCGAGGCGTTCGACCCCGGAGGGCCGAGGCGGGCGCCCTGCACCACGCCTTCCGAGTAGCGCCCGCCGTTCCCCAGGGCGGGGCCCTTGGCCCGGCCCTAGAACCCGGCCCGGTACAGCATCCAGTACACCACCACGCCGGTCACCGAAACGTACAGCCAGATCGGCAAGGTCCAGCGCGCGATCGCCCGGTGCTTCTCGAACCGCTTCCGCAGCCCCCGGACCAGCGTGATCACCGCCAGGAACGGCACCACCGCCGCCAGCACCGTGTGCGTGCCGAGGATCGCAAGGTAGACCGCCCGCACCGCCCCCGTCCCGGCGAAGCGATGCACACCGGTTTCGAAGTGGTACACCAGGTAGCTGGTGAGGAACAGGATCGAGCAGGCGAAGGCGGAGAGCATCACCGCCCGGTGTGCCCGCCAGTGGCCGCGCCGGATCAGCAGCCAGCCCGTGACCAGAAGCACGGCCGCCGTGGCGTTGAGGGAGGCGTTGAGGGCCGGGAGATCGGAGAGCTGGATCATGGGTGCCGCCGTAGCGTTCGCCGGGAATCGTTTCTACCGGCGCTCACAGCAGCTCCTCCGGGGACCGCCGCGAGCGCAGCTCCTCGAAGAGCTCCCGGACCGCCTCGATCCCGTAGTCCGGGAAGTTCGCCGGGTTGTCCCAGAACTCCTTCAGCCCGGTCGCGCCCCAGCCCTCGTACGCCGCCACCTTGATCATTAGCTGGAGCTTGTCGCAGGACCGCACCAGGCGGGCTTCCAGGCTCTCGCCCGCCCGGTACTCGGCCGCCAGCGCGCCGGCGCGCTCAGACAGGGGCCCGAGGAGCTCGTCGATCACCTCGCCCTCGGCCGCCTCCTTGGCCCCCTCGGCGTAGTAGCGGTTCGCCACCCGGGGCAGGTCGCCGGTTCGCACCTCTGCCAGGTCGTGGACCATGGCGATCTCCATCGCCCGCCCGGCGTCGACCCCGGGCACGCGGCCGGCGAGGGCCCAGACCAGGAAGCCGACGTGCCAGGTGTGCTCGGTGACCGACTCGGCGTCGGAAACGCCGCGCAGGAGGAACCCCATGCGGGGCACCCGGTCCAGCGTCTGGAGCTCGAGCAGCGTCTCGAGCAGGGTGTGGTTTCGGTGCACGGCGGGCCGCGCCCCTTTCCTGTCTACTTGCCGGGGATCCCCAGGAGGCCCCGCGTGCCGTAGTCGCTCAGCGTCAGGGCCACCATGAAGGCGAGCCAGAGCAGGGCGCCGACGACGATCAGCTTGGTCAGCGGCGTCGAGTGGCGGACCCCCATGAACACGGACACCACGAGGCTCGCCTTGAGCACCGCGATGCCCATGGCGAGGACGTTGTTCCACGCCCCGAAGTCGAAGTACGCGACGACCACGGTGAGGAAGGTCAGGGTGATCAGCGCGCCGAAGACTAGGAAGAAGTTGCGCTTGCGCTCGATGTGGACGGACATGTGGGGTGCCTCCTCGGCCTAGCGCCCGACGTGGAAACCGATCAGGTAAAGCAACGGGAACAGGAAGATCCAGATGATGTCGACGAAGTGCCAGTACAGGCCCACGACCTCCACAGGGTTGTGGTAGTCGGCGTTGAATTTCCCCTTCCAGGCTGGAAAGCAGAGCCAGATGAGCAAGAACGAGCCGATGATCATGTGGGCGGCGTGGAGCCCTGTCATGCCGAAGTAGAGAACGAAGAACATCTCGGCGTGGTGCGGGTTGGCGTCGCCCTCGAAGTGGAAGGCAGGTCCGGGGACGTGGTGGTGCACCCACTTGGTGTGGTACTCGTGCGCCTTGATCCCCAGGAAGACGCTGCCGAAGAGCAGGGTCAACAGGAGGAAGACGACGATGGTCTTGCGCTTGCCGAGCTGCGAGGCCCGGACCGCCAGGGCCATGGTGAGGGAGCTGGCGATCAGCACCGCGGTGTTGATGCCTCCCAGGACCACGTCGAGCTCGTGGCTCGCCACCGCGAAGTCGTGGGGATAGCTCGACCGGTAGATGATGTAGGCCAGGAACAGGCCGCCGAAGAACATCACCTCGGTGACGAGGAAGACCCACATCCCGAGGCTCGAGGCCTCGCGCTGCTGCTCGAAGCTCTCGAAGTGGTGGGCGAAGGTCGCGGTGGGGGTGTTCTCAGGCAACGTCGGGCTCCTTCTCTCCCGGGCTCAGCTCGGTCCCGCCTGGACCGTAGAGCCGGTCGTACTCGTACGGCCCGTGGGTGACGACCGGAGGGGTCTCGAAGTTGTAGGTCGGGGGCGGTGACGAGGTCTCCCACTCGAGGCCGGTGGCGCCCCAGGGGTTCGGGCCGGCCCAGCGGCCCCGCTTGCCCAGCGAGGCGATGAAGTAGAACAGCGGCAGGAGCAGCCCGATGCCCAGCACCGTGGCGCCGGCCGTCGAGAGGACGTTGAGCACCTGGAACTCGGGCGGGTAGCTCCAGTAGCGCCGCGGCATCCCCAGGAAGCCGAGGATGAACTGCGGGAAGAAGGTCAGGTTGAACCCGACGAAGATCACAATCGCCGAGACCTGGGACCAGAACTTGTTGTACAGACGCCCGGTGATCTTGGGCCACCAGTAGTGCAGGCCCCCGAGGTAGCCCAGGATGGCGCCGCCCACCATGATGTAGTGAAAGTGGGCGACCACGAAGTAGGTGTCGTGGACGTAGATGTCGATCCCCAGGGTGCCCAGCATGACCCCGGTCAGCCCGCCGATGGTGAAGAGGCCGATGAACCCCAGGGCGTAGAGCATGGGCGTGTCGTAGGAGATCGACCCGCGGTGCAGTGTGGCCGTCCAGTTGAATACCTTCACCGCCGACGGGATGGCCACCAACATGGTGAGCACCGAGAACACGGTCGAGGCGTAGACCGACTGCCCCGAGGTGAACATGTGGTGCCCCCACACCAGGAAGCCCAGGACCGCGATGGCCATGGAGGCGAAGGCCACGAACTTGTAGCCGAAGATTTTCTTCCTGGAGAAGGCCGCGATGAGCTCGGAGACCACCCCCATCGACGGCAGGATCATGATGTAGACCGCCGGATGGGAGTAGAACCAGAACAGGTGCTGGAAGAGCACCGGGTCGCCGCCGAGCTTGGGGTCGAAAATGCCGATGTGGAAAGCGCGCTCGGCGATGAGCAGGAGCAGGGCGATGGCGAGCACGGGGGTGCCCAGGACGATGATCAGGCTGGTGGCGTACGTCGACCAGATGAACAGGGGTAGCCGGAACCAGGAGAGGCCCGGCGCCCTCATCCTGTGGATCGTGACGATGAAGTTCAGGCCCGTGAAGATCGAGGAGAAGCCGGCGGTGAAGCCGGCCATCGCCGTCGGGATCACGTAGCTGTTCGAGTAGGTGGTGGAGAACGGAGCGTAGAAGGTCCAGCCCGTGTCCACGCCCCCCTTGAGCATGGCGTAGATGGCGAAGATTCCGGCCAGGTTGTAGATGTACCAGCTCGCCAGATTGAGCTTCGGGAAGGCCAGGTCCTTGGCCCCGATCATGATCGGCACCAGGAAGTTGCCGAGCACCGCCGGGATCGACGGGATCAGGAAGAAGAAGATCATCACCACGCCGTGCATGGTGAACAGGCGGTTGTAGGTGTCCGCCGTGAACAGATCTCCCTGGGGGGTCAGCAGCTCCAGCCGGATCATGCCGGCGAAGGTGCCGCCGACGACGAAGAAGATGCTGATCGAGATCAGGTAGAGAATCGCGATCCGCTTGTGGTCCCGGGTCAGAAGCCAGGACAGCAAGCCGTGCTCGGCGTTGAGGTAGTTGTTGGCGGGCGGTGGCGCCACGGCGGCGACGGCTGAACGGCTCATTGACCCTGACCTCCGGTCGTTGGGGCAGCGGCGGCCGAGGTGCCGGCCGGCGCCTGTCCGGGCTGGTCGGCGTGAGCCTCCTTGCCCAGAGACTTGACGTACTGGACGAGCTGGAGGAGCTGGTCCTCGGTCACCTGGCCCTTGAACGTGGGCATCACCGGCTGGAAGCCGGCGACCACCTTGGCCTTGGGATCGAGGATCGACTCCCGGACGTAGCTCTCGTCGGCCACCACCACGCTGCCGTCGGCGAGCTGGACCTTGCTGCCGAAGACCCCGTCGAGGTTCGGGCCGCGCGCCCGCACACCCGGCCGATGGCAGGTGATGCAGGCGAGGCTCGTGAACAGCTCCTTGCCGCTCGCGCCGGGGCCGGTGCCCGGCGGGCCCGCGGCCAGCCAGGCCTGGTAGTCCTCCGGCTCCATGACGTAAACCGTGCCGCCCATCTTGGAGTGCTCGGTGCCGCAGTACTCGGCGCAGAAGAGGTGGTACTTGCCCGGCTTGGTCGCCTGGAACCAGATCGTGGTGTAGCGACCAGGCAGGACGTCGGCCTTCACCCGGAAGGCGGGGACGAACAGGGCGTGGATCACGTCCTCCGAGATCATGGTGAGCTTGATCGGCTGCCCCACCGGGATGTGCAGCTCGTTGATCTCCCGCTTGCCTCCGGGATGCTGGAACTTCCACATCCACTGCTTGGCGGTGGCGAAGTACTCGACCGCGTTCGAGGGCGGGTCCGACTGGGCGAAGAAGACCTTCACGCCCCAACCGAACATGATCAGCACGATGACCAGCGGGATCACCGACCAGACGATCTCGAGCGTGGTCGAGCCGTGGGCCGAGTGGCCCATCTCCATCGGATCACGCCTCTGGTAGCGGACGAAGAAGTAGAAGATGGCGACCGCGATCAGCAGCGCGAAGAACGCGCTGATGGCGATCCAGGTCCACCACAGGGCGTCGACCTGCCCCGCGACCGTGGAGGCTCGCTGGGGAAGAAGAGGAAAACTATCGGGCATCTCAGGCTTCCCCCATGGAGGTGCTTGCGCGGTGCTTGCCGTGGCGCCAGCTCAGGAAGAAGAACAGGCCGAGGGCGACGAGGGTGAGCACACCGCCCAGCCGGACGATGTTGAGGATCGCTGCGCTGTAGCG
Organism: uncultured Acidobacteriota bacterium; assembly: GCA_963739795.1. Taxonomy (GTDB): domain Bacteria; phylum Acidobacteriota; class Thermoanaerobaculia; order Multivoradales; family DATKCC01; genus CAVUBL01. Next base: position 440,533 of record CAVUBL010000011.1, on the reverse strand, counting down.
GCCGGTCGTGGGATCGTAGGTGCAGCAGTACAGGATCACCTTGTCGACCAGCGAGCCGATCTTCTCGCCCGACGCGTCGACCAGGCCCAGGCGCACGTCCCGGGGCGGGTACTCGACGCCGTAGAAGTAGCGCGCCACCTTGCCCACGGGCGTGAGCACCACGATGCCCGCCGCGTGGGCGTATTGGTCCTTCTCCGGCAGGTAGTTGTAGTGGAAGCCGATGGCGTCCATCACCGCGTGGATCTGCGGATCCTCGCCGGTCAGGAAGTGGGCGCCCTGGGCGGCCCCGGGATGGTCGTAGCCGTGGAGAAAGCGCGCCTTGGCCTCGGTCGCCATCTTCGGCGTCTCTTTCGGGTCGATCGAGACGACGATCACCGAGAAGTCCTTCCCGGCGTCGAGCTTCAGCGTGTCGAGGCTCGAGGCGACCCCGTTGATCACCAGGGGGCAGAGCATCGGGCAGTGGTAGTACGCGGGCACCAGGACGATGGGCTTGCCCCGGCCGAGCTCGGCGAGGGTCACGTCCCGCCCCGACTCGTCCCGGAAGTGGGTGCCCATGGGCACGGTCGCCCCGAGCTTCTGCGCGAAGTCCACTCCCTTGACCGCGCTCGGCTTGCCCTTCTGATAGCTCCCGATGTCCTGGGGCCGCGGGCCGCCGAACTGTGCGGCCGCCGGCAACGCCGCTCCGAGCACCAGCAGGGCGCAGACGAGGGTCCGGAGGAGCCCCCGGAGGGGCGGGTTCTGAGGCACGGCAATGCTGCTGTTCATCGATTCCTTCCGTCGGTCGTGGCCGGGGGCTGCTGCGGCTCACCGCCCCCGGTGCTGCCCGAAGCGTCCGGGGAGTCGCCGGGCTCGGGCATGCCGGCGCGGTTCGGAATGGCGGGCGCGGGGCCCACGCCGGAACCGAGGCCTTCGGCGAGGACCTTCTTCATGGCGAGCTCGATGGGGATGCGGGCGTAGTCGCTCCCCTTGTCCACCAGGCTGTAGCCCTCGAGCAGGGTGTGCTCCTCGGCGCGCATGGCCTTCAGGTCCTCGATCGGCGTCGCCTGGAGGCGCGGACCCGGCGGCTCCTGCGGACGGGTCGCCTCGGCGATGGGCGACGGCGGCGGGTTCTTCGACTTCATGTAGCTCGCCATACCGCGGTAGAGGAACCACATGAGGATGATGGCCACCGCGGTGGTCGCGGCGAGGCCGATCCCCGTCGCGACCACGGCCTTCATGTTGATTTCGCGGTCGTACTGCTCGGGCGGCCGGGCGTCGTGGCCCGGCTTGGTCTCAGTGTCCGCCATCGGCGAATGCCTCCTCGAGATAGGGGTCCTGGACCGGCAGCAGCGGCCGTGTCTTGAGCTCCCGCACGAACAGCCAGACCCAGATCCCGCCCAGGGCGAGGGGCGCCACCACGTCCTGCCAGGAGAGGGTGAACTGCCCCGCGGAGAAGGCGGGGACCACGTTCCAGTAGAGATCCACCCAGTGCATGACCAGGAGCAGCGCCGCGACCCAGGCGAGGAGCCGACCGTCGCGCTTCAGGTCGCGGGAGAGCAGGACCAGGAATGGCAGCCCGAAGTGGAGCAGGGCGATCGCCAGGCCCACGTACTGCCATCCGCCGTTCAGGCGGTTGTGGTACCAGATCACCTCTTCAGGGATGTTGCCCGACCAGATGATCAGGAGCTGGGACACCGAGAAGTAGGCCCAGAGCATGGTGAAGGCCAGCAAGAGCTTGCCGTAGTCGTGGAAGTGGCGCTGGACGAGCACCTCGTCCATGGGGTCGTGGCGCGACAGGAACAGGCAGACCAGGATCAGGAACGAGATGGCCGCGACGCCGTGGTCGCCGAGGAACCAGATCCCGTACATGGTGGAGTACCAGTGCGGGTTGACGGTCATCAGCCAGTCGATGGACGCCAGCGTGATAGTCAGCCCGTAGAGGACCAGCCCGGGGGCCGCGAGCCGGCGCATGTTCCGGATCAGGTCCGGATCGCCGGTCGAGTCCTGGCGCCGGGACCAGAGGGAGAGGGCGTAGGCCATGGCGACCCAGATGGCGAAGAAGAGGGCCGCCCGCAGCATCCAGCCCCCGGGGTTCATGTACGGAGCCCGGTGCTCGAGCACATGGTCGCCCGCCACCCGGCCCGGCTGCGCCCACGGGTAGAGGTGGCTGAGGCCGAACAGGAGCGGCACGAACAGTACGCCGAGGGGCAGGAGGGTCCGCGACGCCGCCTCCAGGATCCTCCGGATCGGCAGGCCCCAGCTACCTCCCGAGAGGTGGTGCACCATGGACAAGGCCAGCGACCCCAGGGCGATGCTCAGCCAGGTGGTCCAGCCCACCAGGTAGGCGCGGTAGAAGAGATCCTGGTTGTCGAGAAAGCCCAGGACGAGGAGCACCGCACCGACCACGCCCACGGCGAGGCCCAGGTTGCCCACCCGGTCGAGGGCGGGGGGTGCGGACCAGTCCCGGGTCCGGATACTTGGCTCGCGATCGTTCATCGGTTTGGCGACTCGGATTCCGGGGCGGCCTCGGAGGGCGGGGTGGCGGGCGGCCATCCGCCGGGAGACGGCTCCTTGGTGGTGTCGTTGAGCTTCTCGGGCAGCGGCCCGGCGGCCTCGGCCTTCTGCCGCTCCTCGGGGGTCAGGCTGGACAGGGGCGCGTGCTGCGAGAGCTGGAGGGCCCGGATGTAGGCCACGATCGCCCAGCGGTCGCGCACCGGAACCTGCGCGGCGTAGCTCGGCATCTGGCCGAACCCGTGGGTCATCACGTCGAAGAAGTAGCCGTCCGGGGCCTGGCGCAGGCGGTCCTGGTGGTAGGTGGGCGGCTGCTTGTAGCCGCGCCGCACCACCATGCCCTCGCCGGTGCCCGCCCGGTCGTGGCACGGCGAGCAGAAGGTGTTGAAGTCGTCCTGCCCGCGGGCGAGGGTCGCCGCCGTCACCTTCATGGGGATCTTGGCGACCGGCTTGTTGTCCGGGCCGAAGCCGGTGTAGTAGACCGTGTCGGCGTGGACCTGGCCGCGGGCCACGGTGTGGGCGGGCAGCGGACGCGCCGAGCTGCCGTCGGGCCAGAAGGTGCTCTTCTCGAGAGGCTCGTACTTGGGCTGATCGTGCATGTCCACGCGGCAGCCGGAGAGGCCGAGTGCGGCGAAGAGCGCCAAGACGAAAGGAATCGACCGCCTCACACTCACAGCTCCACCTCCGTGACCGCCACGGGTCTCAAGCCTTCGAGGAACCGGGCCGTGCCCTCGCGGTCGAACTTCGCGTCCCTGGCCTCGATCGCCAGGAAGAACCCGTCCCGGGAGGCCGACTGGAACGCCGGGACGTTGAACACCGGGTGGTAGGGCTCGGGCAGCTTGTTGAGCGCCAGCATCCCCACCACGCCGAAGATCGAGGCGAAGAGGATCGTCAGCTCGAAGGTCACGACGATGAAGGCGACCCAGGAGTTGTAGGGCCGCCCGCCCACGTTGATCGGGTAGCTGATCGCCGAGACCCAGTACTGGAGCCCGTAGCCCGTCAGCGCCCCCAGGATGCCGCCGATCAGCACGATCAGCGGCACCTTCGAGCGCTTGAAGCCCATGGCGTGGATGACCTCCTCGCACGGGTAGGGCATGTAGGCGTCGGCCCGCCGGTAGCCCGCCTCGCGAACCGCGTGGGCCGCCGCCACGAGCTCTTCCTCGCCGGAGAACTCGGCGAGCAGCCCGTAGATCTCGTCCTGCCGGGTTTCGCTCATGTAGACACCACCTGTTCGCCGCTTTCGGGCAACTCGTCTTTCTTGGACGACACCAGGCCCCGGACCTCGAACATGGAGATCATGGGCAGGAGCCGTATGAAGATGAACATCAAGGCGAGGAAGAAGCCGAGGGTGCCGATGAAGAGGGTCCAGTCCCAGATCGTGCCGGCGTACATGGCCCAGGACGACGGCAGAAAGTCGCGGTGCAGGCTCGTGACCACGATCTCGTAGCGCTCCAGCCACATGCCGATGTTGACGACGATCGACACGATGAACAGGAGCGGCGGGCTCGAGCGCACTTTCTTGAACCAGAGGGCCTGGATGATAACGACGTTGCAGGCGATCAGCATCCAGTAGCCCCACCAGTACGGGCCCAGGATCCGGTTCTTCATCATGAACCATTCGAACTGGTTGCCGCTGAACCAGGCGAGGAAGAGCTCGAGTGCATAGCCGTAGCCCACCATCAGCCCGGTAGCAAGCATGACCTTGCCCATGTTCTGTAGATGGCGTTCAGTGATGAAGTCCTGGAGCCCGTAGAGAGACCGGATCGGGATCACCAGGGTCAGAACCATGGCGAAGCCGGAGTAGATGGCTCCGGCGACGAAGAAGGGCGGGAAGATGGTCGAGTGCCAGCCCGGGAGCTGGGCGACGGCAAAGTCGAAGCTCACCACGGTGTGCACCGAGAGCACCAGGGGCGTGGCCAGGCCGGCGAGGAGCAGGTAGAGGGTCTCGTAGTTGTGCCAGTGGCGCACCGAGCCCCGCCAGCCGAACGACATGATCCCGTAGACCACCTTGGCGAAGTGCTTCTTCGCCTTGTCCCGCATGCTGCCGAGGTCCGGGATCAGGCCCACGTACCAGAAGATCAGCGACACCGTGCCGTAGGTCGAGACCGCAAAGACGTCCCAGATCAGCGGGCTCCGGAACTGGGGCCAGATCGACATGGAGTTCGGGTAGGGGAACAGCCAGTAGAAGAGCCAGGGCCGCCCCAGGTGGAGCAAGGGGAACATGCCGGCGCAGGCCACGGCAAAGAGGGTCATGGCCTCGGCGAACCGGTTGATCGATGTTCGCCAGGTCTGGCGGAAGAGCAGGAGGATCGCCGAGATCAGCGTGCCGGCGTGCCCGATGCCGATCCACCAGACGAAGTTGACGATGGCGAAGCCCCAGGCCACCGGGATGTTCAGGCCCCAGACTCCGACGCCCTTGGTGATCAGCCAGGTGATCGACGCCAGCATCATCATGACGATGCAGAACGCCACGCCGATGGCGCCGAACCACCACACCGGCGTCTTGCCGAAGATGTTGCCGGAGATCCGGTCGGTGATCGAGGCGTGGTCCTGACTGCCGCGGATCACCGGAGGGGCGTAGGGCTTCTGGGGAGCGCCCTTGTCGATACCTGCCATGCTTAGGCTCTCCTCGCGTTCTCGAGGGCCGGGTTCGGGTTGCGCAGCCGGGCCAGATAGGTGGTGCGCGGCCGGGTCGCCAGCTCCCTGAGAAGGGTGTAGTTGAGCGGCTCGGCCTTGCGCCGGGTGACCCGGGCGTCCGGGTCGTTCAGATCGCCGAAGATCAGGGCGTCGGAGGGGCAGGCCTGCTGGCACGCGGTGCGCACGCCGCCATCGTGGATCTTGCCGTCGCCCCGGCCCCGCTGGCCGGCCACCTTGGCGTCGATGCGCGCGTGGCTGATTCGCTGCACGCAGTAGGTGCACTTCTCCATCACGCCGCGCATCCGGACGGTGACGTCCGGGTTGCGGCCCATCTTCGCCACCTCGATGTGCTGGTCGGTGTACTTGAGGAAGTTGAAGCGCCGGACCTTATACGGGCAGTTGTTCGAGCAGTACCGGGTGCCGACGCACCGGTTGTAGACCATGTCGTTGAGGCCCTCGGAGCTGTGGACCGTCGCGCCCACCGGGCAGACCACTTCGCAGGGCGCCTGCTCGCACTGCTGGCAGAGCACCGGCTGGTGGTGGATGGCGGAGATCGCCTCGGGGCCCTCGCTCTCGAAGTAGCGGTCGATGCGGATCCAGTGCATCTCCCGGCCGCGGGCGACCTGCTCCTTGCCCACGATGGGGATGTTGTTCTCGCTCTGGCAGGCGATGACGCAGGCGTTGCAGCCGGTGCAGGCGTTGAGGTCGACCGCCATGCCCCACTTGTAGTCGGGGTACTCGAAGCCGGGGTAGAAGGAGACCTCCGGGCCCGGCCCCTCCTCGTTCATCTCCTCGATGAACGCGGGGTTGTCGACGTACTCGGCGAGCGTTCCGCTGCGCGCCAGGTTCCGCCCCTCCATGGAGTGGTGGTCCTGGGTGGTCGCCATCAGGTACTTGCCGCGCACGCGGGTGAGGCCGGCGCGGGTCTGCCACAGCGCCTCCCGGGTGCGCAGGGGGTAGACGTCGACGCCGACCTTGTTGGCCACCTGGCCGGCGCGGGTGCGGCCGTGGCCGAAGTGGACGGTGCCCGCGCCGTCGGCGTGGCCCGGCACCACCCACACCGGCAGCTCCACCGAGGTCTCGCCCACCGTTACTCGGACCTTGGGGCGCTCGTGGAAGAGCTCGGCCTTGATGTCGTGGACGCCCAGGGCGGCGGCGGTAGTCGGAGAGAGCAGCAGGGCGTTGTCCCAGGTCAGCCGGGTCAGCGGCTTGGGCAGCTCTTGGAGCCATCCGTTGTTGGCGAAGCTGCCGTCCCAGATCGTCGGGTCGGGCCGGAGGAGGAGCTCGATCGAGGTCTGGTCCCCGGCGGCGGCCCCCTTCGCGGCGACCATCTTGCGGATCTCGGCCACGGCCCCGGCGACGCCGCCCGCCGTGACCTGCTTCGCCGGCAGTGCGGTGCCCGGCGCCACGCCGTCGTTGAGCACCTGGCGCCAGGCGAGGTCGAAGCTCGCCCCCGGCAGGCCCTGGGCCTCCCAGTGCCCGCGCACCAGGTCGTAGGCGGTGGCGTCGGCCTGGTCCTTGGTGAGCTGGGCGAGGATCTCGTGGAAGGTGTGGCCCTTGTAGAGGGGGTCGATGAGGGGCTGGACGATGGCTACGGTGCCGTCGACCGAGCGGGTGTCGCTCCAGCTCTCCAGGTAGTGCGCCTGGGGAACGTGCCACTGGCAGTACTGGGCGGTCTCGTCGTCGTAGAGACCCACGTGCACCCGGAGCGCAGCCTTGGTCACGGCCTCGGCGAAGCCCAGGTCGGCCGGCGCGTCGAAGACCGGGTTGCCGCCCAGGATCAGGAGGATCTCGACCTCGCCGCCGTGGAGAGCCTCGACCAGTGAGGCCAGGGACTCCGGCTCATCGACCGGGTGGGCGGCGACCGGCTCGGTGTAGACGACGGTCTCGCCGGCCGCGCCCAGGGCCTGGTTGATCGCATGGGCGAGGACGTGGACCGCCGCCGGGACGCCGTCGCCCGCCACCACCAGGCTGCGGCCGCCGTGGGCCCGGAGGTCCTGGGCGACGGCGGTGAGCCAGCGCCCCGCCTCGCCGTCGAGGGTCTCCGCCGCCGGCGCCCCGTCGACGCCGAGCTCGCCGGCGAGGGCCAGGGCGAAGCGGGCGAGGTCGGAGGGGGTCAGGCTCAGCCGGTGGTCGGCGGAAGCTCCGGTGTTCGAGGGACAGGTCTCGACCGCGTAGAGGCGGTTCATCGCCTTCGGGTCCGGCTTGCCGGTGCCGGCGCCGGCGCCCGCTCTGCGGCGGTCGGCCCACTCGCGGGCGTAGCGCACCGCGCCGGGGCCCTGGGTGAGGAAGTCGGAGTCGAGGGACAGGACGACGTCGGCCTTGGTGAGGTCGTAGCGCACCTCCGCCGGCTCGCCGAAGGCCGCGACCGCGCCCCGGTACATGTTGTGGCGGCCGGCGGGCTCCCACTGGTGCCAGCGCGCCTCGGGCATGTCGGTGAGGATCGCGTCGAGCTGGGCTGCCAGGGTCGGGGAGGTGACGCTGCGGGTCAGGATCCGGAGCCCCGAGCCCTTGAGCGAGCGCAACGCCTGGATCCGCGGCTTGAAGTCGCCCTTGAAGTCGCCCCAGGTCCGGATCTCCCCGAGGTGGGTGAGGACGCCCGAGCGGTCCGGGTCGTAGAGGCTCAGGACCGAGGCCTGGGCGAAGAGGTCCGTGCCGCCCCCGGGGTTGGCCGGGTGCTCGCCGTTGCCCTCGATCTTGGTGGGCCGGCCCTCGTGGCTCTCGGCGAGAACCCCCTGGGCGTAGCCGCCCATGGAAAAGGCGGTGGCGAAGAAGAGCGGCCGCCCGAGGGTGACCTCCTCGGGCTGGTGGACGTAGGGGACGATCTGCTCCTCGGGCTGACGGGTGCAGGCGGTCAAGCCGGCGAGGGCCAGCGAGGCGCTCGAGAGCTGGAGGAAGCGGCGCCGCGAGACGCCCTCGTCCCACTCGGAGGCGAGCCGAGGGAACTCCCGGTGGAGCATGTCCTCGAACTCCGGGGTCTCGGCGAGCTCCTCGAGGCTGCGCCAGAGCTTCTTGCCGCTCGCCCCCGCCAGGCGCTCCTGCACCTCGCCGAGGGGGGAAGGGGACGATCCTTCGGATCCCCCCCGCAACCCCTCGATCCCCTTCCCACCCCCTAGGGGGGAAGGGGACGATCCTTCGGATCCCCCCCGCAACCCCTCGATCCCCTTCCCACCCCCTAGGGGGGAAGGGGACGCCGCCGCCCTCGGTCGCTCCGGAGAAGAACTCGGTTTCTTCGTCATGGATTTGCCCTATTCAAACCTCTGGTGACTCGTTTACCTACCGGCCGTCGGCGGCCGGCCGCGCCCCGCTCCCTACCGATGGCAGGTGGAGCAGGAGGTGAGGGAGTGGATGTCGTACTCCTTGACCAGCTTCTGACCGAAGTCGGGCTGATCCGCGGGCCGCTCGTAGCCCATGGTGTAAACCTCCGAGCGGGGCCGCACGTACTTCTCCGGGTGGCGATGGCAATTCAAGCACCACTCCATCTGCAAGGTGGCGTTCTGGTACATCAGCGGCATCTGGTCGACCCGGCCGTGGCAGGTCTCGCAGCCGATCCCCTTGGCCACGTGGATGCTGTGGTTGAAGTAGACGAAGTCGGGCAGATCGTTGATGCGGGTCCACTTCAACGGCTCGCCGGTCCGGAAGCTCGCGCGCACGGGCTCGAGCATCGGGCTGTCGTTCCAGATCAGCTTGTGGCAGTTCATGCAGGTCGCCGTGGGGGGGATGCCGGCGAAGGAGGAGGTCTCGACCGAGGTGTGGCAGTAGCGGCAGTTGATGCCGATGTGCGCCACGTGGTGGTTGTGGCTGAACGGCACCGGCTGCTTGAAGACCTCTTTCTGCTTGGTGACGAAGGGCGATCGCTGGAGGCGGTCGAGGGCGAGGCCCCCGGCCAGCACCAGGAAGACCAGGATCACCAGGCTGCCCTTGGCGATGCTGTTGGCGCTTCGGGGAAAGAGCTGTGGCATGAGTTCTGCTATCTCCCAGCGGGTCGGCGATGGCCGCGGATCCCCCGACGTCGTTGCAGTCTGCGGAGCTCGCGGTACGCCTTGTGAAAATTTTCACAAGACCGGGTCAAGACCTTCGGCCCGGAGGTGGGCGATTGTTACCGACCCGCGGACGATCTGTCAACGGTTGGCCGTGAGACGCCCTCGAAACGCCGGTTCTACCCCGCCGGGTAGGTCCGGACCCGCCCTGAGGGTATACTCCGGAATCCCGGCGGCAGGCGGCGCGTTTCCCGGGAGAGACCCTCGGCGCCTCCGCCGAGACCGGCACCCGCCGAGCCCGACCCGCGCCGAGCCATCCGATGCCCGAGAGAGCCTTGATGAAGAACGCCGCCCTCGCTTCCGACGGGCAGACCGACGCCCTGGCGCCGGCGCGCCCCGCCCTCTACCTGGAGATCACCCGGCCCCGGATCACCTTCATGGTGATGCTGACCACGGCGGCGGGCTTCGTTCTATCTCAAGGGGCCCAGGGGGCTTCCGGGGGCGGGCCCCTGCCACTGGCCCTGTTCTTCCACGCCCTGGTGGGCACCGGCCTGGTCGCCTCCTGCAGCTCGGCCCTCAACCAGGTGATCGAGCGCGAGCACGACGCCAAGATGCGGCGCACCGAAGAGCGCCCCTTGCCCGCCGGCCGACTCGACCCGGACCGCGCCCTGGCCTTCAGCGTGGCCCTGGGGGTGGGCGGCCTCGTCTACCTGGCCCTCGCCGTCAACCTGCTCACCGCCCTGCTGGGAGCGGTGACCCTGGTCGCCTACGTCTTCGTCTACACGCCGCTCAAGCGGGTGACCTCCTTCGCCACGGTGGTGGGCGCGGCCCCGGGCGCCATGCCCCCGGTGATGGGGTGGGCGGCCTTTTCGGGCCACCTCGGCGCCGGCGCGTGGGCGCTGTTCGGCATCCTCTTCTTCTGGCAGCTCCCCCACTTCCTGTCCATCGCCTGGATGTACCGGTCCGACTACGCCCGGGCCGGGTACCCGATGCTCCCGGTGCTCGAGCCCGACGGCGCCTCCACGGCCCGCCAGGCGGTGCTCTGGGCCGCCGCCCTGGTGCCCCTGTCGTTGGTGCCCTCGGCCCTGGGCCTGACCGGCATGGTCTACGCCGTGGGAGCGTCCGTCCTCGGCCTCGGCTACCTGGCGGCCAGCATCACCTTCGGCCGCCGCCGCACCGGCACCTCCGGCCGCCGGCTGCTCCTCGCCTCGGTCCTCTACCTGCCCGGAATTCTCGCGGTCATGCTCGCCGATCGTCTGCTAGGCTGAAGACGCCGCGCCGGAGCCCTCCGGCGTCGGTCACGATCCACCGGATGACCGTCGAAGTCGAGCCGAAGCCCGCCCCGGGGCGAACGTCTATCCGGGAAGAGACTTCGGCACCGGGGTCTGTCGCGGTCGACGTCCGGGACCTCACCTTCTCCTACCCGGGGCGCATCGCCCTCGACGGTGTCACCTTTCGGGTCGAGCCCGGAACCCTGTTCGGCTTTCTGGGGCCCAACGGCGGCGGCAAGACGACGCTCTTCCGCATCCTGGCCACGCTCTTCCCCGCCGGCGGCGGCACGGTGCGGATCTTCGGCCACCTGCTCCCGGCGGAGGCCGCCGCCGCCCGCCGGCGCCTGGGGGTGGTCTTCCAGTCGCCGAGCCTGGACCTTCAGCTCTCGATCGGGGAGAACCTGACCCACCAGGGGCACCTCTACGGCCTCCGGGGCCGGGAGCTCGCCGGCCGGATCGACGACGCCCTGGCGCGCCTGGGCCTCGCCGATCGGCGCCGGGAGCGGGGGGCGAGCCTCTCGGGGGGCCTGCGACGCCGGGCCGAGATCGCCAAGGCCCTGCTCCACCGGCCCGACCTCCTGCTCCTCGACGAGCCTTCGACCGGCCTCGACCCCGGGGCCCGTCGGGACCTCTGGCGCACCCTCGGCGAGCTGCGCTCGAGCGGCATGACCGTGCTCCTGACCACCCACTACATCGAGGAGGCCGGCCGCGCCGACCACCTCCTGCTCCTCGACCGGGGGCGCATCGTCACCGGCGGCTCGCCCCGCGATCTCATGGAGGAGATCGGCGGGGACGTGGTGAGCCTGGTACCCCGAGGCGGCGAGGCCGCGGCCGAGCCCCTCGCCCGGGAGCTCGGCGGGCGCTTCCCCGGCATCGAGCCGACCGTCCGCGACGGGACGATCCGCTTCGAGCGCGACCGGGCCCACGAGCTCGTGGCGCGGCTGGCCGAGGCCTTCCCTGGGCGGATCGACGCCATCACGGTGGCGCGGCCGACGCTCGAGGACGTGTTCCTGCGCCACACCGGCCACGCCCTCTACGAGCGCACCGACAGAACCGCCGAGGAGCTGGCATGAGGTCGCCACGCAGCCCTGGGAGGGGGCGTCCCCTTCCCCCCTCGGGGGTGGGAAGGGGATCGAGGGATTGCGGGGGGATTCCGCCGAATCCAACGTTCTGGAGTAGCCGATTCGTCGAACGCAGACTGCACAGTCCGGCGCGGGCGGGGGAAAGCTTGAAGCGCAGGCTTGCAGAGACACAGGCAGTGAACGAAGGAAGCCCCGCATGAGCTTTCTCCTTCCAACCTTCACTCTCTGGCAGCGCGAGGTCGTGCGCTTCTTCCGCCAGCCCAGCCGGGTGGCGGGGGCCGCCGGCTCGCCGCTGCTCTTCTGGATCCTGATCGGCAGCGGCATGCGCTCGTCGTTCCACATGCCGGGCAGCGCCTCGAACGTCTCCTTCCTCCGCTACTTCTACCCCGGCACCGTCGCCCTGGTTCTCCTGTTCGCGGCCATCTTCTCCACCATCTCGGTGATCGAGGACCGCAAGGAGGGGTTCCTCCAGGGGGTCCTGGTGGCCCCGGTGCCCCGCAGCGCCGTCGTCGCGGGGAAGGTGGCGGGCGGGGCCACACTCGCCTGGATCCAGGGGATGATCTTCCTGCCCCTGGCTCCTCTCGCCGGCATCGACCTGTCCTGGGGCCGCGCCGCCGAGGCGGCCGGCGTGATGGCCTTGATCGCGGTGGCGCTCACCGGCCTCGGCTTCATGTTCGCCTGGCGGCTCGACTCGACCCAGGGGTTCCACGCCGTGATGAACCTGGTCCTCGTCCCTCTCTGGCTCCTGTCGGGAGCTTTCTTCCCCGTGGCCGGCGGCCCCTCCTGGCTGGTCTGGACCATGCGCGCCAACCCCTTGACCTACGGCGTGGCGGCCCTGCGCAACGCCTTCGAGCCCGGGTTGCCGACGCCGGGCCTGCCGGGCGCGGCGCTCTGCGTGACGATCCTGGCGCTCGCGGCGCTGGCCACCTTCGGCCTCGACCTGGCCGTGGTGCGTTCCAGGAGGCGGCCGTGACCCCGGGCGAGGCACCGAGCGCCCGCCGCCCGGGACCGCCGCCGCTGCGCGTGGCGCTGTGGACGGTGCTCGTCCTCACCGTGGTGACGGTGGCGGCGGCCACCCTCTGGAGCACCCTCCACCGCGAGCCGGCCGAGCCCCTACCCGACCTCGGGCAGGTACCGGCCTTCAGCCTGACCGGCCGCGACGGCCGTACGGTGACCCTCGCCGATCTCGCCGGAGAGCCCTTCGTCATCGACTTCATCTTCACTCGCTGCGTCTCCTCCTGCCCCCTGATGACCGCCGCCATGACCAAAGTGGGTGACGGGCTCGTGGAGGGGAAGGAGTTCCGGCGGGTGTCGGTGAGCGTCGACCCGGAGTACGACACGCCGGCGGTGCTCACCGCCTACGCCGAGACTCACGGGGCGCCCTCGACCTGGTGGTTCCTGACCGGCTCTCCGCAAGCCGTCGTCGCCCTCATGGGAGAGGGCTTCCACCTGGCCGTCGACCCCTCCACGGGCGACCCGCGCAACCCCATCGCGCACTCGACCCGGATGGTCCTGGTCGACGGCCGGGGACGCATCCGGGGCTACTACCAGGGCCTCGACCAGGACGATCTCGCCCACCTGAACCGGGACCTCCGGCGGGTGGCGCGGGGCGGCTGAAGCTCACCTCGAACCCTCTACCACCCCCTTCCACCGCCCGCCGCAGCTCGGCCGGGCGCGCGTTTTCGCCGCGACCGTGCGCGCTTCGACTTTCCGACGACTGCGACAGCTCTGCTATACTGCATTCCATAGATTCTTGGCGATCACTGCTCGGGGGCGGCGCCTGCGCCGGTTCCCAGTTGCGTTCGGCTGCTGAGCCGGCCGGTCGCTGCCGGCGTCCCCAACTCGACCGGAAAGCGAGCTGAGGACAGGACGCGCCCCCCTTCGTTTGGATGGAAGAAGCGTCGGAAAGCTCCCGAAACATCGAGCCTGGAACCGAGGCTCCGAGGTCCAGTTGCTCAGAGGAAAGCGAGGAATGCGATGAAGAAAGCCCTGCTCGTCCTGGTCCTGATCGTGGTGGTCGTGCTGGTGGTCCTCCTCGTGGTGGGGAGGCAGGTAGAGAAGAAGCCGAAGCCGGGCACCGTCCTCGACGAGGCGATGGCCGCCGGGCGCTCGGCGGAGAGCTTCCCCGGCGCCGACGAGGACTACCTGGGAGACATGGACTACGGCATCACCCATCACCCGGAGCTGGTGCAGGCGGCCCTGGACCCCTACGTCCCGGGAATCTCCTCCCAGGACGCGGTCAAGGCGGTGGTCCGGGGGCGCAACAACTGGATCATCTGGACCGCCGGCAACGACCGGTTCTGGGACGAGCTCTCGCGCCAGAGCCTGGGCGCCCTCGACCTCCTCAAGACCGTGTCGGACTACCCCGACATGAAGTACAGCCGGGACAACCGCTGGCAGTACCTGGGCCTGGTCAACGAGCCCTGCTTCAAGAAGGCGACCGGCCCGCGCGACGACCGCTTCGACCTCTGGCTCGACGAGCGGGTCGAAGGACCGGGCTGCCCGGCCGACCCCTTCGAGAACGAGCAGAAGTACCCCGGCGTCCAGACCGGCGCCCGGGGCAAGAACATCCCCGTGGGCTCGTACTACGGCTACGCCTCCGGGATCGTCGGGCTGCGCCTGTTCCCCAACCCCGCGTTCGACGAGGCGGCCCAGAAGCGGTGGGACCCGAAGCGCTACTACACCGACCCGAGCTACTACAACGATCGCAACCTGGTGAAGCCGTACCGCGTGGGCATGTCGTGCGGCTTCTGCCACGTGGGCCCGAACCCGACGAACCCGCCGGCGGACCCCGAGAACCCCACGTGGGAGAACCTCACCAGCAACCCGGGGGCCCAGTACTTCTGGATCGACCGGATCTTCATGTGGAACCCCGACGCGAGCAACTTCGTCTACCAGCTCTTCCACACCTCCCGGCCCGGGGCCCTGGACACCTCGCTGGTTTCCTCGGACATGATCAACAACCCGCGGACCATGAACGCGGTCTACGACCTGGGAGCGCGCCTCGAGCTCGCCCGCAAGTGGGGCCAGGAGACACTCGCCGACGGCGGCCTGAACAACAAGCAGCTCAACGACTACGTAGGCGACGACAGCCCGCTCTCGAAGTTCTACGAGAAGCCCGACACCGTCTTCACCCCCCGGGTCCTCAAGGACGGCGCCGACTCGGTGGGCGCCCTGGGGGCCCTCAACCGGGTGTTCGTCAACATCGGCCTGTTCTCGGAGGAGTGGACCCTCCACTTCATCCCCCTGGTCGGCGGCCCGAAGATCACGCCCTTCCCCATCGCCACCGCCGAGAAGAACTCGTCGTACTGGAAGGCGACCGAGATGCAGACGCCGGACACGGCGCTCTTCTTCCTGGCCACGGCGAAGCCCGACAAGCTCGACCAGGCGCCGGGTGGCGACACGTACCTGACGGCCGACGACGCCACCCTCACCCGGGGCAAGGAGGTGTTCGCCGAACGCTGCGCCCGTTGCCACTCGAGCAAGCAGCCCGACAAGGCGTTCAGCGACTTCTTCCCGAACCACGGGTGCGTGGGGCCGGACTACCTCAAGTGCTGGAACGACTACTGGCAGTGGACCAAGACCGACGAGTACAAGGACGCGGAGAAGGCGATCGTCCTCGACCCGGACTTCCTGAAGGACAACTTCCTGTCCACCGAGCTGCGGGTGCCGGTGACCCTGCTCGAGACCAACGCCTGTAGCCCGCTGGCCACCAACGCCCTGGACGGCGACATCTGGAACGACTTCTCGTCCGATTCCTACAAGCACCTGTCGGCGGTGGGCGAAATCACGGTTCACGACCCCTTTACCGGCGCGCCGCGCAAGTACGACATGCCGGGCGGCGGCCGCGGGTACACCCGGCCGGCCTCCCTGATCAGCCTCTGGTCCACGGCCCCCTACCTGCTCAACAACACGGTGGGCAAGTTCTATTGGTCCGGCTCGGTCGACGACCGCGTGGCCTCCTTCGAGGACGGCATCACCAAGATGCTCTGGCCCGCGAAGCGCGCCGGGGACCGCATGTTCGTGACCGCCTCGGGCAAGGAGCTGCCCGGCGTCATCGACGTGACCACCGACTCGAGCTACCTCAAAGTGGCCACCGGCTTCCTGCCGCCCTTCCTGCGCCGTGTCAGCGGGTACCTGGCCTGGCTGTTCCCGAAGTTCGTGGGCGAGGAGGGCATCCAGATCGGCCCGATCCCCAAGGGCACACCGATCAACCTGCTCTCGAACATCGACCTGACCAAGAAGGACCAGGTGCTCAAGCTCTTGATCCGCATCAAGCACGACCTCAAGGCCCTGCCCGCCAACGCCACCGACGAGCAGGCCACCGCGGTGTTCAAGAACCTCGTGCCCCAGCTCCTGGCGGTCAGCAAGTGCCCGGACTTCGTGGTCAACCGGGGCCACTACTTCGGCACCGACTACCTGCCGGCGAGCGAGGGCGAGCCCGGTCTCTCGGACGCGGACAAGATGGCCCTGATCGAGTTCCTGAAGACGTTCTGAGCGGAAGGGAGCCTGTGAGATGACTGCACAAGCGAAGCGAGGCGAGTACGAGTACGTGGTGGTGGGCTCGGGCGCGGGCGGCGGCACGGTCGCCGCCCGCCTCGCCGAAAAAGGGCACAAGGTGCTCCTCCTCGAAGCGGGGGGCGATCCGAGGAAGCTCTCGGGCGGCGACCCGCCCTACCCGGACGACAACCGGCTCCCCGACGACTACGACGTGCCGGTGTTCCACGCCTTCGCGTCGGAGAACAACGCGATGAAGTGGGACTTCTTCGTCCGCCACTACGGCGACGACGAGCGCCAGCGCCGGGACCCGAAGAACCGGCCGGACCCGTACGACGCGGCCCAGCCTTCGGTCCTCTACCCGCGCGCGGGTACCCTGGGCGGCTGCACGGCCCACAACGCCCAGATCATGGTCTACCCGGACAACGCCGACTGGGACTACGTGGAGAACCTGACCGGCGACCGCTCCTGGTCGGCCGACAACATGCGGAGGTACTTCGAGCGGCTGGAGGACTGCTACCACCGGCCGGGCTACCGCCTGCTCAAGAAGCTGACCGGCATGAATCCGACCAAGCACGGGTTCTCGGGCTGGCTGCACACGGAGTTTCCCCTCGACAGGATCTTCAAGGTGGCGCTCAAGGACGAGCGCTTGATCGGAACGATCCTCAAGTCCGCAAAGAAGGAGTTCGAGGGCTCAGGCCGGGTCAAGGTCAAGCTCAACAAGGCCTACCTCAAGGCCCTCGGCGACCCCAACGACTGGCGGATCCTCGAATCAAACGACCGCGAAGGCCCCCACTACCCGCCGCTCACCACGGACAACAGCGCCCGCACCGGCACGCGCGAGCGGGTGTTGGCCGTGGCGGAGAAGACCGGGAACCTGGACATCCGCATGAACGCGCTGGCGACCCGGGTGCTGTTCGACGGCACGCGGGCGGTGGGCGTCGAGTATCTCGACGGCGAGAAGCTCTACCGCGCCCACTACGAGCCGAGCGCCAAGCCGGGTCTGAAGAAGGACGCCCTCGCCTCGCGCGAGGTGATCCTCGCCGGCGGCGCCTTCAACACGCCGCAGCTCCTGATGCTCTCGGGCATCGGGCCGCGCGCGCACCTCGAAGAGATGGGAATCGGAGTCCGGGTCGCCCTCGAGGGGGTGGGCTCGAACCTCCAGGACCGTTACGAGGTCGGGGTTGTCAACCGCATGAGCTTCGACGCCTGGGAGGTGCTCGAAGGGGCCAAGTTCCACTCGGGCGACCCCCAGTACAACATGTGGTCGACCAACCGCACGGGGGTCTACACGACCAACGGCGCGGTGCTGGCGATCATCAAGCGGAGCCTCGAGAGCCAGCCGCTCGCGGACCTCTTCTGCTTCGCCCTGCTCGGCTATTTCAAGGGCTACTTCCCGGGCTACTCGACCCTTTTCAAGGAGCACCTCAACTACCTGACCTGGGCGATCCTCAAGGCGCACACCAAGAACACCGCGGGGCAGGTCCGGCTGCGCTCGAACGACCCACTCGACACGCCGCTCATCAACTTCAAGTACTTCGACGAGGGCAACGACGCCTCGGGCGACGACGTCAAGGCGGTGGTCGAAGGCATCAAGTTCGTCCGCAAGCTGACCGACCCGCTGCGAGAGAAAGGGGTGATCGCCGAGGAGGAGCTCCCCGGCCCCGGCGTCCAGTCCGACGAGGACCTGGCGACCTTCGTGAAAGACCGCGCCTGGGGCCACCATGCCTCGTGCACCTGCCCCATCGGCCCGGCCGAGCAGAACGGCGTCGTCGACGGCGACTTCCGCGTCCACGGCACCGAGGGCCTGCGCATCGTCGACGCCTCGGTCTTCCCGAAGATCCCGGGCTTCTTCATCGTCTCGTCGATCTACACCATCGGCGAGAAGGCCGCGGACGTGATCTCGGCCGCCGCCAAGTGAGCCGGCCGGGAGACGAACCGATGCGACGACTCTCCGTCCCGGCCCCAACCTCAGTCCTGACCCCGGTCCTGGCCCCGGTCCTGACGCTGGCCCTGGTGCTCTCCACGGCCCTGGCCTTCGTCCCCGGTCCGGCGAGGGCCTCGGATCACGCCGACCCCATCACCCTCGAGAACGTGGAGGCCGGGCTCACCGGCCTCTTCTTCTGGCCCGAGGGGGACCAGATGATCGTGGCGCTCGGCACCCGGCGGTCGCTCACCGCCGGCGGGCCGTACAACCTCCAGCCCTTCGCCTTCACCGTCAACATGGATCTCCACACGCAGGTGACCTACGACGATCCGGCGGACCTCGCCCGCTACGGCGGGACCGTAGTCCATCCGGAGGGGATCCATCCGGACATCGTGATCCGCATGCGGCTGAACGACGACGCGAGCGTCAAGGAGATGAAGGTCACCGGCCTGCCGCACCCGGAGAACATTCGGGTCTTCACGGGTCCGCGGGACGACCCGTTCATCTTCCCCCGCTTCTTCGGCAGCAACGTCATCGCCATGGTGTTCTCGATCCCCATGTCGGAGTTCCCGCCGAACCAGCAGGACTGGCTGCTCTGGGGCACGTCGTCGTGGGCCGACAGCGGCAAGCAGATCGACCACGTCGGGCGCTCGAACCGCACGCAGAACGCCCGCAACGACTTCCTGAACACGCTGCCACCGAACGAGCACGTGGCGGCGCTCCAGGAGATGTCCAAGAAGCGCAAGCGGACCGAGAAGATGCTGATGCAGGTCTCGCTGCCGCTTGCGAACCTCTTCCACTTGCAGGTCATGCTCTACCCGTACGACCTGACCGACCCGGACGTGATGATCTACACGAACCGGCGGCCGCCCGGCTACCCCAACGGCCGGATGCTCCCTGACGACGTGGCGTACGACACCTGCCAGGTCGGGGACTGCACGCTGATGGCGCTCTCCTACGCAGAGAGCACTCAGTTCCCGCGGGCGACGGTGAACGACAAGCCGTTCCTGGATCACTTCCCGTACCTGGCGGAGCCCTGGCCGGAGAAGACAGGGCCGCCGCCGGGGGAGCATGCGTATCCGCTCTGGCTCACCCTCGGGATCCTGGTGCTGATCGTGAGCGGGATTCCGTTCTTGGTGGGGTGGTTCTTGGGGCGGTGGCGGGAGAAGAGGCTGAGGGCGGTGGCTTAGGAGGCGGGCTGGTCGGGTGGCCGGGCGGGGTGGGGGCAGGGGCTCCCGCCCGCCCTCCGCTCGGAGGTGGTTGAGGGGGAATCGGGGTTCGGTGCGGGTTGAGGCGGGCGATGCCCCAGGGGGCCGTCGGGAGGACTCCTCCCTGCGCCTTGAGGCGAGCGTGGCGGCCTTGCGGTCTCTCCCTGGAGAGATCCGACCCGCTCCGGGATCGTCGATCTCCGGAGATCGCCGGTGAGTCAGCGACCGAAGCCGGCGCTCCCGCGGCCACCCGCCGCCGACCTGGGACGAGAGCTCCCAAACGTCCTGCCCCGAAGAGTCCGACCCCGGAGGGCCGGGGAGAGCCCCCGGCCCGGGTTATGCCTCCAGCCTGACGCCCCGCCTTGCCAGCAGGGCCTTCAGGCGGCCGTAGACCTTGGTGCCCAGGAGGTTTTCCGCCGTGTAGGCCACGTCTTGGAGGACGACTCTGAGGTCCTCCGAGCCGCTCCAGTGGCGGCGGGCGTAGGGTTCCAGATCTCCGCTGAAGGCCTGCGTCAGCACCGCACTCGCCAGCACCAGGTCGTCCACGTACCCCCCCACGCCCACGATCCCCTCCGGGATCAGGTCGATGGGCAGGACGAAGTATGCCAGGGCTCCGCCGATCAGCATGCGCGTCGAGGCCGGAACCGACTTGTCGAGGGCCAGGCGCACGAGGAGCATGAAGACGTCCGGCACCAGGAGCAGGGCGCGCACCGCCCCCGGGCCGAGCTTCCCGCCCTTGCCCTCGGACGCCGCCACCACCCGCTCGCGCAGGCGATCGTAGAAGCTCAGAAGGCCGGTGGTCGGGAGCTCGTCGTCGGGATCGACCCCGGACAGGGCCCGCTCCGAGCGCCGCTCCAGCTCGTCCATCTCCGGTGTCTCCGCGGCCTCGCCGAATCGATCGTCCAGGTCGTCCATCGTCGCCCTCCCGCAGTCCCGATCACTATACCGAAGCGGACGCCTCATTCCAGAGGTCCTCGAGCGCCCGATCGACGCCGGGCTCCGCGCTCCACCCCAGGGCCTCGAGCCGGCCCGCATCGCCCACCAGCAGGGGCTGGTCGACGGGCCGCAGGCGCGCCGGGTCGGTCTCGATACGGACCTCGACGCCCGAGATCCGGATCAGCCGGTCGAGGGCCTCGGCGATCGACAGCGCCCGGCCGCTCGCCAGGTTGTAGACGCCACCGCCCTCGCCGCGGCGCGCGAGCAGGGCGTAGGCCCCGGCCGCCGCCTCTACGTGCACGAAGTCCCGGCGAGCGCTCAGGTTGCCCACCCGGATCACCGGCTCCGCCCGGCCGGCGCGAATCGCGGCGAGCTGGGCGGCGAAGTTGGGGAGGGCGAAGCTCAGGGCCTGGCCCGCTCCCACCAGGTTGAAGGAGCGCACGATCACCGCCCGCTCCTCGCCGAGGGCGACCGCAAGTCGCTCGGCCGCCGCCTTGGTCAGGGCATAGGGGCTCCCCGGGGCCACCGGCTGCCTCTCCGGGATCGGCTGAGCGTCTTCGGGCACGGCCCCGTAGACCTCGCCGCTCGAGGCCAGCAGCACCCGGGCGCCGCGGGCCGCGCGGAGGATGTTCTCGGTCCCCAGGACGTTGACCCGGAAGTAGTCTCCCGTCCGCTTCCAGGACTCGCCGACATGGGAAAGGCCGGCGAGATGGATCACCGCTTCCGGACGCGCGCGCGCCACCACCCGCTCGAGCTGGCCGCGACTCCGGATGTCCGCTTCGAACAGCTCCACCCCGGAGACGGAGGGGCTGTCCTCCCAGTAGATCGCGCTCACCTGATCGCCCTCCGCCAGCAACCGGCGGACGACGTGGCGGCCCACGAAGCCGCTGACGCCCGTGATCAGGACCCGCATGGGAGGCTCATCGGGCGTTCTCGAGCTCGCGAACGCGCCGACCCTCCCGCTCACGCCAGAACTCGAGGGTGTCGGCCAGCGTCTTGTCGAACGGCACCTGGGGCTCCCAGCCGGTGTCGGCACGGAACTTGGAGCTGTCGCCGACGAGGATCTCGACGTCGGACGGCCGCAGGCGGGCCGGGTCGGTCTCGACCTTGACCTCGACCCGCGCCAGGGCAATCAATCGGTCCAGCATCTCGCGGATGGTCTGGCCCCGCCCCGTCGCAATGTTGTAGACCTCGCCCGGCTTGCCCCGAGTCACCGCCAGCCAGTAGGCGCGGACCATGTCGCGCACGTCCGTGAAGTCGCGCACGGCGTCGAGGTTTCCCACCCGGATCACCGGCTCGGCCTGCCCCAGCTCGATGAGCGCGATCTGGCGCGCGAAGTTCGAGGTGACGAAGACGTCCCCGCGCCGCGGCCCCGTGTGGTTGAACCCCCGGGTGCGGATCACCTTGAGGCCGTAGCTCTGGAAGTACTGGTAACCGAGGAAGTCCTGCCCCACCTTGGAAACCGCGTAGGGCGACAAGGGGCGTAGCGGGTTCGACTCCCGGATCGGCACCTCGTCCGGCTTCACGAGGCCGTACTGCTCCGAGGAGCACGCGATCTGGACGACCGGATCGAGGTCGAGGAAACGGATCGACTCGAACAGGTTGATCTGGCCGCTCAGGTTCGAGGTCACGGTGTCGCCCGGGGCGGTCCAGCTCGACGGCACGAAGCTCTGGGCCGCCAGGTGAAAGACCACGTCGGGGCGGGCCGTCTCGACGGCGCGACGCACGGAGCTCGGGTCCCGCAGCTCGCACTCGAGAAGCCGCAGCTCGGGGGCTGTGTGCTCGATGTTCTCCATGCGACTCCGCCAACGGTAGGTGCCGTAGACCTCCACCTCCGGGTGCTCGGCGAGCAGCAGGTCCGCGAGGTGGGATCCGGCGAAGCCGGTGATTCCGGTGATCAGGGCTCTCATGGGACGTGCGTTCCTCCTCCAAAAGCACCTTCGGCGCGTAGGTGATCCAGGAAACGGGCCAGGCCGGCCCCCCAGGGCTCGACCACCCGGCCGCGGAGTCGCTCCACCCGATCGACGGCGAGGACCGAGTAAGCGGGCCGCCGAGCCGGCCGTGGGAACTCGTCGGTGGTGACCGGCACCACGCCGACCTCCGGCGCCCAGGAGCGGGCGATCTCGCAGGCGAAACCATACCAGGAGATCGGCTCCCGGTTGCGGTAGTGCACCACGCCGGTCGTCGGCTCGTCTCTCCCGGCGACCGGGCCGCTCCCCGCCGCCCGGGTCTCCCGGTCGGCCAGGTCCCAGAGGGCCCGCGCCAGGTAGGGCGTGTAGGTGGGGGCGCCCACCTGGTCGTCCACTACCCGCAGGGGGTCGGTCCCCCCTTCGATCAGCCGCAGCATAGTGGTGACGAAGCTCGGGCCGCCGGGTCCGAAGAGCCAGCTCGTGCGCACCACGATGGAGCGCTCATAGGCCAGGGCCTGCGCCTCGCCGGCGAGCTTCGAGCGCCCGTAGGACGAGATCGGGCCGGTGGCGGCATCTTCCGCGTAGGGCTCGGATGCCGAGCCGTCGAACACGTAGTCGCTCGAGACATGGACCAGGACCGCCCCGGCGGCGGCCGCCGCCTCGGCCGCGTGGCCCACGCCCTCGGCGTTGACCGCCATCGCCCTCTCCGGCTCGCTCTCGCAGGCGTCGACGACGGTGAACGCCGCACAGTTGAGCACGGCCTCGGGCCGGAACTCCCGCACCCAGGCGAGCAGGCGGTCCCGATCGGTGAGGTCGGCCTGGGCGTGGGAGAGGCCGAGCACCGGGTGGCCCCGGCGCCGCCCCTCGGTGACCACCGCCCGGCCGAGCATGCCGGTGCCTCCGAGGACCAGGGCGCGCAAGGTCACTCCCCTCAGGGGATCCCCACCTCGGACTTGTCGCCGAGCATGAAGCGGTACGCCTTGGGCTTCAGGGCGGTCTGGGTGATCTTGACGTCGCGGCCGATGAGCGAAGCGTCGATACGCACCGGGATGTGGCAGATCTGGCTTCCCGAGAGCACGATCGAGTTCTCGATCTCGCAGCTCTCGATCACGCAGCCGTCGCCGATCGCCGTGTAGGGCCCGATGAACGCGTCGACGATGCGCACCCTCTCGCCCACCACCACGGGCCCGCGCACCAGCGAGTCGACGATCTCCACGCCCTCGCCGAGTTGCACCCGCCCCTCGATGCGGCAGCCTTCGGGCCCGGGCCCCCGGCGGGGCACCCGCAGCGTCTCCAGGACGATGCGGTTGGCCTCCAGCATGTCGTCGATCTTGCCCGTGTCCTTCCACCAGCCGCGGACGATGTGGGGGCGGACCTCCAGCCCCCGGTCGATGAGGTCCTGGATGGCGTCGGTGATCTCGAGCTCGCCCCGCGCCGACGGGCGGATGCGCCGGACCGACTCGAAGATGGTCGAATCGAACATGTAGACGCCGACCAGGGCGAGGCGGCTAGGCGGATCGGACGGCTTCTCCACCAGGCGCTTGACCTTGCCCTCGTCGGTCAGCTCGGCGACGCCGAACTGCTGCGGATTGGGAACCTCGGCGAGGAGGATCTCGGCGTTGGGACCGTTCTCGCGGAACTCCTCCACCAGGCTGGAGATGCCGCCGGCGATCAGGTTGTCGCCCAGGTACATGACGAAGGAGTCGTCGCCGACGAAGGGCTCGGCGATCTTCACCGCGTGGGCGAGGCCCAGGGGCGCGTCCTGCTCGATGTAGGTCACCTTCGCGCCGAAGGCGGAGCCGTCCCCCACCGCGGCCCGGATCTCCGCCCCTGTGTCGCCCACCACGATGCCGATGTCGGTGACCCCCGCCTCGACCACCGACTCGATGCCGTAGAACAGCACCGGCTTGTTCGCCACCGGCACGAGCTGCTTCGCCGAGGTGAAGGTCAGCGGGCGGAGGCGCGTTCCCTTGCCGCCGGAGAGGATGAGTCCTTTCATACGGCCCTTCCTACTGCGACACGCGTCCCGTCAGATCGAGGAAGGTGCCCACGTTCTTGAGGGTGAAGGCGATCCGGTAGTCGGCGTTGTGGAGGTTCCCGGCCTGGTACTCCCAGTACTCGAAGCGCACGCCGTAGCACTGCGAGGTGTAGTTGAGGATGTAGCGCTGGTCCTGGAGCTGGCTCTGCTCGATGTCGTAGTCGACGTTGGTCTGCACGCTGAGCTTCGAGGGGATCAGGGCGAAGCCGGCGGCCAGGCGGAGCTGGTTGCGCTGGATCTGGCCGTCCTGGGCGCGCAGGCGCGTGGTCAGCCGCAGGTCCACGTCGTTGGCGCCGCTCGCCCCGAACTTGTAGTTGGCCGAGACCGAGCTCGAGGTGAGCTGGCGGAAGAGCGTGCTGTAGTCCCACTGCCCCCGCAGGCTCATATTGTCGGTGGGAGTGAACCGCAGGTCGGCCGAAACGGGACTGCGCTGGGAAGTGACCTGCGGCGCCCCGGGCTCGAGGCTCTCGGGCCCCTGGTCCAGGGGCCGCGTGTCGTCGAAGCTGTAGCTCTGGCCGAGCTCCAGGGTGAAGACGTCCCGCGCCGAGCCCCCCGACTCCTCGCCCGGCTTGGCCTTGATCCGGTTGATCAGGGAGAAGCGGGTGACGTTGCCCATGAACGTGCGGTCGACACTGTCGAAAGAGGGCACCCGGCGGGTGTCCTGGTAGGTGTCGCCGTAGGTGTAGGTGATCCGCGGCTCGATGACGTGCTTGAACTTGACGTAGGGCCCCACGGCCGCATCGAAGACCCGCGAGAAGGAGGGGCCGATGAGCTGGGCGCCATACGTGCCGACGTCGCGGGTCAGGGAGGAGCCGCTGAACGCGCTGCCGGTGGCGGCCACCGTGCTCGAGTCCGTCTCCAGGCTGTCGCCGTACCAGGTCAGGCGCCGCCCGGCGTTGAGGGTCAGGGAGAGCCAGGGCGCCGGCTGAAGCGGGTAGGAGAGCTGGGGGAACAGGTCCACCCGGCCGTAGCTTCCGTTGTAGGTGGCCGAGCGGTCGACCGAGAACATTCCGGCGGAGCTGTCGACCGTGAGGTAGAGGGGCGCCTGCCAGAGCCCGGTCTGGAGGATCGGGGTGGAGCGCAGGTTGTAGTCGAGCTCGGGCAGCCGCCGGTCGTGGTTGATCCGGGTGCCGGTGAAGGTCTCCCGGTCCTCGATCTGGAGGTTCACCAGGTGGGTGCCCCAGTTGCCGGTGAGGAACGCCTTGGAGTCCTGGAAGCGCGCGCTGTTCAAGCTGTAGTCGCGCTCGAAGTCCTGGAAGAACTGGAAGTCGGAGTAGTCGATCCAGTTGACCACCCCGCGCAGGCCCAGGGGCAGGTCGGTCGAGACGTGGTCGAGGCGGGCCTTCCAGCGCCACGTGTTCTGCTCGTGGTCATCGATGGCGTAGGCCCGCAGCGTGCCCTTGGTGCCCTCGGTCGGCTGGTAGCGGAGCTCGTCGCCGATGCCCACGTACCCCTTCGTGTAGCCGTCCAGGAAGACGGTGGTGTCGTAGCTGCGGCCCAGGGGCTGGAAGTAGGCGAGCCCCAGGTAGGCTCCCCGCCGCTGGCTCCAGCCGATGTTGGGCACCAGCAGGCCCGCCGAGCGCTCGCGCTTGGTCGGCCAGAGGATGTACGGCGTGTAGAGCACCGGCAGCTTCTTGACCCGCATCCGCGCGTTCTTGACGTGAGCGTAGCCCTCCACCTCCACCCGGGCCCGTCCGAGCCGGAAGCTCCAGTCGGGGGTCTCCTGCTTGCACGAGGTGAAGATGCCGTCCGTGACCGTGTAGACGTCGTCGCCCACCTTGGCGATCTCGCGCCCCGAGAAGTAGTAGTCCGGGTCGATGTAGGCGGTCGCCTCGGTCAGGGTGCCGGTCTTGGTGTCGAGGTCGAAGGTCAAGGTGTCGCCGGCGAGACGCCGGGGCCCCTGGTCCAGGACCACGTGGCCCTGGGCGGTGACCTTGCGGGTGTGGAGGTCGACCTCGGCGCGGTCGGCGGTGAGCTTGAGATCCTTGTAGAGGACCTCGACGTCACCGGTGAGCACAGCGTAGTCCTTGCGCTGGAACTCGAGGGCCCCCGCACCGCCCTTGACCGTGCCCTTGTCGCCTTCGAGCTGGAGGGTGAACTGGATGCGGTTCGGGTTGGGCGGCTTCGCCTCGGCCGGCGCGGCCGGCTTCTGGCCGGGGCTCACACCAGGAGCTGCAGCGGGCGCCCCGGAGCTCGGAGCGGGCGCCGCCGGAGCTCCGGGCGCGGGCGTGGAAGCCGGCGGCGGGGTCGCGGGGGCCTCGGAGGCGGGCTCGGCCGGGGTGGGCGGCTGGGGGGCCGGGGCGGGCTGGGGGGCCGCCGCCGGCTCCGGCGGCGGGGCCGGGTCCTGCGCGGCGGCCGGGAGCACCGCGAGCCACGCCAGGAGGACCGTCCCTAGGAGTCTACGCGGCATACGGGGTCGGGGAGCGCACGGGTCGGGTCGCGTCAGGGCGGTCTGGACGAAGAGGTGACCCGCCTAGTCTAGCCTTTCGACGACCAGAGAGGTGGCTTCTCCGCCGCCGATGCAGATCGCAGCGCATCCTCGGCGGGCGCCGCGCTGCGCCATGGCGTTGAGGAGGGTGACGACGATCCGGGCGCCCGAGGCGCCGATGGGATGGCCCAGGGCGACCGCCCCACCGAAGACGTTGACCCGCGCCGGGTCGAGGTCGTGGTCCCGGATGAACGCCATGGTGACCACCGCGAAGGCCTCGTTGACCTCCCACAGGTCGATGTCGGAGGCGGTCAGGCCGGCGCGCTCGAGGACGCCGCGGGCGGCGGCCACCGGAGCCGTGGTGAACCACTCGGGCTTCTGGGCCACCGAGTGGTGGGCGAGGATCCGGGCGAGGGGCTTCTTGCCCAGGGCCTTGGCGTGTTCGGCGGTGGTGAGCACGAGGGCGGCGGCGCCGTCGTTGATCTTGCTGGCGTTGGCCGCCGTGACGGTGCCCTCCTTGTCGAAGGCCGGCCGGAGGGTGGACATCCGGTCGAGGTCGACGCGGAAGGGTTCCTCGTCGCGCTCCACGGTTTCGCTGGCGCCCTTGCGCTTCGGCACCTCGACCGGCGCGATCTCGGCGGCGAAGAGGCCCTTTTCGGTGGCCTCGCGGGCCCGGTCGTAGCTCTCGCGGGCGAAGGCGTCCTGGGCCTCGCGGGTGAAGTCGTACTCGCGCGCGCAGATCTCGGCGCAGTTGCCCATGTGGACGTCGTTGTAGGGGTCCCAGAGGCCGTCGAGGATCATGGAGTCGACCAGCTTGCCGTGGCCGAGGCGCAGGCCGTCGCGCACTCCGGCAGCCAGGTAGGGGGCCTGGCTCATGTTCTCCATGCCGCCGGCGGCGACCACCCGGTAGTCGCCGCAGCGCAGGTCGTTGGCGGCGATCATCAGGGTGCGCATGCCGGAGCCGCAGACCTTGTTCAGGGTGATGGCGCCGGTCGATTCCGGGCAGCCGGCGCCGAGGGCCGCCTGGCGCGCCGGGGCCTGGCCCTGGCCGGCGGTCAGGACGCAGCCCAGGTTGACCTGGTCGACGTCGCCCGGCTCGAGGCCGGCGCGCTCGATGGCGGCGCTCAGGGCGCGGGCGCCGAGCTTGTGGGCGGGAAGGGCCGAGAAGACGCCCTGGAAGGACCCGATGGGCGTGCGGGCGGCGCTCAGGATGACGATGTCGTCCATGACTCGCTCCTCAAGAGGTAGTACGTGCGGGGAGGTCGGAAACGAGGGTCAGGAGAGGGCTTCCAGACGGAGGAATCGTAGCACACGGGCCGGGGCCGGGCCGGGAGGTCTCGCCCTCGCGAACGGCGCGGCTTGCTAGAACTTTGGGCCGAACGAGCCGCGCCTCGGCCGTTCCGTTAGAGTGCCCTTCATGACCTCCGCCCCTCTTCCCTCCGGCCGCCTGCTCGGCGTCGATTACGGCTCGAAGCGGGTGGGGCTGGCGATCTCGGACCCGGAGGGGCGGTTTGCGCTGCCCCTGGGCGTCGTGGCGCGGAAGGACGACCGGGGGGTGGCGCGGCGGATCTCGGAGATCGTCCGGCGCGAGGGGGTGGCGGGGCTGGTGGTCGGCGAGCCGCGGCGCCTCGACGGCACGCGGGGTGAGGCGGCGGAGCGGGCGGCGCGCTTCGCCCGGCGCCTGGAGGCGGCGACCGGGTTGCCGGTGGAGCTGGTGGACGAGAGCCTGACCAGCGTGGAGGCCGAGCGGCGACTGGGCGCCGCCGGTATCGAGGCGGGCCCCAAGAGCGGCCGGGTCGACGCGGTGGCGGCACAGATCCTGCTGCAGGAAGCGCTCGACCGGCGCCGCGCCGACGGCGGCGTCGGCTAGACTTTCCACTTCCCGGCCCCTCGACGACCCTCCCGGATCGGGGTGCCGGCTCCTCCTCATGCGCGCACTCAAGGCCATCGGTTGTCTCGTCCTCGTCGCCCTGCTGGCGGCGGCGGGCGCCGGCTGGTGGGCCTGGAGCACCCTGCACCGGCCGGTCTCCCCGGGCGCGCGGACGCTGGTCGTCGAGCCGGGCACCGACGCGGGCAGCATCCTCGCCCGACTCGAGGAGGAGGGCCTGATCCCCGACGCACGGCTGGCCCGTGCCTATCTCGTCTACGACCTGCACGACCCGCCGCTCAAGGCAGGCGAGTACCGGTTCGACGCCCCGCTGTCCACCGTCGAGGTCCTCGACGAGCTGATCCGGGGCGACGTGGTGCTCCACCGGGTGACGGTGGTCGAGGGGCTCACCCTGGAGGAGACCGCCGACGCCCTGGCCCGCGCCGGCTTCGGCGACCGGACGGCCTTCGTGGCGGCCATGCGCGATCCGAGCCCGATCTCGGATCTCGACCCCGAGGCCCGGGACCTGGAGGGCTACCTCTTTCCGGAGACCTACTCCTTCGCCCGCGGGGCGAGCGAGCGCCAGATCGTGACCACCATGGTCCAGACCTTCCGCGACCGGTTCGAGACCCGGGTCCGGCCGCTGCTCGGCCCGTCTTCTTCCGGGGGCTCCAGCGGCGCCGAGGCAGGCCAAGGCGCCGAGACCGTGCGGGTTCCCGCCGCCTCGCACCTCCAGAAGGCGCCTGGGGAAGAGGACCGGCCGCCGGACGAGCCGGTGGTGCCCCTGACCACGGACGGCTCGAGCCGGGCCCACCGACGCGCTCTCACCGTGCACCAGGTCGTGACCCTGGCGAGCATCGTCGAGAAAGAGGCCAAGGTCGACGCCGAGCGCCCGGTCATCGCCGCCGTCTACCGCAACCGCCTGGAGACCGGGATGGGGCTGTACGCCGACCCGACGGTGATCTTCGCCCTCAAGCTCCGGGGGACCTGGAACGGCAACCTGACCCGCGAGAACCTGAAGATCGACTCGCCCTACAACACCTACCGCTTCGGCGGTCTGCCCCCGGGGCCCATCGCCTCGCCGGGGCTCGGCAGCCTGGAGGCGGCGGCGGCGCCGGCCGATGTCGGCTACTTGTACTTCGTCAGCCGCAACGACGGCACCCACGTCTTCTCGAAGACCCTGGCCGAGCACAATGCCAACGTCCGCCGCTGGCAGAAGCGCTACTGGCTCAAGCGCTGGGCCGAGGAGCGCAAGCAGGGCAAGAAGGCGGGCGGCCACTGAGGGTGGACGGCGGAGGCCCTCCGCCGCGGGACACAAGACTCGATCCCCCCTCCTACCGACGCGGGCGGGGGCGTCCCCTTCCCCCCGCGAGGGTGGGAAGGGGATCGAGGGGATAGGGGGCGATCCAACGGATCTCTGCTTGGAGGAAGGCCCGAGGATGAAACCCGCCAGACCCCGGTCCGCGCGAGCGGGAGGGCGGCACGACGGCATCGAGCAGGGGCACAGGCGGCCTGCACACCTCGAGAATTTCGAGGCCCCAGAGATTGACAGCTCGCAAGGCGCGGGTGTATCAAGAGGGTTACGGTCCATAACATGACGTCGTATCGCCGGCCGCGCGACGTCCGGTCGGCCTCGAGGAGGGATGCCGCATGAACACCCGCGAAGAGTTCGGGAAATACCTCCTTCTAAAGAAGCTCGCCGACGATGCCCTGGGGGAGAGCTTCCGCGCCGGCCGCATGGGCCAGCAGGGCCTCGAACAGGTGGTCCTGCTGCGCGTCTTCAACGGCCAGGGCCTCGACGCCGAGGGGCTGTGGAAGATCCTGTCGGGCCGCCAGGACCTCCAGCGCGCCCTCAAGAGCCCCAACATCGGCAGCGGCGTCGACGCCGGGCGGGTGCGCGGAGTGCCCTACGTCGCCTATGACTACATCTCGGGCAAGGACCTGGCGACGCTCATCTCCCAGGCGGCGCGGGAGAGCTCGCCCTTCCCCACGGACCACGCGCTGCTCATCGCCGACCGCATCGGGCTGGCCCTGACCGCGGCCTACGAGGCCCGCCTCGGCGGCGACCGAGTGCTCCACGGGATGGTGGTCCCCCAGCTCACCATGGTCTCCAACGAGGGTGAGACCCGGCTGCTCGGCTTCGCGGCGGGGCCCGGTCTGGCGGCCCAGGCCGGCTCCTTGCCCGAGGGGATCCAGCGCTACCTCGCCCCCGAGGTGCGCAGCGGAGGAGAGCCGACCAAGGCCTCGGACGTCTTCTCCCTGGGCGCCATCCTCCTCGAGCTGCTCACCGGACGGCCGGTGCCTATGACCACGTCCGAGGGCTACGGGGCGCTCATCGACCAGGCGCGCCTGGCCGCGGAGGGCACCCCCCTGCCCGCTGCCGTGGCGACGCTGCTCAAGCGAAGCCTGGCGCCGGCCGCCGAGCGGATCTCCGATGCACCGAGCTGGCACAAGCTCCTGTCCAAGTTGATGTCCGAGGGGAGCTACAACGCCACCACCTTCAACCTCGCCTTCTTCATGCACAACCTCTTCCGCGACGAGATCGAGCGCGAGAGCCGCGAGATCGAAGCCGAGAAGACCCTGGAGGTGCCGATTTCCCAGATCTCCAGCGTGGCCGGCGCCGAGACGATGGCCGTGCCCCGGGCGGTGGTGGACCCGGCGAGCCCCGCCGCCTCGGCTCCGGACGACACGGCGGCCGTGCGGGCCCGCTACGGCCTCGAAGGGCCGGGAGCGACGGAGGAGACCGCGGCCGGATCGAAGAAGGGGCTCTGGATCGCCGTGGCCGCGGCCGTCTTGGTGGCGGTGGCCGCCGGTCTCTACTTCACGGTGTTCGCCCCCAAGAGCGAGCAGCCGACCGCCGCACCGCCGATGGCACAGGCCCAGGCTCAAATGCCCGTCGCCGAGGTCCAGCAGGAGGAGCCGCCGCCGCCGAGCCCCGACGCCGCCGAGCTCCAGGCCCAGATCGACAAGATGGTCGAAGAGAAGACCAAGGCCATGGAGGCGAACCTCAAGGACCAGTACGACAAGCAGATCACGGACATGCAGCACCAGCTCCAGGACGCGCAGCAGGCCGCGGCCGAGCGCGCCCGGCGCGAGGAGGAGGCGAAGAAGGCCGCTGACGAGGCCGCCAAGAAGAAGGCCGCTGACGAGGCCGCCAAGAAGGCCGCCGAGACCGTCAGCCCACCGCCCGAGGCCACCGGCATGGCCGCCCAGGACCAGACCGCCGGCCAGGGCGCGCCGGGAGCCGGCACCCCGGCACGGCAGGGCCAGGCCGCCCAGCAGCAAAGCCAGCCGGCGCCCCAACCCAAGCCCGCTCCGGTTCAGCCCCAGGTCCGGGTGGGCGAGCTGGTCCAGGGAGGGCCCGGAGTCATCGCGCCGCGCGTGGTGCGCCGGGCCACGCCGGAGTACCCGCCGGTGGCCGCCCGCCTCAACAAGACGGCCACCGTCGACGTCCGGGTCCTCGTGGACGAGAACGGTAAGGTCGCCGACGCCGAGATCGACGGGCGGAAGGTCGGCTTCGGCTTCGACCGGGCCGCCCTCGCCGCGGCCCGCTCTTCCACCTACGAGGCCGCCACCAAGTACGGCGTCAAGGTGAAGATGTGGATGACCGTGCGCTTCGTCTTCGGCAGGTAGGCGCCCGCGTCAGAAATGCGCTGGCATTCGGCCGCCGATGCATCCGCCCCGGACGGCGTTGCTCTCCCTGCGACAGACCTCCGGGTATGCCTCGGTCGAGCGCCTGGCCGGGGCGGCGCCTCGGCGCCCTCGGTGCTTGACCGCATTTCTGGAGCGGCCACCTACCTGCCGCGGCAGTAGGGCCTGTTCGTTCAGCGGGCGTGGGCGAGGCCCGGAAGCCCCTGGGCATCCTCCCAGGGGCCGTCGTACTCGAGCTGGCCGTCCTCGAGCTTGATCACCCGATCGGCGAGAGGGTAGTAACGATCGTCGTGGCTGATGACCACGACGGTCTTGCCGCGCCGCTGGAGCTCGGCGAGGATCTCCCGGTAGAAGATCTCCTTGAACATGGGGTCCTGGTCCGCCGCCCACTCGTCGAAGAGGTAGATCGGCCGGTCTTCCAGGTAGGCGGTGAGCAGGGCGAGGCGCTTGCGCTGGCCCTGGGACAGCTCGGTCGTCGAGAGTCGGCCGCCCTGCACCTCGACCTTGTGGGAGAGCTGCAGGGCCTGGAGGTAGCGCCGCGCCTGTTCGTCGACATCGGCGGTCTCGAGCCCGAGCAGGTTCTCGAACAGGAAGAAGTCCGAGAAGACGGCCGAGAAGAGCTGGCGATACTCGTCCAGGCCTTCGCCGCTCGCGACCGGCCGGCCGTCGACTTCGACGGCCCCCTCATCGGGGGCGTAGAGACCCAACAGGATCTTGGCCAGGGTGGTCTTGCCGCTGCCGTTGCCTCCGACCAGAAAGACCAGCTCCCCCGGCGCCAGCGCCAGGTCCACCGGCCCGAGCTGGAAGTCCCGGTCCTGGCCCTCCCGACGGTAGGTGTGGGTCACGCCGCGTAGCTCGAGGCGCTCCCAAGCCGGCTCCGCCTCGTCGGCCGGCGGCTCGTCGAGTCCCGCCTCCTGGACCGACGCCAGGGAGAAGCCCAGGTTCTGCACTTTGTCCACCGCCACTTCGGCGCGGCCCAGGACGGGCAGGTTGTCGAGGAGGTTCTGCAGGGGGCTCATCATGTAGAGCAGAACGAGGGTATAGCCCACCAGAGTGTCGTGGCTCGCGCCGATGAAATCGGGGCGTGCGAGCAGCAGGACGCCGATGACCACGAAGAAGAGCAAGTGCCCCCAGGACGCCGCGGTGCCGTAGATCAGCGCTGCGACGACACGCAGGTGCCGCACCCGCTCGACGGTCTCCGTCAGGTATCCGGCGAAGGCCCAGCGCCGGCGCCGGTGGAGCTTGAGCTCCTTGACCCCGTCGGTCAGCGCCTTGAAATGGCGAAACAGCGCGTCCTGCTCCTCGCGAGCCTCCTGGAACCGCCGGATTCCGAGCGCCGCCGGCAGCCGGTAGGTGGCCACACCCACGACCACCACGCCGAGGAGCATGAGGAACAGCCTGGAATCGAGCCACGCCAGGTAGCCCAGGCAGCCCACCACGATGGTTCCGTTGATGAACACTACGGGCACGAAGACCAGCGCCTGGGTGAGGGCGTTGATGTCGTTGGTCAGGGTGGCGAGGAGTCGGTGGGGACCCAGCTCCTCGAGGGTGGGCAGTGGAGCGGCCAGGATCTGGCGGCTGAGCTCCAGGCGAAGGTCCTTGACCATCCCCTGGCCGAGGAGGCTGAGCAGCCCTACCGAGCTCACCCGGCCCACGGTCACGAGGACGCACAGGCCGGCGAACAGCAGCCCGATGTGGGCCAGCGTAGGATGGGCTCCCTGGCGCAGGCTCCGGTTGACGAGGGTGAGCAAACCCACGCTCCCGGAGCCGGCCACCATTCCCACCACGACGGCCCCGAAGAGTAAGCGGCGGGCCTTGCCCGAGCGGCTGAAGACGAATCGAAGGAATTTCATCGCATAAGTGGCTCCGGTACTTGAGTGCGGGGCGCCCGACGTTTGGGACAAGACCCCCCGGCATCGAAAGACAGCCGGAGACACGACGGCCCGGCCTCTCTGCGAGACGCCGGGCCGCTGCGGTACGGGAGGGGTGGGGTTCGAGCCTTACAGGTCGGCCGCCTTGATGCTGGCTGTCAGCTCCTCGATGACCGGCTTCATCACCTTGTCGAACATCCGGGAGTCGTTGTCCACGCCGCCGCCGAAGCCGCCGATGGAGAGCTTCATGTGGGCGTCCTCGTTGCGCGCCTCGTCGGCCCACAGGATCTCACCGGTCTCGGCGTCGATGATCCGCGCGTTCATGGCGGCCACGAAGGTCCGTTTGCCGGCGGAGAAGCCCGGGAGGCGGTGGATGCCGCGGCCGTGAGCGCTGGTGTCCGTGGCGCCGTACTCGGTCACGGCCCCGGTGAGGAAGTACTCGACACCGATCAGCTTGCCGACGCGCACGGCGGTCGAGGGATCGATGTCGCCGGACAGGCTGAGGTTCTTCTCGCGCATCAGCGCATCGAGCCGCTCGCGGTCGATGACCCGGAATTTGCCGCTCTTGACCAGCTCGGTGACGAAGACGTCCTGGGCGGCCTCGGCACCGCCGCTCGACCACCACTGGTTGTCGGCCTTGTTCTGGAAGGCGAGGACGGCGATCCGCGGCTTGTCGTTCTTGGCGAAGGCCGGCGCTGCGGCGACGGCCAGCAGCGCTGCGCAGGTCGCGAAAATAAGGGAACGTTTCATGTTGGCTGCCTCCTGCTGCTGTGTGAGGTGAGGGTCCGTCGATTGCCCCCGATTCTAGCAGCCCGCGGGGGCTCTCGGTCGCGCCGCCTCGGTCACGAGACGGCGCGGCTCAGGCCGGCTCGAAGACGAGTTGCAGGCGCTTCTGCTCCTCTTCCAGCTCCTGCGCGTCGACGGCGCAGATCGCCGCCATGTTGACGATGTCGGTCACGTCCACACCGCGTTGCAGCACGTGGACCGGGCGCGCCATCCCCAGGAGGACCGGGCCGATGGCCTCGGCGCCCGCCAGACGCCAGATCAGCTTGTAGGCGGTGTTTGCGGCGGAGAGGTCGGGAAAGACCAGGACGTTCGCCGGCCCCGAGAGGATCGACCAGGGGTAGGTCTCCTCGAGGATCGACTCGACCACCGCCGTGTCGGCCTGCATCTCGCCGTCGATCTCGAGGCGGGGCTCGCGCTCCTGGGCGATGCGGGTCGCCTCGCGGACCTTGATCGCCTCGGGGTGCTTGTTGGAGCCGAAGTTGGAGAACGACAGCATCGCCACCCGGGGCTCGATCTGGAAGCGCCGGGCGAACGCCGCCGACAGCAGTGCGATCTCCGCCAGGTCTTCGGCGCTCGGCGCGATGTTGACGGTGGTGTCGGCGAACACGAAGAGGCGCTCCTTGAGGATCAGGATGTAGGCCCCGGAGACTCGCCGCACCCCGTCGCGGGTGCCGATGATCTGGAGCGCCGGACGGATCGTGTCGGCGTAGTACTGGGTGAGGCCCGAGATCAGGCCGTCGGCGTCACCCTGCTGGACCATCATGGTGCCGAAGTAGTTCCGCGAGCGCATGAGCTTGAGGGCGTCCTCGTGGGTCACGCCGTCGCGGCGCCGCAGGCGGTGGAGCGCGCGCGCGTAGCTCTCGAAGGCCAGCGAGCTCTCGTTGTGGATGATGGTCACCTGATCGTCGCTCAGATCGAGCTCGACGAGCCGCTCCGCGATCTGCTCGCGCCGCGCGAGCAGCACCGGGTGGGCGATCTCCTCCTCCACCAGGATCTTGGCCGCGCGCAGGATCTTGTCTTCCTCCCCCTCGGGGAAGACGATCCGCTTGATCCGCTTCTTGGCCCGCTCCTTGAGATCGTGCATGAGCTCGAGGCGGCGCGAGATGATGGTCCGCAACCGCCCCTGGTAGCGGTCGAAGTCGTCGATCGGCACCCGTGCCACACCGGTCTCCATGGCCGCCCGGGCCACCGCCGGCGGCACCATGAGGAGCACCCGGTAGTCCATGGGCTTGGGGATCAGGTACTCGGCGCCGAAGCGCAGGCTCTCGAGCCCGTAGGCCCGCAGCACCGAGTCCGGAACGTCCTCCTTGGCCAGGTCGGCGAGGGCTCGCACCGCGGCGAGCTTCATCTCGTCGTTGATGTCGGTCGCCCGCACGTCGAGGGCCCCACGGAAGATGAAGGGGAACCCGAGGACGTTGTTGACCTGGTTCGGGTAGTCCGACCGGCCGGTGGCCATGATCACGTCGTCGCGGGCGGCCTTGGCCTCTTCGTAGCCGATCTCGGGGTCCGGGTTGGCCATGGCGAAGACGATGGGGCGCTCGGCCATGGCGAGGAGCATGTCCGGCTCGACCACCCCGGCGACCGACAGGCCCACGAAGACGTCGGCGCCATCGAGCGCCTCGGCCAGGGTGCGGGCCGCGGTGTCGGCGGCGTAGGCCTCCTTCATCGGGTCCATGCGCTCGGCGCGCCCCTTGTAGATGGGGCCCTTCGAGTCGCACAGGATCACGTTCTCGCGCCGGAGGCCGAGCTTCTCGTAGAGCCACAGGCAGCCGAACGCGGCCGCACCGGCACCGGAGAAGACGAGGCGGACCTCGGAGATCTCCTTGCCCGCCACCTCGAGGGCGTTGAGCAGCGCCGCGCCCGAGATGATGGCGGTGCCATGCTGGTCGTCGTGGAAGACCGGGATCGACATCTCCCGCTTCAGGGTCTCCTCGATCTCGAAGCACTCGGGCGCCTTGATGTCCTCCAGGTTGATGCCGCCGAAGGTGGGCTCCAGGGCCTTGACGATGCGGATGAGATCCCGGGGGTCGGAGGCGTCGAGCTCGATGTCGAAGACGTCGATGTCGGCGAAGCGCTTGAACAGGACCCCCTTGCCCTCCATCACCGGCTTGCTCGCCAGGGGACCGATGTTGCCCAGGCCGAGGACCGCGGTGCCGTTGGAGACCACGGCCACCAGGTTGCCGCGGGCGGTGTACTCGTAGGCGGCGAGGGGGTCCGCCTCGATCGCCTTGCAGGGCTCTGCGACGCCCGGGGTGTAGGCGAGCGACAGGTCCCACTGGGTGGCGGTGGGTTTGGTGGGGACGACCTCGATCTTGCCCTTGCGGCCCTTGGAGTGATACTCGAACGCGTCGGCCCGGCTGATCTTCTTCATTTGACTAGTCTATCTCCGGCTCGTACGGATCGCCCCCTTCACCCTCGCGGGGGGGATGGAACGCCCCCGCCCATCGGCCGTCCAACAGCCGACGGGTGGAGGCACATCTCTGCCCCGGCTCTCAGCCGGCGGCCGGCCGGGGGACGAGCTCTCGGAAGCCGGCGGTGAAGTGGCGCAGGACCGGCGCCTGGTAGGTGAGCTCGAGGCCGCGGAGGTCGTCGCGGTGGTCGCGGACCTCCTCCAGGACCTCGACCACGTACTTCAGGTGGCTGTTGGTGTAGACCCGCCGCGGCACCGCCAGGCGCACCAGCTCCATGGGGGCCGGGACCGCCTCGCCGGTCACCGGGTCCTCGTGTCCGAACATCACGCTGCCGATCTCCACCCCCCGCACGGCGCCCCGCCGGTACAGGGCGACCACCAGGGCCTGGGCCGGGAACTCGGCGGGCGGGATCTCCGGCAGGAAGGTCTTGGCGTCGATGTAGACCGCGTGGCCGCCGGTCGGCCGCATGATGGGGATGCCGGCGTGGTCCAGCGCCCGGCCGAAGGCCTCGATCTGGCCGACCCGGTAGCGCAGGTACTCCTCGTCCAGCACCTCCCGCAGCCCGCGCGAGACCGCCTCCAGGTCGCGCCCCGCCAGGCCGCCGTAGGTCGGGAAGCCCTCGATCACCACCATGCGCTGCTTGACGGCCTCGATCAGCCCCTGGTCGCGGCTCGCCAGGAAGCCGCCGATGTTGGCGAGTCCGTCCTTCTTGGCGCTCATCGTGCAGCCGTCGGCGTACGAGAAGACCTCGCGGGCGATCTCGGCGACGCTCCGCTCCTGCTGGCCGGGCTCCCGCTGCTTGATGAACCAGGCGTTCTCGGCGAACCGGCAGGCGTCGAGATAGAAGGGGATGCCGAACTCCCGGCAGAGCTCCGAGGTGGCCCGGACGTTGGCCAGCGACACGGGCTGGCCGCCTCCGGAGTTGTTGGTCAGGGTGAGCATGGCGAGGGGGATACGCTCGCGCGGAGTGGTCTCGAACAGGTGGCGCAGGCGCTCGAGGTCGACGTTGCCCTTGAACGGATGGTCGGCCGCCGGGTCCTGCCCCTCGGGGATCACCAGATCGACCGCTTCACCGCCGTGGGTCTCGACGTTCGCCCGCGTGGTGTCGAAGTGGGAGTTGTTGGGCACGATCGAGCCGGGCCGCACCAGGTGCGAGAAGAGGAGGTTCTCGGCCACCCGCCCCTGGTGCACCGGCACCATGTGAGGAAAGCCGAACACCTCGTGCACCGTCTCCTCGAGGCGAAAGAAGTTGCGGGCGCCGGCGTAGGCCTCGTCGCCGATCATCATGCCGGCCCACTGGTTGTCCGACATGGCCGACGTGCCGGAGTCGGTGAACAGATCGATGAACACCGCCTCCGAGGGGACCATGAACAGGTTGAAGCCGGCGTCGACGAGACGCCGCTCGCGCTCTTCGCGGTCGGGCAGGCGGATCGGCTCCACGACCTTGACGCGCCACGGCTCGGGCATGAACTTCATGGGGGGATCTCCTGGGGGTCTTTCCTTGGCTGAGTGTCGGAAGCGGAGAGGAGCGGCACCATGCTACGGCCGACGCCCCCGAAGGGCAAGGCCGCCGGCGTCGGTGCTCTGAATCAGGACTCGGACCGCTACACTCGGTGCCCGACATGATCGTGTTTCCCGAGGACGGCGCGCTCCGGGTGGTGACCCAGTGCGACCACGCCCACCTGGCCGCCGAGATCGCCTCCCTTTGGCGAACCGACGGCCTGCCCGAGAACCCGCGTCGTGGGGAGATCCTCCTCGCCGTTCGCGAGCACGACAACGGCTGGCGCGAGGCCGACTCGGCGCCACGGGTCGACCCCGCGACGGGCCGGCCCCACGACTTCCGGACCCTGCCGGCCGAAGTCCGCCGGGAGCTCTGGCTCCGGGGTGCGGCACGGCTCGCCCCAAAGAGGCCGGACCGGCCAGAGTGGCCGGACCGGTCCTACGCGGCGCTCCTCATCGTCCACCACGCCCTGGCGCTGCATGCGGGCCACCGGGGCGAGGAGCCCTGGGACGAGGGCCTCCTGGCCCCCCTCGACGAGCTCTACGAGGAGCTTCTCGAGGCGACCGGCTCCACGGCCTCCGACGTGGCGGCGGAGTACCGCTTCCTGCACGTGGCGGACACCGTTTCTCTGCTCGCGTGCGGGGGCCGAGGCGGATCGCCGGAGCACGCCGAGGTGGCCGGTCAGTGGATCGGCGCCTCCGGCGACCGGGTGGAGATCGAGCCGTTTCCCCTGGCCGGCGCCACGACTTTCCGCGTCCCGGCCCGGCGGATCCCGGACCGCGTCTACCGGGGCGACGCCGACCTGGGAGGCGAGCTCGCCGCCGCGCGCTGGAAGCGATTCGAGGTCCGGATCGCCCCCGGATCGCGCTGACAGGGCGAGTCCCGCCGGGGAGCTTCCGAGCCGCGTGAAGGCGCCTTCTTCCCGCCTACTTCCGGAAGGAAATCGGGGGGATGCGAGGCGAATCTCACATGATACTCTGCGCCCATGCTAGAACAGGGAGACTCGGCGGTCGCCTTGAAACCCGAGACCCGAACGCTCCGCGTCCTGTTTCCCTCGGTCCTCGGTGAGCTGGGCCTCGAGCTGCGGGGCCAGACGATCACCCGCCTGGTGATCGGTCCCGAGGGGGAGGAAAACGCCTCGTTCACCCCCTTCGAGGACCTGGACGACTCGGAGTTCCTCGACGAGCTCTTCGGCCGCCTCTCCGAGTACTTCGCAGGTGCCCGCAAGAACCTGGAGCTGTCGTTCGATCTGGCCCCCGCGGGCCTCCCCCGCTTCGACAACCGAGTGCTCCACGAGGTGGCCAAGATCCCCTACGGCCGAACCCGGACGTACCAGAAGATCGCCTCGGCCGCCGGCCAGCCGGACGGCTACCGCCAGGTTCTCGCGGTGCTGGTCGCCAACCCGATCCCGATCGTCATCCCGTGCCACCGAGTGGTGACCAACAAGTCGGGTATCGGAAGCTACATCGGCGGCAAGGACAAGAAGCGCTGGCTCCTCGACCTGGAGCGCGAGCACCTGGAAGAGGCGTCGTAGGGGGCGAGAACTGGGAGGAGAAGGGCGCCCGATCTATCGGACCGCGCCCCCCTCACCCTCGTTCCCTCTCCCGCCCTCGCCCCCGACCGAAGGCGCCGGACCTACGGCCGGGGGCTGACGGGTCGCTTACTCCTTTTCCAGCTCGACCTTGAGATCTACCTCCTCGCCGGCCTCGGCCGAGAAGCTGGTGGTCTTGGAGGCATAGCCCGGGCGGACGACCTCGAGCTCGTGGTCACCGGGGTCGACGGTGATGGTGCCCTGGGCGCGCAGGATGTCGTCCCCGGTGCCCAGGAACCGGCCGTCGAGATAGATCGCCGCATCCGGGGGCACCACGCTCAGCACCAGACGCGCCGGCTTCTGGCGAGCGTCGTAGGGGCGCTCCGCCTTGGAGGGCGTCGCCGGAGGAGCTTCCATCTCGCCCCGTTCGCGCTCCATCCGCGCGCGCCAATCGGGCTCGCTGGAGGTCGTGCCCTCGCCCCTCTCCTCGCGGCGCTCCAGGCGCTCGTCCCGGCGCTCGGTGGAGGTGGCGGCCAGGTCCTCGGGCCGGGTGGACTGACCTGGGACCATCGAGTCCTCCACGTCGATGACGACGCCGGGGTAGATGGAGTACTGGCGGGCGATGGTCTTGAAGCCGTCGTAGTAGAAGACGAGGTCGTAGGTCCCCTTCTCCAACCAGAGGTAGCGCGGCCAGCCGTCGAAGTCGTCGGCCACGCCGATCAGGTGCCCGTCGAGGTAGACCTGGGCCTTCTCGGGCCGGACGTCGAGGTCGAGGGCACCGAGGTCGGCGCGCACCCGCTCCGGGTAGTAGTAGGGTCCGCCGCCCCAGGGATAGCCGGGGTAGTAGCCGAACGAGCCCCAGCCCCAGCCCCACCAGCCCCAGCCCCACAGATAGCCGTAGGGGTCGTAGCCCCCCGGATAGTAGCCGCCGCCCCGGTAGTCGTAGCGGCCATAGTCGTGGCCGTAGCTACCGCCGTGCGGGTTGTAGCCGCGAGTGCCGGGGGTCCGACCCCGGGAAGCCTCTCCCGAGCGGGGTACGGCGGTCCGGGGTTGAGATGCCGACGAATGGGACTCGACCTGACCGCCGCGTGGCGAAGCCGAGTGGCTCGAGGTCGAGCCGTGGGGGCTGCGGTGGCCGCGTTCGGCGTGCGCAGGAAGGGTCGCCGCCGCCCCCAGGAGCAGCCCGACGGCCAGGATCGTCGAAAACGTTGTCACTCTCATGGTCGTTCTCCTGTTCCCGCGCCCTCGCGCCAGCCTCTTCGGAGGCCGGCGATGTAGTGAAACCGGAGGACGTCCTCCCACAGGCGCGGAGTCCTCACCGGGAGATTTTGCAAGGCGCGGGCCAGCCGTTCCCGGCGCCTCTGCGCCCCCTCGGCGGGCAGCGGAGGGGGGCCGTCCGGGCCCAAACCGAGGAAGCCCGCGAGCTCGGGATGGCGCCGGTAGAAGACCACCGCCGAGTAGCCGGCCCGCTCCTGTCGGGCACAGAACCGCTCGAGAGTCGTCGGGTGATCGTGCTCGACCACCGCCGTAGGCGCATAGACGAGCCGCTGGCCGGTGGCGAACAGGCGATAGGAGAGCTCGGTGTCCTCCCAGGCCGCGTAGGGAAACCCTTCGTCGAAGGGCTCTTCCAGGAGCCGGCTGCGCCAGAGCGAGAGGTTCGAGGTGTAGAAGAAGTTGAACGGTACGTTCGACGGATTCTCGATCAGCCGGTACCCGAACTGGAGGCCGTACTCGTTGATGTAGCGCAGAAACGGCGTGGTCCGCATGCGGTGGTGCCACCGGGTGTAGCCGATCACCGCCAGCTCGGAGCCGCCGCCGTGCCGCTCGTGGGCCTCGGCGTGGGCCGCCAACCATCCGGGAGCCGGGACGGTGTCGTCCCCTAGAAAGGCCACCCGATCGCCGGAAGCGGCCGCCACACCGGCGTTGCGCGCCACCGCGGGCCCGCGGTTCTCCTGGCAGAGCACCCGGGCCGGCACGGCGAAGCGGCGCTCGGCGAGGAGCTCGCGCGTGCCGTCGGTCGAGCCGTCGTCGACCACCACCACCTCGAAAGGCGGCGCTCCACGCTGGTCCTCGACCGCGTCCAGCACCTCGGCCAGGACGTCGAGGCGGTCGTGGGTGGGAAGGACCACGGAGAAGGCGAGCTCGGACACGGAGGAGACCTTATCGCGGCTCGCGCGCCCGGAGAACGGTTTCAATCGCCGGGCTTGTCGAAGGCCATGACCTCTTCGAGCAGGGCCCGGACCAGGGGCAGGTCTTCCGGCAGCCAGCGGCGAAACCCCTTGGAGTCGAAGAGGCGGTCGTCCCCGGGATAGGTGGCCACCAGGTAGGGCGGGAAGCGCTGGAAGATCTCGGCGTCCGAGCGGCGACGTCGGGCCTGGACCGCCGCCCGGCGCTCCGCGGCCCGGTCGAGGTGTCCGAGGAGGTAGGTCACGGCCCGGAGCTGGGCGACGGTGCGCTCGTCGGTGATCCGGGTTCCGGCCCGGTGGCGCCAGCCGCCGAAGAGCTCTCTGCGGGCCTTGGCGACGGCCCGCTGCAAGAGCTCCGCGGTGCCGTAGGCGCGCCACTTCTCCCCCAGCGTGCGCGGCCCGGCGGGCGGCGGCGCGGCGGGGAGCCCTTCGCCGGCCGAGGCGGTGGCGGTGTTGGCGATCAGGCCGGCGTAGGGGTCGAGGGTGAAGGTGCCGGCGCCCGGGTTGTTCTCGACGAGGAGGGTCTGGGTGCGGTGGGTCAGGGTCAGGAGGACCGCCGGCATGATCCGCTCCCAGAGGCCCTCCTGGTAGTTCTTGTAGGCGGTGAGGAAGGCGTTCCTCTCGAACAGGAAGCCGCGGTTGAAGAGGCCGAGCAGGTCGCTC
The DNA here is from genome assembly GCA_963739795.1 of uncultured Acidobacteriota bacterium. GTDB lineage: Bacteria > Acidobacteriota > Thermoanaerobaculia > Multivoradales > DATKCC01 > CAVUBL01. Next base: position 397,662 of record CAVUBL010000011.1, on the reverse strand, counting down.
GTCGCCGCCGAGCGGTGGTGGACGACGGCGCCGCCCGCGGCCACGATCCGCTCGCCGCCGGCCCACAGGCGCCAGCCCAGGTCCACGTCCTCGAGGTAGGCGAAGTAGTCCTCGTCGAAGCCGCCCGCCGCCTCGAAGGAGGCCTTGCGTACCAGCATGTTGCCGCCGCACGGGAAGAACAGCTCCTCGCCGTCGTCCGGTACGCGCGCCTCCCCGAGGGGTCGCCGGAAGTCGAGCTGGAAGGCGTGGCCGTCGAAGGTCATCACCCCGCGGCCGAAGTCCAGGTGCTCGCCAGACCAGTCGACGATCCGGCCTGAGACCGCGGCCACGTCCTCGGGGGCACCGGCGAGGCAGGCCACGAGGGCCTTGAGCCATCCCCGCTCGGGGCGGGTGTCGTTGTTCAGGAAGGCGATGGCGTCGCCCTCGGCCGCGGCCACCAGCCGGTTGTTGCCGCCGCAGAAGCCGGTGTTGACCGGGCTCTCCACCAGGCGGACCCACGGGTGCTCCCGGCGCAGCCACTCGGCGGTGCCGTCGTCCGAGCCGTTGTCCAGCACCAGGACCTCGGTCTCGATCCCCGGCGGGTCCTGAGCCGCGAGGGCGGGCAGGCAGGTGGCCAGGTGCTCGCGTCCGTTCCACGAGAGGATGCAGACCGAGACCTTGGACACGCTGCGGCTCACTCTCGGATCGCCCCCCTCTTCCTCGATCCCTCTCCCTCCCTCGGGCCAGCCTCGCGGTTTCGAGTCCCCCGGCACGCTGTTCACGGGTTCCGCCTCAGGAAGCGCCGCAACCGGAAGCCGAGGCGGTCGGCCGGCGTCACGGTCTCGGGCCGGAAGGCGAAGTCCTCGCGGGTCGGATCCCGCCGGGGGTCTCGGCAAAACGCCACCAGGGGTTCGAGCACTCGGGGCCAGGTGAAGCGGGCGGCCAGGCGCTCGGCGCCGGCGGAGTGGGCCCGGGGGTGCTCCAGAGCCTCGCCGAGGGCGGCGGCCAGGGCCCGGGGATCGCCCGGCGGGCAGACCCAGCCCGCGTCGGCCTCGGTGAGCAGGCGGCCCAGAGTGCCTCCCTGGCTGGTCACCACCGGGCAGCCGGCGGCCAGGGCGTCCAGGAAGCGGGTGCGCATGGACAGCCGGGTCTCGAGGCTCGGCCGGTGAGGAGCGACCAGCAGGTCGACGTCGCGCAGCAGGTCGTAGCGCCGCTCGAAGGGCACCCATTCGATCAGCCGCACGCGGCTCCCCCACCAGCCGCGCTCGCGGCAGCGCGCCTCCACCTCCCGGAGCAGGCGCTGGGGGGTCGCCTCCGGGCGCGGGTGGCGGACGAAGAGGAGGGTCCAGGAGACGCCCCCCGCGCCGGCGCCGGCGCCCTCGAGCTCAATCCGGTCCAGGGCGTCGAGCACCGTCCACGGGTCGTACCAGTCGTAGAGCGCGCCGAAGAGCAGCCGCCGCTCCCCCACCGCCGCCGGCTCGAGGACCGGCCGGTGGGCGGGCAGCTCCTCGGGCACCCCGAAGGGCACCGGGGCGATCAGCCCGGCGAGGTCGGGGTCCCGGGCGAGACGCCGCGGGTTGACCCGGCCCAGGGCGGTCAGGAAGCCCAGGTAGTAGAGGCGCTGCTCGTCGGAGGAGCAGAGGAAGAAATCGCCCCGGGAGAGCTGGAGGACCCAGGTGGCGTGGTCGTTGCGGTACGGGTCGAGGCCGAGGTCGGGCTCGTAGTGGAGGTTCTCCACCAGCCACGGGTCGTAGAGGTCGATGGCCACCGGCAGGTGGGAGCACTCCAGGACCACGTCGTTGGCGAGCTGACCCTGGGCGAGGACCGCCTGGCAGTCCCCGAGGATCTCCGGCAGCCGGCCGGCGACGAACCGGCGGGCCGCGCCGGCCGGCAGCGGGGTCGCCTCCGGGTCGGCCGGCGACACCGCGACCGTCTCCACGCCCAGCTCCGGGAGCCGCCGCGCCAGCTCCAGGTAGCGAATGCCGATCCCCGCCACCCGCCCTTCGAGCGGCTCCGAGGAGACCAGGCCCAGCTTCATCGCCGCTGCTCCCGCCACCAGCGGAGCAGGCCGCGCAGCGACGAGGCCCCGAGCTCGCGGAGGATGCCGTTCAGGCGCTCGATCTCGCCGTAGGTGCGGCCCAGATGCGCGGTCTGGTCGTCCACCACCTTCTGGAGCTCCGCCTCCCGGCCGTACAGACGCTCGAGCTCGGCGCTCTGTCCGGCGGCCTGGCCACGCAGGGCCTCGGCCTCGCCGTGGACGCGGTGGAAGCGCTCCTCGAGCTCGCCGTGGCGGCGGGCGAAGGCGTCGAGCTCGGCGCCGAGCCCGGAGCGCACCCGGGCCGCTTCCTCGGCCAGGGCCACGGCCTCGGCCCGCAGGGTGTCCACCGCCCGAGCCAGCCGCTCGGGGCCGAGGAGGGCGGCGTGCTTGGCCAGCACCCGGGTCTTCATGGCCAGGAAGTCGGGGCGCTCCCGGGGCCGCTCGCCCAGGGCGTGGTGGCCGGCGCCCCGGAAGTGGCGGTACTCGCAGGTGGCTCGGCGCACGTGGTGGAAGGGCTCCCGGGCGGCCAGACGGATCAGGAAGTCCCAGTCCTCGAAGAAGGGCAGGGTCGTGTCGAACGGCCCCTCGGCGCCCGTCTCCTCGGTGAGCTCGCCCACCAGATCCCGCTCCAGGAGCACGGTGTTGAACGGGATGTAGTTGTCTACCACCAGCAGGTCGGGATCGAAGTCGCGGCTGTAGGGCAGGCGGCGCTCGACCGGCCGCCAGCCGCCGGGCGATCCCGGCTGGGCGGCGCCGCCCAGCTCGTAAGTGACCACCGCGGCGTCGCCGTAGACCACCCGGACGCCGGCGCCGGCAGCGGCCTCCACCAGCACGGCCAGGTGCTCGGGCGCCGCCAGGTCGTCGTCGTCTAGGAAGGCGATCCAGTCGCCTTCCGCCGCGGCGACCCCGGCGTTGGCCGCCGCGGCGCGGCCCCGGTTCTCCGGCAGCTCGACTCTGCGGAGGGGAAATGGATACGAGTCGGGGAGGTCCGGCGGCTTCCCACCGTCGTTGACCACCACCACCTCGACCCGCCGATAGCTCCCCTGGGCCAGGCTGTCCAGGGCCTGGCGCAGGAAGGCCGGGCGGTCCTTGGTGCGCACCACCACCGAGACCCGGGGACCGCTCGCAACCTCGAGGAGCTCGGGCACACCCCCCAGGTGCCGCACGAGCTCGGCCGGGCTGCGGGTCGTGAAGTCGGTCAGGTCGAGGCGGCGGTAACCCTCGGCCGCGGTGACTCCGGCGGGCAGCGAGAGGGTCCGGAAGCTGCGCAGGCCGAGCCCCGCCGCCAGGTAGTCGTGGCGCTCCTGCTGGCTCGCGTAGCAGGCCATGGCGCCGCGGACCGCATCGAGGCGGCCGGAGACGTCCACCAGCAGGTCCGGGTACGCCGGGTGGTTGACCTCGTAGACCAGCACGGTCAGCCCCCGGGCTAACGCGGCCAGGGGGTCTGCGGAGTCGGCGGCGGCGCCTGCACCCCCGGCGGCGGGCCGCAGCGGGCCCAGGACTCGGTGGAGGGCGGCGAAGGCGGCGCGGTGGTCGGCGGTCACCTCGAGGGGCGATGGCACCAGGACGAGGTCGGCCTCGAGGGCGAGAAGGGCCTCGCGGACGGCCGCCGCCAGGTCCTCGAGATGGTGGGCGAGGCTTCCATCCGGAAGCTCCAGGTGGCGGGCGCTGCCGTCCCCTTCGATCCCGAGGGCGGCGAGGGCGGCCGTCGATTCTTCCCGCCGGCGAGCCGCGTAGGCCCGGGCGGCCTCGCCGGTGCCGGAGCCTCCGGCGCCTAGCGCGCCGTCGCTCAGGAAGAGCACGCGGACCCGGGCGCCGGCCGCCGCGAGCCCGGCGAGGAGCCCGCCGCATCCGAGGACCTCGTCGTCCTGGTGGGGAGCGAGGACGAGGACGTTGCGGGCGTGGACCGTGGCGGTCTCCCCCGGGGGGAGGAGATCGCCGCGCGGTGCCGGACGATGGCGGGTGGCGTCGTTCATTGCACGTACCCCAGGGCCTCGAGGCCCTTGCGAGTCTCGGCGTTCACCTTGCCCGGCGCCACCGGTCCGCCGGCGAACGCCCAGAGGCGCAGTCCCGGCCGGCCGCTGGGCGCCGGGAAGGACTCGCTCGCCAGGGCGTCGACCTCGACCCGGTGGCCGGCGAAGGGAGCTCCGGCACCGAGCCGCAGCCGGGCGGGGGCCAGGGGCTCGCCGTCCAGAGTGAGGGAGGCGGAGACGAGGGCGCCGGGGGCTCCGAGGACCGCGAAGCCTTTGGGCAGCCCGTCGCCCACGAGCTCGAAGCGCACCGTCTCGCCGGCGGCCTCCGCCCGGTCGCCGTCGGTGAGGAAGAGTGGAATGACCAGGGTCGGCGCCTTCTCGAACACCAGCTCGCCGGCCAGGTGGTGACCGGCGGGCAGCGAGTCGGTGAGCGCCCGCAGGTACCCGAAGGTTCGGGCCAGGTGGACCTGGAGGGGCCCGTCGAGGGAAGCCGCCAGACGGATCGCCGCCTCCGACCCGGAAGGGCCCGGGTTCGGGGACGCCGCCCCGGAGCTCGATCCGGGGGCCAACAGGTCGTGGCGCTCCCCCGGATCGCGGCGCAAGTCGTAGAGCTCGGCGCCGCGCATGCGCTCCAGGTTGAGCCGGTAGAGGTACTCCTGGAGGCCGTCCTGGGCGGTGAAGGGCTCGCGGCGGTTGTAGAGCATGAGCTTCTTGCCGTCGAGCACCAGGGCCGCCCGCAGCGGTCCCACCTGGAGGCGCTGGGCGAAGGCCTCGAGCCGAGGCAGAGGCGCCCGGCCCTCGAGGGCGTCGAGGAGATCCCGCCCTTGCCAGGAGGGCGCCGCCTGGCCGCCGGCCGCGGCGACCAGGGTGGGCAGGAGATCGACCAGGCGCACCGTCCCCGCGAGGCGCTTGCCGGCGGGGATCCGGCCGTCCCAGCGCACGATCAGGGGGACGTGGATCTGGTCCTCGTAGACGGTCTGGCCGTGCTTCCAGCCACCGTGGTCGTGGAGCTCCTCCCCGTGGTCGGCGGTGAGGACGACCAGGGTGTGGGCCAGGACGTCCCGGGGAAGGCTCCGGAGGAGCGCACCGATCGCCCGGTCGACCCAGTGGACCTCGGTGTCGTAGAGGGCCGTGAAGTGGCGGATCTCCCGGTCGAGGTCGTCGGGGTGGAGCTTGCCGACGTAGACCCCCTGGACGTAGGTACCCGGCATGCCGCCCGGATCGTCGAAGAGCCGCGAGCGGTTGTCGACCACGTCCGGGTCGTCGTACGGGTCGTGGGGGTCGACGTAGTGGACGTAGCCGAAGAACCGCTCCCCCTGGTGGGCGCGCAGCCAGGGCACCGCCCGCCGGTTGACGCTCTCGGCGTGGCGCGTGATCGCGCCGGGGTCCTCCGGCGTGTAGAAGGTGTCGAAGCCCCGGGCGAAGCCGTTGCCCGCGTGCAGGATCGGGTTGCCGATGAAGCCGCCGGTGCGATAGCCGAGCTTGGCGAAGGCGGAGGCGAGGGCAGGGAGGCCCTTCGGGAGGCCGAAACCCGCCGGGTCGCCGCCCAGGAGCTCGCCCGGGTAGCGGCTGGTCATGAACGAGACGACGGAGGGCAGGGTCCAGGACGCCTGGGAGTAGGCATCTTCGAGGACGGTGCCGCGCTCGGCCAGGAGCTTCTCGATCTCCGGCGTGGTGTCGCGCTTGTAGCCGTACGGAGTCAGGTGGTCGTGGCGCAGGGTATCGACCAAGATGAAAAGGACGTTGGGCGGGTCGTCTCTGCCCACCGCCCGCGGGGCGCTCACCGTCACCGGCCCCCAGGCCACCTCCGGAGCGGCCCCGGAGGCTCCGGAGGCCTCGCCAGCACCTTCGGCACCTCGAGAATGGGGGCGCCGCGCGGTGAAAGCCAGGGTCACGGTGCGGCCGGCCCAGGGGGAGAGATCGGCCCCGAAATCGATCCAGCCGCGGACGCCCGGCTCGTCCTCGCCCGGGTCGTTGCGCCCCACCTCGAGCACCTCTCGCCGCGCGCCGTCGGCAAGCACCACCGAGGCCTCGAGGGGCCCTCCGTCAGGGGCCCCCAGGCCCACCTGGAGCCAGCCGTCCTCGGGGACGCGGGTGCGCCACCACCAGGTGCCTGCGGGGAGGGTCACGGCGGGCCGGCCTTCGTCGTCCAGCTTCACGACTCCGGCCCGGGGCTCGGCGTCGAAGTGGAGCGGCCGGTCCGCCGAGCCCGAGCCGCCGGCCGCCTCGGCAGTGTAGGCCCCCGCGGCCACCAGCTCGGCGAGGCTCCCACCCGGCGGCCGGGAAGGCCCACACGCCCCGGCGCCCAGCGCCAGGGCCGCCAGGAGGAGGCGCGCCGCCCCCCGCACGGGCCAACCGTTACGCCAGGTCATAGTCCCCCATGGCGTAATAGAAGCTGGGATCTTCGGGCGAGGGACCGGCAAGCGACCCTTCCCTCCCCCGGCAGCCCATGACCAGCGGCTCGCCGGAGGGCGAGAGATTGAGGTGGGTGAGCTCCCCGGCGAGGGTGCTGCCGGGAGGCGGCGGCCAGAGCTCCCAGCGCTCGAGGCCGGACGCGCGGAGGTCGGCGGCGACCGCTTCGAGGGCGGCGCGCCAGGCCCACCCGGAGCCGGGGTCGCCACCGGGGACCGGAGGCAGCCAGAGCTCGGTCCCCCGGGCCAGGGAGCCGACGAAGGCGAAGACCGCCAGGCCGTCGTGGGCGGGGCTGGCCGCGCCGGTCGGGCGCAGGCGGTAGACGCGGTAGTAGCGGTCCGGCCGGGCATGGTAACGCCAGTTGAGGAAGGCCACCGAGCGGCGGACGCCGCGGGCTCCGCACGAGCTCCAAGCCGCCTCGGCCCACTCGCCGCAGCGGTCGCCGACCTCGACCAGCGCGCCCGCCGCGGTGGGCTCGGCCGACGGGATCGGCGGAATTGGCGGGATGGGCCCCTGGAGCGGCATTATGGCAGGCAGGGGCCGGTAGCCGAAGACCCTCTGGCCGAGACGGAAGTGGCGCTCGCTCGGGAAGCCGAAGATCCAGGGGGCGTCCTCCGGCCGCGGCAGGTCGGCGAGGAGGGCGCGTCCGAGCCTGACGAGGGGAGGCCGTAGGCCGGCGCCGGCCGCCGCCGCCACCCAGTCGGTGAGCTGCCAGATGCCGTCGCCGGCGCCGGGTGCCAGGCGGGCGGGGAATCTCAAGGCCCCGGCGTGGGCCAGCACCCGCCCCCCCTCGTCCAACGCGACCCGGCTCCGGGACTCCCCGGGGAGACGAAGGTACTTCCACTCCCACTCCTCCCGGTTCAGCGGATGACCGAAGCGTGCGCGAAACAGCTCGTCGAGGGCTGAAAGGTCCTCCGGCGTGGTGGGCCGCGCGCGGATCATCCGGAAGCCCCGGGCTCTCCCCGGTGGCGCCAGCGCATGAGGAGCACGTCCTTGAACATGGTCCAGGAGTCGAAGAAGGGGTGCACCCGGGAATCTGCGGAGTTGACCCAGGCGACCCCGACCTCGTCCACCCGGCAGCCGGCCCGGCGGGCGAGCCAGATGAGCTCGACGTCGTAGGCGAACCGCTCAGTGACCAGCCGCGCGAAGAGGCGTCGGGCGACCTCACCGTCGAGGAGCTTGAAGCCGCACTGGGTGTCGCGCACTCCGCGCACCCCCAGGAGCCGGATGATCCGGTTGAAGGTCTTGCCCATGAGCTCCCGATACAGGGGCTGGCGCACCTGCACCCGGGAGTCCTCCATCGCCCGGCTGCCCACCGCCAGGTCCGCCCCGGCGTCGAGGTGCGCCTCCAGGGTCTCGACCTCCTCGATGGGGGTCGAGAGGTCCGCGTCCGAGAGCAGGACTCGGCGCCCCCGGCTCTCGGCGACGCCGCGGCGCAGCGCCGCCCCTTTCCCTCGGTTCCCCGGCTGGCGGACGAGGCGCAGGCCGCGCGCGGGATGGGCACTGACCAGCCGGGCGGTGCCGTCGCTCGAGCCGTCGTCCACCACCAGGATCTCGTGGTCACCGCCCCGCGCGCGGAGGTAGGAGTCCACCCGGTCCAGGGTGGGACCCAGGCGCCCCTCCTCGTTGTAGGCGGGAATGACCACCGAGAGATCCGGCTCCGACACGGCGGGGATTGTATCTGTGTGGGTCACGGGCCACGGAGCGCTTCGGCGCGGGCCCACTCGAGGGCGGCCTCGAGCTCACGGCCGATCCTCGGTCCGGTGAACCGGCGCGAGACCCGGCGGCCGGCGCGCCGGGCACGGCGCCAGCGACCGGCGTCGCCGAGCAGCTCTGCCGCCGCTGCGGCGAAGGCCTCCGGGTCGCCGGAGGTGACCAGGGTGGCCCCGTCGGCGGCGAACCAGGCGGTGGACGGGATCCGCGAGGCGACCACCGGGACCTTCGCGGCCATCGCCTCGAGGGCCGGCAAGCCGAAGCCCTCGCCTTCGCGCGAAGCGAGGAGCAGGAGGTCGCAGCGTCTCAGCTCGCGGGCCACCTCCGCGGGCGGGGCACCGCAGAGGTAGAGCTCGGGCTCGAGGAGTCCGCGCTCGGCCGGGGAGAGCGGCAGCGTCGCGAAGCGGAGCACCCGCGCCGGAACGCCTTCGCTGCGCAGTCTCCGGACCGCCTCCAGGGCCACCTCGACTCCCTTGACCTCCGCTTCGAAGATCCCCGGGACGGCCACCCGGGGCGGCCGGCCCGGGCGGAGGCGAGCCGCCGGCCGAAAGAGGGGATCGACGGGGGGCGGAACGACCCGGGAGGGGCGGTTGAACCGCCGGAGGAGCAGCTCGGCGAGGTGGGGGCTCACGGTCAGAGCGGGCGCCGGGATCGAGTACGCGGCCTCGATCTCGGCGAGGCGGGGCCGGAGGTGGACGAGGTCCCCCTCGTAGCCCTGGCAGAAGTGAACGACCGGCCCGACGCCGAGCCCGCGCGCAACCGCCAGGGTCGGCCAGAAGGTGGCGATCACCAGGTCCTGCTCCCCGAGCACCGGGGGCTCCGCCGCGTAGTCCTGGTACGGCACCTCGAGGCGGACCCAGGGGGGCGGCGGGCCCTCGCCGAGGAGGGTCACCCCATGACCGCGCCGCGCCAGCAGGTGGGCGTGGTGGATGGCGACCTTGTTGCCGCCCGAGAGCTCCGGCCGGGGCAGGACGTAGGTGATCCGCATGGTGGGGGTCGGGTGGCCTCTCCGAGTCCGATCAGAGCGGGTTTGGGAGGTCTACGGTCGCCCGGGCGGTGGCGTCCCCCTCTCCCCTGGACGGGGAGGAGAGGAATCGAGGGTGAAGGGGGTGATTCAGAGGATCACGTCGTCCGCGCGTACACGCAGCTCCGGCAGATGAAGTCCGCCGGAGCCTCCTCGAGGCCGTAGACCCAGCGGCGCATCAGGGCGAGCTCGGGGCCCGTGAGCACCTCCTCCAGCGTGCTCTCGGTCAAGTCGCCGACGACGTAGCTCCCGTCGTAGTCCTCGCAGCACAGGAGGCACTTGCCGTAGGGGTTGATGTGGAGGTGCTGGAGCGGCCGGGAGCCTACGTTGTCGCAGCCGCACAGGGTCTCGTTGTGGGCCGACAGGCCGACCTGGAGGTAGCCCGCCCGGTCCATCACCTCGAAGAGCTTGACGTTGAAGCGGCTGCCGGCGAAGCGGGCCTCGATCTCCTGGAAGTCCCGCCGGTGGACCTCGTCGCCCCGGCCGAGCACGACGATGTCCATCGCCTCGGCGACCGGACGGTCCTTGGCGTAGTCGAGGTTGCGCAGGACCAGGTCCAGGTGGTCGCCCCGGCGGTCCGCCTCGTAGCGCTCCCGGTCGAGGGTCGACAGGTTGATCGACAAGAACCGCAAACCGCCCATCTCGACCAGGGCGTCGACCCGCTTGGGAGTCAGGCCGGTGCCGTTGGTCAGGGTGGCCGGGGGCAGGCCGGCCTCCTTCAGGGTGCGCACCTGGTCGACGAAGCGCTTGTCGGCGGTGGGCTCGTTGTAGTTGATCATGAAGACCGCTTCGATCGTGCTCCGGTAGTCCGCGAGCTGGCGGACGATGTCGTCGTACTGCTCGGTGGGCATGAAGTGGTCTTCGCGCCGGTCGTAGGCCACGGGGCAGAAGTAGCAGCCCTGGTTGCAGACCGTGTGCGCCTCGAGGGAGACGTACTTGAGGAAGTAGCGGCGCGAGACGTCCTCCTCGGCCGGGACCAGCCACCCGCCGGCGGCGAGTCGGGCGCGCACGTCCTCTTCGAGGTCGCCGGGAGAGGCGGCGCCGCCGAGCAGCCCGCGGAGCTCCGCGTACCCGGCCTCGCCCTCGGCCAGCGCACGGTCGGTCAGCGGGTTGTAGACGCGACCGGCGTCGACGTGGAGGAACGGGTTGGCGCGGAGCGGCCCCTCGCCGCCGGCCTCCTCGGGCGCCCGCGGACCCCGCTGGTCCAGGTTCGGGAGACGGATCGAGAGCGACATGTCAGGTCCTTTCCGTGCTCGCGGCGAGCCGCGCGGTAGCGCCGGAGGCCGCCGGGCGGAGGGCCGCCGGCTCGGCGGCGCTCCAGCGGTGCTCGGCATCGAACATCCCGAAGACATAGGAAGTGCTCTCCACCTCGAACGCGCCGGGCAGGATCCGCCGATCGTAGACGTGGAGGCCGGCCTCGTCGAGCAGGAATGCGTAGACGGTGAACTTCCCCCGGAGCAGCGGAAGGTCGGGGACGTCGAGCCGCACGCGGTGGCGGCCGCTGCCGCGCCACGCCTCCAGACCGTCCAGGTGGCTGGCGAAGGAGAGCACCTCCACCTCGTCGACCCGGTTGATCCCCAGGCCCACATGGAAAGCCCGGTCCGGCTCGGCGCTCTCCCACTCCACCTCGATGCTCAGGGGCTGGTGGCTCCGGAAGCGCCGCCGGTCGAGCCCGGGCTCGCCGCCGACCAGCCGGACGTCCGTCAGGCGGGCGGGGCCCGGGCGCAACTCGTCGTCGAGCTCGGCCGACTCGGAGGAGCGCGTCTTGGCGAGCAGGAAGGCCTCGTAGTCCCGGACCACGTCCTGCGTCGGGCCCAGGGCCGCGGTCCTGCCGCCGCGCAGCCAGAGCGCCCGATCACAGAAGGCCGAGACGTAGTACATGGCGTGGGAGCAGAACAGCAGGGTCCCTCCCTGGTCGAGGAAGCGGCGCAGCCGGTCCATGCACTTCTTCTGGAAGTAGCCGTCGCCCACCGACAGGGCCTCGTCGATGATCAGCACGTCGGGCTCGACCTGGGTGGCGATGGCGAAGCCGAGGCGCATACCCATGCCCGTCGAGTAGACCTTCACCGGCTGCTCGATGAAGTCGCCGAGCTCGCTGAAGTCCACGATCTCCGGCGTCTTCTGCCGAACCTGCGCTTCGGAGAGGCCGAGCATGGCGGCGTTGAGCACGATGTTCTGGCGGCCGGTGAGCTCGGGGTGGAAGCTCGATCCGAGCTCGAGGATCGACGCCACCCGACCCGCGACCTCCAGGCGGCCCTCCGAGGGCGCCACGATGCCGGCGATCATCTTGAGCAGCGTCGACTTGCCGGCGCCGTTCTCGCCGATCACTCCCAGCCCTTCCCCTTTCGGAAGCTCGAAGCTCACGCCGGAGAGGGCCTGGAACCGGCGGTGGCGGGGCCGGTGCGTGAGCACCTCCAGAAACCGGTCCCTGGGGCTGTCGAAGACGCGGTAGGACTTGCCGAGGCCTTCGGCGCTGACGGCGGGCTGGGTCACGGTCGGCTGATTCTACCTTGGCCGGCATCCCCGGCCGGTGCTCCGCGGGCCGCCTCCGGAGCGCTCCCGGCGGTGTCCCGGGCACTCGGGCTCCCCTGGAACGGGAAGTCGGGCGGCAGGCGGACCATCTCGAAGAGGACGGCCACGAGCTGGCCGTGATCGCCGACGCGGTGGGGGCTCAGGAACTGCCAGACCACCTTGCCGGCCCGGTCGACCTCGAGGGCACGGCCGTTCTCGGACTCGGTGATCAGGGTGTCGCCGTTGGGCAGGCGCTGAGCGGAGCCCAGGGTCTGGGAGTACAGGTCGGTCCCGGGATCGCCGCCGTAGTGCCAGAAGACCTGCTGGCTGAACGGGTCGAGCTCCAGGACCCGGGAGCGCTCTCCGCCCGGCCCGGTGTTGTCGAAGATCAGCAGGTGGCCGTTGGCCAGCACGGTCGGCTGGTGCTGCTTGCGCCACATGCCGGTCTCCGCCCACACCACCTTCCGGCTGCGGGGATCGATGACCGCCACCGTGTCGAGCTGCAAGACCGAGATCAAGAGGTTGCCGCGGCGGAAGGCGGGGCTCTGGTCGGCCAGGCTGCCGTCGAGGATCTCCAGGGTGTTGGTGTGGAAAACGTCCGGTGGCGGGCCCCGGCGCTCGAGCAGGGGCGCGTAGATCGAGTCCCGGAAGGCCTCCGGGATGGAGATCTTGTCGAGCACGCGGCCGTCGGGCGAGAGCTCGGTGATCATGTCCTCGAGCACTCCGTGGTCCGGGTCGAGCCAGGGCAGGACCTTGCCCTCCCGGTCGAGGACGAAGATCCGGCCGTCAGGGGCGACGTCGAGGTCGTGGTGGGCGCCGCCGCGGTAGGCCCACAGGAGGTGCGAATCCGGGGCGAGCTCGACGAGCCCGAGCCCCTCGAAGATGGCGAGGAGCCGTCCGTCCGGTAGCAGGCGGGCCCGCCGGAAGTACTCGAGCTTGCGGAACTCGTCCCGGGTCGCCGGGTCCTTGAAGACTTCGGGCCGGAACTTCTCCAGCGGATAGATCCATCGGTGGAGCAGGTGGCCCTCCATATCCATCAGCCGCGCTTCCGGCGCATCGCCCGAGACGTAGAGGTTGAGACCGCGCCAGGCCTCCGGCCGGTCGAGGGTCACCGCCTTGTCGGAGGCCCGTGCCGGCCGGTAGCCCTGGAGGTAGGGCACGGCCATGAGGGCCTCCGCGCCTTTCGTGTGCTCCCAGCCGCCCGGCGGCGGCTCGGGGACGCTCCGGGCCTCGTGCCACTTGCCGGCGGCGGGCTGGCGGGGTGCGGCCGGCAGGGCCGGCGAGCCGGCAGAAGGGGCAGCAGCGGCGGCAGCGGGCGCAGGGGCCGGGCGGTGGCGGCGGGCGGTGGCGAGCCCGGCCAGCCATCCGGCGGCGAGAGCCGCGACGACGGCGAGGGCAACCAGGACGCGGGATCTCATGGTGGAGCCGGAGACGACAGAGCCGCCGGGCGCTTCGCCCGGCGGCTCGGATGGTGACACGAGATGCGCTCTACCGGCCGACGATGTACGCCGGGTCGTTGAAGTCGTTGACCACCTGTCCCGCCACCAAGAGCTTGCCCTTGGTCACCTCGACCCGCACCGTGAAGCCGCCGTCGATGCCCGCAGCCGGGAGCGGGTGGGCACCCGGATTGATCTGGCGGAACTTGCCGGCGCCGAGGCTGGAGGCCTGAGACCCCCCGAGCTCGTTGCCCTGGAGGTCGAAGTAGTGGACGGTGTAGGTCGCCACCCCGTCCCCGGGGTTGTAGAGCCAGAGGGTCGTGCGGAAGGTGTCGTTCTGGCGCAGACCCGTGAGGGTCAGAGACTTGCCCGGCTCGGCGGCGGAGGCCGAGGTCAGGGCCGGCATGAACTGGCCGTAGGTCTGGGACGGGCTGGAGACGTCGTAGCTCTCCCCCTGAACCACCGGGTAGACGCCGGTCGTGCTGTCGCAGTGAACGGCCAGCACCCCGACCGATGGCGGGATGTCCCACTGGGCCACCACGTTGGAGAGCCGCTGGGTCTCGCCGGGCTGCAGGGTCCGGTGGATGGGCGCGGTCGTCTCGGAGGTGGCACCGGTGGGCGTGTAGGTGATGTCGCAGGTGTCCACCCCGGTGCCCGGATTGCTCAGCACCAGGTCGGTCTGGAACACGCTGCCGTTGAGGCCGGGGGTATCGAGGGCCCCCACCAGGTAGACGTCGCTCGAGTCCGTCCGGCCCGGGCGTAGGAAGGACGGGTCCCTGGCGGGCAGGCGGAGGTTGGCGCCGAAAGCCACCGGCCTCGGGCTGCCCTCCGTCGGCTCGATCTCGACCCGGTAGTCCCCCTGGTTCTGGACGTTGAAGGAGCTCCGGATCGTCTCGACCTGGTAGACCTTCTGGCCGAACGGAGCGACCCCCTCGGGCTCGGAGGTGGCGTAGATCTGGTGGCCGAGGGCGTCGAAGAAGCGCAGGTTGTACGACAGCGGCTGGTCAGTCGGGTTGTTGATCCCGAAGTAGGCCAGGCGGTCGTCGGTGTCGTTGAGACCCACCAGATGGAATACCTGTGGCGTACCCGAGCTCTGCGTCGAGGCCTGGGCGTCCAGGGGCAGGCCCGGAACCACCTGTCCGAACGTGCTGCCGTCGCTCTTGAAGGTGCGATTGAACGAGGTGACCACGGGGGTCCCCGAACCCTCCGCGGGCTCGATGTAGAGGAACCCCTTGACGTTCGAGCGGTTGAAGTCCGCGATCACGTCGGGCAGGTAGAGGGTCGCGTTCGGTGCGACGGTCCTCTGGACCTGCGGCGGATCGGGCTCCGGCAACCCCTGATTGCGGAACACCAGGGTGACCGTCATGGGCTGGCTGCCGGGGTTGTTCAGGTACAGATCGCTCGTCTGCGGGAGCGCCTTGTCCTGGTCGGCCTGGGCGAGCCAGGGCAGGACCACCGTGCTCGTCGAGGCGGCCGGAGCGCCCGAGACCTTGAAGGTCTTGGTGGCGCTCGAGCTCGCCGTGGCGCTCTGCACGGTGAGGGTCGCGACGAAGGTGCCAGCCTGGTTGTAGGTGTGCTTCGCGGAGGCACCCTGCGCCGTGGCGCCGTCGCCGAAGTCCCAAGCCCGGCTCGTCACCTTCCCGGTGCTCTTGTCCGTGAAGGTGAGGGTCTGACCGGTGTCGGCGGTGCAGACCTCGGTGCCACCGGTGGGCAGGCACGAAGCGTCGACGTCGAAGGCCGCCGCGAGCGCCTCTTCACCGGTCACGGTGACGGTCTTGGTGACCGAGTCCGAACAGACCCCGAACTCGCAGCCCGTTCCGGAGCCGGCCTTGCCTACCGTGAGCTTGACTTTGAAGCTGCCGGCCTTGGCAAAGGTATGACTCACCTGGACCCCGCTGGCCGAGTCACCGTCGCCGAAGTCCCACGAGTAGCTGCTCGGGCTGCCGGTGGACGCGCTGGCGTCGAAGGCGACCTGCTGCCCGGAGGCGACGCTAGTGGGCGTGTAGCTGAAGGCGGCGCCTACGGCGCCTCCGCCGCTGGGGGGCGGAGTCGTCCCGTCAGTGATCGAGACGGTCTTGCTACCGGCGGCACCGGAGCAGCCGGAGTTCGTCACTGTCACCGACTTGGTCCCGGCCGAGGGCCAGGCGATGGTGACGTTCTTGGTCGTGCCGCTCACGCTGCCGCCGCCCGTGGCGCTCCACGACCAAGTGGCGCTGGGTGTGCAGTTGGTGGCACTGGCGGTGAAGCTCAGGGCCTGGTCCACCTGGCCGGAGGTCGAACCGCTGATGGAGATCTTCGGGGTGGAGGGCGGCGGCGGCGGCGTACCGGAGGTCACGTGAATAATGAAGGGCAGCTGGTACGTGTCGGTCTCGCTGCCGCGGTGGACCTTGAGGCGTGGTTGGAAAGTCCCGGTGGTCAAGTACGCGTGACTCGTGACCGGGGAAGGGTTGCCACCGTCAAAGGTGCCGGTACCGTTCCAGTCGTAGTCCCACTGGTCCGGGGGACCCACCGATTGATCGGTGAAGGTCAACGAGGCCCCGGTGTTGACATAGCAATTCACGCCATCGGGGATGAAGCATCCGACATCGAACTTCGCGACCAGCGGCGTGGTCTGGGTGATGTCGACGTTCAGGGTGGCGCTCGTCCGGCCCCCCACGTCGACGCAGTTCCTCACCTTCACCTGAACCGTCTTGGCGCCCGTGGCGAGGTAGGTGTGCGTCGGGTTCGGGCCACTGATCGGGTCGGAAGTGAAGGGCTGGAAGCCGTTGCCGTCGCCAAAGTCCCAGCTCCACGCCGTGGCGCCCGCCACGATGACGTGGAACTGCACGGTTCCGGCCGTGAAGGCGTCGTTCGTGGGCGCGAAGGAGCCGTCGACGGGCAGGGTGGGTAGGGCCTGTACCGGGATGGTGGTACTGGCCATCGCCGTCGGCCCGCCCGGTCCGTCGACCATCACCTCCGCGGTGTAGGTGTCCGCGGCCGCACCGCCCGGGATGCTCCAGACCACCGGGTTGGCGTTCGACGGCGTGAAGCCCTGGGCAGGGTTCTGGCTGCTGTCGGTCACGGACCATGTGTAGCTGAGCGTCGGCTGGCCCTTGACACCTGTCGCGGTGAGAGTGACGGGCTGGCACTGCAGCGGGCTCGCCGGCGAGGCCGTGACACCGGTCACCGCCGGCGCTGGGTCGAGCACTGTCAGGGTCTTCCGCTGCGGATCGCTGGAGCCGGCGGCGTTGCTCGTCGTGAGGGAGAGGGTCTTGGTGCCCTGGGTCGCGAAGGTCACGTTGGACGGATTCTGGGCTGTCGAGGTCGCGGGCGTGCCGTCGGGGGCGAAGGACCAGCTCCAGCTCGTGGGACCGCCGGTGGAGCGGTCGGAGAAGGTCACCGCCGTGCCGGGGTAGACCTGGGTCGGGCTCCAGGTGAAGTCGGCGGTAGGCGCGATGCCGCCCGTCCGTCGGTGGATGTCGAAGATCGAGTTCGCCGCGCGGTAGAAGTACTCGCCGTAGAACTTGCCTACCCTCGGCATGACCCAGTTGAAGCCGGTGGGGTTGCGCCGGTAGTACCAGCCCCAGTAGCCGGTGAGCTCGGACTGCCCGGTGTAGGGGTCCGGAAGGTACTGGGGCGGCGGCGTGATGTCCCGCGGGCTCGCCGGGTTGGAGACGTCGAACAGCCACTCGTTCTGGATCACCGGGCTGGTGAGGCTGCCGGCGCACTGGGTGTCGTTGCCGAAGTAGACGAACGGCGTGCTGCCGCTCATGGAGAAGGTGGCGTACTCGCTGACGTCGGCGTAGTGGCTCATGCGCCAGATCGGCCTCACGGTGCCGCAGCTCCCGGAGGCGAGGCACGAGACGTCGTAGATGTGGGACTCGCTGCTCGCCCGAACCGCGAGGTAGATCTTGCCTCCGGGGGTGGTCCAGAGGGCGTTGCCGTAGACCGGCAAGGTGGCGCCCGCGGCGGAGCGGACGTCGATGCTCAGCACCGGCGAGCTCATCGACTGGGGGTTCGTCGGCGTCGCGACGTTGTAGATCTTGACGTGGTTGGGCTGCTGGAACCCGCCCTTCACCGAGGCGGCCAGGAAGTGGCCGGCTCCGGAGAGGTAGGTCACCGAGCTGTCCGAGCCCACGGTACCGACGAAGACCCCGGGGCAGTTGATGGAGCTCGGCGTGTCATCCCGGCAGCGGTTGTAGGTGACGGCCTTGTCCATGTCGTAGACGCGGATGCCTCGGCCCTGGTAGGCGGCGAACGCGTAGTTCTTGCCGCCCTGGTTGGCGGCCCAGACCTGGAAGGCGTTCTTGCCGCTGCCGGCGTCTTGGTAGGCCACCGAAGGCTGGTTCTTCTTGGCCAGCTTGAGGATCACCGTTCCGACGCCGCTGTCCATGGTCACGGCGGCCATGGTGTCGACGCCCGCTGGCGCGTCGACGTCGTAGACCGGATCCTTGTCCTCGGGGGGCGCGAGGTAGACGGGGACAGATGCTTGGAGATCGATGAGGCTCGTCAGGGTTGGAGCGCCCGGGCTCGTGCGGGCGTCCCATACCTGCAGGCCCTTGTGGATGGCAGCCAAGACCCAGCCGTTCTCGATGTCGACGGACTGCCAGAACGGATGGTTGATGCGGAAGTCCTTACGGATATCCCCGGTGTTGTCGCGGTTCGAAGGCAGTTGTCCTACATCGGCGGGCTCGAGCTCGCCCCAGAGCGCCTGAGGCGCCGGCGGTGGCCGGCGTGTTGCAGGTCGAGAAGCCACAGCTGTCGCTCGGGCAGCCGCTCTGGGCCGCTGCCGGCTGCGGCGCGAGGAAGACGGCAGCCGCGACGAGGCCGATCACGAAGTGGATGGACCGGAGTGCGTTCAGGGGTCGAAAAAGAGACTGCATCAGAGAATCTCCAGCACGCTCCGGCCACGGATCACCCGAACCGGGAAGGCTTGAAGGGGGTCCCTTCCACGCGCGGTGGCGAGGGGGAGAACGCGGACTCTTACGGGCCCGAGCCGGTCAGCGCTCGGCGCCGGCACTCTCGAGCCACGACCGACGGGTCGCGGACGCCAGGGGCTGGCTAGGACAAGGGGCGTCGAGGCGAACCGGAAGGCGGCGCGGTGGTTCGACTGCTCGGCAACGCGCAACGGAATCGCCTCCGCCCTTTTCAGGAGAGACGGGGTGGGCCCGGCACGCCGAGCCCACCCCGGTTCAACAGCGGTTAGTTACCGATGACGATGGTGTTCGGGTTGCAGGCGCTGTCGAGCTGGATCGCGTCGAAGCCGACGCTGAACCGACCCTCGGCGCTCATCACCGTGGTCACCCAGTTCTGCGAGAACGGCGCGTACAGCGAGCCGGGCGATGTCTGGTTCAGGTTGAGGTAGATCCAGCCGAAGTCGAACGGCACCGGCAGATCCGAGCCACCGATCGCGACGTTGTTGGTCTCGTCCGGGAACGGGATGATCCCCGGATTGCCCGGAACACCGGACACCGGAGCCGTCTCGGGAACGTTCGGCTGCTCCTGCTCGTCGAAGATCACGATCTGGGTCTGACCCAGCGGCCACCAGTCCGGAGCGGTGCCGCAGGTGACCGCCGAGAACGCGGCCTCCGCAGTGTCGCGCCAGACCACCAGGTTGGTGCCACCGGTGAACAGGCCACCGTTGACGTACCGGCTGGCGAACGTCGTCGCCAGGGGCTCGCGATCGTCGGCCGAGCTGGCGGCCACGTAGCGGCCGTAGAACGTGTAGTCGCCGGGGGCGAAGGAGGCCGCGTCGGCCTCGATGTGCACCAGCGTCTCACCCTGGGCGAAGTTGTTGTCGGCGTCCACGTAGAAGTAGTCGCCCCAGAGCTGGTTGCGATCCGCGGCGATGCCGCTGCCGCCCTTGACGAAGTAGCCGGCCGCCGTCGGGAAGTCCCGGGAGCAGGCGTTCGACACGTCCACGGTCACGTAGCCGCGCATCACGTTGTCGCCGTGGTCATCGGCGGCGCAGGTGCCGAGGAGGTGCGACTGCTGGCCGGTCAACCACTCCTGGAGGTGGGCTACGAAGTCGGAGGTGAGCTGGGGGTTGGTGAACGGCAGGATGCCCTGGCAGCTCGCGAAGTTGATGTCCTGCGAGAACAAGCCCTTGGGGCTGATGGTGTCCGAGGGATCCTGACCCGCGGAGGCGGTGATCGGCAGGTTGCCGTCCACCAGGATGTCGCGCAGGTTGATCGTCTGGACGTCGTAGCCGGTCAGGTAGATGTCGAAGTCGAGCACCGGCACCGACCAGTCCGACCAGATCGTCACGTGGGCCAGGGTCGCCGTCGCCGAAGCGTTGTTGACCGAGAACAGCGTGGTCTGGCCGTTCGGGTTGTCCAGGTCCACCTGGAAGTACGGAAGCAGCAGGGTCGCCGCCGGAACGTCATCGACGCTGCAGATCGCGGCGAACGCCTGACCGCCCATGGCCAGAAGGCCGAGAAGGGCGATGCAGACTACGGTCTTTTTCATCATTTGGAGACAATCTCCTCACAAGATTTTTGTGTCGGGTTCCCCGGCACACGAGCCGCGTTCATCCTTCGGCCCGCACCGAGGTCCTTCAACGGATGCATGGACCGGTGTCGCTCCGGTCCGTCTTCTTCTCCTCTACGAAGTGCTCATCACCTCCCGTTCAAGGACTCTGGTACCTCGATGCAAAGACCTGCATATTCTCGGCGAGCCGGCGACCGGCCCGCAGGTTCCAAGCTTCTCGGTGCTCGCCCCTCAGCCTGCGAGCTCATCTGAGCATGGCGATGAGGCGATAGCAAAGGGGATTGTGCCAGATCCCCCGCCCGCTGGCAAGGACCGCCGTCTCTGCTCCTGAGCGGTCCCGCTTCCGGGCCGGACCGCCGTTCGAGCGAAGACCACACCGGCTTCACCGGCGTCGATACTCTGTCTCGGGGCGGTCTATGCTGCGACAGTATAAGGACGGGCAGGTGGCCTGTCAAGCACTTCCGGGAAGAGATTCTCGGTGGGGTCGGGCTCGGGTGGCCGAGCCCATGCTCTCAGGCCATCACCCGGCGTGGGAACAACCAGGGGGAACTGCGGGTGCGTCGTGGGGGACGGGGGGATGAGGGAACGGGGAGGGCCCGACGGGCCCTCCCCGTGTTTCGACGGACTAGGCGTTACCGATGACGATGGTGTTCGGCGCGCAGGCGCTGTCGAGCTGGATCGCGTCGAAGCCGACGCTGAACCGACCCTCGGCGCTCATCACCGTGGTCACCCAGTTCTGCGAGAACGGCGCGTACAGCGAGCCGGGCGACGTCTGGTTCAGGTTGAGGTAGATCCAGCCGAAGTTGAACGGCACCGGCAGGTCCGGGCCACCGACCGCGACGTTGTTGGTCTCGTCCGGGAACGGGATGATCCCCGGATTGCCCGGGATACCGGAGACCGGGGCCGTATCGGGAACGTTCGGCTGCTCCTGCTCGTCGAAGATCACGATCTGGGTCTGACCCAGCGGCCACCAGTCCGGGGCGGTGCCGCAGGTGACCGCCGAGAACGCGGCCTCCGCGGTGTCGCGCCAGACCACCAGGTTGGTGCCACCGGTGAACAGGCCACCGTTGACGTACCGGCTGGCGAACGTCGTCGCCAGGGGCTCGCGATCGTCGGCCGAGCTGGCGGCCACGTAGCGGCCGTAGAACGTGTAGTCGCCGGGGGCGAAGGAAGCCGCGTCGGCCTCGATGTGCACCAGCGTCTCACCCTGGGCGAAGTTGTTGTCGGCGTCCACGTAGAAGTAGTCGCCCCAGAGCTGGTTGCGATCCGCGGCGATGCCGCTGCCGCCCTTGACGAAGTAGCCGGCCGCCGTCGGGAAGTCCCGGGAGCAGGCGTTCGACACGTCCACGGTCACGTAGCCGCGCATCACGTTGTCGCCGTGGTCATCGGCGGCGCAGGTGCCGAGGAGGTGCGACTGCTGGCCGGTCAACCACTCCTGGAGGTGGGCTACGAAGTCGGAGGTGAGCTGGGGGTTGGTGAACGGCAGGATGCCCTGGCAGCTCGCGAAGTTGATGTCCTGCGAGAACAAGCCCTTGGGGCTGATGGTGTCCGAGGGATCCTGACCCGCGGAGGCGGTGATCGGCAGGTTGCCGTCCACCAGGATGTCGCGCAGGTTGATCGTCTGGACGTCGTAGCCGGTCAGGTAGATGTCGAAGTCGAGCACCGGCACCGACCAGTCCGACCAGATCGTCACGTGGGCCAGGGTCGCCGTCGCCGAAGCGTTGTTGACCGAGAACAGCGTGGTCTGGCCGTTCGGGTTGTCCAGGTCCACCTGGAAGTACGGAAGCAGCAGGGTCGCCGCCGGAACGTCATCGACGCTGCAGATCGCGGCGAACGCCTGACCGCCCATGGCCAGAAGGCCGAGAAGGGCGATGCAAACTACGGTCTTTTTCATCATTGGGAGACAATCTCCTCAGAGAAACTGGATGATTGGAGGGAAGCCGAGCGCCGCGCCGGACCTTTTGCCCGGACACCCACCCGATCTCCTACCGAGAGCTTCAGGCGGACACCCTGCCCGCCTTCCCTTCTTCGTCGAGAGCAGATCACCTCCCGTTCAAAGGCTCGACACGCCGAACCGCTAGACGCCCGGACCGCACCAGGTCCACTTCATCCGTCGCGAACCGCTCTGCGGCCCACCGACTCGAAGTACGCCAGCCCTCCGACTGGGCATGTCTCCACCAGGGGAGGAGTTTCAAATAGCAGTTTGGCAGATTTCGCGGGCTTTGGCAAGGGGCACGCGCACTCTGCCCGCGGCCGGATCGAAACCGGTCCATCCGGCGAAAGAGAACCCTGGTCCACCGCCTTCAGGTGACGGCGGACCAGGACTTGCTCAGTTGGCCGTGCTCTGGAGGTGCCAGGCCTTGAGGCCGCCCTGGGACGGGCAACGCATCGGAGCGAGAAGCCCCTCGGGCTCACCTGCGTACGCCGCCACGATCTCGTCGCGGCCGTCGCCGTCGAGGTCCGCCAGCGCGACCTCGTAGCCCCGGCAACCCGTCCCCGCTCCGACCAGCTCGTCGCTGCGCTCGCGGACGAACCAGCCGTGGCCGTCGCCGAGGAAGACCCAGGCGTCGCCGTCTCCGGTCAGTGCGACCAGGTCGCGGGCACCGTCGCCGTCGAGATCACCGGTGCCGAGGGAGTAGATCGTCACCTTCCCTTCCTCGCTCGCCAGCGGCTTGCGCGCCAGGTGCCGTCCGCCTGCCCGTAGTAGATGTCCACGCCGGTACGCCAGGTGTCGAGCTCGTAGGAGAGGTAGCTGATGGCCAGGTCCTTGTGGCCGTCGCCGTCGAAGTCGTCGACCGCCACCGCCCGGCTGTAGGCATTGGGGCGCATCTGTGGAATCTCCGCGATGTGGATCTCGCCGCCGGGACCGTCCATGCGCAACAGGTCCTTGCGCCCCAGGACACTGGTCGCCAGCAGCGCGTCGGGCCGGCCGTCGCCATCGAGGTCGGCCACCGCCATGTCGTCGCCGAAGATCGCCTGGTGGCCCTTTTTGGCCGGCCCCACCTCTTTCGACCAGGTGCCGTCGCCATGGTTGAGGTACACGACGAAGCCGACCGCGGTCTCGTTGCCCAGGATCGGCGCCGCCCCGCCCTGCTCCGCCTGCCGGGTGCGCGCGAGGCGCGGCCCTTCTCCGAGGGCGAGGATGTCCGGGCGCCCGTCGCCGTTCCAGTCGGCGGTGGCGACGGTACGGGTGGTGAAGCCGACGTCCGTGACCCCGCCTCCGGTCACCTGGAAGTCGAGACCCTTGCTCCACGAGATGAAGTTGCCGGGCGGCCCGTCCGCGACCAGGGCGATGAGACCGTGCAGGTGGACGCCCAGGACCAGGTCCAGGCGGCCGTCACCGTTGAAGTCGGCGACCGCAACGTCGCCGTAGTCATAGGGGAGCGACTGGAAGTGGTCCTTCCAACGCTGCCAGTGGCCGGCGCCGTCTCCCAGGAAGACCACCGGCGCCGAGAGGGACTTCCGGGGTGGGCCGTGGACGATGTCCAGGTGACCGTCGCCGTTCATGTCCGCGAGCACGAAGCCGTTGCGCCACTGGCCCCGGCTGGGCAGCCCGGCCCCGAACGAGGCGAAGTGCAGGCGGTCGGCGGTCGGCACGTCCGCCTCGTAGCTCTTCAGGATCGCCTGGCGCTCCTCCGGCGAGGGCCCGGCCGGCTTGGCCGGCTCGGCTTTCCGCGGGGCGTACGAGCGGACCAGGAAGCTGTCGTCGGTCTGCCCGTCCACCAGGTAGCGCAGGCCGTAGTTCATCAAGATCTCGTGCTTGTTGACCCAGGTGTACTGACCTTCGACCTTCGGGACCTCCACCAGCTTGTAGCGGAGACCGCGCTCGTCCACCTTCCACTTCGTCCCCTGGTCGTCCGACTTCGTCGCTTGGTCGTCCGGCGCCGGCGTCTTCGCCTTCGAGGCGGTCTCCGGTGCGACGGCGGCGGCCGGGGCCGCGGCGGTCGGCGGGGTCGCCTCCCGGCTGGGCATCGCGGCCTGCGGCTCGGCCGCACGGCTCGAAGCGCAGCCCGCGGCCAGGGCGATCAGAGCGGCCAGAACGAGCAGCGAGACGGCGGCTTGCAGCGGACGGGTGAGGGCTTTGGCGCTCGAAGTCATCGATTCTCCTTCTCCGGCTGGTGTCGGCCTCCCGGCGGTCGCAAACCCTGTCGGCTCCGGCCTGCCAATTCGGCCCGGCGCCGGGCTGTCGGGGGCCAGGAACGCGCCGAGGTGCAAGAGCCGAGCCATGCGTCGCAGTACATGTCAGATCTCGTCCACGAAGCTCGGCCGGAGGCGGCGGAACAGCCAGAGGCCGGCGACGGGGAGCAGCACGGCTGCCAAGCCCAGGCCGATGGCGGGCGGGCCGGGATCGAAAGGCCGTCCGAGAAAGGCCGACCGGTAGAGGGAGATCAGAGGGGTCAGCGGGTTGGCCTCGATCCACGGCCGGAACCGCTCCGGCACCATGCCCAGGGGATAGACGATCGGCGTGAGGTAGAACCAGCCAGAGAGGACCATCCCTATGATCTGGGCGGTGTCGCGGAAGAAGACGTGGACCGACGCCAGGAGCAGCCCGAGCCCCAGGGTGACGGTGAGCTGGAGCGGCACCGCGAGAGCGAGCCAGAGCAGGGACGCGCCCGAGAACTGGCCCAGCACGACAAGGACCCCGATGAACACGCCGGCGGCGATCGCCTCGTGGAGCAGGGCCCCGAGGACGATGGAGACGACCAGGATCTCCGAGGGGAAGCGCAGCTTCTTGACCAGGGCCGCGTTGTCCGTGATCGCCGTCGATGAGCGCTGCACCCCTTCCTGGATCGCCATCCAGGGGAGCAGGCCGGCAAACAGGAAGACCCCGAAGTTGGTCGTCGGGTAGCCGTACTGCTCCAGCTTGATCCTCATCACCGTGGAGAAGAGGAAGGTGAAGAGGAGCAGGAGCCACAGAGGCTGGATGAACGACCACAGGAACGAGAGCAGCGAGCCCGCGTAGCGTGCCTGGAAGTCCCGTCGGACGAGCTCCTTGATCAGGAAGAGGTGGTTGCGCTGGAGCATGGCGGAAGACGCGCGGAGCCGGAGGGGGCTGTCCCGGAAGGGAACGGCGGCGGCATTATATAGAGGATGTCCCCGGCGGCCCCGGGGCGCAGAGGTAACCCGGTTGACACGAGACCCGGGCCGGATTATGCTGTTCTCCTATCGGCGACCTATGCCAAAAGGGCATACCCGCCGGGCGATGCAGACACTGACCGCCATGGCTACCCCGAAGATCCGTCAAGTCCAGCTCGTCGGGCGCAAGATCCGGCAGCTCCGCAAGGCGCACAAGCTCACGCAGACCGAGCTGTCGTCGCGGATCGGGATCCAGCAGAGCGACCTCTCCCGGATGGAGAAGGGCGAGTACCGGGTGAGCCTGGACAACCTCTTCAAGATTCTCGCCGAGTTCCGCATGTCGATCGGCGAGTTCTTCGAGGAGATCGCCGAGGATTCGATCAGCCCGCGCGATCTCCAGGTTCTGAAGGATTTCAAGGAGCTCGACCACGAGTCGCAGCAGGAGGTCGAGGACTTCATCGCCTTCAAGCGCAGTCAGACCGATGGTGCAGAAGAATGACCTGGGGTATACTCGCGCGACGGACTTCTCGCCATGCCGACGATGCTGACTGAGCAGACCCGCTTCGACGAGCGCTTCGAAGCCCTCATGCTCGAGGGCGCGAGGCACCTCGCCGCGGAACGTTACGACGCGGCTCAGGACTCGTACGCGGAGGCGGAGCAGCTCGCCCGCGAGCTCGCCAGCGCCCCCGCGGAAGATCGGGCCTTCGTGAGCCGATGGGCGGTCCGGATGGCCCTCGACCGGGGCCTGCCGCCCGATGCGCTGCACCGCATGCGCGAGATCGTGATGGCCGGCAAGAACCTCGTGAACTCTTGGTTGGCGGCTTACAACATCGCGCGGGCCTACGAGTTCGGCAAGGAGCTCCGCAAGGGGCTCTTCTACGCCCAGATCGCCCTGGACCGCTCGCGGCTCCTGGACTCGGCCGAGCGCCTCGCCTCGAGCCACAACCAGATCGGCAACTTCCTCCTCGCCCAGAGCCGGTTCGAAGAAGCCTGCAAGGAGTACGAGGAGGCTCTCAGCCTGCTGGCTCCCGAGGCGAGCCGCCGCCAGGCGCTCATCCTCACCAACTTCGGCTATGCACGCGTCGTGCTCGGCCGAACCGACGGGCTGGCGGCGATCTACCGTTCCCTGAGGATGCTTCACGCGCTGGGTGCCCGCCGCGAGACCATCTTTCCCCACCTCGACCTCTGTTTCGGCCTGCTCGAGGCGGGCCGGTGCGAGCACGCCCTGCGCCATGGGGTTCGGGCTCTGGTCCTCGCCGAGGAGGCCGGCGAGGACGATTCGATCCGTCACGCCCTGTTCCTTCTCGGCGAGGCGGCACAGCAGAGCGGCAACCCGGAGCTCGCGCGCGAGCACTTCCGGCGTCTCCAGGAGCGGTACTTCCCGACTTCGCCTCACCTGGCCGATCTTCTGCTCACCGTCGACGTGCGCAAGCTGATCAACCTCAAGGCGTGATCATGGGCGACCGTATCTTCCACCGCAGCGCCGCTCTCCTTGTGGGCCTGACTTTGGCCGCGCTTCCGGTCTGGGGCCAACAGCGGGACGCGGCGGTCGGAGCTCAGGGCGAGCTCTACCAGGTGCGCGCGGGGACGTACGGCGACCTCTTCCCCGAGCAAGGCCTCGGCGACCCGTCGAGCTCGGCCCTCGCCCTCGATGTCACCTACCCGGACCAGTCGCGGGAGCGCTTCTTGGTTCCGGGCACCGAGTCCGAGGATCTGGACTCGAACGCCTCGGTTCTCTTCGAGAGCCAGTCGGATACGCTCTTCCTCCTCTGGAAGAGTGAGAAGGGCAACATCCACACCTGGCTCAACGTCGTCGGGTTCCACGACGGGGCCTGGGGGCAGCCGATCGAGGTGTCGGGAAACCTCTTCGGCTGGAAGAGCGACCCCCAGTTCACCGTCACCCGGGACACCTTCCAGACCGAAGAGGACGACGGCTCCCTGCGGACCTGGACGCGGACCGTGATCCACCTCCTCTGGTGGGAGGAGGAGAACATCGGTGAGCCGGTCCCCTACTACGCGCCCGTCACCCTGATCGACGGCGAGTACATCGGCCAGAGCCAGGTTTACCGGCTGAACGACCTGCTTGCGGATGCCCTCGGCTCTCCGGAGCCGGTGCCGCCGAACTTCGCCCTGGCCCGCGCTCAGAAGGTCGAGGCCGGCGCCAACGCCCACAGCGCGACCTTGGCGTTCGTCGATCCCTCGAACGGCCAGCTCGTGTCGGCTACGCTGCAACCGATCCCCGGCGAGATCAACTCTCTGGCCGATCGGATTCGAGCCCAGATCATCGAAGTGGGGCGCAAGATCTCCGTGGAACCCGGTGCGCTGGCCGCGCAGATGAGAGATCAGGTCGCCGAGCTTGGTGCGCGCCTGGGCTTCCATGCCAGCGTGACGGACTACCTCGCCGGCCAGGTGTACTCCTCGGTGGCAGGTGCGGACCCCGGCGAACCCCTCTCCAGCCTTGCGGACAGGATCCGTGCCCAGATCATCGAGGTCGGCGCTCGCATGACCGGCGGTGGCCTCGGCAGGATCTCCGCCAAGGACTCCTTACTGACCACCGACCTTCCAGCGGACAGCGCGGAGACTGGTGCACCGGCGGGCCAGATGAGGATCCTCGTGACCTCGGTCCTGCCGAGCCCTGCGACCGGAACCGACCAGGTCGACCTCCACCTCTCGCGGAACGGTCGAGAGGCCATCGTCTCCTGGCTCGACGGCGGCGTAGTCAAGTACCGGGAGCGCCAGCCCAACGGCTGGAGCGCCCCGCGCCAGCTCCGCCTCGGGGCGAACCTCGACCTCGCCCAGGCCCGTCAGCTCCTCGACCAGCGCGCCGAAGAGCGCGGCGTCGAGTAGCAGCTCCCGGATCGGCGCTCACGCGCCGCCCCGAGTGGCCTTCCGTCAAGGTGGCGCGAGGCCCTGTCCTCCCCAATGATGCCGTGAGGAGATTGACTCGGCTTCAATGCTGTTGTACCATTCGCAGTAGTTTTACCGACACTGGCCAACATTCGGCACTTCATGGGGAGACCCACCATGCCTGACCACACCCTCCTGCGTGCCCGGTACGAGGATCTCAAGGAACGAGCCTCTGAGACCCTCCGTCGGGGCAGCCTCAGGAAGGCGCTGTTAGAGTTCGAAGATGCCTACGGCTTGGCGAAGCGCATCGGGGACCAAGAGCTCGAGGACATCGCTTTTTGCAACCGGAGCGCGGTAGCGATTCGTCTGGGTACCGGTGACGGGCTCGTGCCGGCACTCCGCCAGATGCTTCTGCGGACTGCCGAGCCACAAGTGGCCTTCCTGAGCGCTTATAACCTGGCGCGGGCCTACGACAATCGCAAGGACTACCGGAAGGCGCTCTTCTACGCCCGAATCGCCCACCGGTACGCGGTTGATCTCGGAGATCCTGGCCTACAGGCTTCGGCGCTCAACTGGATCGGGAATGCGCTGGTGGCCCTCAACGACTTCACCGGCGGCCTGACTGTGTATCGACAGGGCGGCGACCTGCTCCAGGATGAGGAGTCGGAGCGGAGGTCCTTGATCCTCAGCAACCTCGGCTACTGCCTCCTGCTCACCGGCGAGACGTCGGAGGGGTTCCGCTCGATCATCCTGAGTCTCCGAATTGCCCGCCGGGCGAAGGCTCCCGTAGCGGAGAGCGTTGGCCACCTCTGCCTCTCGTTCGCACATCTCCTGGTGGAGCGGCCATGGCACGCAGCGCGTCACGGCGCCCGGTCGTTGGAGCTTGCGGAAGCGCACGACGATCCTCCCACCGTCAAGCTTGCACTCCTGCTCTTGGGGGGGGCGTACCGCCAGGCCGAGGATGTCGACACGGCTCTCGAGTGCTTCGAGATCCTCCAGCGCACGTTTTATCCTGGAATGCCCCAGGTGCCAGAGATGCTCCTCGGCGTAGACATCTGCCGGGTCATTAATTTGAGGGGCTGACTCATGAAGTTCCGCACCCAACTCTTTGTAGCGCTCTCTCTGGCTCTGGGACTCGTGCCCACGGTCGCGGTGGCGGCCGAGCCCTATTCGGTGGCGGCCACGGTTCTCAGCGGCGAGGGTAACGTCTACCAGATCCTCTCCGGGCGCCTCGGCGACTTGGCCCCGAAGTCGGCCAAAGGGGTATCTGACAACCCGGTTCTCGCTCTCGACGTGATCCAGCAGGACGGAAGCCACGAGCGAAGCCTGGTCCCCGGAACCGAGGGCCCCGATGTGGAAGGGGCACCCGCCGCAGTTTTCGAAGACGCCTCCGCCCGGCTCTACGTCGTCTGGGAGAGCAAGAAGAGCCCGACGGTTTCGCGCCTTCTTCTGGCGAGCTTCGACGTCGACGGCTGGTCGGATCCGATCGAGATCTCCGGCGACGTCTCTCCCCTGAAGAGCGAGCCGCGGATGCTCATCGGCCATGACCGGTTCTCCGTGCTTGACACCAAGAGCAAGCTGCAGTCACGCAATCGAACGGTCATCCAGGTGCTCTGGCGCCAGGAGGGTTCCGCCGGCACAGGCCTCTACTACACGCCGGTCATCTTGGAGGCAGGGAAGTACATCGGCTGGAACCCCATCGTGGCGCTAACGGATCTCGAGCTGTACCCGCCCGATCCCGCCGGAGCCACGGGACCTTCCGACTTGCTCCGGACTCCTGTGCTGGCCCCCGGGCAGGACATCTACTCCGCCATCATCGCGTACCTCAGCCCGAGGACCGGTCGCATGGTCACCGTGGAGGTCCGACTCCTTCCAGGGGAGCTCGGCTTCCTGGCGGATAGGATCCGGGCCGACATCATCGAGATCGGAAACCACGATCGCGGCCGAATCGTGTCCCTGGCCAAGTCCTTCCGGAGCGAGGTCGTCGCGACCGGGCACCAGCTCAATACTGATCTGGTCCAGCACTTCGCCGACCTGGCAAGAGCGAAGATCGTCGCGGACTACGATGCCGACCCACACCAGCCACCGTCGGATCTCGCAGACCGAATCCGCGCCGACATCATCGAGATCGGCGCCCGCCTCCTTGCTGGCCCTGGTAACCAGGGGCTCACCAGGGAGCTCCTGCAGGTCGGCCCCGAGGACGAAGGCCCGGCGGTCGGTTCGGGCAATCCAGGCATCACCCACCTGCTAGACCTCGAGGTCGTCGCGGACCGTCCGGCTCCGCCGCTCGACGGAGTTTCCGCGAGCATCTTCGTCTCCGAAGACGGCGAGCGGGTGCTTGTCGGCTGGCTCTCAGATGGGAAGGTCTACTACACGGAGAGCGGGGAACAGAGCGGCCCGACAGGAGAGGTCTGGACCGCGATCAAGCACTTGACTCTTTCCGAGCGGCTCGGAGTTTCCGAAGCGGCGGCGATCCTCGAAACCCGCGTCGAACGTCAGCGCTGAAACCGCCGCCACGATTCGGCGGGTACCTCGGCGAAGGCCACGGTTCCTCAGACAGCCGGATGCTCCTGGGCGTTCGGCCGAATCGGCTGCGCCGTTTCGTGCGCCCTCGAGCAGGCCACTACAGCGGCTCTGAGGGAAGCCCCGCCCGTGGGTCCTCGCGAGGCAGGCGTTCGAGCAGCGCCCGCGCGGCCTCGTCGAGGTCTCCGGGCACCGCGATCCACACCGTGTAGTAGTGGTCTCCCGACCTGCCGTCGGGCAGGGTCACGCCCCGACCGCGCAGGCGAAATCGTTGGCCACCCGAGGTCCCCGCAGGCAGGCGCACGCGGACCGGACCGTCGATCGTCGGCACTTCGACGTCGGCGCCGAGGGCCGCTTCGGCGAAGGTGACCGGCAGATCGGCAAGGATGTCCAGGCCACGGCGCCGAAAGTAGGGGTGGGGCCGCACGCCGACGGTCAGGAAGAGATCGCCCCTGTCCCCTTCCCTTGGCCCAGAGTTCCCCTTCCCCGGCAGGCGCAGCCGGGTCCCCTGGCCGACCCCCTCCGGGATCCTCACCCGAATGCGGTCCAGGTCGACCACGCGACCGCGGCCCGAGCAGCGCTCGCAAGGCCCGCCGGAGAACCGCTCGCCCTCGCCGTCGCACTCGTCGCAGAGGCGCTCGCGCTGCACCGAGAACGAGGTGGTCACTCCACGGACCGCCTCGGCGAACTCGAGGGTCAGCTCGGCGGTGAGGTCGGCGCCCCGGGGCTCTCTGGGCTCAGTGCTGATCCACTCGGCGTGGACCTCGAGGAAGGACTCGTACCTGAATCGGCCCGAGGGCTGTCGCGACCTTACCTCCGCCTGCTGCGCGGCCGCCGACGCGCCGCGGCGGCCGGGATTCAGGACACCGGCATCGAAACGCCGGCGAAGCTCCGGATCACCGAGGACGTGATACGCCCGGGCGATGGAGCCGAAGCGCCGCTCGGCCTCGGCGTCTCCCGGGAAGAGGTCGGGGTGGTGACGGCGGGCCAGCCGCTGGTAGGCGCGGCGAATCGCCACCGAGTCGGCGTCCCGCGGGACGTCGAGCACCTCGTAGGGATCGAAACCTGTCGTCTCCGGCATTGAGACTTAGTGTAGCCGCTCCACCGCGAGACCGTGGGCAGTCGGCCGGGCCTCCAGCAGTCGGGCCCCTCCGCCCTCGAGAGCCCTCTCCACCTCGGGCGTGCGCTCCGGCGGCGAAAGGACAGCAATCGAGCCACCGCCGCCGGCGCCGCAGGCCTTGCCTCCCCAGGCGCCGGCGGCTCTCGCCCGCTCGAGGAGGCGCTCGATCTCCGGAGTGGAGACGCCCTCGGCCAGGCTGCCGCGCTGAAGCCCCACTCCGCGGCTCATCAGGCGGCCCACCTCCGCAAGATCGCCCTCTTCGAGCGCCCGGGACAGGAGCTCGGCCGTCGCGGCGATCCCCCCGAACAGGTCCCGCGCCTCGGCCTCGCCGTCCAGCCGCCGCCGGACGACCTGCCAGTTCTGCCCCGCCGAGAAGTGGCTCTGGCCGGTGTAGGCCACGACCAGCGACTCGCCGAGACGCTCCAGGTCGACGGGCAGTGACCGCACCTCGTCGCCTCCTGGTCGATGCGCAATCTCGAGGACGCCCCCGAGGAGCGCCGGGAAGTGATCCTGGGTTCCCGTGGGTAGGCCCATCATCCGGGCCTCCAGGTCGCGGCCCAGGGCGGCCCGAGCGGCGGCGCTGGAGGGCTCGCGGCCCAGGAGCTCCTCGGACGCGGCGATCACGGCCACGATCAGGGCCGAGCTTCCGCCCAGCCCCGCTCCGCGGGGAGACTCGGTCACCAGGTGAACCGCGAAGGGCGGAAGCTCGAGGCTTTCTGCGACCAGGCCGACCAGGGCGGTGCTCGGGTCTCGGGAGAGCTCGGCGGCCGACGCGGTCTCCACGTCCGAGCCCGCCTGGACCACACGGAAGCCCTGCTCGCGGCGCGCCATCTCCACCGTCGCCATGAGGCTCACGGCGACGTTGACCGTGCGGGCTCCGGGATGGAGCAACCCGAGAGGCCAGATGTCCAGGGTGCCGCCGGCGAGGTCGACCCGGCATGGCGCGCGGGCGACGACCCGCAAGGCCTCAGCCACCCGTGGAGCGGGCGCCAGGGCCGTCGGCGCCCGAGCCCGCTTCGGCCATCCGGAGGTCCGGCTCGCTGAGATCCAGACCGGCGGGCGGGCGGCCCGTGGTCAGACTCTCGCGCAGGGCGTCGCGCCAGGTGAGGAAATCCCCGATCTCGCTCTGGCGAAGCGGCTCGGCGGCCACCGCCTTCAGGCTCTGCGGATTGATCCACCGGCCGTTCTTCTGCACCCGGTAGTCCAGATGCGGGCCGGTCACCAAGCCCGTGGCGCCCGTGTACGCGATCACCTCCCCCTGGGCCACCCGGTCGCCGCGACGCACCCCGTGGGCGAAGCGCGAGAGATGGAGGTAGGCGGTCATGTAGCCGTTGGCGTGGCGGAGCTTGACCATGTTCCCGGCACCCCCGCTCCGGCCGGCGAAGATCACGGTGCCGCGGGCCGTGGCACGCACGGGCGTGCCCACGGTCGCGTGGTAGTCGATGCCGTAGTGGGGCCGGTAAGCGTGGAGCACCGGGTGGAAGCGGTGGAGGGAGAAGCGGGAGGTGATGTGGGAGAAGCGCAGCGGTGAGCGGAGGAACATCTTCTGGAGCGGACGCCCCTCCGGGTCGTAGTAGGCGGGCTGGTCGCCGTACCGGTACGCTTCGAGGGTCTGGCCTCGGTTCTCGTACGAGAGCGCCAAGACGTCCCCGACGCCCGCCGGCTGCCCCCTCACCAGGACCTCTTCGTAGAGCACCTCGAAGCGGTCTCCCTGGCGCAGGTCGCGGTTGAAGTCCAGGTCCCACTGGAGGACGTCGGCCATCTTGTACGCGAGCTCGACGGGGGCCCCGCTCTGGGCCAGCGCCCCGGTCAACGACCCGTCGAGCGTGCCGCTCGCCAGGCGCACGCGCCGCTCCCGCCGGTACTCGTGCCAGCGGCTCTGCCAGCTCCCATCCGGTGTGCGGGAGACCTCGACTCGCCCCCGGTCACCGAGGGCGAGGGCGAACCCCGTCGGTTCGGAATCGGCGGTGAGGAGGGCCGAGAGCGTGTCGCCGGGGTGGAGGCGCCGCAGGTCGCAACGCTTGCGGAAGGCCGCCACGACCGCCTGGCTCTCTCCGGGCGCGATGCCCAGATCATCGAGCATCTGGGCCAGGGTCCGACCCCGCTCGACCGCCACTTCCACCGGGATGGTCTCGAGCCGCCCCGGGTGCGCCGCCACCACGTCTTCCGTGGGGAGCGAGCCCAGGTGCACGACGAGGGCATACGGATGGGTCGCGGCGACGGGAAAGGGCGAATGGCTGTAGGCGTCGAGACGCCGGGAGGTGGCGATGAGGGAGCTGGCGATGAGGACGAGGCCGAGGGGCACCGCCCAGCGTAGCGCACGCAACACGAGCGGGCTTCGACTCACGCGTTCCCCCTTACCATCTGAAACCTACCGAAAAGCCTGGGCTCCCCTGCCTGAAGACGTAACCCGCGAATCCTACCATATGCACAGAGGAGTGTGCGTGAGGATCCCCTGCGCCGCACCAAGCGATAACCCGCCACCCACGTTGTACGGAGTGCGGGCGTCCCATCCCCGCCCTAGGAGTCTGCGCGGCAGGGGATCGAAGGGGTGTTGTGGGGGATCTTACTGAAGGGTGCCGGAGAGGACGCTGTCCACCTCGTCCGGCAGGCGGCCGCGATAGGCGGTCTTGCCGTCCCGGATCACCAGGAGTCCGGGGAGGGTCGTCACCGCCTTGCTCTTCGAGAAGGAGCCGTCCGTGTCCAGGTACACCGGCACCGAGAGGCTCTTGCCCTTGAGGAAACTGGCCACATCGGCCCGGTCTTCCTGGAAGTCGACGGTCACCACCCGGGCGCGGCTGCCCCAGCTACGCTGGATGGCGTTGACCCGATTGACGATGTCGCGGCACTTGGGCGACCACGACGCCCAGACCACCAGGATCGTCGCTCCCTGGGCGAGGTCGCCCTCGGTGAGCTGGCCGCCGTTCAGGCCGGGAAGGCGGAAGTCCTGGGCTCGTGCCGGAGCCGCCAGCACGCCGGCTGCCGCGAGGAGCAGCGCCAGGGCATAGACCGCGACCCGGTTCAGGGCTCGGGACCGCGAGCGGAGTGGAAAGCTCGATGTGCGGGGCTCGATCACGGGCTCAAAGCTTCTGAATGAGTCTCCGGCCGTTGCGAGGGCGATCCCGGGCGCCCCTCGCAAGGCGCGCCGACGCAGGCGTAGCGGGGCTACGTCGAGGAGGCGCAACGCCGTGAGGGGTGATTCGGGAGTGCCCGCAGTAGGTCGGCGATTCATTCACAAGCTCTCAATGCAGCCGTTCGGCGGACTGGCGATGGGGAAGGCTCGAGAGGATCCGGGTGCGCAGGCGCTGGGGCGCGCACCGGCGGTGGCATCCCTCCCGGACCAGCAGGAGGAGCTTACGGGTGTAGTCGAAACGGCGGGCGCACTCGGGGCAGCAGTCGGTGTGATCCCGAAACGGGGCGAGCAGCTCATCCTCCAACTCGTTGTCGAAGAACAAGAAGAGCACTTCGTTGACCCGCTTGCAGTTCATCCTCCGCCTCCGCAATCTCGTTCGACGGCCGACACCGGCCCGTGAGCCCGCTGCCCACGCTCGAACGTTACGGGACCGTACGGGAACGGCGCTGAACGCTGCGCAGCCCGTCCGGCCTGCCCAATTCAACTGCGGCGTCAAGCGTGAAATTCCACGCTCCGGAGGCCCGGCGGCCGTCATCGCGAAGAGACATCCCTCGGGGCCTGTGAAGGCATCTCGATCCATGGAGAGGGCATCTGCCGCACGAACCCTCGCAGGGCGCAGCAGCACAGGCAGGGAGGGACTCTGTCGAGAATCCGCAACACCGCTCGGGGGCGATGCGGGGCGCCCGAAGCGAGGGCGAGGCCGCGAGAAGTGCGGGTGTGGGGGGTCAGGTGCGCTTGCTGCGCATCTTGGTGGGCTCTTCGCCCTTCTCGATGTAGCCGTGGTCGTGGGCGTACTCGAGCATGGTCTTTTCGAGCAGGCGGCGCCCCCGGTAGAGGCGGCTCATGACGGTGCCCACCGGGACGTCGAGGATCTCGGCGATCTCCTTGTAGGAGAAGTTCTCCAGGTCGGCGAGCAGCACCACCATGCGGTAGTCGCTGGGCAGCTCGTCGATCGACCGCTGGATGTCCTCGTCGAGGACGTCTTCGAGGAGCACTTCCTCGGGGTTCTTGATCTTCTGGCCGGCTTCCTCGCTGACCTGGCTCTCGAACGATTCCTCGATGTCGGCGAAGTCGCTCTGGGGAGGGGCCTGTTGCTTCTTCCGATAGTTGTTGATGAAGGTGTTCTTCATGATCTTGAAGAGCCAGGCCTTGAAATTCGTCCCCTCCTCGAACTTGTCGTAGTACTTGTAGGCCTTGAGGTACGCCTCCTGAACCAGATCTTCCGCGTCCTCCGCGTTGCGGGTCATCCGGTAGGCGGTGTTGTACAAGGCGTCGACGAAGGGCATCGCCGCCGCCTCGAAATCCCAGCCCTTCTTGTGGTTGTCGTTGCCGTCGTTGCTCATACTCTGCTCCCATCGTACCTCAACGGGCCTTCCCTACTAGATACGCACAAGGAATGCCAACCGCTTCATCGGAATGGCGATCGGCCCCTGGGCCTCGGGAGTCTCGACTGCGTCCCCTGACGAGGACGCGGGCGCTTCGGCGGGGAACGCTCTCGGCCCGGCGGCGCCGGGCCGAGAGCGGAAAGGAACGTCTATCGGATCGCGTAAACGAAGAGGGCGATCAGCAACGCGTAGATGACCAGCGACTCGATCAGGGCGAGGCCGATGATCAGAGTCGTCCGGATGTTGCCGGCCGCGCCAGGATTGCGCGCCATCCCGGAGACAGCCGCCGAAGTGGCCTTCCCCTGGCCGAGGGCTCCGCCGAACGCGGCGACGCCGATGGCGAAGGCCGCCGCCAGGGCGCCCCAGGCCACGCCGTGGCCACCGCCCTGGGCGCCGCCGGCCTCCTGCGCGAAGCCGGGCGCCGCCACCAAGGCGAGCACGGCAACCAGCAGGCAGATGCTCTTGAGCTTGCTCATGATGCCATTCTCCTTATTCAACCGGCGTCCACCGCGGTCACCGTTCCGGCCCGGAAAGGAAGGGGGGGTCAGTGCTCCGTGGCCTCGGATCCCGCGATGTACACCATGGTTAGCATGATGAAGATGAACGCCTGCAGCAAGGCAGCGAACAGGCCGAGCAGCATCACCGGGATGGGCAGGAGGATCGGCGCGATACCGAAGAACTGCCCCGACACGGCGTGCTCGCCATAGATGTTTCCGAACAGACGGACGGCGAGGGAAAGCGCCCGGGCCGCGTGGCTGATGGGCTCGATGACCAGGAAGAGGAGCGCGAAGGGGATGGCCATCGCCACGGGCATCGCCCCGACCGGCCCGAGGAACTGCTTGAAGTATCCCAGGCCGTGGCGCCGCAACCCGACGTAGTTGTAGTAGAGGAAGGCCGTGATCGACAGGGCGAACGTGGTGTTCAGGTTCGAGGTCGGGGGCTGGAGGAAGAAGAACAGCCCGCACAGGTTGCCGATGAGGATGAACACGGCGAGGGCACCGATGATCGGGAGGTAGCGCCGGCCGGCGCCGTGGCCGACCACGTCGTCGATCAGCTTCTCGAGCTCCTCGACGAACACCTCCAGGATCTGCTGGAGCTTGCCCGGCCGCTCCTTGCGGAAGCGCAGGCGCATGGGGATGAAGATCGCGGCGCAGACCAGCATCACGAACAGCGACATCGCCACGTGGTCCGGCACCTCGATCCGTCCCCAGTACTGGTCGAGACCGGTGGCAGAGAGCAGCAGGTGCCAGCCCGCGTTGACCGGCCAGTAGAGGATGGAGTGGGCGTGGTGCTCGCCGGCTTCCGCCGCCGCTCCGGCAGCCTCAGGAGACATCATCGTGATCCCTTCCTCGGAACGCACGTACCGCCTGCAGCAGTCCTTCGGTCATGAGTGCCGCAGGCAGGGTGGAACAACCCAGTACGATTGCCGGGAAGAGGCGTCGGTCGAGGAGGAGCCCACAGGCGGTGAGGAACGCTCCCAACAGACCTAGGCGCACAAAGGCCTTCAGGCCCTGACGCCAGCCGACTTTGGCTTCCCGGTCTCCCTGTTCCGCGGGTCCGATGGCGGAGACGATCCCCTGCAGCCCGCGGAAACCCACGATACTTGCGGCGGAGACGGCTGTCAAGACGAGGGCGGCCGGGAATCGGCCGAGCGCGGCGTAGCTCAGGGCGCCGGCCAGCGTCCAGGCGGCGGCCCCGCGCTCGATTCGCCGCAGGCTCGCAACGTCGGCGAGAGCACCGCTCACCCGCCGTCCTCCCGCTCGCTCCCCTCCTCGGACCGGCGGCGCTCCGCCTCGCGCCGTTCGATCCGGCGCAGCGAGGTGTAGAGGTTGTAGAACGCCGCCACGCTGCCCAGGACGATCCCCAGTACCTCGCCCACTAGAGGGCCGCCCAGCCATGTGCCGACCTTCCGGCCCAGGTAGAAACCGAGGAGGAGGGCGATCGGGAAGACGAAGCCGATCACCGAGTACTCGGCCGCCGCGCCCAGGCCGCTCGACCCTCCGCCCTCGGCCGGCACGTCCTCGCGCTCGTCTCTTGCGTCCGCCATCCCCCGGGATTCTACCGTCCTGGCACCCCCCGACCCCGTGCTAAGATCGCTTCTTCCAGTGGCCGATTCCCGCTCCGCCCCCACCTCCGACCGACTGCTCCAGCTCATCGAGCACATGGCCGGCCGGCCGGTGGTCGTGCTCGCCGACCTCGTAGTCGACCGCTTCGTCAGCGGGACACCGAAGCGGATCAGCCGCGAGGCGCCGGTGCTCATCCTGCGCTATGAGGGTGAGCGCATCGCTCCCGGGGGCGGCGCCAACGCGGTGGCCAACATCGCCGCCCTCGGCGGGCGGCCCCTGACGCTGGGCGTGGTGGGCGACGACGAGAGTGGGCGGCTCCTCACCGCCGAGCTCGAGCGGCGAGGCATTCCCACCGAGGGGATCCGGGTGCGCCCCGGGTACCACACCCCCACCAAGACGCGCATCCTCGGCGGCGCCAAGGGCACGATCAAGCAGCAGATCGTGCGCCTCGACGTGGAGGAGACCCTGACCCTGGACGAGAACGACCGCGGCCATTTCCGGCGCCAGCTCCAGGCCTGGCTCGAGGCCGCCCCCGTGGACGGAGCGCCGGCGGGAGTGGCGGTGCTCTCCGACTACGGCTACGGCACGGTGGAGACGGCGCTCGTGGGCGAGCTGCGCCGCGCCCTCGCCGGCGGAGGCGGCACCCTGGTTTGCGACAGCCGGTTCCGCCTCGCCGAGTTCCACGGCGTCGACGCGGCAACCCCCAACGAGGAGGAGGCGGAGCTGCTCTACGGCGGTGAGCTCGAGGGCGCGGGAGGGGCCGGCGCCGCGCTTCACCGCTCCGGCACGGAGCTCATGGAGCGCCTGGGCGTGCGGTTCCTGCTCATCACCCGTGGCAGCCGCGGCCTGTCGCTCTTCCTGCCCGACCGCTCGGCTCACCTGCCGGTCCACGGCACGGCTCAGGTGGCCGACGTCACCGGCGCCGGAGATACGGTGATCGGCACCTTCGCCCTGGCCCTCGCGGCCGGCGCCTCCCCGCTCGAAGCCGCTGCCCTGGCCGACTACGCCGGGGGCGTGGTGGTGATGAAGACCGGGACCGCGACGCTGTCGCCCGCCGAGCTGGCCGAGGCGGTCGAGAGCGACCCGACGCCCCTCGAGGAGCTCCGGTGGGAAACGTCGTAGGGGCCGAGCAGCTCGAGGGGGTGGTCGCCGCCCTGCGCGCGGCCGGCCGCACCATCGCCCTGGCCAACGGTCACTTCGACCTCCTCCACGTGGGACACCTGCGCTACCTCCGGGCGGCGGCCGAGACGGCCGACGTGCTGATCGTGGCGATCAACGACGACGACTCGGTGGAGCGCCTCAAAGGCCCGGGCAGGCCCCTCGTGCCGGCGGCCGAGCGGGCCGAGCTGCTCGCCGCCCTCGAGCCGGTCGACTACGTGACCGTGTTCACCGGCGACTCTCCGGCGCCCCTCCTCGAGCGCTTGCGCCCCGACGTCCACTGCAAGGGCACCGACTACGGCACGCCCGAGCAGGTCCCGGAGTACGAGACCGTGCGGCGCTACGGCGGCTCGACGCGTCTGGTGGGCGATCGCAAGGAGCACGCGACCCGCGACCTCATCGCCCAAGCCCGGTCGCTCCGGTCGCTGGACGACGGGTGAAGGGATGAGGGGGTGAGCCCGTGAGCCGCCCGCCGAGGCGCATACTCATCCTCCGCACGTCCGCCCTGGGCGACGTGGTCCACTGCCTGCCGGTGCTCACGGCCCTCCGCCGGCACCTGCCCGAGACCCGTGTCGGCTGGGTGATCGAGAGCGCCTTCGCCCCCCTGCTCGCCGGCCACCCGGATCTGGACACCCTCATCGAGGTGCGCCTGCGCGCCTGGCGCCGGCGCCCTTTCGCCGCCTCGACCCGCCGCGAGGTGCTCGGTCTGTGGCGGTCGCTCCGAGCCTTTCGGCCCGACGTCGTCCTCGACCTCATGGGCAACCACAAGGCGGGCGTGCTCGGCGCGCTCACCTTCGCCCGGCGACGCATCGGGCTGGAGCGCCGGCAGCGGCGCGAGCCCTCGAGCGTGGTCTGGATCACCGAGGCCGCCGAGGCCACGGGCCGGCACGCCGTGGAGCGGGCTCTGGCGGTGCTCGGACGACTCGGCCTGCCCGACGAGCCTCCGGACTTCGGCGGCGACCGGCTCTTCGCGGGCTGCCCGGCTCCGCCGGTGGAGGGGCTGCCGGATCCCGGGGAGCGGCCCCTCTGCCTGATCCACCCGGGGGCCGCCTGGGGCAACAAGGTGTACCCCCCCGAGCGCTGGGGAGCGGTGGCGCGGGGCCTCGCGGAGAGAGCCGGCGCGGTGGTCCGGATCGCCCTGTCGCCGAGCCCGGCGGAGCGCGACCTGGCCGGGCGCATCGCGCGGGCGAGCGGCGGGGCGGCGAGGCTCGTCGAGGCGGGCGACCTGACCACCCTGGGCGCCCTCTCCAGGCAGGCCCACCTGGTGCTGGGCGGCGACAGCGGGCCGATTCACCTGGCCCAGGCGCTGGGCACACCGGTGCTCTGCCTCATGGGCCCCACCGACCCGGAACGCCACGGCCCGTACGGCGCTCCCCGCGGCGCCCTGTCGCGGCGCCTTCCCTGCTCGTACTGCTACCGGCGCTTCGCGAGCACCAAGGCTTGCCTGCTCGAGCTCACGCCCGGCGCCGTGGTGGAGCGCGCCGTGGAGATCCTGGTAAACTCCCCGCCGATCGACTAGTTCCAGGGAAGCGACCTCCCCTTCCCGCTGCCAATCGAGCCGCCGGCCGTACTGACTCTCCATGCCTCCTCAAAAGCGATTCGGCGAGTTCCTCATCAAGGCCGGCAAGATCGAGCCGGCCCAGCTCCAGGAAGCGCTGGCCCTCCAGCAGAAGGACGGCGGCCGCCTGGGGACCAACCTGGTGAAGATGGGGTACCTCGACGAGCAGGAGCTCGTCGAGCAACTCTCCAAGCACTTCGGCGTGCCGTCGGTGGACCTGGACGGTGTCGAGGTCGACGAGACCATCCTCAAGATCATCCCCGGCGACATCGCCCGCAAGTACACCATCCTGCCGGTCTCGAAGTCCGGGGCCACCGTCACCCTGGCGATGATCGACCCGACGAACGTCTTCGCCATGGACGACGTCAAGTTCATGACCGGCTACCGGGTCGAGCCGGTGGTCGCCTCCGAGCGCCAGATCCGCGACGCCATCGACACCTTCTACGGCTCGACCCACGCCATCGAGCTCAAGAAGGTGATGGAGGAGGTCAGCGAGGACGCCGAGACCGACCTCGAGGTGCTCGAGGAGGAGGAGGACCTCGACCTCGACACCCTCGAGGCGGAGTCCGAGCAGGCGCCGGTGGTCAAGCTGGTCAACATCGTCCTGACCGACGCCATCAAGCGGGGAGCCTCGGACATCCACATCGAGCCCTACGAGCGCGATTACCGGGTGCGCTACCGGATCGACGGTGTGCTCTACGAGATGATGCACCCGCCGCTCAAGCTCAAGGAGGCGATCACCAGCCGCGTCAAGATCATGGCGCGCCTCGATATCGCCGAGAAGCGCCTGCCCCAGGACGGCCGGATCAAGATCAAGACCCGCATTCAGGGCAAGGTCAAGGACCTCGACTTCCGAGTCTCGGTGCTGCCGACGATCTTCGGCGAGAAGGTGGTCATGCGCCTTCTCGACAAAGACAAGCTGATGCTCGACATGACGAAGCTGGGGTTCGAGGTCGAATCGCTTCGCAAGTTCGAGAACGCCATCCTCAAGCCCTACGGCATGGTGCTGGTCACCGGACCCACCGGCTCGGGCAAGACGAACACCCTCTACTCGGCGCTCCAGCGGCTCAACACTTCGGAGGTCAACATCATGACCGCCGAGGACCCGGTGGAGTTCAACCTGGAGGGCATCAACCAGGTCCAGATGCGCGAGCGCATCGGCCTGAACTTCGCCACCACCCTGCGCTCCTTCCTGCGCCAGGACCCGAACATCGTGCTGGTGGGCGAGATCCGCGACTTCGAGACCGCCGAGGTGGCGATCAAAGCCGCCATGACCGGCCACCTGGTGCTCTCGACGCTCCACACCAACGACGCCCCGTCGACCATCAACCGCCTCATGAACATGGGTATCGAGCCCTTCCTGGTGGCCACCTCGGTCCACCTGATCGTCGCCCAGCGGCTGGTGCGCCGGGTCTGCACGTTCTGCAAGGAGCCGCTCGAGGTCCCTCCCGCGGCCCTCGTCGACATCGGGTTCTCCGAGCAGGAGGCGAAGTCGCTCAAGCTCTTCCGGGGCCGGGGTTGCGAGCGCTGCAGCCAGACCGGCTACCGGGGCCGGATCGCCCTCTACGAGGTGATGGAGTGCACCGACGACAGCCGGGAGCTGATCCTCTCGGGCGCCTCGGCGATCGAGCTTCGCCAGCACGCCATCGAGGAGGGCATGGTCACCCTCCGGGCGAGCGGCCGCCAGAAGATCCGGGACGGGGTGACGACGATTGACGAAGTGGTCCGCGAAACCGTGATCTGAGACGCCAGAGCACGCCATCTCGCGGCGTCCTCGCTCTTCCCTCCCTGCGGCGTACCGATGTACGCCTCTCTCGGTCATCGCTTGCGGGTGCCACGACCTGACGCACTCTGGCGCCTCAGATCCGTAGTGAAACCCGCGGAGAGCACGCCATCTCGCGGCGTCCTCGCTCTTCCCTCCCTGCGGCGTACCGATGTACGCCTCTCTCGGTCATCGCTTGCGGGTGCCACGACCTGACGCACTCTGGCGCCTCAGATCCGTAGTGAAGCTCGCGGAGAGCACGCCATCTCGCGGCGTCCTCGCTCTTCCCTCCCTGCGGCGTACCGATGTACGCCTCTCTCGGTCATCGCTTGCGGGTGCCACGACCTGACGCACTCTGGCGCCTCAGATCCGTAGTGAAGCTCGCTGCGGCAGCCTGCCTTTCAGGCCCGGGAGTCCCAGAGGATTTCGGGGTGGCCGGCGCGGTGGTTTTCGTGGCGGGCGAGGACGAAGAGGAGGTCCGAGAGGCGGTTGAGGTAGCGCAGGGCCTGCTCCGGGACCGCCTCCTTCCGAGCGAGGGCGACCACGTGGCGCTCGGCCCGCCGGCAGACGCAGCGGGCCACGTGGAGCCGGGCGGAGGTGGCGCCACCCCCGGGCAGGATGAAGTTCTCGAGGGGCGGCAGCTCCGCGTTCAGCTCGTCGATCCAGCGCTCGAGGGCCTCGACGTGTCGGGCCTCGATCTCGGGCCCGGGACGGTGCTCCCGGTCCTCCGGCAGAGTGGCGAGGACCGAGCCGAGGTGGAAGAGCTCGTTCTGAACCCGCTCGAGGCCCTCCCGGCTGCGGGCTCCGACGTCGCCCGCGAGCACCACCCCGAGGTGCGAGGAGAGCTCGTCGACCGTGCCGTAGGACTCGATGCGCGGCGCGTCCTTCGGCACCTTCTGTCCCCCGACGAGGCGGGTCTCGCCGGCATCTCCCTGGCGCGTGTAGATCTTGGTCAGGCGGGGCACGGCCGAGAGAATACAATCCTTCCATGAGCGAGACCACCGTATTCGGCAAGATCCTGGACGGCGAAATCCCCTGCCACCGCGTGTACGAGGACGAGCACGTCCTCGCCTTCCTCGACGTCGGCCCTCTGTCGGAAGGACACACGCTGGTGATTCCCAAAGAGCGCAAGGCCTTCCTCCACGAGCTCTCGGACGAGGCGGCGGCCGCTCTGGGCCGAGCCCTGCCCCGCCTGTGCCGGGCGGTGATGCGGGCGACCGGCGCCACCGCCTACAACGTGCTCCAGAACAACGGCACGGCGGCCC
Source organism: uncultured Acidobacteriota bacterium (assembly GCA_963739795.1). Classification (GTDB taxonomy): domain Bacteria; phylum Acidobacteriota; class Thermoanaerobaculia; order Multivoradales; family DATKCC01; genus CAVUBL01. Next base: position 354,215 of record CAVUBL010000011.1, on the reverse strand, counting down.
ACCAGGTGGTGATGCACGTCCACTTCCACATCATCCCCAAGACCGGCTCGAAGGGCCTGGGCATCGGCTGGGGCCCGGGCACCCTCGAGGACGCGAGGGCGAAGGAGCTGACCGCGGCCATCCGGCGCGAGCTCGCGCGGGAAGGCTAGCGTTCTATGCGAGCGTGGCAAGTCGGCGGGGCGTTCGGCCTCGAGAACCTGGAGCTCGTCGAGCGGCCGGCGCCCGAGCCGGGCCCCGGCCAGTTGCGCCTGCGCCTGCTCGCCGCATCCATCAACTTCAGGGACCTGCTGATGGTCCGGGGCGCCTACAACCCGAAGCAGCCCTTGCCCCTCGTCCCCTGCTCGGACGGCGTGGGCGAGGTGGTGGCCGTGGGAGCGGGGGTGCGCTCCCCCGCCGTGGGCGAGCGCGTGATCCCGATCTTCGCCCAGGGCTGGCTCGCCGGGCCGCCGCGCCGCGACGCGGTGCGCACGACCCTGGGCGGGCCCCTCGACGGCACCCTCGCCGAGGAGATGGTGGTGGCGGCCGAGGCGGTCGTGCCGGCTCCCGGGCACCTCGAGGACGAGGAGGCCGCGACGCTCACCTGCGCGGGCGTCACCGCCTGGAACGCCCTGGCCGAGAGCGGGTCGGTGCGGGCCGGCGACACGGTCCTGACCCTGGGCACCGGCGGCGTCTCGATCTTCGCCCTCCAGCTCGCCCGGCTGCTGGGCGCGCGGGTCGTCGTGACCTCGTCGAGCGATGAGAAGCTCGCGCGGGCCCGCGAGCTCGGGGCCTGGGAGGGGATCAACTACCGGTCGACCCCCGAGTGGGGGCGGCGCGTCAAGGAGCTCACCGGTGGGCGGGGGGTGGACCACGTCATCGAGGTCGGAGGTGCCGGCACCCTCGCCCAGTCGCTGACCGCCGTGCGGCTCGCGGGAACGATCTCCCTCATCGGCGTGCTCGCCGGTCGCGTGACCGATCTCGACGTCGCCTCGATCCTGATGCGGAGCGTCCGGATCCAGGGCGTGCTGGTGGGAAGCCGCGACCACTTCGAGGCTATGAACCGGGCGATCGAGCTCCATGGCCTCCGGCCGGTGGTGGACCGGGTGTTTCCCTTCTCCGACGTCCCGCGGGCGTTCGAGCACCTGGCCGCCGGCCGGCATTTCGGGAAGGTCTGCGTGCGGATCGGTTGAGCCCGGCCGCACTCTTACCTGAAGCGCTGCCGCATTCTCACCGGAAGCGCTGGCGCGCTAGGGCCCGCACCTTGGAGACCATGGCCATCAGGCCCATGGACTTCCCCATCGAAAGCTCCGAGCCGAAGATGCGGTAGACGATGTCCGGCGAGATGCGGGCAACGTCCTCGGCCGGCAGGCCGGACAGACTACGGTCGAGGAGCACGGCGAGGGCTTTTGCCGAGACGCCCTGCGGATTCTCCACCGCGAACTCGAGCTGCAGCGTGCCGTCCGGCCGGTCCAGAAGCCACACGAAGGCCTCGGACTCGCACGACGGCACACGGTGGCTCTCCGGGAAGGGACGAGAGGCGGTCTCGGGGGAGACTTCCCGGAAGCGGTCCGCCAGGCCGATGAGGGCTTCGATCCGGTCGGCCCGCTCGGTGAGGAGGTCGAGACTCTCGAGGGCCTGCTCGAGGGGCTCGGGCAGGTCGCTCACCGCTCGATCGGCACGTTCACCAGGTTGCCCCACTCCGTCCAGCTCCCGTCGTAGTTTCGGACCTTCTCGAACCCGAGAAGGTGGCTGAGGACGAACCACGTGTGGCTGCTGCGCTCGCCGATCCGGCAGTAGACCACCACGTCGTCGTCGGGTGCCAGCCCCTGCTCCCGGCGGTAGATCGCTTCGAGGTCCCCGGCGCTCTTGAAGGTGCCGTCCTCGGGCGCGATCGCCCGGGCCCAGGGCACGTTCCGCGCGCCCGGGATGTGCCCGCCGCGGAGTGCGCCCTCGTTGGGGTAGTCAGGCATGTGCATGCGCTCGCCGCTGTACTCCTCCGGGCTCCGGACGTCGACCAGGGGACGGCCGGCCAGGGCGTGCGCGAGGACGTCGTCGCGGAAGACCCGGATGCGCGAGTCGTCGCGCTCCGCCGCGCGGTACTCGGTCGCCGGGTGCCGGGGTACGTCGCGGGTCAGCTCGCGCCCCTCCTGCTTCCACTTGAGCCGCCCGCCGTCCATCACCCGCGCGCGCTCGTGCCCGAAGAGGGAGAAGACCCAGAAGGCGTAGGTGGCCCACCAGTTGTTCTTGTCGCCGTAGAAGACGACCGTCGTCTTCGGGGCTACGCCGATCCGGCGCATGAGGTCCTCGAAGGCTTCGCGGTCGAGATAGTCGCGGCGGAGGGGATCGTTCAGGTCCCGGGTCCAGTCCACCTCCACCGCGCCCGGCAGGTGGCCGGTGGCGTAGAGGAGCGGATCCTCGTTGGACTCGACCAGGCGTACGGCGGGATCGGCGAGGTGCTCGGCCACCCATTCGGTGGAGACCAGGACCTCGGGGTGGGCGTAGCCTCGCTCTTCGATGGGATCGCTCATGGGCTGCCTCCTCCTCTACCCCGAACACGGAAGGGCGGCGGATCGTTCCCCTTCTGATAAGGTCGCGCGCGGAGCGGTTGCAGGCTACATGCGGGTCTTCGAATCGAAGAAGTCTACAGGGGAGAAGGTCGCAAGCAGGTCCCGGCTCGCCCGCCTCTTGGCGGTGCTCGCGGGGCTCGTCCTGCTCGTCGTTCCCGCCAGCGCCGCCCAGCGCCGGGGCCACCGCTTCCCTAATATCCTCCTGATCTCCATCGACACCCTGCGGGCGGACCACCTTTCGGGCTACGGCGACCCGCGGCCGACCACGCCGCACATCGACCGCCTCCTCGCCCAGGGCGCGCGCTTCGCCGAGGCGCGCACCGTGGAACCCCTCACCAGCCCGTCCCTGTGCTCCATGCTCACCTCGCGCTTTCCCCACGAGCACGGCTCGACCCGCAACGGGCTGCGCATGCGACCGGGCCTCGAGTCTCTGCCCAAGCTGCTGGCGCACCGCGGCTACCGCACGGCGGCCTTCGTCGGCAACTGGACGCTCCGCGACAAGCTCACCGGCCTGGGTGAGCACTTCCAGGAGTACCACGAGGTCTTCAGCCGCAAGCGCTGGCTCGGGCTCTTCGACTCCGAGGCCACGGGCGAGGACCTCACCGCCGCGGCCGGCGACTGGATCGAGGACTATCTTGCGGACGGGCCCACCCGCCCCTACTTCGTGTGGGTTCACTACGTGGAGCCCCACGCGCCCTACCGCTTCCAGGAGGACTTCGCCGAGCGGCTGGGCATCCCCGAGGGCGGCTCCGCTTCGAAGGCGGACCGCTACGACACCGAGATCGCCTTCGACGACCGGGAGGTGGGGCGTCTCCTCTCCCGTCTCTCCGGCAGCCCGGAACGCCTGCCCGCCGACACTCTGATCCTGTTCCTCGCCGATCATGGAGAGAGCCTTGGAGGCCACGCCTACTGGGGGCACGGACGCCACCTCTTTGAAAGCGGTCTGCACGTGCCCCTGGGCTTCGTGTGGCCCGGGCGGATCCCACCGGGCACCGTCGAACAGCCGGCGCTGCTGTTGGATGTCGCTCCGACGGTCGTCGGGCTTCTCGGGCTGCCTGCGCCCACGAGCTTCCGCGGCTTTGACTGGTCACCGGTTTTCCACGGAGCGCCCGCGCCGGCCCGCCGGACGATGTTCTTTCAGGCCCACAAGGGAGCTGTCCAGATCGCCCACAAGTCCTCGGACGCACGGCTCAACGGCCTCCTGGAGGTGGCCCGGATTGCCGGCGACCACAAGGAGGTGCTCGACCTGCGCGACGGGCGCGTCCACGTCTACGACCTCGCCCGCGATCCGCGGGAGCGCCGCGACCTCGCCGCCGGCGCTCAGGAGCCTTCCGAGGAGCTCGCCACCTGGCTGGACACCGTGCGCCAGGGGCTGCGAGCGGCTTCCGACATCCCGCCGACAACGCTGGACGCCGAGTCCGAGGAGCACCTCCGCGCCTTGGGCTACATCAACTGAGGGATCATGGACGGGAGAGCCTCCTGTGCCCACCCGCCGAGCTACGCCGGGGGCCCTTGGACCGGGCGGATGGAGTCTTCCTGGTGAGCTCGGCGCGGGGCCGGGTCGCGAGCCGTCCCGCCGGGGATCTACGGGACGAGGGAAGATCCCACCCCGCTCCCGAGTTGCTGAAGGAGCCTCTTGCCCTTGCCCGCTGAGGCTTGTGGTCTGATGGGTGAAGCAGAGCCTGGGGAGACGACCATGTCCCGATCCCGACGTTTCGCCACCTATGCCTGGTTCGTGCTGGCCTACACCGTTTTGGCCGCGGTCTGGGGCGCGTTCGTCCGGGCGACCGGCTCCGGTGCCGGCTGCGGCAACCACTGGCCCCTGTGCAACGGCGAGGTGGTCCCCCGGGCACCCGCTGTGGCGACGGTGATCGAGTTCACCCACCGCGTCACCAGCGGCCTGATCGGCCTCTGGGTGCTGGCTCTGGTCCTCTGGGCGATCCGCCGGTTCGGCCGCTACCACCGCGTGCCGAGGGCCGCGTTCGCGGCCCTGGTTCTCACCGTCGTCGAGGCTCTGATCGGCGCCTGCCTGGTGCGCTTCGACCTGGTCGCCGGCAATGCCTCGGTTCTGCGCGGCTCGGTGATGGCGGCGCACCTGGTGAACACCTTTCTGCTGCTCGCGTCGCTGGCCCTGACCGCGGCGTGGGCCTCGGGAGTCGAGACACCACGACTCCGGGGCCAGGGGGTGGCGGGCTGGTTGCTGGCGCTCGGGCTCGGCGCCCTGTGCGTGTTGGGTGCCAGCGGCGCCGTGACCGCATTGGGAGACACTCTCTTCCCAGTGGCCAGCCTCACCGACGACGTGGTCCGAGGTCTCTCGCCCGCCGGCCGCCTCCTGGTCCGCCTCCGCATCTTCCACCCCTTCCTGGCCGTGGGAGTGGGCGCCTACCTCGCCGCCATGGCTGCAGCCGTTCGCGTGCTCCGGCCGGGGCCGCGGGTCGCGCGGCTCGCGGTGGGGTTGGCGGGAGTCTTCGTACTTCAGCTCGGCGCCGGCCTTCTCAACGTGAGCCTGGCCGCGCCGGTCTGGCTACAGCTCGTCCACCTCGGCCTCGCCTACGTGGTCTGGATCGTCACGGTGCTGTTCGCCGCCTCCGCCGCCGCCGACCGGGCCCGGGCAGCAGCCCTCGGCCGCCCCGCCTCGGTGGCCGGTCGCTCCGCCAGATAGGCGCGGCCGCTCAGCGAGGGATCGACACGCGGCCGTGGACGCCGTCGTAGTCCACGCCACCGGAACCGTCGTGGGCTACGGTGAAGTCCCCCTGGACGTCTCGGACCTGGATGCTCCCGGAGCCGTCGTTGCGCACGAGGACGCTTCCTCCGACCTGGGAAATCTCGATTCCCCCCGAGCCGTCGTCGTCGACGGTTACATCACCGTCCACGTTCTCCACGGTCATGCCGCCCGAGCCGTCGGTGAGGCGGACGTTGCCGGTCACCCCCTTGGCATCGATCGAGCCTGAGCCGTCCTCGATCTCGAGGTCGCCGCCGATGCCGAGGACGGTAAGGCTGCCGGAGCCGTCGTGAACACGCGTCCGGCCGGCCACGTCTGAGATCTCCAGCGATCCTGACCCGTCCCGAAAATCGAGGGAGGCGACCGACCGGATCGTGGCGGAGCCGCTGCCGTCCCGGCCCTCGATGGCGAGGCTGGACGGCACCTCGAGGGAGAGGTCGAGGGCGGCGCTGCCGTAGTGGATGTCCGGAATGCGCGTGGTGACGTAGATCGTGTCGCCTCGGCGCTCCGCGTCGATCTGGATCGAATCGAGCAGCGACTCACGGGAAGCGCAGGCCGTGCCGTGGGCCCGCACTTCCGTCAGACCCGAGGTGCCACGGATCTCGAGGCTCCCGGCGCCCGCTTCGAGGACCAGGCGCGAGGCGCCCGAGGCGTCGACCGACGCCTGGCGGGGCGCGGTATGGCTGCAGTCGCTGCCGGCGATCACGACGCGGCAGGCTAGGTTGGGGATCAACGAGCAGGCGACGGCGAAGAGAAGGGGCTTGTATCGCATCACGGAGCCTCCGGTCGTTTGTACCCGATCCTACGCCCGCTGGCCGAGATGGTTTCAGGCCCGCCTGCGCTCGGCCTATTTCGGAGCTCCGTCGACGGGCTTCAGGCTGAAGTGCTGTGCATTGACGCTCCGGCCTCCGACGGAGATCTCTACCCGGTAGTCACCCGGCATCCAGCCCGACGTGTCGCCCGAGTCGAAGTAGAGAGAGGTCGCCCCCAAGGGGACCTTCTTCTCGTCCTGGGCCACCACCTGGCCCGACGCATCCTCGAACGCAACTTGCACGGAGGCACCGGCGGGGGCATGCCCGACCTCCATCGAGACGTACACGGTCTCGCCCGGGGTGAAATCGTGTGCCTGCTGGGCGGAGGGGATGGTGCCGTCGGCGTCGAGCGTGTGCCCGACCCTGAAGCCTCCGAGCCAGCTCGGAGCTTCCGGAGAGGCGGCCGCGGCCGCGGGTTCCGAGGGGGTCGCCGCCTGAGCGGCATCCGCCCCGGCCGCCGTCTGTCTCCCCTCCTCCCGGCTCGGGCTCGCGCCCGGCCCGCAGGCGAGCCCCATGCCCAGGGCGAGCCCTAGAGCCACCGCCGAGATCCAGAACGCGAACGGACCCTTCTTTGATGTCATGTCGTCAGCCTCCTCCCAGCTCCGAGACTCCCTACGACCTGCCGACCCGCAATG